>JBGAHE010000111.1:0-24592 GCA_044226365.1 Bryobacteraceae bacterium
TGTACGAGGCGCGCTGCCGCCGCTGTTTCGAAGCGGGTTAGCCGAAGCAGGACGTGCTGGAGTTCGCGCGGCCCCGGGCGCGGGTGGCGAAGGCGGGAGACTAGGCCACGATGGATGCGCCGCTCTATACCTACGAGGAGATCGCCCAGTCGATTGACCACACATTTCTGACGCCCGACGCCACCGACGAGCAGTTGCTGAAGGCGATCGACGTGGCCACGGAGTACCGCGTGGGCGTGCTGCTGGTGAGGCCCACCGACGTCGAGGTGGCGGTACGGCAGCTCGAAGGCACGGGCGTGGCGGTGGTGAGTGTCGTTTCCTATCCGCATGGCTGGGCCACGACGGCCACCAAGCTCTACGAAGCGCGCGATCTGCTGCGGCGCGGTTGCCGCGACGTGGAAGCGGTGATCCACGTGGGACGGCTGGCATCCCGGCAGTTCCAATACATCGAGAATGAGCTGCTGCAACTGGCCGAGGCTTGCCACGAAAAAGGCGGCAAGCTGCGCGTGATGCTGGAAGCGTCGTTGCTGACCGAGGAGCAGAAGCTGGTGGCGTGCAAGATCGCCAAACGGTCGAGTGTCGATTGGATTACGGCATCCACGGGGACGGCGACGCTGGGGGCGACGCCGGACGATCTGCAGTTGCTGGTGCGGAAGTGCGCCCCTTACGTGAAGGTGAAGGCCGGGCAGGGCGTGGTGAACCTGGATCAACTGCTGGAATTGCGGTCCCTGGGCGTCGATCGGGTGGGAACCAGCCGGACGGCACGGATCCTGGACGAGGTGAGGCTGCGGCTCGCTCCGCCACCCGCCGAGGGTCAACCGGAGGCGCCCAGCCTGTAAGCATAGCTGTATGTTATGCTTGGCCTCTGTCCTATGCCCTCGCGTACCGCCTTGCCCCGTGTTTGCATCGCCCTCGGTTTCTCAGATCCTCGCAAGCTTTTGAGCCATGCGAAGCGCGAAGTGGAAGCGGGCGAGACCTTTCTCGAGTTCCGGCTCGACTATCTGGAATCCCCTCGACAGGGGATACCAGCCATCCAGGAATTCCTGGATCAAAATCCGGAAGTGCACCTGCTCGCCACCTGCCGGCGGCACCAGAATCATGGGCGCTTCAACGGCAGCATCGATGAACAACTCGCCATTCTGGACGCCGCGGTGGACGCCGGCGCGCGGGCGATCGATATCGAAATCGAGACGGCCGAGAGCGCGAAAAGCAAAGTAGCGGTGCTGCGCAGCAAGGTGCGCGTGATCATCAGCTATCACAACTACGACGGCACGCCGGCTGTGGAACCCGTGTTGCGGCGCATGATGAAGGTGCCGGCCGACGGGTACAAACTGGTGACGACGGCGCGCAAGCCGAGCGACAACGCCAAGGTGCTGGAACTCGCCAAGACGGCCAAGGTGCCCCTGATCCTGCTGGCCATGAGCGAAGTGGGCTTCCCCACGCGCGTGCTGACGCCGGCGCTCGGCTGCATGTTCACCTATGCCTCGCCTTCGGCGGCCGAAGGCACGGCGCCCGGGCAGATTAATGCCAAGACCTTGCGGCAGCTCTACCGCTTTGACAAGTTCACCAAGGCGGCGAAGGTGTTCGGCGTGGTGGCCGATCCGGTGCGGCAATCGATCTCGCCGCAGGTGCACAATCGCGCGTTCCAGGCGCGGCGCATGGACGCGATCTACCTGCCGTTTCTGGTGGCGCCGACGCAGTTGAAGGACTTTTTCCAGTTCGCCGACGCGATGCCGGTGGCGGGCTTCAGCGTGACGATTCCGCACAAGCAGAAGATCATCCGCTACCTGGATGTGGTGGATCCGCTGGCGCGCCGGATTGGGGCCGTGAATACGGTGTGGCGCAAGGGCGGCAAGTGGCGCGGCACGAATACGGACGCGGTGGCGGTGTCGAAGCCGCTCTCGAAGCATCTGCGCCTGGCGAAGAGTTCGGTGCTGGTGGCCGGCAACGGCGGGGCGGCGCGCAGCGCGGCGTTCAGCTTGATCGATGCCGGGGCGAAGGTGACCATCGTGGGCCGCAATCCGGACCGGGCGCGCGCGCTGGCCAAGGCCTGCGGCGGCGAGAGCCTGCTGAGGGAGCAGATCACGAAGGCGACGAAGTTCGACGCCGTGGTGCATGCCACGCCGCTCGGCATGTATCCCAAGGTTGACGAGTGCTTCTTCGATGACGTGATCCCAGGCGAACTGGTGTTTGACATGGTCTACAACCCGCTCGAGACGGTGCTGACGCAGCGCGCCAAGAGCCAGAAGAAGGCTGTGGTGCCAGGGCTGGAGATGTTCATGGAACAGGCCGTGGGGCAGTTCGAGATCTGGACGGGCGAATCGGCGCCGCGCGCCGTCATGGAGAAGGCGGCGCTCGAAGCGCTGGCGGCCAAGCGAACTTAGGTCGGGATGGCGGGCGAGAGCTCGAGCAGCGAAACTTCCGGGCGGCAATTCAGGCGCACGCCAGAAACGCCGCCAATGCCCCGATTGATGTGCATCTGGCGGCCAGCCCAATGGTAGTGTCCGGCGATGAAGCGTGGGTCCTTCACGACGGCCCAGGGCGCGCGCGTGAGGAACGGCACGCGAATCTGATTGCCGTGCGTATGGCCGGAAAGCATTAAGTCCCAGCGATAAGGATGCAACTCGTCTTTGGCGTCCGGATTGTGATTCAGCACGATGGTGGGGCCGTCCGTGCCGGCTTGCGCAAAGGCCTTCTGCGGATCCACTTCCAGGCACCACAGGTCGCCGACGCCGACCAGATTCAGGCCGAGCGCACGGGTGGATTCGTTGTGCAGCAGGTGGACGGCGCCGGCTGAAAGTCGCTGGCGGATGGCCGCATGATTGATGAGGCTGGGCTCGGGGCCGTCGTGAGCGCCATCGTGGTTGCCCAGCGTGGCGAAGGTGGGGGCGGCGGCGGATAAGCGGCGGAAGACGTCCTGATAGGAACGGTCGTAGCCGAAGTCCGGGTAATCGACGTAGTCGCCGGTGAGGCAGATCAGGTCGGGGCGGGTGGCGAGGCCCAGGTCGGCGACGTAGTGCAGGTGATGCAGGGAAATGGCGCGGCCCAGGTGCAGGTCCGAGAGGTGCAACAGGCGCAAGGGACGCGGGAGGCCGGGAAGTTGGATGCGGGTATGCGTGACCTCCACCCGCCATTTTTCGATGAAGGCGGCGTAACCGGTGACCGCGGTGGCAGCGGTCGCGGCAGAGGCAAAAAACGTACGACGCGTCACAAGGGGCATTTTAGCAGGGTCGACTTTGCGGCAACAAGTAACTTATGTTCTAGAGTCGTAGGCCTACGGGGCGACCCTCTCTTCAATCTTAGGGCATCGCCCGCCCGTACCGGATGCCCGTTGCATGGAACGGGCATGTCATCCCGGTTTCAGTGTTGAGCGGTTCCGCGTATAATTGCGATACCTGAATCTATGCGGATCCCTGGCGTTTTCATTCCGCTGGCCCTCTATTCCCTCGGCGTCGCCGCGGTGTGTGCGGCCGAGCCCAGCTATCAACGTGACATACGGCCGATTCTGCAGAAGCAGTGTTCGGGCTGCCATCGCCCCGGCGGGGCGAGCGGCGGACTGGACGTGACCACGTTTCAGGCGTTCGCCAAAGGTGGTGGACGCGGGCCGGCGTTTGCGGCGGGCCGTCCGGACGACAGCCTGACGGTGAAGTACCTGCTGGCGGTGATGGAGCCGCGGATGCCGCTGGGCGGCGACGCGCTGCCGAAGGATCAGATCGAGCTGTTCCGCGAGTGGATCAAAGCGGGGGCGAAGGACGATACGCCGGTGGAGACGTCGGCGACGCCCGCCCGGTCCTCGATCTACGCGCAGGCGCCGGTGATCACGGCGATGCGCTTCTCGCCGGACGGCAAGACGCTGGCCGTGGCCGGCAATGGCGAGATTCTGCTGCACCGGGCCGATGGCAGTGGTCTGGTGGCGCGGCTGCCGGGCGCGGCGGAGCGGCTGCTCTCTCTCGCATTCTCGGCGGACGGATCGCGGCTGGTGGCCGGTGGCGGAACGCCCGCGCGCTTCGGTGAGATGCAGATCTGGGACGTGACGGCCGGTAAAGAAGTGGCCGCGGTGAAACTGACCAACGACACAGTTTTTGGGGCGTCGCTCGCGCCGGATGGTTCGCGCATTGCGGTGGGCTGCGCCGATAACACGGTGCATGTCTTCGACGGCAAGACGGGCGCGGAGCTCTACAAGATTGGCAATCACGAAAACTGGGTACTTTCGACGGTGTTCGGCGTGAACTCGCAGCGCTTAGTGAGCGTGGGCCGGGATCGCGCGGCGAAGTTAGTGGATGCGGCGACCGGCCGTTTCCTCGAGAATGTCAACTTACTCCGCGGCGAGTTAACAGCCGTGGCGCGGCATCCGAAGCGCGACGTGGTGGTGCTGGGCGGCGAAGAGCGCATCCCGTATGTGTATCTGATGGATCGTCCGAAGAACATGAAGATCGCCGACGATACGACGCTGGTGCGGAAGTTAGCGCGGCAGAACGGGCCGATCATGGCGCTCGATTGGTCGCCGGACGCGAAGCTGATCGCGGTGGCGGGCGCGGCGCCGGAAGTGAATCTGTATGACGCCGATAGCGGCGAAGCGAAGTTCGCCTTGAAGGGTCATGTGGCGGGCATTTACGCGGTGAGTTTCTCGCCCGATAGCCGCCGGCTGGCGGCGGCGGGCTTCGACGGTCAGGTACGGTTGTACGATACGGCGACCGGGCAGTTAGTGAAAGAGTTTGTGCCGGTGCCGCTGGCGGCGGCGGGAGGTGCGCAGTGAAGTGGTTTTTGTGGGGCGTGCCAGCGCTGTTAATGGCGGGTCCGCCGATGATCGATAACTTACAGCCGCGCGGCGCGCAGCGCGGACGTCCGTTCAAGTTAGTGGTGGTCGGTAAGGAAATTGACTACGGCGCCAAAGTCCACTCGACGTTGCCCGCCACCTTTACGCCTCTCGCGGCCGAGAAAGGTCAGCGCGGCGCGGTGTTTCTGGTGGAGCCGAAGGGCGACATTCCAGTCGGTGTTTATCCGATTCGTGTAGAGACGTCCGAAGGTATCTCGAACGTACAGCTATTCACGGTGGGCGCGTTTCCGGAGATGGCCGAGGAAGAGAGCGAACCCGGCTCGTTACCCAATCGCAACGACACGCCGGAGACAGCGCAGCCTTTGCCGGCGGCCAACATCACGGTGAACGGCACTTTGCGTGGCGCTGAGCGTGACTTGTATCGGGTGCAGGCGAAGGCTGGCGAGAAGCGGGTCTTTGAAGTGGAAGCGCGGCGTTGCGGGTCGGCGATCGATCCCGTGATTCGCGTGGTGGATGGACAGGGCAAGTTACTCGCCCGCAGTGAAGATGCGCCGTTGGCGGGTCTCGATGCGCGGCTCGAGGTGACATTCCCGGCAGCCGGTTACTACTACGTAGAAGTGCATGATGCCCGCTTCAGCATGCAGGGCGCGAACTTCTACCGCCTGAAGGCGGGTCAGTTCGGTTATCCGACGGAGATCTTTCCTCTTGGCGGCCGACGGGGAACGAAGTTAGCAGTGAAAGTGGGGGACACGCCGGTGACGGCGGACTTAGCGGATCGCGTGGCCTTCGTCAGTGTGCCGGACGCGGTAACGCTGCCGCTGCCGCTGGCGGTGGGCGACGAGCCGGAGCTGGAAGAGTCCGCGGGCCGTTTGTCGGTGCCTTCGGTGATGAACGGGCGGCTGTCGAAGCCCGGCGAAGTGGATAGTTACAAGCTGGCGGTGGGGCCCGGGCAAGTGCTGATGTTCGAGCTACAGGCGCGCGAACTGGGGACGTCCAAGCTGTCGGGCGTGATCACGGTGCGCGACGCGGCGGGCAAGAAGCTGGCGAGCGCGGGCGATACGGCCGTGCAGACCGGCGTAAATACCGTGCAGTTCGAATCCCGTACGGCGGGCGACCCGTATCTGCGCTTGGTAGTGCCCGAGGGCGTTCGCGAAGTAACTGTGTCCGTGGATGACTTAGCGGAGCGCGGTGGCGCCGGTTACGGCTATCGCCTGTTGACGCGCGCCTTGCCGAATGAGTTTGAGCTGACGGTGAATACGCCTTACATCAACATTCCGGCAGGTGGCACGGCCGCGGTGCCGGTGAGCGTGGAGCGCCGGGGTTACAACGGTCCGCTGCAGGTGAAGTTAGTTAACTTACCGAAAGGACTGAAGGCCGAAGGCGGTTGGATTCCGGAAGAGACTGTGGATGCGACGACCGGCGCGGTCCGCAATCCCAGTCGTACCGGTGTGGTCGTCGTTTCGGCTGAGCCGGGTCTGCGGCTGCCGATGCAAGAGATTACGGTGATTGGCGAGGCGACGTTGCCGAACGGCCAGACGGTCACCAAGACAGCGCGCGAGCTCGGCATGGCCGTGAACGTGAACGGCGCAACTTCGCAAGGCGTGGTGGACCGTCAGCGCAGTGTGACGGCTCCCTGGCTCACCGGCGCGCTGCCCGCGGCGACGACGTCGGCGCCTCCGGCGACGCTCGAGATCGCCATGGAGAAACGCACGATGAAGGCCGAGGGCGAAGAATTCATCTTCCGGTATAAGTGGACGTCGCGCCGGATGGGGCTCGAATGGCCAACGAATCTCTCGGTGAATTTGCTGAACGCGGCGGATACGCGGACAATCGACTTTAAGTCGGACAGTCCGGATAAGTCGACCGGCACGTTCATGCTGACGACGACCAAAAATACGCTGCCGACGCGGTATGACCTGTTTGTGCTCGGGCGCCTGATGATCAACGGGCAATTGGAAGAAGTGCCCGCGCGTCCGATTCAAGTTGAAGTGAAGGAGGTTCCGACGAGTGAAGTATCTGCTGCTCAGTAGCGTAACGGCGATGGGTCTGGTGGCCGCCGAGCCGCGGGTGACTTACTTGAAGGACGTCGCGCCGATTTTGAATAAGGCGGGCTGCACGTCCGGCCCTTGTCACGGCGCGGCCAAAGGTAAGAACGGCTTTAAGCTGTCGTTGCGCGGTTACGACCCGCAGTTCGACTACGAGTCGTTGCTGTATGACTTGTCGGGACGGCGCTTCAATCGCGCGGAGCCGGGCAAGAGTCTGATGCTGGCGAAGCCGACGCAGGAGATTCCGCACGGCGGCGGTCTGCGCTTCGACAAGTCGTCGACTTATTACAAGACAATCTATAACTGGATTGCGCAGGGCGTGCCGCTGGGCGATCCGGCGAAAGATAAAGTCGCTTCGATCGCGGTGACGCCGACCGAAGTGGCGATGCCCAAGCCGGGTGAGAAGGCGGCGATCCAGGTGATGGCCACCTACCTGGACGGGTCGACGCGCGACGTGACGACGGAGGCGACCATCGAGTCCAACACGCCGGACGTGGCGCGAATCGATACGGCGAAGGCCACGGTGGCCGGCGAGCGGATTGGCGAGGCGACGTTATTACTGCGCTATGAGGGCAAGTACGCGACGATCCCCGTCACCGTGCTGAACCCGAAGGCTGGTTTTGCGTGGAAGCCGCTACCGCAGCACAACTTCATTGACCAGTTAATTGACGCCAAGCTACAGCGGATGAAGATTCAACCTTCGCCGGCGGTGGACGATGCGGCCTTCCTGCGGCGTGCCTCGCTTGACTTGACCGGTAAGCTGCCGACGCCAGATGAGGTGCGAGCCTTTCTTGCTGACGCGACGCCTTCGAAGCTGAAGCGCACGAAGATGATCGACCAGTTGATCGCGCGCCCGGCGTATCTCGATCAATGGACCATGAAGTGGGGCGACCTACTGCAATCGAGCCGTAAGTTCCTCGGCGAGAAGGGTACCTATGGGTTCCGCGAATGGATCCGCGAGTCGCTGGCAGCGAACAAACCTTACGACGCGTGGGTACGCGAACTGATCACCTCGAGTGGTTCCAGTTACGAAGCGCCGCAAGCGAACTTCTATCGGACGACGCGAGACGCCAAAGCGACCATGGAGAAGACGACGCAGGTGTTCATGGGGACGCGCATGGTGTGCGCACAGTGCCATGATCATCCGTTTGAGAAGTGGACGCAGAATCAATACTTCGAAATGTCCGCTTTCTTCTCCGGAGTGGGCGTGCGGCCCGGCTACGAAGTGGGCGAAGAGATCATCTACAATCAGCGCGCTGATTATGAGATGAAGCATCCCAAGGACGGCCGCGTGATGACGCCGAAGTATCTGGTGGCCGCGGTTGGCGTCCCGCCGCTGCCGGAGCATGATCTCGATGCGCGCAAGCGCCGCGAGGCGTTTGCCAACTGGCTGACGTCGAAGGAGAATCCGCTGTTCGCCAAGTCCGTCGTGAACCGCATCTGGAGTTACTTCCTGGGTAAGGGCATCATTGATCCCGTCGACGACATCCGGGCGTCGAACCCGCCGGTGAATGCGGCCTTGCTCGATGCTTTGACCAAGGATTTCATCGCGCATAACTTCGACTTACGCCACTTGATGCGGACGATTGCGAATTCGCGGACGTATCAGGCGTCGATTTCGACCAACGAATGGAACGCGACCGATACGACGAACTTCTCGCACGCCATGCCGCGCCGCCTGGGCGCGGAGCAGTTGGCCGATGCGGTGGCGCAAGCCACCGGCGCGCGACCGAACTTCCCGGAAGTGCCGGAAGATACTTCGGCGGCGCAGTTGCCGGATCCACATGTGGGTAAGGAAGGCTTCCTCGACCTATTCGGCCGGCCGACGCGCGAAACGGCTTGTGAGTGTGAACGACGGACCGAACTGAGCCTGCCGCAGGCGCTGAACTTAGTCAATGGCGCGACGATTTCCGATGCGGTGGCCGATCCGAAGGGTCGGGTGGCCAAGTTGATTCTAAGCGGCCGCAACGACGCGGCGATCGTGGAGGAATTGTATCTGGCGGCTTACAGCCGGATGCCCACGAAAGCGGAAGCGGAGAGCGGGCAGGCTTATCTGGCGGGAGGCGCGCGGACGACCCGGGCGCAAGACTTACTCTGGGCTTTGTTGAATAGCAAGGCATTTTTGTATAGCTGGTAGGAGGAAGCGATGCTGACGATTCCGGGACGGCGAATGATGACTTGTGAAGGGCCGACGCGGCGCGAGCTGCTGCGCATCGGCTCGATCGGCATGATGGGGCTGAATCTGCCGCATTTCTTTGCCCAGAAAGCCTCGGCGGCGAATGAGGCCGCGGCGGTGAATAAGTACGCGGGCGCGCGGGGGTTTGGTCAGGCGAAGTCCGTGATCATGATCTTTCTGCAGGGCGGGCCGTCGCATATCGACATTTGGGATCCGAAGCCCAATGCGGCGTCGAACATTCGCGGTGAGTTCAAGCCGATTCCGACGAAGATCAAAGGCACGCACATCAGCGAGACGATGCCGATGATGGCGCAGGCGCTGGACAAGGCGACCCTGATTCGTTCGATGAGTTACACGCCGAACGGCCTGTTTAATCACACCGCGGCGATCTATCAGATGCTGACGGGGTATCCGCCGGACAAGGTGTCGCCTTCCGGTCAGCTTGAGCCGCCCAATGGCGCCGACTTTCCCAATATCGGCAGCCACATCTCCAAGATGAAGCCGATGACCGAGCCCGTGCTGCCGTTCGTGGAACTGCCACGCCCGCTGCAGGAGAGCGGGATTATCGGCAAGGGTGGCGCGGCCGGGTTCCTGGGCAAGGCTTACGATCCGTATCGCATGTATCAGGATCCGGTGAAGCCGATTCAGTTGGACGATCTCTCGCTCCGCAAGGATGTGCCGACGGATCGCTTGAAGGATCGCTTTGCCTTGCTCAAAGGCATCAATCAGTCGATGCCCGAGTTAGAGAAGGCACTGAATGAGTACGCCATTGACGAGTATTACGGCAAGGCTTATGACTTGGTGCTTTCGGGCAAGGCGCGCGATGCTTTCGATCTCAGCAAAGAAAAGGACAGCGTGCGCGAACGCTACGGCTTGCACACGTTCGGCCAGAGCACGCTGATGGCGCGCCGCCTGATCGAAGCCGGTACGAAGTTTGTGCAGGTGAATTGGCCTTCCGTCGCCAACGGCGATCCGGAAACGGCGTCGTGGGATACGCACGCGGCGAATTTCGGACCTCTCAAGAATCTGCATTGTCCAAAGCTCGATCGCTCGCTCTCTGCGCTGCTCGAAGATATGGATCAGCGCGGAATGCTGAAGGAGACGATGGTGGTGGCGATTGGCGAGTTTGGCCGTTCGCCGAAGATCGGTGTGTCGACGTCGGGCAACTCGAATGCTCCTGACGGGCGCGACCACTGGCCGTATTGCTATAGCGCGGTGGTGGCGGGCGCCGGTGTCGCGCGTGGCGTGCAGTATGGCGAGAGCGACGCGACCGCGTCGTCGCCGAAAGAGAAGCCGGTGCACCCGAACGACTTACTTGCGACAGTGTATTATGCGCTCGGCGTCGATCCGGACATGGAGATTCGCAATCACCTGAACCAGCCTCGCGAGTTGGTGAAGGGCAAGATCGTGGCCGACCTATTCGGCTAAGATCACATCGACGCCCAGGCCGGGTGTCTCCGGAACAACATAGCTGGCCCCGCTCATCGTGAGCGGGGTTCGCAGCCACTGGTTCGCGAAGGTGAACACGGTGGGGTTGTATTCACAGAGCGGCGCGTTCGAGAGCGCGGCGCAGGTGTGAATGGCGGCGGCGATTTGCGGCCCCATGGCGATGGAAACGTGGGGAATGATGGGGCGGCCAAGTTCGGCCCAACGCAAGGTTTCGGTGATCCCGCTACGGCCAAGGTCCGGCTGGAGGATGCGGATTTGCGGCAACAGCGGCTGTATCTCGCGCCGCGTGCGATAGCTTTCTCCCAGGGCGAGCGGTGCCGGCAGCGGCGGATGATCGACGTCCGGCATGAAGGGTGCTTCGAGCCAAGCGAGATTACGAGAAGCGAGTTGCTCGATAAAGGGCTGATCCTGCGGCCAGTTCAAGCGCCAAAGCGCGTCCACGGCCAAACGGGCGTCCGGGCCTAAGTTCGTGCGTAAGTCGTCGAGTAAGTGGAGCAGAGCCGCGGGCTCGGCGTCGTAGAAGATCTTGAAGGTGCGAAAGCCGAGGTCGTAATGACGGCGGGCGAAGGCGACGCGATCGTCGCCGGCGAGGCCGCTGAGATAAGCGGGCACTTGCGCTTTCGCGGCTGAGCCGGCGATGAGGCGCGCGACCGGCACCCCGGCGAGCTTACCGGCGAGGTCCCAAAGGGCCAGATCCAGGCCGGAAATCGCATCGAGCATGAAGCCGCCGGTTTGGCCGCGCACGCGCATGGATTGAAACATGCGCTCCCACAAATGTTCGATGCGCGCCCGGGAGCCATCGAAGGGTTCGCCGGTGAGAATCCCGGCGAGTAAGTCTTCGACGATGACGGCGGAGACACGCGGGGCGAGCGGCGCTTGCGCTTCGCCCCAGCCGATGAGGCCGCTGTCGAGGGTAACCTTGACGACGGTGGTCTCAAGCCGGTCCGAGTAAATGGTCGCCACTGTCTTCGACCATTGATACTTACCGGCGCGGTCGGCTAACTCGGTGGGAGAGCCGGCGGTGCCACGGGCCGCTTCACGGTCCCGGGCGATGGAGATGGGGAACGCTTGAACGCGTTCAATTCGCGTGGCCATTTTTCATTTCGACGGCGCCGGCCAGGCTTTCGCAGGAGCGCGAGATGTGGCGGCGCATGGCGGCCGAAGCACGGGCCGCATCGCGGGCTTCAACCGCCGCCATGATCTCGTCGTGTTCGGCGGCTTCCTGTTCCAGGCGGGAGCGCCAGTCGCGGTCGCCGGCATGGACGCCCGCGATCTGGATGTGCGCGCGCAACCCGCTGTACATCTCGAGTAACTTGTGGTTGCCGGCGGCGTGGAGGAAGACCAGGTGGAAGGCGGCGTTGTCGGCTTCATGACGGCGGCGATCGGCCTCCGTGCGCGGGGGCTTGCTCATGGCGTCGCGCAGGCGGCGCAGCGTGGCGAGGTCTTCATCCGAAAGTGTGGGCACCGCCTTCTCCACGGCGAGGCATTCGAGCGCGCAACGAATCTCGGACGTCTCGCGGACTTCGCGTGCCGACACGCTGGCCACGAAGGTGCCGCTGCGGGGCCGCACTTCCACCAGTCCTTCTGCCGCCAGCAACTGAATCGCGTGGCGGACGGGCATGAGGCTGACGCCGAGTTGAGCGGCGAGCTCGCTGGGGTTGAGGCGCTCGCCCGGCTTCAGCGTGCTGGAGAGAATGGCCTGCCGCATGGCTTCATGGACCGTGTCCATGGCGCGTTCTTGCTTGATCCGGGGAAGTGCCATTACGTTGCTTGGCCTAACTCGTATTGTGGCTCATTCCGCAGCCGGTGTTGCAGCAAATACCGGAAGATGAGATAGGAGATGGGGTGTAGGAAGCCCATGAGATAGAAGACGGCGTCGTAGGAAATGTGCTGCACGATCCAGCCCGTGAGTGACGTGAAGAGCGAGCCGCCCAGGCCGCTGCCGAAGGCGATGACGCCCGACACGGAGCCGACCACGCGCAGGGGGAACACGTCGTTGGTGACGGTTTGCAGGTTCGTCTTCCAGGCCATGTGGCCGAACGCGACCAGGCAGATGATCGAGAGCGCGACCGTGTTCGAAGCCGCGGGGACGAAGATGCTGAGCGGCATCAGCAGCGTGAACGGCCACATACCCATCGCGCGGGCCTGGAGAACGGGGCGGCCGCGCTTGACGAGCCAGCCCGAATAGAGGCCACCGGCCATGGCGCCGAGGTCCGCGGCGAGGTAGGGCATCCAGGCGAGGAGGCCGATCTCGACAAGTGTGAAACCGCGCTGGTCCGCAAGATACTTCGGCAGCCAGAAGAGATAGAACCACCAGACCGGGTCTGAGACGAAGCGGGGGAGTAACAAGGCCCAGGTGTCCCGTTGCGCGAGCATCTTCAGCCAAGGTTCCCGATGGGCGACCGACGTGGGCGCGGGAGAACGCGGGACGATGGTGAGCCAGGCGATGAGCCAGACGAAGCCCAGCGCACCGGTGGCGACAAAAGCCATTCGCCAACCATAGGCGAGCGAAAGCCAGGCGACCAGCGGCGGCGCGACGATGGCGCCCACGGAGGCGCCGCCGTTGAGCAGGCCGTTGACGAAGGCCTTCTCCTTCGGCTCATACCATTCGGAGATGGCGCGGAAGCCGGCCATGAAGTTGCCTGGTTCGCCCAAGCCGAGCAGAAAGCGGAACGCCGCCAGACTGTTGGCGCCTCGCGCGCCGGCGTGGAGGATGTTGGCCGTGGACCACCAGACCATGAAGATGGCGAGGGCTTTGCGGGCGCCCCAACGATCGACCAGAAAGCCCGAGCCGACATACATCAGCGTGTAGGGGATCAGGAACGCTTGCAGGATGTTGGCATAGCCCACCGGCGAGATGTCCAGTTCTTTGGTGAGCACCGGCGCGACGACTGAAAGGACCTGCCGGTCAATGTAGTTGATGACCGACGACAGGAACAGGAGGGCGGCGATGTACCAGCGGACGTTCAATTCAAGCTCGCGATCCATTCTCTCAGGAAGGCGAGTTCCTGGAGGCCGGCCGCGTCGAGCTCGGAAGTGGGGTGGCGGACCTTGGCGCTTTGGATGATGCCGCGGGCCACGAGATTGTGCTTCATGGCGGAAACGCCCAAGCCGGGCTGTAACTCAAAGCGGATCAGCGGGAGTAAGTGGGCGAATAACTTCCAGGCGTCGGCGCGCTGGCCGGTTTCGAGTAAGTTCCACAGGCGGACAAACTCGGGGATCATGTCCGAGCCGGGCATCATGCCGCGCGAGCCGCGGTCATATTCTTCGATGATGAAATTGCCGTTCAAGCCGCCGAAGAGCGTCAGCGGCGGTTTGGACTCGAGAATCTGGGTGAACTTGGGCGCCGTGGGCGGCGCTTCCACTTTGACGAGAGAGACGTTTTCGATGTCGCGACCCATGCGCGCCAGCAGCGCGGCCGGCATCGGCACCTGGGACATCAGCGGGGCGTCCTGCACCATGATCGGGATGGAGACCGCTTTGGAGATGGCTTCGAAATAAAACATCAGGCCATCGGCGCCGGGCTTCAGGAAGTACGGCGGGAGCACCATGAGTCCGGAAGCGCCCTGGTCCTGCGCGGCTTTGCTGGCGCGGACGGCGAGTTCGGTGCCGGTGGCGCCGGTGGAAACGATAAGGGGCACGCGACCGTTGACCTGAGACGCGATGGCGGAGAGAAGGGCTTGGCGTTCGCTATCGCCCAGCGCATAGCCTTCGCTCGCGTTGCCGAACAGGCCGAGGCCGTGGGCGCCGGATTCCAGGAGATAGTCGACGAGGCGGGCCTGAGAGTCGAAGTCGAGCGAGCCGTCCTCGTGGAAGGTCGTGTTAACGATCGGGAAGATGCCTTGCATAATCTGAAATTTCAGTTGTCTCCGATGCTACCATTTTTCCCCGCGAAGCGCCGCGCCAAGTCAGGCCAGGATGGCGGGGATGACGGAGCCGTGGACATCGGTGAGCCGGCGGTCAATGCCGTTGTGGCGATAGGTGAGCCGCGTGTGGTCGATGCCCATCAGGTGGAGCAGCGTGGCGTGGAGGTCGTAGCAATAGGTGGGATGATCCACGGCCTTGTAGGACCACTCGTCGGTGGCGCCGTAAGTCACGCCGCCCTTGAAGCCGCCGCCGGCCACCCAGGAGGTGAAGCCGAAGGGATTGTGATCGCGGCCTTTGCTGCCCTGGCTGCAGGGCATGCGGCCGAATTCGGTGGTCCAGTAGACGATGGTGTCGTCGAGCAGACCGCGCGCCTTGAGGTCTTTGAGGAGGGCGGCGACGGGACGATCGAGCGCGGTGCCGAGCTCGCCATGGTCCTTCGCGAGGTTCTCGTGGCTGTCCCAGTTGCGGCGCGGGAAGCCATTGTCGGCGCCGCTCCAGACTTGCACGAAGCGGACGCCGCGTTCCACTAAGCGCCGGGCGACGAGGCAGCGCTGGCCGAGGTCGGCGGTGATCGGCGTGTCGAGGCCGTAGAGGTCGCGCGTGGCTTTGGTCTCGCCGGAAAGGTCGAGCACGGCGGGCGCCGAGAGTTGCAGGCGCGCGGCCATCTCATAGGAGGCGATGCGGGCGGAAAGGCGCGAGTCGCCTTCGTGAGTGGCGAGGTGCTGCTGATTGGTTTGTTCAAGCAGCGCGAGGCCGTCCTTCTCGCTGGCCTCGGTGACGTAGTGGTTGGAGGCGGCACGCAAGTCGTGAATGGGGGCGGGCGTGCCGACGCGGATGGTGGTGGCCTGATGGGCGGCGGGCAGGAAGCCGGCGGCCCAGTTGGCCGGGCCGTTGGGCGGCATGCCGCGCGGATCGGGGAGCACCACGAAGTCCGGCAGGTTCTCGGATTCCGAACCCAGAGCATACGAGATCCAACCGCCGGCGCTGGGGAAGCCCGGCAGAATGAAGCCCGTGTTCTGCATGAAGGTGGCGGGCCCGTGGATATTACTCTTCGAGACCATGCCGGAGAGGAAGGCCATGTCGTCGACGCAGGTGGCGGTTTCCGGGAAGAGATCGCTGACCCATTTGCCGCACTGTCCGTACTGCTTCCAGGCCCAGGGGCTGGGCATCACGACGCCGGGATTGCTTTGGAAGAGCTCCACCTTCTCGCCGGGGTCCCACTGCTGGTTGGCTTTCGAGATCAGCAACGGCTTGTAGTCGAAGGTGTCGCACTGGCTGGCGGCGCCGGACATGAAGAGCTGGATGACACGCTTAGCCTTGGCGCGATGATGCAGGCCGCCGTTGAACTCGGCGCGGCCTTTGGTGGCGCCGGAAGCATCGCGGCCGAGTAAGTGAGCGAGGGCGAAAGCGCCGAAGCCGTTGCCGGTGTGCCAGAGGAAAGAGCGCCGGTTCATGTTAGTCGACGAATAAGAACTCATTGGTATTCAGGAGGACGCGGCTGAGGTTGGCGTAGCCATGCTTTTGGGCGTGGGCGGAGTAAGCTTGTTTTTCGGCGGCGGAGGGCGCGCGGCCGAGGGTGAGTTGGAAGGCTTCGGCGACCGGGTCAGGCGTGCGCGCAACGCGCTCGGCGACGTGCTCGGACATGCGAAGAACGAAGGCATTGTTCCAGACGGCGAGGGCCTGGATGGCGGTGATGGTGGTGGAGCGTTTGGGCGTGAGCACCGAGGGGTCCGGGCAATCGAGACGGTCCATGAACGGGTCAGGCACGGAGCGCACGATAAAGCGGTAGATGCTGCGGCGATAGGCGCCGGGGCTGTCGGGATCGAAGCGCGCGTAATCGTAGATGGGCGAATGGTCGTTCTTGAACCAGAACATCTGGACGGAGGGTCCGCCCATGGTGAGGTCGAGCTTGCCGGCGGCAAGGAGCATCGCGTCCCGCAGGGCTTCGGCGTCGATGCGGGTGCGATTCATCCGCCAGAGGAGGCGATTCTCGCCATCCACTTTGGCGGCCTCCGGACGGTTGGCCGATTGCTGCCGGTAAGTGGCGCTGGTGACTAATAAACGATGTAACTGCTTGAGCGAGCCCTGGGCGTCGTCGCGGAACCAGACGGCTAAATAATCGAGTAACTCGGGGTGCGAGGGCTTCATGCCCATGCGGCCGAAGTCATTGGCGCTTTCGACGATACCCGAGCCGAAGTGATACTGCCAGACGCGATTGACGATGGAGCGCCAGGTGAGGACATTGGCGTCGGCGCTGATCCAATGGGCCAGGGCCGCGCGGCGTTGTCCTTCGTCGGCGGCGTCAAAACGGGCGTTCAGGCCGGGGACCGCGCTCAGGGCTCCCGGGGCAGCCGGGGCGCCGGGCGAGTTGACGCTGCCGCGGATGAGCACGTTCACCGGCCGTGCTGTAAGCGCGGGACGGAAGGCTCCCTGCCGGTCAAAGTAACTGGGCGCGGCATAGATGTAATTCGGCTTGGGCAGCTTGGCGAGTTCGGCGTCGATGGGCTTGAACTCTTCTTTCAAGCGGTCGATGGCGGCGTAAGTCTCCGGACCCACCAGAGCGTCGATTAACGCTTGTCGCGCTTTCTGATCGCGGGCGCGGCGAGCTTCCAGTTCCGCCTTCTCGGCGGCTTCGGCGGGCGTCTTGGGCGTGCCCATGTGGACGATCAGCAGGCCGGCGTCCTGAATCGAGTTCGAAAGCTTGATGATCTCCGGGCTCGAGGCGAACTCTACTTTGTCGAGCAACGGTTGGAGACGAAGCTGAATGGCGAGCTTCTGGCGCAGGAGGGCCTGGCGCTGCTGGTGCAGGGCGGGGTCGTCGTCGTAAGGACGGTCGGCACGGTCGATGCCCGCGAAGTCGGCTTGCAGGTTGTAATACTCCTGCTGCGGGATGGGATCGAACTTATGGTCATGGCAACGGGCGCAATGAGCCGTGGTGCTGGTGAAGGCGGAGATGGTGGTGGCGACCATGTCGTCGCGATCGAGCACGCGGGTGTTGTTCTTGTCGGTGCTGCCTTCTTTGAGCTCCTGGTGACCCACGAAGTCCCAAGGCCCGGCGGCCAGAAAGCCGGTAGCGACGAAGGCTTGTGGATCCGCCGGAAACAGGACGTCGCCGGCGAGTTGCTGCTCAATAAAGCGGCGGTAAGGCAGGTCATTGTTGAACGAGCGGATGAGCCAGTCGCGATAGGGCCAGGCGTTCAGGCGCGGCTTGTCCTTGTCATAGCCGTGCGACTCGCCGTAATGGATGACGTCCATCCAGTGGCGGGCCCAGCGCTCACCATAGCGGGGCGAGGCGAGGAGGCGATCAACGAGCTTCTCGTAGGCGTCGGGAGCGGGGTCATTGACGAAGGCGGCGATCTCGGCCGGAGTGGGCGGCAGGCCGTGCAGGTCAAAGGTGACGCGGCGGATCAGGGTGCGGCGATCGGCGGGGGCGGAGGGCGTGAGGTGGGCTTCGCGTAGTTTCGCCACGATGAAGGCATCCACCGGATGGCCGGCGGCCGGCGGCGCCGTCTTCTCGAGCGGACGCAGCGACCACCAGCCGCGGGAATCGTCCTTGGCGCCTTCGGCGAGCCACTGGCGCAATGTCGCGACCTGCCTGGCCGTCAGCGGTGCGCCGGCTTTCGGCATGCGGGGCTTCTCACCGGAGACCGCTTGCACGATCGGCAGCTTGGCGATGGCGGCAGCGGACACCAGCGGCAGCGGGGCTTTGGCGTTGTGACAGCCCAGGCAACGCTCGTTGAGGATCGGCTGCACGTCGCGCTCGAAGCTGACCGGCGGATCCGCCGCCAGAAGGGACAGGGCAAGACATAGCCCTGCGAAGAATCTCATATACCCCTTCTAACACGTGCGGCGTGGCGCGATAATGTGCGCATGCGACTTTGGATTTTGGCCGCAGCCGCGGTGGTATCGAGTTGGGCGGCGGAGTTGCCGTCGCCGGCGCTTCTGGTGCTGAACAAGGAAGACGCCACGCTGGCGATTGTGAATCCGGCCAACGGTCGCGTGGTGGGCAAAGTCCCCACCGGCACGGGGCCGCATGAAGTGGTGGTGGACGGCCGGACGGCCTACGTGACGAATTATGGGACGGGTCCGGCGCCGGGGAACTCGCTTTCGGTGATCGATCTGGTGGCGCAGAAGGAGCGGCGGTTCGACGTGGCTCCGCTGGTGCGTCCGCATGGCATTGCCGTTTCGGGCGGCAAGATCTGGTTTACGGCGGAGGGCAGCAAGCTGGTGGCGCGCTATGATCCGGCGGCGAACAAGCTGGATGCCATGTTGGGCACCGGCCAGAACGCGACGCACATGGTGGAGTTGAACCAGGCGGGCACGGAGCTCTACACGGCGAACATCTCCGGCGGCAGCATCTCGGTGTTTACCAATCCGCCGGGCTGGACGCAGACCGTAATTCCGGTGGGCAAGGGTCCGGAGGGGTTCGATCTGTCGGCGGACGGCAGCCAACTGTGGGCCGCGAACTCGCAGGACGGCACCGTGGCGATCGTCGATTTGAAGACCAGGACGGTGGTGGAGAAGGTGGACGTCGGCACCAAGCGCTCCAACCGCTTGAAGCTGACGCTCGACGGCAAGCTGGCGTTGATTTCGGATCTCTCCGGCAACGAGTTGGTGGTGCTTGATGTGGTGACCAGGAAGGTGACCAAGCGGATCGCGATCGGCAAGACGCCGGAGGGCATCCTGATGGATCCGAACGGCCAGCGGGCCTTTGTGGCCGTGGCGGGCGACAACCACATCGCGATTCTGGATCTGAAGACGTTGACGGTGACCGGCAAGATCGAGACCGGCGGCGGGCCGGATGGCATGGCTTGGGTGAAGTAGAAATCCGGGCTCTCAGTTTTCGCGTAGGGGCAGTGGAGGGTTGTGCCGATGAGCCACTGGCAGGCGGTTTCGCGCGTGAAGGTCATGCAGCGTTTCGTTTTTCTGTTGTCCATAGCGGCCCTGTTGAACGGGCAGGCCCACGATCACGGGACGCCGGCGAAGCAAAAGCCGGCGGAACTTTGGGAAGGGTTGGGGGCGCACTCGCATCCGATTGCGACAAAGTCCGCCCAAGCGCAAAAGTTCTTCGATCAGGGCCTGGCGCTGATCTACGGGTTCAATCACGACGAGGCGGCGCGGCTGTTTGCGCGCGCAGCCGAACTGGATCCGCAATCGCCGATGCCGCATTGGGGCATCGCGCTGGCGCTGGGTCCGAACTACAACCTGCCGCCGATGCCGGAGCGCGAGGCGCTGGCGTGGCAGGCTATTGAAGCGGCGGAGCGGCTGGCGAAGAACGCGCCCGAACCGGAGCAAGCCTATGTGGCAGCTCTGTTGAAGCGTTACTCGAAGGATCCGGCCGTGGACCGCAAGGTGCTGGCGGTGGCCTACAAGGACGCCATGAAGGAAGTGGCGAAGGCGTATCCGGATGACCTCGACGCGGCGACGCTCTACGCCGAGTCCCTGATGAATCTGCGGCCGTGGCAGTTGTGGAGCCTGGACGGTGTGCCGGCCGAAGGGACGCTGGAGATCGTGGAGACGCTGGAGCGCATTCTGCGTCGCGATCCGCAGCATCCGGGGGCCAATCACTACTACATCCACGCCGTGGAAGCCTCGAAGACGCCCGAACGCGCGCTGCCTTCAGCGATGCGGCTGGGCGGCCTGATGCCGGGCGCCGGCCATATGGTGCACATGCCGTCGCATATCTTCCTGCGGCTGGGCGATTTCGAGTCTTCAGCTGTGGTGAACATGACCGCTTCCGAGGTGGACCGCCGCTATCTGGCGCGCGCGGGTAAGGGCATGTACGGCTTGATGTACTACTCGCACAACCTGCACTTTGTCAGCTACGTGCGACAGATGCAGGGACGGTTCGACGAGGCGATGGAGTATGCGAAGCTGCTCTCGGCGAACGTGAGCGGGGCCATCGACACGATGCCGATGATTGCGCCATACGGTACGTTCGAGTGGACGACGTTGACCCGGTTCGGCAAGTGGCGCGAGATGCTGGCGATGCCAGCGCCCAAAGAGAAGAACGCCTATCTGCAGGCGATGTACCGGTATTCGCGCGGGATCGCGTTCGCGGGCCTGAAGCAGGTGCGCGAGGCCGAGGCGGAGCAGGAACGGATGGGGGCGCTGGCGAAGTCGCTGACCGAGGCGGACCTGCTGATGATCAACCCCGCCGCCACGGTGCTCGCCATCGGGCAGGCTGATCTTGCAGGGCGCATCGCCCAGGCGAAGGGCGAGGCGGAGAGCGAGGTGGCGGCCTTCCGGCGCGCGGCCGAAATGCAGGACAAGCTGGCTTACATGGAGCCGCCCGAATGGCATTATCCGGAGCGCGAAGCGCTGGGCGGGGCTCTGCTGCGGCAGGGCAAGGCGTCCGAGGCGGAAGCGGTGTTCCGCCATGAGCTCGACGTCAATCCGCGCAATGGCCGCGCACTGTTCGGTTTGCTCGAAGCCTTGAAGCGGCAGAACAAGACTGCCGCGGTGGAACTGGTGCAGCGCGAGTTCGAAGCGAACTGGCGGGGCGGCGTTCCGCTGAAGGTGGGTGAGCTTTAATTGGCCGGGGGCGGCCCGAGCGGACTCGCCGGGCAGCCCTCCGTAATCACGGTGTACTGGATGCCGCTGATCTTCCAGCCGGAGTCGGTCTTGATGAGATCAACGGCATCGGTCCCGCAATGCGTGCGCCGGCCGTCGCGATGGAAGTCGTAGGGCGCCCAGAGCGTGGCCAGGCGGCCATCGATGCGCACCTGCGGGTTCCACATGCGTTCGAGGATGCGGCCCTGGATGGTGGGCAGGCGGGAGGAGAATTGCTCGAGTGACGTCGAGGTGCCCACTTCTCCGGTGGATCGCAACGCAAAGACGCGTCCCGCGGGCACCGTCAGCGCCGCGGCGGCCTGCCCGTCGTGGGCGGCCATGGCGTCAAACAGCTTCTGCACCGTCGACACGACTTCCTGTTCCTGAGGGGTGAGCGCGAGCAACAGTAGGGGGAGCCACATGCGGATGAGTGTAGCGCGGGTGGCGGGAACCAGTCGAAGTCGAATCGACCAACGCGCCGTTGAGGGCGTTCAGCGGTTTTGAAGACCGAGCCTACCACCGGATAGGATTGGTTCCCACCGAAAGTTTACCAGTCTAACGCCTGGGCGCCGATCGACCGATAGACCGATGTGGTGCAAGAAAAGCCCATTCTGGTGCTGATTCCGGTCTTCAACGACTGGGAAGCGGCCCGGCAGGTCGTCACGACGCTCGACGCGCAGCCGGGGGCGGAGCGCTACGCCATTTTGCTGGTGGATGACGGGTCCACCGACCCGATGCCGGCCGGCCTGGGCCAAGCCGTACTGACGCGGAGCCTGCAGCATCTGCGCGAAGTGAGCGTGTTGCGGCTGCGGCGGAATCTGGGGCATCAGCGCTCGATCGCGATCGGCCTGACGGTGGCCGCGCAGTTCTCGCCTGCGGCGATTGTGGTGATGGATGGCGATGGCGAAGATCCGCCCGAGCATGTGCCCCTGCTTCTCGAAGCCTGGGCGGCCCAACCGGGTCGCGTGTTGTTTGCCGAACGGCGCAAGCGCATGGAGAGCGTCACCTTCCGCACGCTGTACCACTGCTACCGGATGCTGCACTGGATCCTGACGGGCGTGAGCGTCCGCGTGGGCAACTTTAGCGTGGTGCCGGCGGAGGCGCTGCCGGCTCTTTCGGCGAGCCCGGACTTGTGGAACCACTATGCGGCGGCGGTGTTCCGTTTGCGCTGGCCCACGGCGACGCTGCCGCTCGACCGCGGACGGCGGTATGCGGGACGGTCCAAGATGAACTTCGCGTCGCTCTGCGTGCACGGGTTGAGCGCGATCTCGGTATTTTCGGACTTGGCCGGTGCGCGGCTGATGGCGATGGCGGCGATGCTGTTGCCGGTGGCGGCCGTGGTGGCGTGGATGTGGCCCGCGGCGGCGTGGGGCGCGTTGCTGGGCGCCGTGCTGCTGTGCGGACAGGCTGCGGCGTTTCTGCTGCAAACGGTGAGCGCGCGCAGCCAGATGAACTTTCTCCCGGCGCGCGACGCGGCGTTCTTCGTGGCCGGCATTCAATCGATTTATCAGCGCCCGTCGACCGGCGGGCTGGAGCAACTCAAGCAATGGCTAGCATCCCCTATCCCGGCCTCGAACTGAAGCTGTTTGAACAGGCGAGGAACTGGAAGAGCTACTGGAGCGGGCGGATCGCGCCGCATGTGAAGGGCGCGGTGCTCGAAGTGGGCGCGGGCATCGGGGCGAATACGAAGCTGCTGGCCGGGCTGGACTTTCAGCGTTGGACGTGTCTCGAGCCCGATGAGTCGCTCGCCCGGCAAATCGACGTGCCGCCGGGCGGCCGTCATGAAGTGGTGCGCGGCATTGTGAGCGACCTGCCGGCGGACGTGCGCTTTGACTCCATCCTCTATATCGACGTGCTCGAGCACATCGAAGACGACCGGGGGGAGATGGCGCGCGCCGCGGCGCGTTTGCAGCCGGGCGGCTCGCTGATCGTGCTCTCGCCGGCGCATCCATTTCTGTTCACGCCGTTCGATGAGGCGATCGGGCACTATCGGCGGTATACGAGGAGCAGTCTGCGGGCGGTGGCGCCGTCGGGAGTGCGCGAGGTGACGGTGACGTATTTGGATTCGGTGGGGATGCTGGCGTCATTGGGCAACCGTCTGTTGCTGGGCCAGAGCATGCCGACCGCCAAGCAGATCGGCGTGTGGGACCGGTGGATGGTGCCACCCTCGCGGGTGACCGACAAGTTGACGGGCGGGTACGTGGGCAAGTCCGTGTTGGGCGTGTGGCGGCGCGATTAACGGCGGGTACGCTGGCGGCGATCATCTTTGCGCTGATGCTCGCCGCGCTGCTGGCCGTCGATGGCCGGCGGCTGGTGCTCACCAACGACGAAGGCATCATTCTCGAAGCGGCGCAGCGCATGGCCGAGGGCCAGCGACTGTACGTCGACTTCTTCGGCTACATGAGTCCGGGGGGCTATTGGTTGCAGACGGCGGCGTTCCGCCTGTTCGGCTATAGCCTGCCGGTGGCGCGCCTGGTGGTCTACGGCGACTTCGCTTTGCAGGCGGCGGCGATGTGGTGGCTGGTGGCGCGCTGGGCGTCCCGCCGGGCGGCGACCGTGGCGTTGGTGGTGCTGGTGGGCCTGATTCTGCCGCAGCCAGGTTTGCTGACGGCGCAGCATCGTTGGGATAGCGCAGCCCTGGCGATCCTATCGCTGGCCTGGGGACTGAACGGCTGGTGGGCGGCGGCCGGTGCGGCGGCGGCCATGGCCGGGATCTGCACTCCGTCGGTGGGTCTGGTGGCGGCGGTGACCGTGGCGTGGCTTGGCTGGCAGCGGGCGGGGCGAAGTCTGCTGTACTACGCGGCCGGCGGACTGGTGACCGGCGTGGCGGCGATCGCGCTGCTGGGGCTGACGGGCAGTTGGGGCGGCTTTGTGGAACAGATGCGCTGGCTGCGCGAGCATTACTCGGCGGTGAACGTGATGCCTTATGGCAGCGTGATCGGCGGCTGGGGGACGTTGTTGGCGGGGGAGGGTCTGGAACTGGCGGTGAGCAGCCTGCTGGTGTTGGCGCTAGCGCTGCCGGCGATCCTGCCGGTGGTAGCGGCGATCGGAGTCTGGTGGCGGCGGGAGTTGCTCTAT
The DNA here is from genome assembly GCA_044226365.1 of Bryobacteraceae bacterium. GTDB lineage: Bacteria > Acidobacteriota > Terriglobia > Bryobacterales > Bryobacteraceae > JALHNI01. The sequence continues at coordinate 23,945 of JBGAHE010000111.1, forward strand.
CCGGCGCTGGTGCTGTTGGCGATGGTGGTGTCCGCTTTTCCCCGCGCGGATGTGATGCACCTGGCGTTCTTCTTCGCGCTGCCGTTGGGGATGTCGGCGGCGCTGCTGGCGCGCCTGCGCTGGGGCGGGTACGCGGGCGTTTTGGGCGTGGTGATGGCGGGGCTGTATCTGGCGAGCTATGCGGCGGCCTGGGGCGCCGGGAAGCCGGTGCAGACGCCGGTGGGGACGGTGCGGACGGCAGAGCCTTTGGGCGATTTGATCCGTGAAGTGCGGCCGGGGCAGGGACTCTACGTGCATCCCTACATGCCGGTGTTTTACTTCCTGACGCAGGCGCGCAACCCGGCGCGGTTCTCCTACTTGGCGCCCGGCATGATGGGCGCGCACGAAGAGCGCGAGACGTTGGCGGATCTCGAACGGCGGCCGCCCGAATGGGTGCTGTATCTGCCGCTGACGCGCGAGGAGTTTCTGCGGGTGTTTCCCAATGCGACCGGCCTCGACGACCGGTTTGCCGCGATTGAGGAGTGGATCGCCCGGGGGTATGCCGAGACGGGCGTGAGCGTAGGCGGGTATCGGTTGCGCCGGCGGCGCTAAGCCAGGACCAAAGCTAAAAGGCCCTCCGCCGAAGCGAAGGGCCTTCTTGTCATCTGC
>JBGAHE010000112.1:0-24420 GCA_044226365.1 Bryobacteraceae bacterium
TGGAACCTCGCCATTCTGCTCGAACAGCAAGGCCACGAAGGCGAAGCCGCCGTCTGCTTTGAACAACTCACCCGCCTGGTGCCCAACTGGGAAGAGCCCTGGTTCCGCCTCGCCACCAACCATCTGGCCGCCGGCCGCTGGGAAGCGAGTGTCAGTGCGCTCGAAGCCTGCCTCGACCTTCGCGCGGACTGGGTGGAAGCCGCCAACGGTCTCGCTCTCGCCAAAGCCAAGCTCGGCGATTACGAAGCCGCCCGCACGGTGCTCGAGAAAGTCATCTCCACCGATCCCAAGCCGCAAGTGCTCTTCAACCTCGGGGTGCTGCATCAGCAGACCGGCCACGCCGAAGCCGCCGTGCGCTACTACCGGCAGGCGCTCGAGCAGAAGCCGGACTTCGCCGAAGCCTTCCTCAATCTCGGCCATGCTTTGAAGGAAATGGGTCAGTCGCAGGCCGCGCAGGAGTCCTGGCGCCGCGCGGTTCGCCTGCGTCCGGCCTACGCTTCCGAGTACTTCGCCTAGGCTCGTTTCGCGCGCGAGGGCGCTGTGTAGACTGGATTATGCGCGCCAGTCTGTTCGCCCTCGCTCTGCCTTTGCTTGCCGCTGAGCCCGCCCGTTTCAGTGACCCCGCCCGCGTCGCCAAACTGAAATCCGCCCTCCCCGCTATCGAGCAGCTCTTCGAGCGTTCGCATCAGCAGCTCGGCGTGCCCGGCTCCGCCTGGGGCGTCATCATCGATGGCGAACTCGTCCTCGTCAAAACCTTCGGCGTGCGCGACGCCAAGTCCAAGGACCCCGTCACCCCCGCCACTGCCTTCCGCATCGCCTCCATGACCAAGAGCTTCACCGCCGCCGCCGTTCTCAAGCTGCGCGACGAGGGCAAGCTCTCGCTCGAGGACCCCGTCGAGAAGTGGCTCCCCGAGTTCAAAAACTACGCCTACCCCACCTCCGACACCGCGCCCATCCGTATCCGCCAACTCCTTTCCCATGGCGCCGGCTTCCCGGAAGATAACCCCTGGGGCGATCGCCAACTCGCCGTTCCGGACTCCGTCATGAAGCAATGGGTTAAAGACGGCATCCCCTTCTCCACCACGCCCGACACCGCCTACGAATACTCCAACTACGGCTTCGCCCTCGCCGGCCAGATCGTGCAGAAGGCTTCCGGCGTGCCTTACCGCCAGTACATCGAAACCAGAATTCTCCAGCCGCTCGGCATGACGTCGTCTTCGCTTGAGCCCTCCGCCATTCCCGCTGACGTCCGCGCCACTGGCCATGGACGGCAAGGCGATGGCTACTTCGAGATCCCGTCGCTCGCGCACGGGAGCTTCGGCGCCATGGGCGGGTTGGTCACCACGGTTCCTGATCTCGCCAAGTGGGTCGCCTTCCAACTCTCGGCCTTCCCGCCGCGCGATGGCGCTGAAACGGGTCCAGTCCGCCGCAGTTCCCTGCGCGAAATGCAGCGCCTCCAGCGCACCTCGAACTTTTTTTCCGAACGTGGGCGCGCCACCAGCGGCGGTTATGGCTACGGCTTGGGCGTCAGTGCCGATTGCCGCTTCGCCCACATCGTCGGCCACGGCGGTGGTCTTCCCGGCTTCGGCTCTTACATGATGTGGCTCCCGGAGTACGGCGTCGGCATGGTCGCGATGACCAACCTCACTTACACTGGCCCCGCGGGCGTCTTGAGCCAGGCCTACGACCTCCTGGTCCGCAGCGGCGGCTTGAAGCCTCGCCAACTCCCCGCCGCCCCCGCCCTGATCTCCATGCGTGACTCGCTCACCCAACTGTGGAATCGCTGGGACGAGCCGCAACTCACTCAAATCGCCGCCGATAATTTCTTCCTTGATGGCGCGCCTTCCGCGCGCCGGCGGGAACTCGAAGCGGTCAAAGCCCGCGCCGGACAGTGTCAGGCGCCGGGGCCTGTCGAACCGGAGAACCTCCTTCGTGGCACCTATCGCCTGAAGTGCACGAACGGTGAAGTGGAGGTGAGTTTCACGCTTGCGCCCACCAGGCCGCCGCGTTTGCAGATGTGGCGCTTCGCTCTGATCGGCTCGCCGTCGGAAGCCATTCGTCAAGCGGCCGCGGCAGTTACTTCGAAAGCCCAAGGCGCCCTGGGCCAGTGCCGGCTGGGCGAGGTCCTCGCGGGCGACGGTTCACGCACGAGCCGCTATCTGCTCCATTGCGACACCGGAGACGCCGCCGTGAGCTTCACGGCCAAGCCCGATGGCTCCGTCGAAACGAGCGCTCTTCAGCGCGCTCCCGGTGGTCGCTGTGCCCCCTGACCGGCCTGCGGGCGTCCATGACGCGCGTACCCTTCTCAATTTTCTGTTGATCCCGACTCACGGGAGCATGATGGTGCGGGTGCATCTGAAAGATTTCGATGAGTCCTTCGTCGTCGCCTTGGATGACTGGCTGGTCGAGCGGCTGCCGCTCGTGCCTGCCGACGCAGACCGCGCCCTCTGGGCTATCTTCCTGGCTCGCGCCAGCAAACGCAGCGCGTCCTATCCGCTCGCGCCCGCGTTGGATCACGCCCTCGCCGAGCGGGAACAACGATTGGTTGCCGCAGGCGCCGAGCCCGGCTGGTGGCGCGATCCCGCGCGTTGGCAGGCCTTCCTTACCCTTGAGCCTTAATGCCCTTGCCCTGGTGGGCCGATCTGATCGGAGGCCTTGAAACGATGCTCCACCGAACGTTGCTTTATCTCGCCCTTGCCCTCTCCGCCGCCGCCCAACCCCGGAGCGGAACCTGTCAGATCACCTTCCGCGTCACCGACGAACGCGGCGTGGAGCAGCCGGCCTACCGCGTCCACTCCTTCACCGATCGCGACGGCGAGAACTACGCGGAATTCTTCGCCGGCCAGCACGGTACCGTCCCTTGCCGCGCGGGTCCCTACTTCTACGACCTCCGCCGGGCGAATGCCGCGAGCGACCGGCTCTCCCAACTCAGCTCACTGACGGGCAGCCTCACCGTCAATCAGCCCGCGGTCTGGCTGACCGTTGCCACTTCCAGAAATGCCTCGATCAGCCGCGACGGCCGCCGCGGAGGATCCGTCACCAGCAGTCCGGTGGACTACCAATGGCGCGGACGCATTCTGCCCCCACTTCCCGGCCCGCTGTGGGTCCGTTTGACCTCGCTCGCTCACCCCGAAGCAGAGCATGGCCGCCTCGAAGCCGCGGTCGATTCCGCTGGCGAATTCCGCGTCTACACGCCCTTCTCCGCCGGTCAGTACAGCCTCAGCGTCACCAACGCCCAGGGCACTGTTCTCTACTTCGCCCTCCTCACGGCGACCAACCCGCTCACCCCAACCCCGCTCGAAATCCGGCTCCCGGACTCCCCACCCGTCGGCCTCGAATTACGCTAGAACAAGGCGAACAGAGGGCGAAAATCCGTGCTATCCTCCCCTCATGCCCGAGATGCGGTGTACTGTCACGTTCCGCGATGGCCCCTGCCGTGTGATTGAGGCCGAAGTCCACGCCACCACCCTGTTTCAAGCCGTGGCCCTCGCCCTCGAGGTCTCCCGCGCTGACCGACAACACCCCGTCACCCCGGACACCGAATTCGCCATCACCTCGCCCACCGGCGAAGAGCGGCTGGTTCGCTACGCCTCCCTCGCGCAGTACCTCGCCGCGGGGCCTCCCTCCGCCGCTGATCTCCGCGCCCGCCTCCGTTCGCTCCTCGCCACCCAAGCGGCGTAAACTCCGAAAGTACGCGCTGGCTAAGTCCGAGTGCGCGCACCCTCCACGCTCACTACCTGACCTCATTCCCGCTCCGCGCCTCATCTACGCCTATCAGATTACCCTGCGGTCAGCGTCTCTCCGCCTCTCGAGTGCACCGAACAAGGCCTCACCATCTGCTCGCTGATCAGCCGGATCACCGAACTTGCACCCTCTGTGCCGTAACCAACCACCCACTCGCCCGTCCTACCCAAACCATGCCTTATTCCCGACGTCATCTGCTGGCCGGTCTTCTATGCTCCCGCCGCCTTCGCGGCGCGGACCCCGCCACCTATGCTGTCTATCGCTCTCCCGACGCCGGTCGCACCTGGCTTCGCGCCGATCGCGGCCTGCCTGCCCATGCCCGCTTCAACGCCTTCGCCGCCCCGTCTGCCGCGTCTCCGGCGATCGCCGGCACCGACGCCGGCGCGTTTCTCTCTCCCGATGGCGGCTCCACTTGGGGCCCCACCCCCGTCCTCGCCGTCCCTCGGGTCCTCGCCCTCGCCGCGACGCCCCGCCTCCTCTTCGCCGCCACTGCGCAGCAAGGGCTCTGGCAGTCTCCGGACTCTGGCCTCACCTGGCTCCCCGTCCCGCAATTCCTCCCTCGCCGGCTGCGCAGCCTTCTTGCGGCCGGCTCCCTCGTTGCCGTCGGCACCGACGATGGCGAAGTGTACCTCAGCCGCGACGATGGCCGCACTTGGCAGCGCCTCGCTGCCGGCCTCCCTCAGCCCGCCCAGATCTTTGACCTGGCTTTCTCCGGCCCGTCTCTCTTCGCCGCCCTCTACGCTCGCGGACTCTTCCGCTGGAGCGAGACCGCCGCTCACTGGCAGCGCGCCGGTGATCTCTCGCCGCTGGTCCTCGCCACAGCCACCCTTCATTCCGCCACCTTTCTCCTCGCCGGCCTGAACCCCGGCGGCCTCCACCTCAGCCAAGACCGCGGCGACCACTTCACCCCGGCTCACTCCACCGTCCCCGGACAACCCGCTCCCCACGCACCCGTCTGGTCCCTCGCCGCCTCCGGACCGCTCGCCCTCGCCGGTGCCGCCTCCGGCGTCTTCCTCTCCCGCGACGCCGGCCGCTCCTGGACCCCGGCTAGCCCAGGCCTTCCTCCCGCGTCTCCTGGCATCGCCTTCCACCTCCGAGGCGATCACCTTCTTGCCGCCGTCATCCTCGCCCCTCCGGCTTGATCCTCCCGAGGAGAAAACTTCACTCGCCCACCGCACAAATTGCTCCCTCCTCAGCTCTCCTCATGGGCTATCCCTTCATTTTCATGAGCTTACGACTTGTTTCCGATTGGCACGTCACTTGCTATACGTCAGGGCATGACGTTCTCCCACTCTGCCGCGGCTGTCGCCCCCACCAAAGTTGCTGTTCTTCCGCTGAACCTCGAATCTTTGCCGGCTGAATCGGCGATGCCGTCCCCGGTCATCGGCCTCCTTGAGCGCCACCTCGCTCAGTGCAGCCGATTGTTCCTCAACTTCGAACGCTGCGCGCACGTGGCGATGGAAGAGGACCTCATGATGATTGCCGTCGCCTACTCGCAGATGGCCAAGAACACCCAGCTGGTCTTCGATGCCACCGTCGAGCGCCTGTCCGCCCTCGGTCAGGAGTCCGATCTGTTCTCGCTCATCGAAGACGCCGGCGTCCTCCACGCCTATGACCTGTCGGACTTCCAGCAGGCTCAGGCCGAGGCGGCGGTCGACCTCGCCCAAGTCATCGCCGAGCTGTCGGACGCCCTCGCGCAGCACTCTGGCCCCGACGCCGAATTGGGCTCCGTCGCCATCCTGCGCGCCGCCCTCCGCCTGCACTGCCAGCACGAGATCTTCCTGCAGGAGCTCGCGCGCCGCGCTGCTCGTCACTCTCTCAACTAGTCGCTGGTTGTCGCCACACCGGTCTGCCCGCGGGAGCGTTATCCTGCAAACAGACCCATGGACAATACCCGCGTCTACAAGATGTCCTTCGCTGGCGTCTATCCCCACTACGTCGCCAAGGCGGAGAAAAAGGGACGTACCCGTCAGGAACTGCACGCCATCATCGAATGGCTGACGGGTTATGACGAGTCCGCGCTTGAGCAAGCCATCGCGCAGCGAATCGACTTCCAAACCTTCTTCGCCCAGGCCCCGCGGATGAATCCGAACGTCTCCAAGATCACCGGCGTCATCTGTGGCCACCGGATTGAGGACATCGCCGATCCGCTCATGCGTCAGATCCGCTACCTGGATAAGCTGGTCGACGAGTTAGCCAAGGGCAAGGCGATGGAAAAGATCCTGCGGCAGTGACTACCCCAACGGAGCCAGCCCGTGCCGCTCAATGAGGCCCGACTCCTCAAACCCGCCCGGCAACTGAGAAAGCTGCTCCGCCAACTCCCGGACCCGCCTTCTCCCGAACCAGTCCACCGCCTCCGCACCAACGCCCGACAGCTGGAAGCCGCCTTCCACGCGCTCCACCTCGAGCCAACCGGTCGTTCTCGTTCTCTCCTCGAAGATCTCCACGTGCTCCGCCGCCGCGCTGGCCGCGTCCGCGACCTCGACGTCCTTACCGAACTCGCCTCGGGCCTCCCCGCTTCTGTTGAACCCGAACTGCGTCTCCGCTTGCTCGAACGCCTGGAGTCCCGCCGCCGGCGGCAAGCGAAAAAGTTGCAGAAGAAGGCCCGCCAAATCGCTCCCCGTCTCCGGCCCCGCTTGAAGCAAGCCGCCTCGCAAATCGAACGCCTCACCAGACCCCTTGACCCCCGCACCCTTGCCCACCTCACCGCCACCGCCCGCGACCTCTCCCTGGCTCTCCTGAAACCCGCTATCCTCACCCCGTCCAAGCTTCATCGCTACCGCCTGCGCGTCAAGCGACTTCAGAACGTCCTCCTCCTCGCTGAAACCTCCGCTCCTTCGCCCTTCCTCCTGGACCTCGCCGCCGTCAAAGACGCCATCGGCGCCTGGCACGATGCGGCCCTCCTCCTCCACCTCGCCTCCGCGCTAGCGGCGTCAACTCCTGCGTCCCGACTATTGCATGAGCTCGAGCAACTCACCCACACCCGCTACCACCACGCCCTCAACCTCGCGCAGAACCTCCGCACCACCCACTTCGAAAACACCGGCGCCCCCGCACCCGGCCCGCATCTCCGCGCCGCCCTCGACGCCCTCGCTCACTAAACCCACTCCTGCGTTCCGCCGCCTCACTTACTAACTACCGGCCACCCACCAACCCTTCATAATAGAAAGCAAGCTTTACCCTTTGGAGGAATGTTTGCCCACTTACGCCCCGCCGCGCATCTTACTCGCGCTCGTGACCTTGTTCCTGGCGCCCCCCGAATCCCGCGCCGACAACAGCGCTGTTGACCTGGTCCGATTGATCGGCTGCCACGGCTATGGAAGTGGCTACCAGGTTTCGCCGAATGAGATTCTCGCCATTAGTCTCGAGCCGGTACGCTGTTTGATCGACGTCTCGAGTAACTCGGGAAGTGCCCCGCGGACCTGGACATTCCAGCCGCCCACCGGCCAGATCCTCACCATCTACGAACCCGTCGCCGGCCGCAGCGTGGCCTCCTTGGAGACCTTCCCTTATGGCTATGGCACCTATCTCGTCCAAATCGATCATGGTGTCCCGTTCGCCTTTACTATTGCTTCACGCAATGCCCCCGCGGAACTCACCGTCGCGGACATGGAGACCACTCCGGCTGCCCCCGCCGCCGGCGCTCCGGTCACCGTCTCCGGACGCTTTACCAATGTGGGCAACACCGCCAGCGGCGCCTTCTCCTGGACCCTGACCTCCGATGGCGATCCCTTGGCTTCCGGACGCCTCCCCGACCTGGCTGCGGGCAAGACGTCCGCCGTCCTCACCTGGACCGGCTCGCTCCCACCCGGTACCCATCAAATCGCCTTTACCCTCGATCCCGCCGGCGAAGTGACCGAAATCTTCAAAGTCAACAACACCCGCACGCAGACTCTCAACGTCGGTGGGGGCGCCGTCGACTTGGTGGCCGAACTCATCGCCGACCCTTCCCCGGCTCGCGAAGGCGTGCCCACCACGCTCAGCGGTCGCCTTCGCAATCAAGGCACCCATGCCAGCCCCCCCTTCGACTGGCGTCTCACCCGGAGCGGAGCTGTTGTCCTTTCCGGCCGGCACCCCTCGCTCGCGCCCGGCGAGGTCCTCTCCCACCCGCTCCAATGGACCGGCTTGCTGCCCGCTTACGCCGATGCTCTACCCCTCGGGTTCGTCCTCGAAGCGGATTCGTCTTTCGAAATCGCAGAAAGCTCCGAAATCAATAACCGCGCTTCCGTCCTCGTCACCGTCGTCCCTCGGATGGACCTCGCCGTCACCGCGCTCGCCGTCACCCCCGCGCAGCCCATCGAGTCGGGCACCCTCACGATTACCGGTGCCATCGTCAATCGAGGCTACGAAGCCTTCGGCCCCTTCGAGTGGACCTTCAGCACCGGCGCCGTGCCTTCGCTCACCGGCCAAGCCCCCTCGCTTCCTCCGGGTGCCGTCATCCCGGTGACGTGGTCCGGCAATTTATCGGCCGGTCCCCGCGGCGCCACCCTGACGGTCATCCCCGGGGCTGCGGACTCTTTCCCCAGCAACAACGCCCGCACGGTGGGTTTCGTGGTCGCGCCCGCCAACTGCGTCCCCGTCAAGGTCACCTCCGCGCCCCAGGACCTCACCGTCGCCATCGGCCGCTCCAGCCTGATGCGCGCCACGCTCGAAGGCACCTCGCCCTATCAGGTCGTCTGGTATCGCGGAACCGTCGGCGATACCTCGACGCCGGTGTACGATGAAGGCCCTGAGTTCTTCCCGGATGCCCTCTATGCGCCCGCCACCTACTGGATTCGCGCTTCCAATGCCTGCGGCGTCACCCGCCCCGCCCGCCTTCACCGCCGCGGGCGTCGTCAATGCCGCCAGCGGCGCTCCCGGACTCGTCCCCGGGTCCCTCGCTACCCTCTACGGCACCGGCTTCACCACCCGGCGCGGCATTCAACAGGCCGCGCAGACCCCCTTGCCCGGCTCCCTCACCGGTACCCGCCTCGAGATCAACGGCCGCCCCGCGCCGTTGCTGATGATTGCCGACGTTCGCGAAGGCGCCCAACAGATCAACTTCCAGGTGCCCTGGGAACTGACGGCGAACGCCTCCGCCACCGTCACCGTCTTCCGCGACACCTCCGCCAGCCCGGCAGTCTCCGTTCCCACCCGTGCCACCCAGCCCGGGATCTTCCTCACCGGCCCGCGCGCCGGCACCATCGTCCACGCCGATTACCGTCTGGTCACCTCCTTGAACCCCGCCCGCCCTGGCGAAACCCTCCTGGCCTTCGTCACCGGCCTCGGACCCGTCACCGTGCCCCCCGCCACCGGCCTTCCCACCGCCGGCGCCACCTCCACCCTCGACCCCGTGCGCGTCACCCTCGCCCGTCAGGACGCGCCCGTCTCTTACTCCGGCCTCGCCCCCGGCTTCATCGGTCTCTACCAGGTCAACTTCGCCGTCCCCTCCGCCACCCCGCCCGGCGAATGGCCTCTCCTCCTCACCCTGGGTGCGGACTCCAACGAGGTCACCCTTGCCGTTCAATAACGCCCCCCTTTTGCTCCACCCGCGCCTGGCTCTCTGAACGGTCGCCGCGCCGCGTCCCCCGTCAGCCCCGCGCTCGCCCTGTTCCCGCATGTTAAATCGGAGAAGCAGCCTTCCTGGGGCCAACTGGAACAGCAGTGTGTACCCGTGCCATCGACGCTTCGAGAACGGCTACGCGAACCCGAGCGATCGCCTCAGCCGGCCGCCTGCGCCTTCCGGCTCGCGCCGAGCTGGCTCGCGAACTCGTCCGCCAGCCGATCGAGCATCTCCCAGTTCGTGTAGCTATGGTCGTGCGCCGTATCGGTGCTCCCGCCCGCTTTCTCCGCGATCCGTTTCATGATCAGCCTCACCAGCAGGTTATAGCGGGTATAGAGAAGCGCGCCGGCCACCGCCTGAATGCGCGACGGATGCCAGCCCGTCTCGTGGAGAAAGTCGTTGATCAGCCTCTGCACGTCGCCCGCGGCGCGTTCCCGTTGGCCCGGCTCAGCGGACTCGTCCTCCACGCCCGCCTCCGACAAGCTCACCGACAAAAACACCGTCGGCAGGCTCTCGAGCGTCGCCCGGTGCTTGCGCACGAAGTCGCGCATCTCCTTCTCGTGGCGCCCCGCATGGACGGACGCGGCCACCATCGCGCCCGAGTAAAGGTCGAGTTGAAACCGCTCCGGCAGCTCGGCGACATTCAGCACATCCACGCCGAGCTCCCAACCCGCCAGGCCCGCGGCGAGCCGTTCGGCGATTTGACGAGTGTGCCCTTCGCGCGTGGCATAGAGGATGGCGACCGTCTTCATGGCGAATCACCCTGGCACGCGAGAGGCCATCCGGCCGCGCCCACCCTCTTGAGCGGCCGCAGCGCTGGCCGGCGCGGATTTTCTCCTCGTTACGCCTCCCTGGGCGATCGGCCCGGTCGCCCGTAGCCCAGGTGAACTGCGCCATATCGCTCACCCCTTGCGCGATATCACCCGGCCGTCGAAGCCGGTGATAGCCCTCGGCCTGACGTAGGTGATTGCTTTTGCAGGCTCCCCGCGCCTACCCGCCTTCCGGCCCGTCAATTGCACTTCGGTCGGCATCATGAAAGCGCATGACAACGAGCCCACGTCGCAGCCCGTCCCGCTGGAGCAACTCTCGAGCGAGACCTTGAAGGAAGTCTGCTCCCTGGCCGGTCCGGTCATCAGTATCCTGATCCCGGCCCGGCATCCGGGCGATCCGCAGAGCGAAAGCGCGGCGGCCGTCGCGCGGCTGGCCGATCAGGCGGAGGCGAAGCTCCAGGAGCACCGGTATCTGGGCGACGCGGGCCGCCTGCTTGAACCGTTGCGCGAACTGGCGAAGCAGGAGGCCGGCCGCGGCGGCACGGCGCGCGCCCTCTACCTGAATCGCGCTGGCTTGCGCCAGTTCCATCTCGCCGCGCCCGTCGCGCCCACCGTCGTCGCCGGGACGTTCCCCCTCGTGACGCCTATCCTCGCGGAGTTGCCCCTCGCCCCCGAATACTTCGTGCTCGCCCTCGCCAAAGGACGCTTGCGTCTAGGCCGCTGCGCGCAGGGCCACTGCGCTGAAGTGGAACTGCCGCCGGCGATCGCCGCCAGTTTCGAAGAGACCCTCGCCTCCTCCCGTCCGGACCACGATCTCCAGAACCATGCCACCGCCGGTGCCGGTCATACCGGCAGCGTTCGCTTCGGCACCAGTACCCAGCGCGAGTCCGTCGATGCGCGCTTCCACCAGTTCCTGCGGCAGGGCGATACGGAGTTGGCGCGTCTGCGCCACGGCGCTCCCCTGGTCGTCGTGGGGATTGAGCGTGAACTCGCCGCCTATCGCCAGGCCGCCTCGTCCGCCCCGGTGTTGTTCGCCCGGCACACCAGTCCCGAGCACCTCTCCTGGACGGAACTCACCGCGGCCAGCCAGGCTGCCTTGCTGGACGACTGGAAACTGCAGGGCGAGCGGGCCGCCGCCGAGTTTGCGAACTATTCCGACGGCGCGCGGATCGCCACCGGACTGCGCGACATCCTCGCCGCCGCCAAAGAAGGCCGGATCCATCAGTTGCTCCTCGAACGAACCGCCCGGCAGGAAGGGCTTCTGGGCCCGTTGTTTCCCATGGGCGATGACGTCCTCGAAGGTGACCACGATCTGGTCAACGCCGCCGTCGTCTCCGCCCTCCGCACCGGAGCGCAAGTCCACGTCGTCGAGGACGGCCGTCTCGGCCCCGAGCGCGTCGGGGCCATCCTCCGCTACGTCTCCCCCGCTTAGCCCGCGCCGCGGCTTCCCGACAGTTTTATGATGTTGGCTGCACCGGCAAGGGTGGCGGATCGTTCTTCCGAAACTTCTGGTAGGCGAAGCTCGCCCGCACGCTATTGAACAGGATGACGGTGATAAAGAAAGCGACCACCGAGGGTGGTTGCCCTGAAGTGTAAGTGAACACAATTTCCGCCAGGTAGAGCAACAGGCCGGCCACGGCCGCCGTCCGCGATCCTTTGCGAAGCCCCAGCCCGATGAGTGCGAACAAGGCAGCGTCAAGTAAGGCTGCGTAGCTGACAAACAGGGAAACCAACGCCGTCATCCCCGCAATCACGAAGCAGGCCCCGGACGCGCTGTGGCAAACCGTTAGGCTGGATACCTCGTTGGAAAGGTCGGGCCAGAACAGATCCTTCAGCCGGGAAGATGACCGAGGCGTGGAGTCCGCTAGCCCAAGAGTTTGCATCGGTACTCTTCCTTTCTGAGTAGCCGCCCGCGAGTAACGCACCACTCGCCCAAATTATACAGCTGGCTCGCTTCCCCGCAGACGAATTCGCTCGTCACTTAGTCATGGAACTCCTGATACGTGACTGGCCGAAAGACCCACAACAAAATGGTGGATGAACGAGCACGTTAGTCGAACTTGTTAGGCGTTGGTCATTACGGCACAGCCGGCGGAATCTTCCAGCCGCAGTCACGGTAATCGCTACGGTGGACGGCGCGCGTGCCGTCGATGCTCTTCTTCGTGACGGGGTTGGTGTTGCGTTGGCAACGAGGACAATTCGTTAACGGGTTCATGGTTCTGTTCACCTATTCCCCGTAGGGATGGAGAAGCTGGAGGCCCTACTGCTTGAGAGGCTAAACTCCGGCGAGCCAATCGAGATCACCCCTGAGTATTGGGAACGCAAGAGAGCGCAGCTCGTTGAAAGGCACGGTAGGAAAACAGGCACGCGGTGAGATTTGGATACGTTGTCCGCCCACGCGCCGACCAGGACATTGATGGCATAGCCGCTTACATTGTCGAGCAATCCGGGCTCGACATCGGCCTTCCATTCCTCAGCGAGATTTGCGGGACCTTCGCGCTCCTTGGCTTCCGCCGGGACGCTTACGGAGCGTGCGCTGTGGTCTGAGGAGAAGCCCTCGCGATTGTTTTCGCAGCTTCCTTTCGAGCCCTACTCCCCTGTCCGGCACGCTGCTGGGCTCGGCCAAGCTCAACGGCATCGACCCGGAAGCCTACCAATCCACCGGTTGCCGCGGCTGAAGCCCTCAGCCGGTGCAATGCACTCTGCCGCTACGAATTGCAGAGCCAGACATTCGATGTCCGAGAATAGAACTTCGAGCGGCTGATGCACTGAACTGTCTCCAAAGGATCACGAGGTATTGAGCTTGCGGTTGTCCTGCACCGTGCAGTATGGCAGGGCAGACATCGGCAGGCATCCCGCGGCTACGAATCGCGTTGCCCGACACTCGATGTCCGAGGATAGAGCGTCGAGCCGCGGGTGCGTTTTGCTTCCGTAACGAATACTCAGATGTTGTCTGGATAAGACTCTCCTATAAGGCCTTCGCTGAAGCAAAGCCGCCTGTTCTATCTCGAAATGTGAGGAGGAGTTATGTCAACAGAATTTGCGACAATCATCGCCATCGACTGGGCTGACCAGAAACATGCCTGGGCCATGCAAACGGAGACATCGAAAGTCGAGACGGGTGTGATCGACCACACTCCGGAGGCGATTGACGCCTGGGCGGCTGCGCTGCGAGCGCGGTTCGGCGGGCAATCTATCGCCGTAGCGCTCGAACGATCTCGCGGCTCACTTGTGTGCATGTTGACCAAATACGACCACCTCGTAATATTTCCGGTTCATCCGACCATCCTAGTCAATTACCGGAAGAGTTTCCGCCCTTCGGGAGCGAAGGACGATCCGAGCGACGCTCGGCTCTTGCTGGACATCCTCACCCTCCCCCGCGACAAACTCCGTCGGTTCAACCCCGACACTCCGGAGACCCGCACGTTGCAATTTCTGGTGGAGGAACGGCGAAAGTTCGTGCACGAGAAGACCCGCTATTCGCACCGGCTGACGGCCCATTTGAAAATGTACTTTCCGCGGGCGCTCGGCTGGTTCGACGAGATCGGCTTCTCCATCGCGGCCGACTTCCTGGAGCGTTGGCCCACCCTGGAGAAACTTCAGCGCGCCAGGCCGACGACCATCACGCGGTTCTTCATTGAGCACAACAGCCGCGACCCTGACCGTATTAAGGATCGGTTGGATCAGATTCGCAAGGCCATTCCGGCAACCACCGACGCTGCGGTCGTCACCTCGTCCAGTGCCGCGACCGTTGCCTGGGTCGGCCTCCTGAAGCAAGCCACCGTGGCGATTGCGGCTTACGACCAGCAGATCGACGAACTTGCCAGAGCGCACGCCGATTACGCGCTGATTAAGTCCTTTCCCGGAACTGGTCCCGCGCTGGCCCACGGTTGATCGCTGCGCTGGGAAGCCAACGTGAACGGTATCAAAGCGCCGCTGAGATTCAGCGATACAGTGGCATTGCGCCTGTGGTCGCCAGCAGCGGCAAACAGCACTGGGTCCACTGGCGCTGGGCCTGCCCCAAGTTCCTCCGCCAGACCTTTCACGAATGGGCACTCCATTCGATCGCATCTTCAGATTGGGCTCGCGACTATTACCAACAGCAGCGTGCCTAAGGGAAGCGGCGAAATACGGCGATCCGCTCGCTCGCCTTCAAATGGATTCGTATCCTTTTCCGTTGCTGGCAGGATCGCAAACCGTACGACGAGTCCGTCTATCAACAAGCCTTGAACGCACGCCGACCCTCGCAGCCGCCCATCGCCGAAGCTGTGGAACTTTCGTGGAAAAACGCCGCCGGCTTTAATAAACTTTCCGCCGCAGGGGCTTAACGGACAGCCTCAGATGTCTATCCTCCGCTCAGCCGCCTCTTATCGTATACTCGTCGGCGATGGTCGCCACCGACCGCCTCGACTTAGCCCGCTTATCACCCATCGCACCCCCTCTAACTTGTCCAACCCTTGGCGTCCACCTCAGAATGGCACGTCAAGTCCAGCCCATTGTCAATGAGTAACGTGATCTGATTCGTTCCCTCAAGAAGAAAGATTGCGTCGAATACGGTCGTATTGTGCTTTGCCAAAGCACTCTTGGTGTTCTCTGCGGTCGCAAACGGAATCGTATTCCAAATCAAAAGAACTTTCTTATCGTAGCCACAGACCTGTTTCATTCTGGGCGCCTTGGCGGCAAGTATTCGCTCTAATGAATAGTCGAGCGTGGCGTCAACATCAGCGACCAAGTTGCTACTGTTCGGAACTGTATCAGCGCCCCCCGGACCAGCAAAGAGCACAACTCGATGATTGCCTTTGTCATTGTCTTCCGCTCTAATGGATACCCTGCATTTCTCTTTGGCGACCTCAGAGTAGGTCGATACAATTGACGGGTTGGTGAGGTCGAGCGTCACTCCATTCGCCTGCGTGTCTTTCAGGAGTCCCGCGAGAACGTCATCGTAATCGAGGTATTCTTCTTCTGTTTTCCCGGCTGAGATGTAAGATCGCACTCGTCTGCCGATCGAAGACAAGATCTGTGATGGTATGGGCCATTTTACATTCAGATAATACGAGTGCTGCAATGGCTTGCCCAATTGAGTGCTCAACTTTTCGAGGCCGCTCTTGAGGGCGGGAAGAAACGACATGTAGTTCTTTTCTCCGTCTTCAAACCCGACGTACTGAAACATCCCGGTAATCTCTGTTGCCCAAGATTCCTGCTTCTCTCGTGTAACGTGAAACACTACATCTGGTGGGTCTTCCGGAACCGGAAGGAAGGTAGATATCAGGCCGCAACGTAGCAGGTAGTAATTCAGAGCTTCGGCAGAGACTTGTTCATCATGGGGCAGTGCCATTCGGTCGATTATATCTCGCCCGTTCCCAGATTAGATGCAAACCATCGTCTTTTTCCTGTTGACGTAGCGCCCGATCCGCTTTCGAGCCTGATCCATCAGACTACGAGCCGCCCGACCCTTCGGAGTCTGAACCTGATCCGACTGACTACGCACCTTCGGACTCATCAGACTATGTGTAGTTAGGGGAGGATCTCCGGACACCATGGGAGGTCCAGTGGATTGATTCTAGCTCAGGCGGCGACGTCCTGAGAAGAGGTTGAGGGTTTACCTTCCAAGAAAGCCTGGAAGGGAGTGCGACCGCGGGTCCGATAGCGTGGTGGGCGCGCTCGCGGTTGTAGAAATTCAGATAAACATCGAGGTCGCGCTGGAGCTGGTCGACGCTTTCGTAGGAGGTCTTGCGGAAGGCGACAGCGAAGAACTCTTCTTTGAGGGTGCGGTTGAAGCGTTCGACGAAGCCGTTGGTTTCCGGTGAAATGGACGCCCAAAACTGGATAGGAAAAGGGGCAGACGTTAGGCGGTTAGGTGGTGAATGGCAGAGAGAATCAAGGAGATCTATGCCGGCCACACGCAAGACCCACTCCCCGTTGCTGAAGGCGAAGGTGGCGCTCGAAGCCATTAAAGGCGATCGGACCGTCACCGAGATCGCGCAAATCTATCGCGTGCATCCCAATATGGTGACGAAGCGGAAACCAACGAAACCGCGTCAGGACGAACACAGCCGCGCGTGCCGTCTACAACTCCCGGCGGTGGCATGCGCCCGCGCCCGCGCCCGCGCCGAATCGCCTCTGGGTGAAATCTGTGCGGAAGAAGGCCGGGTGGATCCGGCTGATGAAGTTGATCATCGGGTACCGCTGAAAGATCGGCCTGATTTGGCCTTCGCCCGCTCGAACCTTCAGTCGATTTGCTTCGCCCACCACCGGGAGAGGTCGGCGCGGGAGCGGCGCGGGCACTCAGAATGATGACTGGCCAAGCTTCTCTTTGGCGTAATCGACTGCCATTCTGACGGTTGATTTGATTAACTCATCCTTGATCGGGCCTTTCACAACATCGGCGATACGGCGAAACTTGACGATTGCCACCGTGGTTCTAGGCGTATCTGCTATCAAGTCAGGAAATAACCTCTTGAGTTCGGCGCGTTGACTATCATTCAGATCGGTCAACTCATCTGCAAGTTCATTCGCCGCTTCAAGCATCTCTCCCAGCCACGGATACGGCTCACCGCATTCAGTGCAATACATCGGCTTCGTCCATGTCTTTGGCTGCGGGAAGTTCTGATTGATGTATTCTTCACTACGGTATCCCGTGATCGGGTATTTGCATTGCGGACATTCAGTGATTCCCAGTCGCCCGCACTGATCACATCGCTTCTTCAGCGGGCGCCCTGGAAACTCTCCGATTGAAGTGACTAAGACGTGACCGTTTTCACAGATGAGCGCAACGTCGTCGGGCGTTGTTCTGCGTTCGTACATAACAGCATTCTAGTCTTTTGCTTTGTCCATACCAATATCCGATCAGAGCGCCCAACAAAGTGGAAGCCGATTCGGTAATAGGCCGTGTCCAATAGTGTCCAATAGGCCGTGTCCGGAATAGGCCGTGTCCGGAATAGGCCGTGTCCGGGATGGGGCATAGGCCGTCCGCTTTCCGGTGAAGGAGAGTGAACAAGAGCAGTGGCTGTGGTTGCATTTGCCTGTGCTCCCCGATCGGCGCCCCAATCCGACACGACTTTCATTGAGCGATGAGGCGGTACGCCTCAACAATTTTTTGTTGCCACGTCCGGAGCCAACCGTGGCCAATCCGCGACACAACGATTCTTCGCCTAGCCCGCGTCGCAAGGCACGGGCGACCGCCGTTCCCCATGTTCGGCCTGGCCAGGCTGCAAGCTGCGCTTTGGAAGAAGCAGAACGTCCAACCGGCGCCGCCCCTCTCCCACTCCCCCCTCCTGCAATTGGGAAAGCTGAGAAACGCGAAACGACGCATCTGAAAAATCGATGTATCGTCGACCTATGGAATGGCTCAACTATCACCATCTCTACTACTTCTGGAATGTCGCGAAGGAGGGCAGCATTTCCCAAGCCTGTCAGAAGCTGCGCCTGGCGCAGCCCACCATCAGCGGGCAACTGCGCCAGCTGGAAGAGTCACTTGGCGAGAAGCTGTTCGCGAAATCCGGTCGAAATCTCGTTCTGACGGAAATTGGACAGGTCGTCTATCGCTATGCGGAAGAAATCTTTTCCGTCGGTCGGGAGCTACAGGACGTTCTCAACGGCCGGCCCCGTGGGCGTCCCGCTCGTTTTGTCGTTGGCATTTCGGATGTGATGCCGAAGTGGATTGCCTTTCGGATTCTCGAGCCAGTCCTCACCATGCGAGAGAAGGTGCACTTGGTGTGCCTGGAGAACAATACCGAAGACTTGCTGGTCAAGCTCACCTCGCATCAACTGGACATCGTCCTGACCGATGCGCCCATCACCGTCCCGTCCCGGGGGCGCGTCTTCAACCACGAGTTAGGCAGTTGTGGTGTTTCCTTCTGCGGCACCCCGGATCTCTTGGTCCGCTATCGCAAAAACTTCCCTCAGTCGCTCGATAACGCTCCCTTCCTACTCCCCCTCGATGGGTCGGCCATGCGGCGCTCACTCGACCAGTGGTTTGACCGCCACCGGATCCGTCCTGCCGTCGTGGGGGAATTTCAAGATAGCGCCCTGCTGAAAGTATTCGGACAGGCTGGTGCCGGGATCTTCGCCGTCCCTTCCGCGGTCGAAAAGGACGTACGCGATCGCTACGGCTGCGCCGCCATCGCCCGGTCCGCCGACCTCACCGAGCGGTTCTACGCGATCTCCGTCGAGCGCCGCTTAAGGCACCCCGCCGTCCTCGCCATTTCCGAGGGGGCCGGCAAATTCTTGCTCGGGAACCCTCGGTCAAAACCATCGTAATTTCCGATGGATTGCTTCGAAACTATCTGTTTGTCGAATCCTCACGATCGCTGTATCTTCGGGTTGTGAGCCCGGCCCCCCAGATTCAACTTAAGCATCACCGGATGGTCCTGACGCCCGAATGGGCGGAGTACGAGCGCCGCCAACTGCACTTCTCTCTCGGTCGTTTTCCCGGTCGGATCCGCTCTGCCACGGTCCATCTCGGTGGCCTGTCCCGGCCCCCAGGCGGGATCGATACCGCAGGCCGCATCGACGTGCAGACCTCCTGGAACACGGAGGTCCGGATCGAAGAGTGCGGCGGCGACCAGTTCGCCGTCGTCGCGCGCGCCGCTGCGCGAACCAGCCGCACCATCAGGGCTGCGATACGCCAAAAGCGTTGCGCCCGGCCCCAGCTTTTCTCCCGGGAATTGAAAGGAAACACCATGGACGCCAACCAAACACGCTTCGCGCGCCAGTTGCAACAGAAGATGCAAGATGTCTGCTGTTCTCTCAAGAGTCACGGCGGCCGCATCACGGTCGAGACGTCGGCGGACGAATTCGAACAAGTTACGCTGATGGACGAACGAGAACTCGCCACCCTCGCCATCGACCGGGACACGCGACTCCTTCGCGAGATCCGTGCCGCTCAACTGCGCTTGCGGGAAGGCACCTTCGGCATCTGCCAGGATTGCGAGCGGCAGATTCCTGAGCGGCGCCTGGAGGCTCTTCCCTGGGCTCGCCGCTGCGTCCGCTGCCAGGAGCAAGAAGATTTCAGGAGCGGCGACTCCTCTCCCCATGTGTCCTTCGCCGCCTGACGGGACACACCACAAAAACCTTGAACTTTAGGAGACCCATATGAAAATCATCAACCTGTTGACCTTCGCTGTTGGGCTCACCGCCATGAACGCGGCCGCCAACGACCACTTAGGCGTCATTCGGGACCACGCCACCGTGCTTCACCGCGAGTTTCGCGGCATCGAGCAACTGGCGAAAAAGAAGAGCACCCCAATTACGGACCTGCAAACGCGTGTGAACGCGACCGCGGAGCGCGTGGAGCAACTCAAGAAGGCCGTGACGGATTTCGAATCGGCGAGTCCTCATTTAACCGCGCATCCGGACTGGAAGCGGGCCAAGGAACTCGTCACTCTGATCGACGTTTATCATTCGCTGAAAGCCCAACTCCTTGCGGGCGGCAGCGTCAAAGATCGCGGCTTGCTCAAGGCTCACGCCGGAGGCTTGGCGCGGCGCTCTTCTGTACTCCTGGAGACCACGGACCGCCTGGTGCGGAATTCCGGCGCCTGATCTCTCTTCCCTCCCGCATCTCGCGGCGGGCGGTGTCCCCCACCGTCCGCCCGCGGGTGCCTGCCTCGAACTACCCCCCAAAAAGTCCCCAAAAGAGAAAGCGTCATGACCTTACCCACCTTGAGTCGAAGTGTGTCTGTCGCCCTCGCCCTCGCTTCCTTGTGTTTCACCCTCCCCGCTCCTGGCCAGACCCCAGCGCAGATTGCGTTAGAGAGAGAGGGCCTCGAGTTGATGCGTCAACTGGCGGAGGTCGGCGAAGAAGTCGAATATCATGCCGCCCACCTGAACTCCTACACCCGTAACGTGCGGATCACCCGCTGGACCCATGGCCACCACCTGAACCAAATTCGCGACCTCGTGAATGTCGGCTTGCGCCCGGCCCTCACGCGCCTGGAGCAGATTCAGCCTCAGCTACCCGAGTGGAAGAAACGCGCCGTGGATAACTTACTGGCCGCCGCCCGAGACCTGTCGGCGGATATGGAGTTGGCCATCCTCAACTCCAATTCGGTCACCGCGCTGCCCCCGGCGCTAAATGCCACTTACAAGGCAGCCATCGGCCGGATCGAGCAACACTCCGTCGTCCTCATCAAGACCGCCAGCGCCGCCATCGCCTATGCGGCCGCCCATCTCAAGGCGGCCGAAGCCGGTCTGGCCGTTCGCCCATAACCGAACGGCCGCCCCCCCAGGGCTTCTGCGCCATCACCGGCGACGCAAAAGTCGTCGAGGCGAGAACCCTGGTTCAAGGAGTCCAGCACTTTGTTGCTGGGAACCAAACGCGCGTCCCCGCCTCCGGTATCGCCACCCTCCTGCGCTGGGACTGCAGAACCTTCCCCGACCCCTTGGCAACGTCTGCCGCCATCCGCCCGCGCCGGCAGACGTTGCCAAGGCTCGGCTGGCCTGGACTGAATCAGCCCGCCATGGGCTGGACGGTCGAAGCCTACGATTCCGCCGGTCGGCTGAGCACCGTTCGGACGTTCAAAGGGGCCGGCTTCCCCCCTCTCTCGACCACCAATAGCAACCTGACGGGTTCCACCCAGACCGCCTACAACGGGGCCACCACGACGGTAACCGATCCGGACGGAAAACGCGCCGCACCACCATCGATGCGCTTGGCCGGATCGCCAGCGCCGATGACGGAGTCGCGTCGGCCGCCTATAGCTACGATGTCCTCGGCCATCTCACGTTTCGTCCTGCATGTCGACGGTGCCGTCCAACAGACGCGGACCTTGTTTACGGCCCTCTCGCCCGCCTCACCTCCGCCACTAATCCCGAGACCGGCGAAATCAAGTACACCTACTTTGCCAACGGCCTGCTCAAGACCCGTAATGATGATCGCGGATCGTCCCATGAACGTGACCATGGCCGATGATGCGCAGAACCCCCTCATCAGCCAGACCTACGGGTCGGCCATCGCCCGAGCCCCCCAACTCACCCCACGGCCCGCCCCGCGACCTCCTTCGGAATCAGCAAATCCCACGCCGGTCGGTTCATGAAGCCGACCAAATGTGTGTTGCTGTAGCTGGCTTCGTGGCGTCGGACTTCAGCTTTGGGCATCCATCTGGTACGAAACGACTACGGGAGTGGTCCTAATAGTCCGCAGACACCGGTTGCCTTCCTGGGGCACAATACAGCAGGACAGTTGACGCAGATGCGATGGTTCAACCTCAGCGGCGGCGGTTCGCAAACCGAGACCCGGCAGTACAACAGCCTTGGTCAAATGACTCGGCTCACCATCCCGGGACAGATCGATCGTGAGTATCGTTTCTCCGCGACCGCGAACGACGGCAAAGCTACTTCGCAGAAAGACTATGTCACTGGGGAGGAACTGGAGTACCAGTACGATAGTTTGGGTCGGCTGGCAAACGCCGAGACGACGGGTGCCGGCGGTTGGGGGATGTCGTTCGTCTATGACGGGTGGGGCAATCGGCTCCAGCAAAACGTCGTGAAAGGTTCGGTGCCCACCCAATCGATCCTCGTCGACCCGGCCACGAATCGGATCCAGTCCCATAGCTACGATTCAAACGGCAACACGACGAACCCGCCCGCTCAGGGGGCGATGACCTTTGATGTCATGGACCGATTGAAGACGGTGGCTTCGGACACCTACGGGTACACACCGGCCAACCAGCGGCAGTGGAAGAACAGCGACTTCACCCTCTGGGGCGCGGACGGCGTCCGCGTCGTCACCGCCCAGGTGGCCACCATCGGCTCGGACCTGCGCTTTACCCAACTTGCCTTCGATAGCTACTCGCACGGTCGCCGTTTGCAGGTCACGGACCGACTGGGGTCCGTGGGGAATTACTTCCCCTATGGCGAGGCGAAGTCGGGGACGGTGTCCAACGCTGATTCGTTTGCCACTTACTACCGCGATTCGTCCGGCCTCGACTACGCGCAGCAGCGCTACTATCAGCCGGCGTCGGGACGGTTTCTCACGACCGACCCGAAGCAGTCGAGTGCAGATTCAAAGAGTCCAGAAACCTGGAATCGCTATGGCTATAGCGCGAATGATCCAGCTAACCTCCATGACCCTACTGGGCTTATAACAGTAACTACCACACCTGTCTGCGTGATGATTGCCGGACCTTCCTATTTTTGCACCACAATTCTGGCCACTGATACGGGAAAAGCGTATATTGGCACCGCTGTCAGCGCTGGCTACCAGGATGCTCTCAGATTGTCAATTGATCAAGCAAATGTTGCGGGTGGCTGGGAGTTAACAAATGCGCTGCTTAGTGATGCCGCTGCGGCATTGGCGAAAGATGGAGGCATCACTCAATCGTGTTGGGATGAGGTACTCAGCAAAATCCAGGGCGGAGTAACGACCGATCTAAAACGCCTTCGTGGCATTGCCTCGCGCAGCAATCTGTTCTCTGACGGTACAAAGGTAGTTGGAAACACAACTCTGCAGATGAATGTTATCCAGCAGTTCAAAAAGCCGAATGTCTATGCTGTTGCAGAGATTGACTTTCCTCATATCTGGTGGCGGCCGGGCGTGAATGGGCAAGGGCGGGTGTCTAATTGGCTTCTCGGGGCGGTCTTGCATGAAATACTGCACAACGCTGGCTTTTATGACGACGAAATTCAATCAAGTCTGAATATTGAAGTGAACCAGGAGTACACTGACAATATTACTCAGCTATTGGCGGAAAGATGTTTTTGAGTAAGAGATAATAATAGATGGGAGGAAGGCAATGTTCAGGAACGCAATAATATTGCTAATCTCGTGGTTAGCTATGGCCGCCGGAGCGCAGGCTCAGGCCGTTTGCGCTGTCACGTTTCGAGTGCTTGATGTGACGGGTCAGTCGGTTCCACACATTGTGACGGAGTTTCGTGGCGCCTCGGGTCAGGACTATTCATCGACATTTTCAGATCTTCGTGGCAATGTGCCTTGCAGTCTAAATAGCTATCGCTTTCAAGTAAAGCGATCGGACTCTAACAATATCCGTGCGTTCATTTCAGGGACGGTATTTGCGTCCCGACCGGAAACCTGGATAAGTGTAACGACCCCCGCTAATATCGTTTTCGACGGCGACCGTGCAATCAGCGTGTCGGAAGTGTTGCCGGTTGGATATGTGTTGCGAGGAACAGTGACTCCAGTGCCCACGGAGCGAATCTGGTTGCAGATTCGCTCTGTCGCCTCAGCGGTGCTAGTAGAGGCAGAAGTTGATGCTGATGGAACGTTTCGGATTTATTCTGGGTTTTCGAGAGGAACCTACATCGCTACGCTGTTGACCGAAAGTGGCGAACTTCACGCTGTGGTTCCGCTAGCGATAAAGGAGTTTGCTCCTACAGAACAATTGCATATTGCCCTGCCCGGTAGGGTTGACGTTCACGTTCTGAAGTGATCGAGAGGGATAATAGGCGGGGGGAATAGGCCGTGTCCGGCGGCATAGGTCGTGTCCGGCGGGCATAGGCTGAAGTGGACCCCAAGAGTTAGACAAGAAAGAGGGCGATCGTAAGGTGGTAACCGGGTAATCGTCGTGACCAGCCGGGAGGGCAGCCTGAGACGAGTGTACGCTAAGAGGCGGCTGAGCGGAGGATAGGGCGACGTTGGGAAGCGACCCGAGCGCCGGCTCAGTGCCGGGAACCAAGCGGAGCGGCGAACGAGCCGCTCCGGCTCCCCAGGGTTTCTGGCCGAAAGCGAGGGCATAGGCCGTGTCCGGCACCAGCATAGGCCGTGTCCGGCAGCATAGGCCGTGTCCGGCGGCATAGGCCGTGTCCGGGGCATAGGCCGTGTCCGGGGCATAGGCCGTGTCCGGGGGCATAGGCCGTGTCCGGCACCAGGAAAAAGGCGCCAACGCGGGGATCGTCGACGCAAGCGGGGGCATTGACCGCCCCCACGGCCCACCCGCCGCCAATTGTCCACCGACCGCAACCCTAGCCCGCCAACGACACATCCACCCGGCCGCGCCTCAGGAGCCCCAGACCCCAAAACTCAGCCCACCGCTCGCCCCGCGACCTCCGCCGGAACCAACAATTCCCACGCCGGCCGATTCCACACCGACCCCGACCGCACCCGTTCCCACTTCGCCGCCACCTTCTCCGCCTCAATCGGCGCCCGCAAAAACGCCCCCCAATCCAACGACCACCGGTTAAACTGCTCAAAACACAACACGCCCGTCGGGTCCACCCCCGTCACATGCGCCCGCGCGCTCGACCAAGCCCACCTCTCCGCCGCCCCCACCAACTTCGCCCGCACCGGGTTCAGCTCCACATACCCCAAACACGACTTGAACCCCAAGTCACTCAACAACTGCGCATCAAACCGCGGCGACCAGTTCGTGGGCCCCGCCCGCAAGTAACGAGTCCACCCCCGTTTGCGCC
>JBGAHE010000113.1:0-24119 GCA_044226365.1 Bryobacteraceae bacterium
CGGCAGCGCCACAAACTTCTGCGAGATGGCCCCGCCCAACCCGAGACCGAGATAAGCCAAACCCATCGCCAGTCCACGCCGCTTGCGAAACCATTGCGCCAGGATCACCTGATGCGGAATCGGCCCGGCGCACACGTAACCCCCCATGAAGCCGCACCAAGCCAAATAGTAGAGCCACAGGCTCCCGTTACCGTAACCGAACGCCGCGATCGAGACGAGCAGCAACGTCGCCCCGGTGACGATCAGCTTGCGCGGACTGAAGCGATGCACCAACAGTCCGGCTAACGGCTGAATCAGGATCGTGGCCAGCGCGATGCCGCTGGTGGCCTCGGCGCGGCTCCAGCCAAACTCCTTCATGTAGAAGTCGTAGAAAAAGGGCATTCCGTAGAAAGGAATGCCCACTGTGAACACCAGCGTTACGAATGCGGCGGCCGCAATCCACCAGCCGTAGAACATGGCGGCTTACCGGGTGGAAGCGCCCGTCAGTTGGGCCGCGCCGGTTTCCACGTAGCGCGCGATCATCTGCATGAACTCTGGCATGTAGCGATGCTGGTCGTGCCAGGTCCGGCCGCTGACGAGGTTGCCGTCGCGCACGCACGGTTCGTTGACGTACGTCCCGCCGGAGAACTCGATGTCCATTTGGCACTTGGCCACCGTGGTGACTCGCCGCCCGCGAATCACGTCCGCCGCCGCCACGATCTCCACGCCATGGCAAACCGAGCAGACGGGCTTCTGCTCGGCAAACGCCTGCTTCACCACCCGCATCAAGTCCTGGTCGTACCGGATGTATTCCGGCGCACGGCCGCCGGTCAGAAAGATACCCGCGTAATCCTCCGCCCTCACGTCCCGGAAGGCGATGTTCGCCGCCAAATGATAGCCCGGCGTCTCCCGCGTAATGTCCCAACCCGGGGGGATCTCGTGTAACACCATTGCGTACGTGCGCTTCTCCGGCGCGGCCACCACCACCTCGTAGCCGGCTTCCTGCAGCCGGTAGTACGGGTACAGCGTATCCATCGTCTCCGCGGCGTCGCCAATCGGCATCAGAATCTTGGTCATAGGGTCCTTTGGATGCTGCGCGTCCCCGCCAGCGAAGTACTTCGCTGAGAGTTTATCCCGATCCTCCCACCCCCGTCAAGAAATCCGTCTTCTTTGGCGAAACGTTTAGCTAATCGATTCGCATTAACTTCGGCCTCCCCCCACTCTCAGTTCGGTATTCTGGAGAACGTCCCGTTAGAGAAGTTCGTCCATGGCCACCATTTACGATGTCGCGAAGCATGCAGGCGTCTCGATTGCCACCGTCTCGGCGGTCATCAATAAGTCCGCCTATGTCAGTCCCGAGTTAACCGCCAAAGTCCGCCGCGCAGTCGAGGAACTCGACTACACCATGAACCATCTGGCGCACGCGCTCCAGACCAGGTCCACCCGCACCATCGGCATGCTCATTCCCGACGCCGGCAGTCCCGATCCCTTCTTTGGCCAGGTCGTCCGCGGCGCCGAAGATGTCTGCCGCAAAAAAGGCTTCCTGCTCATCCTCGGCCATACCTACAACGACGTCGCCGAGCAATCCCGCTATCTCGAAGCCTTCCGCTCCCGCCTGGTCGACGGTGTCCTGCTCTTCCAATCGCCCGGCGAAGACAAAGAGCTTGACCGTCTGCTACGCACCAAAAAGCCCATCGTCTTCGTCGGACGTATTCCCGAAAACGTCAAGGCTGACCTCGTCGCCACCGACATCGAACGCGGCACCCGCATGGCCGTCGAGCACCTGTACAGCAAAGGCCACCGCCGCATCGGGTTGCTCACCGTCGCCGCCTCGCTCAGCGTTTCGAGTCTGCGCCGGGCCGGCTGGTGGGCCGCCCTCGCTCATCATCGCATTGCCCCCGACGAAAGCTACGTCGTCGAAGGCGGCTACACATCGGAGGCGGGCAGGGAAGGAGCCCTCCGTCTCCTCGACCTCCCGCAGCCCCCCACCGCCATCTTCGCCGACAACCTCATCATCGCCACTGGCATCCTCAAAGCCATGCAGGAACGCGGCCTCGCCTGCCCCGCCGATGTCGAAATCGTGAGCTCTGACGATGCCGAGTGGCTCGACGTTTTTCAACCTCCCATCACCACCGTCGTGCAGCCCAGCTATGAGCTCGGCGTGCAAGCCGCTGAAGTGCTGCTGAAGCGCATTCGCGCCCCGAAACGCGCCCGCCAAAGCATCTTTCTCCGCCCCGAACTGAAGATTCGCGCCTGATCTAAGCGCTTGACTTCGCCTCGCGGCCAGTGATACGGTTATCGGCGAAACGCTTAGCGAAGAGGTTAGCTGGATGAGATTGGGATCCCTTCCCGCTCCCCGAACGGCCCTTCCCCGCTAACGAAGGAGTTTCCATGTCTCATCTTTCGATCCGTCTGGCGCTCGCCTTGGCCTTGGCTGCCGCCGTTCACGCCCAAACCGGCCAGGCCACCCTCCAAGGCGTCGTCCGCGACCAGGGCGGCGCCATCGTCCCCGAGGCCAAAGTCACCCTGATCGCCGATGCCACCGGCGTCTCCCGGGAAGTCGCCTCCAACAACGAAGGCCGCTTCGTCCTGCCCTTCCTGCTCCCCGGCAGCTACGAGGTGCGCGTCGAAAAGGCCGGCTTCCGCGGCTATCAGCAAAAAGGACTCAAGCTCGACGTCCAACAGAACCTCTCGCTCGACGTCCAACTCTCCATCGGCGACGTCACCACCACCGTCCAGGTCAGCGACACCACCCCGCCCCTCGACACCGGCTCCTCCACCGTCTCCACCACGCTCGGCAACAAGTCCGTCAGCGATCTGCCTCTCATTGGCCGCTCGGTCATCGGTCTCGCCAACCTCCTCCCCGGCGTCCTTCCGCCCCAAGGCTCGGCCGGCAGCGGCGGCGGTTACGGGCCCACCATCGGCGGCGGCCGCACCGGCGCCGGCGACATCCGCGTCGACGGCACCAGCATGATGCTCTCGGACGCCAACAACGGCATCCTCGTCATGGGCGGCTCCCTCCCCAACGTCGACGCCGTCGAAGAGTTCTCCGTCGTGGTCAACACGCTGGCCGCCGAATATGGCCGCTCCGGCAGCGGCGCCATCCTGATTGCCAGCAAGTCCGGCACCAACAAGATCCACGGCTCCGTCTACGACTTCTTCCGCAACAATCAGCTCAACGCGAACAACTTTTTCAGCAATCGCACCGGCGGCAAACTCGCCTCGTTCAACTCCCACCAGTTCGGCTTCTCGCTCGGCGGACCCGTCTGGCTGCCCAAGCTCTACAACGGCCGCAACCGCACCTTCTTCTTCGCCGACTACCAGGGCACCCGCGCCCGCTCCCCCAGCAACTTCACCGGCACCGTGCCGATCGACGCCTGGAAGCAAGGCGACTTCTCCGACCTCCGCAACAGCGCCGGCCAGCCCATCCTCATCTACGACCCCCTCACCATCAGCACCACGCCCGACTCCACCGGTAACTATCTGCGTCAGCCCTTCGCCGGCAATCGCATTCCCTCCAACCGCATCGATCCCGTGGCCCGCAACCTCCTCACCTATTACCCGCAGCCCAACACCACGCCCACCAATCAGTTCACCCAACTGAATAACTTCTTCCGGTCGCAGATCTCGCCCGACCGCAACGATAACTTCACCGGCCGCATCGACCACAACTTCTCCGACCATTGGCGCTCCTTCTGGCGCTTCACCAAAGGCATCTCCTACACCAACCCTCCCAACGTCTTCGGGAATCCCGGCACGCCGCTCGGCCGCAGCTCCGGCAGCACGCCGCGCCATAGCTTCACCTGGAACAACATCTACACGCTGAACTCCACCACCTTCTTCGACCTCACTTACGGCATGTCGCGCTTCAGCAACAGCGGCAATCCGCCCTCGGCCGGCTTCGACCTCACCAGCCTCGGCCTCCCCGCCTACATGCAGCAGCAGGCGAACAAAGACATCTACTCGCGCTTCCCCAACGTCGCCGTCAACGGCATGACCAACCTCGGCCAGCAGACTGCCGCGGGCATCCGTTTCACGCCCACCTCGCATAACCTCGCTGCTTCCATGACCAAGGTCCTCAGCCGGCACACCATCAAGGCCGGCCTCGAGTACCGTAAGTTCTTCCTGAACTTCTGGCAGGAAGCCACCCCCGGCGGCGCCTTCTCTTACGGCCAGGATTGGACGCAGCAGAACCCCGTGCGCAACGTCGCCACCCAAGGCTTTGGCGTCGCCTCGCTCTTGCTGGGCTTGGGCAGCGGCAGCCAGCAGAACAACCTCTCGCAAGCCCTCACCAGCAGCTACTGGGGCGGCTTCATTCAGGACGATTTCCACGTCAGCCGCAAACTCACCTTCAACCTCGGCCTCCGCTACGAACTCGACGTGCCCCGCACCGAGCGCTACGACCGCATGTCTTATTGGGACGCCAACGCCACCTCCGCCATCGCCGGCCAGGTTCCCGGCTTCAGCAATCTCCGCGGCGCGATGAACTTCGTCACCGCCGACAATCGCCGCCAGACGCCCGCTGACAAGAACAACGTCAGCCCGCGCTTCGGCTTCGTCTATCAGTGGAACGCGAAGACCGTCATTCGCGGCGGCTACGCTTACATGTACGCGCCCTCGATCACGCAAGCCACTTATGGCAACGGTGGCTTCCAGGGCTTCCGCTGCAGCACCAGCATGGTCACCTCGCTCGATGGCGGACGCACCCCGCTCGCCTATCTGCGCGACCCGTTCCCCAATGGCTTCTGCCCCACCGACGGTGCCAAGCCCGGCCCCTACAGTGGCGCCAACACCGCGCTCGGCCAGGCCATCGGCGAAAGCTGGTTCCCGGACTGGGTGAATCCCAACGTTCAGCAATGGAGCTTCAATGTTCAGCGTGAACTTCCCGGCAAGATGATCGTCGAAGCCGGCTACATCGGCAATAAAGGTAACCATCTCATTGACGGCGGCCGCAGCGCTTACAACCAGTTACCCGAACAGTACATGAGCCTCGGCAACTCGCTGAACGACAACGTCGCCAACCCCTTCTTCGGCGTCATTACCGATCCCACCTCCACCATGCGTCTCGCTACCGTGCAACGCCGCCAGCTTCTCTCGCCGTACCCGCAGTACACCGGCGTGAACGCCACCGCGCGGCCCACGGGCAACTCGCTTTATCACTCCTACGTGATGCGCGTCCAGAAGCGCTTCTCGAGCGGCGTCGGCTTCCTTGTCGCGTTCACCGCTGGCAAGGAACTCACCGACAGCGGCTGGGGCAACACCATCACCTCCATCAACGCCTCCACCGGCCGTCAGAACGTCTACGATCGCAAGTCTGATCGCGCCCTTTCGCCCGACGACATCTCGCGACGCCTCGTGATGAGCTTCAACGCCGAACTCCCCTTCGGCCGCGGCCGCCGTTACTTCACCAACATTCCGCGCGTGGCTGACCTCGCCTTGGGCGGCTGGCAGTTCAACGGCATCGTCACCTTGCAGTCCGGCCTGCCCGTCACGCTCTTCAGCTCCGTGAATCAAACCGGCATCAACAGCGCCGCGCAGCGCCCCAACAACAACGGCGTCTCTGCGAATCTCGGCGGCAACCGCGGCACCACGGATCAACAGATCAATCGCTGGTTCGATACCTCGGTCTTCGCCGTCGCCGCGCCCTTCACCTTCGGCAACGCGCCCACCGTGCTGCCCGATGTCCGCATCCCGGGCATTCGCAACTGCGACCTCTCGCTCTTCAAGAACTTCGCCATTCTCAGCGAGAACAAGCTCACGGCGCAGTTCCGGCTCGAGGCTTCGAACGCGCTCAACACCACGCAACTCGGCCGTCCGGGTTCCACCGTCGGCGTCGCCGACTTCGGCGTCATCAGCGGCGTCGGCGTCGGTCCCCGTTCCGTCCAACTCGCGCTCAAGATTCTCTTCTAATGCGCCAGATGCCGCGCTCCGTGGGCCACGGGGCGCGGCCCGTTCTCGCTTTGACAACTAATTGAGAACTCACTGACCCCGCCTTGACGACTTCCTTCCGGCTGCCGCTCTAAGCTGCGGCTATGGACTCACGCACGCTTGTTTCGCTTCTGTTGCTCACCGCGACGCCCGCCACGGCTCAAGCCCCTGCCGCGATCTTTGGCGCCTCCGGCGTCGACGCGGCCGCCATCCGCTCCGCCGTCACCGCTTTCCAGGATGCTCTCGGCCCGCTCAACGCCCCCGGTGCCGGCGGCAATGCCAACGGACGTCGCGAGATCAACTGGGACGGCGTTCCCGCCAATTTCACCACGCCCAACAATCTGCCTCCCGACTTCTTCAACAAGAACTCCGCCCGCGGCGTCGTCCTCTCCGTCGATCAGCCCGCCTGGTCCGGCTTCCAGGTCAGCGGCAACTCCGCCGATGGGCCCGTCCGCTTCGACAATCTGCTCCCCGGCTACGCTTCGCTGTTCACTGTCTTCAGCGCCCAGAAGCTTTTCACCAGCATCGGCACCAACGATTACAACGTCGATTTCTTTGTGCCCGGCAGCGAAGTGCGCGCCCGCAGCAGAGCCTTCGGCGTCGTCTTCACCAATGTCGCCCTCCCATTCACCAGCGCCATCGAGCTCTACAACGCCGATGGACTCCTGCTCGGCCGCTACTATGCGCCTGTCGCCGCCAAAGGACTCTCCTTCATTGGGGTCGCCTTCCCGAACAGGATGATCGCCCGCGTGCGCATCGTCCCAGGCAACGCCGTTGCCGGCGCCGCGGACGATCCCGCGCACGGCCGCAACGTCGTCATGGTCGATGACTTTATTTATGGAGAACCCAGCAGCGATTGCGCTGTGAACTAGGCAGGAAAAAGGCGTCCGGCGACCCTCGCCGGACGCCTCTCAACTAAACGTCGAGGTTGCGAACGTCGAGCGCGAACTCTTCGATGAACTTTCGGCGGTTCTCCACGTCCTCGCCCATCAGGGTCGAGAAGATGGCATCGCTCTCCACCAGGTCCGTCAGTTCCACCCGCAACAGCGTCCGGCTCTCGATGTTCATCGTCGTGTGCCACAGCTGCTCCGCGTTCATCTCGCCCAGTCCCTTGTAGCGTTGGACGTTGGCATCTTTCATGCCTTCGTCCTTCACCTTCGAGAGCAACTCGCGCCACGTCAGGATCGGCTCGCTGCGGCGCGTCTCGCGCACCGTGACGAACGGCCCGGCCGAGTACTTCGCCACCTGCTTCGAAAGCGCCCGCAGCTTGCGGAATTCCGGCTGTCCGGCGAAGTCCGTGCTGATCGCGCGTTCCGCGTTGGTCGGGTCAAAGTACACCAGCATCCAGGCCGAATGCGCCTCGTCCTCCCGCAGTTCGCAGCGGATCTTGGCCGCCACCAGACCCGTCTGCAGCCGCTCCAGCT
This sequence comes from Bryobacteraceae bacterium, assembly GCA_044226365.1. GTDB lineage: Bacteria > Acidobacteriota > Terriglobia > Bryobacterales > Bryobacteraceae > JALHNI01. Next base: position 7,332 of record JBGAHE010000113.1, read on the forward strand.
TAGCCTTGTCCTTGAAGTCTTCCTTCGTGTCGAGCGCGAGCTCGGAATCCGTCAACAACTCCACCACGCGCGCATCGCGCAGCCGGCGCTCGGCCGCCTTGGCCGCCACGGCTAACTCGTCCAGCAGCGTCAGGAAGCCGCGCAGTTCAGCCCCTTCGATCGTCTGCGCTTCCGGACCAGTGCCCACCACCACTGACAGCGAATCCGTCGCCCGGCGCAGGATCTCTTTGGTGAATTCCTTATCGTCCTTGATGTACTTCTCGCTCTTGCCCTTCTTGATGCGATAGAGCGGTGGCTGCGCCACGAACAGGTGGCCTTCAGAAATCAGCGCCTGCATGTGCCGGAAGAAGAACGTCAGGATCAGCGTGCGGATGTGCGAACCGTCCACGTCGGCGTCCGTCATGATGATGATCTTGCCGTAGCGCAGCTTCTTCACATCGAGATCCGGCCCAATGCCGCAGCCGAGCGCCGTAATCATCGCCCGGATTTCCTCGTGGCCCAGCATCTTGTCGTAGCGCGCCTTCTCCACGTTCAGGATCTTGCCCTTCAGCGGCAGAATCGCCTGATACTTGCGCTCGCGGCCGCTCTTGGCGGTGCCGCCGGCCGACTCACCCTCCACCAGGAACAACTCACAACGCTCCGGATCGCGTTCCTGGCAATCGGCCAGCTTGCCCGGCAGACCGCCTGAATCGAGCGCGCCCTTGCGCCGCGTCAGGTCGCGCGCCTTCCGCGCCGCTTCCCGCGCGCGCAATGCGTCAATCGACTTCGACACGATCTTCCGCATCACGCTGGGATTCTTGTCGAAGAACTCACCCAGCTTCTCATTCACCAACGCTTGCACAAACCCCGCGATGTCGCTGTTCAGCTTGCCTTTGGTTTGTCCTTCGAACTGCGGCTGCGGAATCTTAACGCTCACCACCGCCGTCAGGCCCTCGCGGATGTCGTCACCGGTCAGGGTCTCTTTGTCCTTGATCAAGCCCGACGAATTGCCGTAGGCATTGATCGTCCGCGTCAAACCCGATCGGAACCCCGACAGATGCGTGCCGCCGTCCACCGTGTTGATGTTGTTCGCGAAGCTGAACACCTGCTCGGCATAGCTGTCGTTATACTGCAGCGCGATCTCCATCGTCAACAGGCCGTTCGGAATCTGGCGCTCGCCTTCGATGTAGATCGGCTTCTCGTGCAGGGCCTGCTTGGACCGGTTCAAATGCTTGATGAACTCGGCGATGCCACCCTCATAGAGAAATTCTTCTGTCCGAATCGGATCCTGGCGTTCGTCCGTCAGGACAATCTTCAAGCCCTTGTTCAGGAAGGCCAACTGCCGCAGGCGATGTGCCAGCGTATCGAAGTTGTACTCCGTCACTTCCATCACCGTGCTATCAGGCTTGAACGTGATCTTTGTCCCGGTCTTCTTGGCCTTGCCGACTTCGCGCAGCGGACCCTTCGGAATGCCGCGTTCGTAGTCCTGTTCCCACGTCGCTTTATCGCGCCAGATCTCCAGATGCAGCGTTTCCGAAAGCGCGTTCACGCAGCTCACGCCCACGCCATGCAACCCGCCCGACACCTTGTAGGTGCTGCTATCGAACTTGCCGCCGGCGTGCAGCTTGGTCATCACCACTTGCGCCGCCGAGACGCCCTCTTCCTTATGGATGTCCACCGGAATGCCGCGCCCGTCGTCTTCCACCGTTACCGAGTTATCGATGTGGATCGTCACGCCGATGGTCGTCGCGTACCCGGCCAGGCATTCGTCCACCGAGTTATCCACCACTTCGTACACGAGATGATGCAATCCCGCTTCCCGGGTGGAGCCAATGTACATGGCGGGCCTCAACCGCACTGCTTCCAGGCCCTCGAGGACCTTGATGCTGGATGAGTCGTACGCTTTGTCGTTAGCTGCCATGCGAAATTCCTCTGAAACGTCTTCGAGCCAATTTGTTTCTGTTCCGATTGCCAGTTGCGGCGTCAGGCACACGTAGGGCAAGCGCTCTGGGGGACTGAAGATCGATACCTAAATTATACAAAATCCGACCAGTTGCTGTCCTGTTAGTCGGGCGAAGAAAAGGCGAAATTGCCTACAGTTCCGGCTTTCCCCGATACATCAGATCCTTTACCGGGAAAACCACTTGCCGGTAGGGCTGCGGAATCGATGGCAGATACAGCTCCACCTCGATCTCCTTCACAGTCGTCGTTTCCGGCCGGGGAAAGATCAGGCGAAGTACGGGGTCGTTCGGCGTCGGCGGAAAGTGCCCCGTCGACTTTACCTTCTTTTTGCCCACCTTGATCTGGCTGTCGTCCTTCATCCGCTTCGCCTCGCTGCCATCGGCCAGCGCGGCGGGATCCAGCGGCACCCCCACCACGATCACCTTGCCTGCCTGCTCCCGCAGGTACGCTTGGTACTCCTCGCGAGTATCCAGAATCGCCGCGTAGACATCCGCCTGTTGCTTGAACCGGCGTCGCAGCACTTCGGCCTCGGCTTCCTGCATCGGCGCCGCGCTGGCCAGATAAATCACCACCGGCGGCCCCGGAAAACGCGACCGATCCATGCCCCCGGCCACTTGCGCCCACGGCGACTGCGACAACAGCCGCTGCAACTGGTCCTCGGACCACTGCGCGGCCGGCGTCGCTTCCCAGAACGGCTCTACCGCGAGCAAGGCCAACCAGGCGAGTGCATACACGCCTCCATTCTAGCGAGCGCTATCGTAAAAGGACATGAGTGAGATCCGTTACCGTGAGCGCCGCGCTCACCAGATCGAAAACGCCCAACTTCGCGCCGTCGTCCTCGTCGAAGGCGGACATCTGGCCGTGCTCGAACATCGCGCCACCGGCATCAACCCCTTGTGGACCCCGCCCTGGCCCACCATCGAACCCTCCACCTTCGATCCCGCTCTGCACCAGGACTATGGCACCGGCCGCGAATGCGCCTTACTCGCCGGCATCCACGGGCACAATCTCTGCCTCGACCTCTTCGGCCCGCCCACCGATTCCGAAGGCGCGGCCGGCGCCCACGTCCATGGCGAAGCCGGCGTCCGTCCCTGGGACATCCAAAGCGATGGCGACCAGCTCACTGCCCGCTTCGTCTGGCCGGAAGCCGGCCTGGACTTCGTCCGTCACCTGAAGCTTGAAGGCGACCGTCTGCTCTTTCACGAAAAGCTCACCAACCTCACGCCTTACGACCGTCCCATCGCCTGGACCCAGCACGTCACCCTCGGCCCGCCCTTCCTCGAGCCCGGCCAAACCCAGTTCGCCGCTCCCACCGTCCGCGAGCAGGACCTCCACGAGGACCCCGCCCAGCATGTCGACCTCGAGCGCTTCCCCACCACGCCCTCCGGCGGGTACACCACCCACCTCATGGATCCCGTGCGCCCCAACGCCTATTTCCTGGCCTTCTCGCCGCGCCACCAGTTACTTCTGGGCTACGCCTGGCGCGCCGCGGACTTCCCCTGGCTCGGCACCTGGCAAGAGTATAACCACCGTCAGCAACCGCCCTGGAACGCGCGCGCCGCTACCCGCGGCATGGAGTTCGGCGTCTCGCCCTTCCCCGAATCGCGCCGCGCCATGATCGAACGCGGCCGCCTCTTCGGCGTCCCGGCCTATCGCTGGCTCAACGCGCGTGCCACCGTCGAAGTGACTTACTCGGCCTTCTTGCGCCCGGCGGATCGTATTCCCGAATGAGATAACTTACCCATCGAAACCGGTCGACTTGCTCCCGTTGCTGACGGCAGGTTATTCGCCCGCCCATGCCAGCGCTCGTACGCCAGCACCGCGAAGAAGATTGCTTCCTTCGCATCGCTCTCAATGCCGTAATGATCCGTCGATTCGACTTTCGTTCCCGGCAGGAAGCCTTCCAGATACGCCATCAATAAGGGGTTCCGCGCGCCTCCGCCGCCCACGATCAGGTCATCCACCGGCATCAGCGGCCGCACAAAGCGATCGATCTGCACTGCGACCGTCGCCGCCGTAAAAGCCGTCGCCGTCGCCATCAGGTCGAGCATCGGTAAGCCCGTGGCCACCAACCGGTCCACAAACTCCACCCCATACTCCTCTCGTCCGGCGGACTTCGGCGGTTGCTTCTTGTAATAACGGTCCTTGAGTAACTGATCCACTAACTTCAAGTCCGCGTGACCCTGCCGCGCGAACTGCGCGTCGCGATCGTAAATCTGCTTCCCCTTCGTCAGCCGCGCCGCCAACTGATCCAGCACCATATTGCCTGGGCCCGTATCGAACGCCACCACGGCTTCGGGCGCCGCCCCCGGCGGAATCGCCGTCAGGTTGCCGATGCCGCCCAGATTGAGCGCCACCCGGCCCCGGCGCGGATGCCGGAACGCCAGATAGTCGAAGTAGGGCGCCAACGGCGCGCCATGTCCGCCCGCCGCCATATCGCGTTGGCGGAAATCTGAGACCACCGGCACCTGCAGGCGCTCCGCCAGATGGCAACCATCGCCGATCTGCAACGTCGCCGCGATCGAACGGCCCAGAAACTTTGCCGGCGCCCCCTGATGAAAAATCGTCTGACCGTGGCAGCCCACTAAGTCGAGCGGCGGAACACCCGCGTCCGCGCATAGCCGCTCCACGGCTTCCGCATACAACTCCGCCAGCAAAACATTCAGTCGCGCAATGTCGCTCGTATGGCAGTTCGTATTCGATACGCCCAGCAGCGCCTGGCGCACCGCCTTCGGATACGGCTGCGTCGCAAACGCCACCGGCTTGATCTTCAGCCGCCAACCGCTTCCCGATAACTCGACGATCGCCACATCGATTCCGTTCAGCGACGTCCCTGACATAATCCCCGCCACCAGCATCACTTACTCCAATTCTTTCTGTAACTCGGCCAGTAACTTCAAAGCCTCAATCGGTCGTAACTCATCCAGGTTCAACCCGCGAATGCGTGCTGCCAGATCATGGTTCACTGGCTCGAACAAACGAATCTGCATCGGCGCCTGCCGCGCCGGACGGGGCGCCAACTCCGCCGTCGCCGTCTGCTCGGTACTTTCGTGGATCGCCAGAATCTCGCGTGCCCGCTCGATCACCCGTGGCGGCAGCGCTGCCAGCCGCGCCACCTCAATGCCGTAGCTGCGATCGGCCGCGCCCGGCTCCACGCGCCGCAAAAAGATGATTTGATCTCCGCTCTCCTTCACCGACACATGCAGATTGCGAATGCCCTTCAATTGCTCAGCCAATTCGGTCAGCTCATGATAATGAGTCGCAAACAGCGTGTACGCCCGAATCTGCTCATGAATGTGCTCGAGAATCGCCCACGCCAGCGACAGTCCATCGTAAGTCGCCGTCCCGCGCCCGATCTCGTCCAGAATGATCAGGCTCCGCGCCGTCGCCGTATTCAGAATCAGCGCCGTCTCCGTCATCTCCACCATGAACGTGGAGCGGCCTCGCGCCAGATTGTCCGCCGCCCCGATGCGTGTAAAGACGCGATCGACGATTGGCAGCACCGCGGCTTCCGCCGGTACGAACGAGCCCATCTGCGCCAGAATCGAAATCAACGCCGTCTGCCGCAGGTAAGTCGACTTGCCGCCCATGTTCGGGCCGGTAATCACCGCCAGAAACTGCTGCGGATCGAGATACGTGTCGTTGGCGATGAAGCGCTGCGCCTCACGTTCGGTAAAGCGTTCGATCACCGGATGCCGGCCCGCCGTCACCTGGAACTCGCCGCGCCCGGAGAACTTCGGCCGCACATAACGTCGCGTCACCGCCACCTCGGCCAACGACGCCGTCACGTCCAACTCGGCCACCGCCGCCGCGGTCGCCTTGATCGCCCCGGCCGCCGCCGCCGTCTTCTGCCGCAAGCCCTCGAAGATCTCGCGCTCGAGCCTCAGGATCTGCTCGCCCGCCTCCAGGATCTTCACCTCCAGCTCTTTCAGCTCGGGCGTCGTGAAGCGCTCTGCATTCACTAGCGTCTGCTTGCGCTCATAGTCCGCCGGCGCCGCCGCCAGATTCGCTTTCGAGATCTCGATGTAATAGCCAAAGACGTTGTTGAAGCGCACTTTCAGCGAGCCGATCCCCGTCCGCGTCCGCTCGCGCGCCTCGATGCCCGCCACGTACTGCTGCCCGTTGCGCTGAATGTCACGCAGCGTATCGAGCTCCGGATGAAACCCCGCCCGCATTGTCCCGCCGTCAGCCAGATTCACCGGCGGCTGATCGTCGATCGCGGCCAGAATCGCGTCTCGCACCGCCGGCACCGGATCCAGCTCCCCGCGCAACCGCACCAGCGTCGCCGCCGAGAACGCCGCCAGCCGCTCCGTCAGCGCCGGCACCGCCGCCAGTGACTTGCCCAGCGACAACAACTCGCGCGGGTTCACTGACCCCAGCGTCGTCTTCGCCAACAACCGCTCCAGATCCAGAATCTGCCCCAGCGTCTCCCGCAGCCCCGCCCGCGCAATCGTGTCGCGCGCCAGTGCCTCCACGGCGTCCAGGCGCTCCACAATCTCGGCCTCGCGGATCGAGGGCTGCAGCAATCGCCGCCGCAGCAGCCGGCCGCCCATCCCCGTCCTCGTCTCATCCAGCACCGAAACCAGCGTCGACTCCCGGCTCTCCCCCGCAAACAGCGGCTCCAGCAACTCCAGATTCCGCACCGTCACGCTGTCCAGAATCATCGCCTCGCCGCGCTCGAACCACGCCGGCCGCTCCAGATGCTCCAGCGCCGCCCGCTGCGTGTCCCGCAAATAGTGCAGCACCGCCCCCGCCGCCCCAATCGCCAGCGCCCGCTCGCCGAATCCGCACCCGTCGAGCGAGAGCAATTGAAAATGCTCCTTCAGCAGTCGCTCCGCGTAATCGGTCGCGAACACCCACCCATCCAACTCCGTCCGCAGCCCCGGCAAACCCGCCACGCCCGGTGGCAGCAGTACCTCGCGCACCCCCAGCGTTTCCAGCGCCCCGGGCACCTCGCCTTCTTCAACCTCGGTCACCCGAAACTCACCCGTTGACACGTCAACTAAAGCGATGCCGGCGCGCCCATTTTCCTGGTTTACTGCCGCGAGAAAATTATTCTCGTGAGACCGTAAAAGGTTCGCTTCCGTCGCCGTCCCCGGCGTCACAATCCGCGTGATCTCCCGGCGCACCAGTTTCTTGCCCGGCCCCGCCTCTTCCAACTGCTCGCAGACGGCCACCCGATGGCCCTTCTGGATCAGCCGCGCGATGTACCCATCGGCCGAGTGATACGGCACCCCGCACATCGGCACCGGCTCGCCTTTCTCTTTGTTTCGAGCAGTTAGCGTGATTTCCAGCTCCCGCGCCGCCACCACCGCGTCCTCGAAAAACAGCTCGTAAAAGTCGCCCAGCCGGAACATCAGCAGCGCGCGCGGAACCTGCTGCTTGAGCGCATGGTACTGCCGCATCAGCGGCGTCGTGGGTTCAGACATTCGGAACTGTTAGTGTAATCGCTCGCAAAAAAATACGCTTGCGTAAAGAAAAGCAAACCAATACCGACAAGTTACGTATATAATCCCGAAGGAGGCCTTCTCGTTATGAGGCCCATCGAAAAAATCTCTAAGTTCGAGATGTGATATGCGCACCCTGTTGTTGCTTGCCGGCCTTGCCGTAATCCCCGCCGTCGCTCGGGATCTGACGGTTCTCCTCGACGTTGAACAGAAGCATTCGCAGCGCGCCCTTGCCGAAATGCGCAAGGAGCTGTCGAAAGTCTTCAAACCTACCAACCTGAACATTGACGTTCGTCTCCGCCAGGAGGTCAGCCCCCAGCAGACCTATAGTGACGTCGTCCTGGTCAAACTCAAAGGCACCTGCCAGATGCAGAACATGGCGCCCCTGATGGACGAACGCGGTCCCTTCGCCTGGACCCACACTGTCGACGGCAAGATTCTCCCTTTCAGCGAAGTCGCCTGCGACCATGTCGCGCGCTCGATCCAACAGGCCATGGGCGACCGTGGCGACCGCGATCGTCTCCTCGGCCGTGCCCTCGCCCGCGTGATGGCCCACGAAATCGTCCATATGGTCGGCAAGTGCGCCGACCACAGCCACGACGGTGTCTTCCGCCACGCCCTCTCCGGCCGTCAGTTGATCGCCGACAAGCTCGAACTCGCGCCAGAAGATATCGCCCGGCTGCCGTAAGCCGCTAGTGGTTAGCCTTCTCGAATGAGAAGACCATCTTCTGCTCCTTACCCGTCGCCTTCGCCACTTTGTGAAAGTCCACGTCGAGCCGGTCCTTCGCTAAGCGCTTGTAGAGCAGCGTCACCGTCGCGTCCGGCTCGTCCGCTTCGAACAACGCCTGATCCCCGCTCGCCTTGGTCAGTTTGAAGTGCGCGAACTTCTCCTGCTCCTCTTGCCCCTTCAATAACCGGTTGAAATGCTTGATCTTGAGCGACACGCCCTCGGCTGTCTGCTCGATCACCTGGAACTCGTAGAAGATGGCCGGCCCCTTCGGACTCTGCATCCGGAACATTCCCATCATCGTGCCGCCCGACGCCGGCGTCCAAACCTCCTCGATCTGGCCTCCGGACATCGTCCCTCGCCAACTCCCCGCCAGCCACCCCACCTCGGCCAATTGAGCACCCGGCTCAGCCGCCAGCGCCGCCACCATCAACGTTGTGATCACCAACATCGGAATCTTCTCCTTCAAACTCACGACGAGCGGCCCGCGTCCTAATCGACACCCGCTCTACGAAAGACTGCCTACCGGCAACGAAATTGTCACCGTACTTCCCACCCCCGGCGTGCTCTCCAGTGAGATCTCGCCCTGATGCGCCCGGATGATCTGCCGCGCGTTGAACATGCTCCAGTTTCCGGACTTCACCCGCCCATCCGCCTCCCGGAACGTCGGGTCAAAAATCACCCGCACCTCTTCCGGCGCAATGCCCTTGCCGTTATCGCTGATCCTCACTTCGATCCGCCCCGGCGGCGTTCGGGTTTCGATCCGCACCCGCCCATTCCCGTTCACTGACGCCGCCGCATTGCTCAGCAAATCATAGAGCACCGCCGAGATCTGCTGCGGATTGCACCGGATGCGCGGCACCGACACCGCGTCGAACTCCACCACCGTATCCGGCTTCAACTGCGGTCGCACCAGCGCCCGCACGTCGTCGATCATCTCGTTGACGCACGCCATCTGCAGCGTCGCCTGATCCAGATTCGTGAAGCGGTTCAGCCGCGCCGCGATCTGCTGCAGCCGCTTGGACGATTCCTGAATCGTCTTCCGCAGCGAATTCTGCAGCTTCAGCAACCGTCCGCTTTCGTCGGGCGGGGAAGTGGCCTGCCGCGCCGCCAGTAGCAATAAGGTGTCGATCCCGCTCGTCAGCGCGCCGATCGGCGTATTCAACTCATGGCTCAACGCCGCGGCCAACCGCGTCAGCGAACTCGCGTTCTCTGCCAGGCCCACCTGCTGCTGGGCCAGCCGCAATTCCTCAGCCGCCTTCACCGATGCCGCATAGCTCAGATACGTCGCCGATCGCTGCGCGTACAACACGCCGCTCATCGCCACCGAGATCAGCGTGATCATCATGATGAAAAGGAATTCGGTCGGGTCCACCAGCATCGTGTGCAGAAACATCCGGCTGGCCACCGAAGCCACCACCCCGTAGATCACGCCCATGCCGAACCCCATCAGCAGCGTTTGCAGCGGCCGTAGTGGCGCCGCCGCCACCGCCACCATCATCACCAGCGTCACCTGACCCGGGATAAAGTGCTCCGCCGCCGGACTGTTCGCAAAAAAGTACAGCGACGCCACCATCGACACCGCCGCAATCAGCCACCCCATCACGATCATCAGAGTGACGCGAACCCGCAGAGGCTCAACGCCAGGCACGACCAAAACCGGGGGAGCGTCTCCGTCGGATCGTACGAAATCAGAAAGCGGCTGAGAAAAATGAAAATCGCCCCGCCGATCGCGCTGGCTCCCACCACCCGCAAGCCAAAGCGGCTCAGACGCAGCACTTCCTGCCGGAACCCTTCATCGCGCTCCGCGATATCCGGCCGAAGGAACGCCCAGATCTGCGTCCATGACACATCTCTAATGTAACCCGCGAACGAAAAAAAGGCCCAAGGCACGGGGCCTTGGGCCGAAAGTTGTCAAGGAGTGGAACGGAACAAACGAAACGAACGAAAGTCGATTTAGCCGCGCTTGGCGCGGCGGAGCACCGCCCACACCAGGCCGGTCAGCGCCAGCGCCCAGGTGGAGGGCTCGGGGACGGCGTCGCCAGGACGATCCACCATCAGGCGCTGCGTCAGATTCGCGCCGTTGACATTGGTCAGCACCACCGCGTTCACATAGCTCTGACCTTGGCTGCTCGACACCATCGTCTTCGCCAGGTTCAGGATGATCGAGTCGGTGGGATTGCGGTAGCTGCTCGATTGCTGGATGCGGCCGGCGGTGAAGCCATCGCCGCCGTCATGGACGATGTCCCAGATCGCGATCTGCAGCGCCGCCGCCAGATTGTCTTGCGTCGCGCCCGTCGCCGCGTTGATCTGCGGCAGAATGTCGTGCAGCAGCCAGGCGGCGCGATCGCCGTTGGCCACCGTCGAGGGCGCACTCAGATTCACCTGATAGCTGCCCTCCGAGATGTAAGCGAAACGATCGACGCAGAACGCGTCCTGCAAAGTCAGCCCGCCGTCGAAGCTCACACTCATCACGCCCACCGTCACTTCTTCGTTCTTCTTGGTCGTCGAAGTCGCCGTCTGGCCGTTCAGCATCGTGTCGCCCGGCATGTACGTAAACGACATCCAGACGGAAGCGGAACGAGAGGCATCCAAGCCCTCGTATTCGATCGTGGTGGCCGACGCCAGACCGCTCGTGAGGAGCAGGCCGGCTAAGGTGAACAACTGAGCGCGTTTCATGTCCTGATAGTGCCCGTTGCCCGCCTTTCCGCGAATAGGCAACGAGTCTCAATCTGGACCTGGGACGACCGGTGTACCAGGCGGGACTCCAGTGGCACTTCCCGCTCACCCCAAAGTCCTCCCCGTTTTGGTACTTCCTGGCGTTCCCTCCCGCCCTAGTAGAATGGCGAACGATGACCCGCCGCCAACTCCTCTCGGCTCTTCCCCTCCTGGCTCAGCGTTCCCCCTCCGGCAAGCCCTGGAATATCCTCTGGGTCAGTTGCGAGGACACCAGCCCGGACCTCGGCTGCTACGGCGATACCTACGCCCGCACGCCGAATATTGACCGCCTCTCCAGCCAGGGCCTCCGCTACACCCACGCCTTTTCCACCTACGGCGTGTGTGCCCCTTGCCGCTCCTCCATCATCACCGGCATGTACCCCGCCACCATCGGCACCCAGCACATGCGCAGCGAAGGCGTCCCGCCTCCCGAAGTCCGCTGCTTTACCGAGTACCTCCGTGCCGCGGGCTACTATTGCACCAATAACGTCAAGACGGACTATAACTTCGCCGCACCCCTCACCGCCTGGGACGAGTCCAGCGCCAAAGCGCACTGGCGCCAGCGCCCTGCTGGCTCCCCCTTCTTCGCCGTCTTCAACTACGTCGTCAGCCACGAGAGCCAGGTGCGTGTTCCCGACGACGTCTACCGCAAGAACATCGCCCGCCTCACCCCGGACCAGATTCACGACCCCGCCCAAGCTAAACTCCCGCCCTACTACCCCGACACCCCCCTCGTCCGTCAGGACTGGGCCCGCCTCCACGACAACATCACCGCCATGGACTACATGGTCGGCGACACGCTCAAACAGCTCGAAGACGACGGACTCGCCGACTCCACCATCGTCTTCTTCTGGGGCGACCACGGCCGCGGCCTCCCGCGCGCCAAACGCTGGGTTTACGACTCCGGCACCCTCGTCCCCCTCATCGTCCGCTGGCCAGGACAAATCAAGCCCGGTACTGTGACCGACCGCCTCGTCAGTCTGATGGACTTAGGCCCCACCGCGATGTCTCTCGCCGGCCTCAACGCTCCCGCCTACATGCAAGGCCAAGCCTTCCTTGGACCCCACACCAAGCCCCCGCGTGAATATGTCTTCATGGCCCGCGATCGCATGGACGAAACCTACGACATTATCCGCTCCGTCCGCGACAAGCGCTTCCGCTACATCCGCAACTACCAGCCCGGTAAGCCCTACGCGCAGTACATCGCCTACATGGACGAAATGCCCACCCTCAAAGAAATGCGCCGGCTCAATAAAGAAGGCACCCTCACCGGACCGCAAAAACTCTTCTTCCGCCCCGAGAAGCCGGTCGAAGAACTCTTCGACTCGCAAAACGACCCCCACGAAATCAACGACCTCGCCGCGGACCCTCGCTACGCCGCCCAACTCAAGCGTCTCCGCGCCGTGCACGAGCGCTTCATGAAAGAAACACACGACCTGGCGCTCCTCCCCGAAGACCAGTTGAAGGAGCGCATGCGTCCCGGCGGCCAATGGTCCACCACCGCCCCTCCCACCCTCACCGTCGCCAACGGCCAACTCACCGCGCGTTCCGCCACGCCTGGTGTCTCCATCGCCTACACCGAAGATGGCCAGCGTTGGCTTCTCTACTCGAAGCCCCTGCCCGCTGGCCCCCCACGCCGTTTCAAAGCCTGCCGGCTCGGCTACCGCGATTCGGCGGAAGTCGCGTCAAAATAAAGACAGCATGAAACTCAGCGCAATTGCGGAGGCGCTCGGCGCCGCCGTTCACGGCGATGCTTCGCTCGAGATCACCGGCGTGGCCGGCATGGAGCACGCCGGGCCCGGTCAACTCACCTTTCTGGCCAACCCCAAGTACGCCCCCAAGGTCAAAGACACCCGCGCGGCCGCCATCATCGCCGCCACCCCGATGGACGGCCTGCCCACCCTCGTTTCGAAAAATCCCTACCTCGACTTCGCCCGCTCGCTCGCTCTCTTCTATCAGCCGCCACGGCCGGCGCCCGGCATTCACCCGCTCGCTTCCATTGCGCCCTCGGCCGTCATCGGCGAAGGCGCGGCGATCGGTCCGTTCGCCGTCGTCGGCGAAGATGTCCGCCTCGGGGCCCGGGCTGTCATTCATCCTCACGTCACCATCTATCAGGGCGCGCAAATCGGCGACGACTTCCTCGCCCATTCCCATGCCGTTGTCCGCGAGTTCTGCGTCCTCGGTCATCGCGTCATTCTGCAGAACGGCGTCGTCATCGGCGGCGATGGCTTTGGCTTCGCGAAAGACGCCCAAGGCCGCCACCACAAAATTGTCCAAAGCGGCGTCACCATTCTCGAAGACGACGTCGAAGTTCAATCGCTCACCACCATCGACCGCGCCACCGTCGGCGAATCGCGCGTCAAGCGCGGCGCCAAGATCGATTCCCTCGTCCAGATCGGCCACGCCTGCGTCGTCGGCGAAGACAATATCCTCTGCGCTCAAGTCGGCCTCGCCGGCAGCACCATCCTCGGCAATAGCGTTCTGCTCGCCGGGCAGGTCGGCGTCTCCGGCCATCTCACCATCCATGACCACGCCGTCGTCTACGCCCAAAGCGGCGTCGGTCACGACGTCCCTCCCGGCAGCATCATCTCCGGCTCCCCCGCCTTCGACTATCGCGAGTGGCGCCGCGCCGCTCTCGCCTTCCCCAAGCTCGGGGAAATGGTGCGTCAGATGAGACAATTGGAAAACCGCATCGCCCAACTGGAGGCGGCACCAAAGGACCCGCATGAGTAGCTACCGGCCCCCGCTTTCATACAAAGACCCCAACTTCCTCGATCGTTCCGAAGCCCGGTCCGTTCGCATCCTTTCCGAGTACCTGCAACCCCTCAGCGTGCTCCGGAAACAGAAGGTGCACGACACCATCGTCTTCTTCGGTTCGGCCCGCCTCACCGAAGATGGCCCCATGGGCCGTTACTATCGTGAAGCCCGCGAACTCTCCCGTCTGGTCACCGAATGGTCCGACGGACTCACCGAGTCCGCCTGCCGCTTCGTCGTCACCACCGGCGGCGGTCCCGGCATCATGGAAGCTGCCAACCGCGGTGCGCGCGATGCGGGCGGCAAGTCCATCGGCCTCAATATCTCGCTTCCCTTCGAGCAGGACCCCAACCCCTTCATCAGCCGCGAACTCTCCTTCGAGTTCCACTACTTCTTCATGCGGAAGTTCTGGTTCGCTTATCTCGCCAAGGCCCTCATCGTTTTCCCCGGCGGCTTCGGCACTCTTGACGAACTCTCCGAGTTACTCACGCTCGTCCAAACCCAGAAGCTCGATAAGAAGATGCTCATCCTCCTCTACGGCTCGGACTTCTGGAAAAAAGTCATCAACTTCGACGCCCTCGCCGAATACGGCATGATCAGCCACTCCGATCTCAACCTCTTCGAATGGGCCGACGACCCCGCCTCGGCGATGAACATCATCCAGACCAAACTCACCGAGTGGTATCTCACTCCCGAAGTGCCGCTGCCCAAAGGTGAGCAGAAAACGCCCGCCATCTCGAACACGAACAACTAGGCTTCTGGCTGCATGAACGACCGCCATGCTCTCCGCCCCCCGGCTACCGCGGCCCCGAGTGTGTGGGCCGCGCTCGGCTGGCCGGGCCAGGGTTTTGTGCTCTCCCTCCTCGCCGCCGGCATTGCCCGTGCTCTCCAGGCCCCCGTCCTCCTGAACGATCTCGCGACGATCCTCGTGCTCGTCACCGGCGCCATCGTCTGTTACCGTCTCCTGCGCGTCGGCCTCCGCCGCGTCATCTGGCACTTACGCAACCGCCTCGCCGTCGCTTACATCTTCATGGCCTTCGTGCCCATCGTCCTCATGCTGCTGATGGGCGGTGCCGTCACTTACATCCTCGCCGGTAAGATGGCCGCTTACATGGTCAAAAGCGAGCTCGACCGCCAAGTCTCCCAGCTCCGCACCAGCATTGAGCCCGTGCTCAAGATCCCCCCTGTCGCCCGTCCCGCGGCCGTCGCGCGCATCGGCAACTTCTACGCCCAAAATCGCGATGGCTTTGTCGTCCACTACCGCGCCGGCGGCACCGAACTCCGCTTTCCGGAAGGCAGCAAAGTCCTCGCCCCGCCCGATGCCTGGCCCGAAGCTTCCGGCATCGTCGCCCGCGATGGCGGCTTCTATCTTTGGGCGCGCATGGCCCAGGGCGATACCAGTGTCACCGCCAGTTACCCGCTCTCCGACGAAGCCCTCAATGGCCTCGTTCAAGGCTTAGGCAGCGTCGCGCTCACCACGTCTCTGTCTCTCGAGTCGGCCCGCCAGCCCGGCGTCAAGCTGCAGCGTGCCGCCAACGACCCGCACGAAATCCTTGCCGCCAAGAAACTTCCGCCCGCCGCCAACTCCCTCGACGAACTCTTCTACCTGATCACCGACGCACCCACCCACTACGCCAACTGGGCTGAGCCCGGCTCCTCCAAAGGCGCTTCCTTCTACATCGTCTCCCGCGTCTCCGCTGTGCTCCGCCAGCTCTACGCGCAGGAAGTTGAAGTCGACCTCGCCACCATTGCTCTGCAAACCATTGGCGTCCTCTTCCTGATCGTCGAACTGATTGCCCTCGCCATCGGCATCTCGCTGACCCGCTCCATCACCACCGCCGTTCACGACCTTTACGAAGGCACCGAACGCGTCATGGAAGGCGACTTCTCCCATCGCATCCGTGCCGTCGGCCGCGACCAGATCGCCAGCCTCAGCCAAAGCTTCAACCGCATGACCGAGAACCTCGAGCGCTTGCTCAAGGTCGCCAAAGAAAAAGAGCGTCTCCAGGCCGATCTCGAAATCGCCAGCGAAGTCCAGCGCGCCCTGTACCCGCGTGCCGTCCCGCATCTCGAATCGCTCACCCTCCGCGCGCTCTGCCATCCGGCGCGCACGGTCTCGGGCGACTTCTACGACTATCAACCGCTGGTGCCCGGCAAAGTCGCTCTGCTCTTGGGCGATGTCGCCGGCAAAGGCATCTCCGCCGCCCTGCTGATGGCCAGCATCCAGTCATCCTTCCGCACCTTGATCCGCGAATGTATCGACTATGCCAAGGCCTCGCCCAACTACTGCTGGTCCACCGCGCACTTAGTGGCTCGCCTCAACGAACAGGTCTACGCCACCACGTCTCCGGAGAAGTACGCCACCCTCTTCCTCGCCATCTACGACGACACCACCGGCTTGCTCGAATACACCAACGCCGGCCACCTGCCGCCCATCCTGCTCCGCCGCGATCGCATCGAGCATCTCTCGGTCGATGGCACCGTCGTCGGCGCCTTCCCCAAAGTCCCCTACGGCGAAAGCCGCCTTCAACTCGAGAAAGACGACTTACTCATTGCCTTCACCGACGGCGTCTCGGAACCGGAAAACGCCTACGGCGAGATGTTCGGCGAAGAGCGCCTCGTCGACTTAGTCCGTCAGAAATTCGATCGTGGCGATGACGAGATCATGCAATCGGTGGCCGACGCCGTCCAGCAATGGACCGGTACCGCCGAAATGCAGGACGACCTTACCCTGCTGATCGCGCGCAAAAACTAAGCGCGATACTCGTCCGCGCGCCAGTTCTTCACCGCTCGCTTGATGGCGTCCGGCTCGGTGCCGGCCTCCGCCGCCTGGCGCGCCATCTCCACGAACTCCGCATCGGACGCAAAGCGCAGAGCGACAATCTGCAATGGCGTGAGTCGCGGGTCAAGCAACTTGCCCGTCATCACAAAGTGCCGCAGATTCTCTTCCGCGCGGATCGCCCGGTCCTGCGCCTTCAACGCGAAAATTCTGGCGAAGGCCAACCCTGCCAGCGTGAGCATCGTCAGCACCAGAATCAGCGTCGCGCTGTACATCCGCTGATGATCGCCCCAACCCTTATAAATATTCACGCCCGCCCCGATCGCCGTCAGCAACAACCCCACCCCTACGGCCAGAAAACCGGGAACCCGCTGCACGTGATTCGCATAGTTCTGTGTCGACATGGAGTTCATCATCACACG
>JBGAHE010000114.1:0-23244 GCA_044226365.1 Bryobacteraceae bacterium
GCGGGGAACCCGTCGTCCAAACCGGGAAACTCCGGCTCCCACGGCCCCGCGTCCACCCACGACCCACGAAACGAGCCGAAAAGCCCGGCCACCAAAGCTCCGCCCACCAATCCGCCCAAGCCCCCGCGCGCCGCGTAAACTTCGATGAGCCTCTTCAAACATTACGAGCCGCCCTCCGTCGCCCTCGTGCGCCCGGACCCGTCCCTGGAGCCGCTTGCCCTCGCGCAGCGCCTCCTCTCGTTCACCCCGGACCCAGTTCAACGCGACTTACTCACCACCCAACGGCGTAGGCCATGTGCAGCACGGGGAAGAAGGCGCCCATCCAGGGACCGCCGCGCGAGCGGGGGCCGCGCCCGCCCGCACGGCCCACCCGCCGCCAATCCCCCCGTGTAGCCTCACCGTCCGCCACCGAAAAAAAGGCCGCCGGTCTGACGACCAACAGCCCTTTCCTTGTTCTCTGCCGGACGCTTTAGAAGGTGAAGCGGCCCGTGAACTGAATCTGACGCGGTCTCCAGTACGAAGTCTGGAGCTGCATGATGCCATCGGTAGTTCCCGGGTTGGTGAGGCCCTGGATGTTGAAGGCATTGAATGCGTCCACATTGAAGCGCAGGCGATACCGCTCTTTGAAGGCGAATTCCTTATAGAGCGAGATATCCGCCTGGAAGTTCTTCGGACCCTGCAGAATGCCCGAGTTATAGGGATTCACGCCCGCCGGCCCCGGGCTGAAGGCTGTGAGAACCTGCTGACCGTTAGCCAGCGTCTGGGTGACGTTGTTATTGCCGAAATTTGTCGTGCCGGGCGTGTTGTTGATCGGCGCCAGGTACGGCTTGTAGTCCGAAGGGACGCCCTGCACGCCGTTCGGCGCGTTGATGACGTTCGGCGGCAGGTAGCCGTTGAACCACAGATAGGCAGGGCGGCAAACACCGGACCGGCAGTCGGTTACTTTCGCGCCGTCCTTGTAGAGGGTGATGGGGTTGTACTCGCCGAAGTTGGTGTTCGTCACCTGGAAGGCTTGCGACACCATCGTCCCGACGAAGGCCATCTGATAGCCCCCGATCAGGGCGTTGACGAACTTGTTGCTGTTGCCGAGGAACTTGCGGCCCTTGCCCAGCGGAACGTCCACCACGCCGTTAAAGGTCAGGCGGTGCAGCGGAATCGCCGTGTCGGCCCGGTAGTTCTGCCAACGGTTGAACTCGCGGCTCGGTTCGAGTGCGCTACCGACATCCATGCCCTTCGGGATGGAGCCGGGGGCGAAGTTCTGTGCGGGATAGAGCGAGTTGTCGCGGAAAGTGTTGCCGCCCACGCGGAAGGCGCGCGAGAACACGTAGAAGACCTGGTAGCCCACGCCCTTGCGATAGGGCCGCTGGTAGTTCACCTGGATGGCGCTGTCGTTCGAGAAGCCAAATTTAGTGGACTGGGTGATGGTGCCCCAAGTGCGCTGGTCATACGGGCGGGTGGCCACGCCGGCGAACGTTCCGGTCGGCGGCACCGTGCCCGTAGCAGCCTGCCAGACGTAAGTGGAGGGTGCATTGTTCAGCAGGAAGTTCTGGTCGAGATTCTCGCCGTGGGTGTAGACGTAGGACAGACGAAGAACCGAGCCGTCCTTGAACGGCTGCTCCATGGTGAAGTTCGCTTCGCGCACGCGGGCCGGCGGATAGTCCGGGCTCGCCACGGTGCCGGTCGAGATGCCGGGCAATAGCGCGTTGATCGAGTTGGTGTTCACCACGTTCTGCGTGTTCACGCCCGTGATGATCGTCAGCGGGTTGCGCAGCAGGTAGTTCGGTTGACCGTCCGGCGATTGCGCGGCGGAAGTGTAGCTCTGCGAATAGCCCGCGGTGAACGGATAGCTGGCGGTGAGATAACGGATCGAGTTGCGGATCGGGACCGGATAAACGTATTCGCCATAGCCGCCGCGAATCACCGTGCCGTTGCGCCCGAACGATGGCGTGTAGGCGAAGCCAATGCGCGGCAGGAAATTAGCATTGGCGCTGTTGATGATGCGCGGTTGCAGACCGGCTTCCGAGGGGCTCATGAACTTCACGCCGAGATTGCGCAGGTTCGTGAGCAGCGCTTCATGGGTCAGCCCCGCCTTGACGTAGTAGTCCAGCGATTCAGGCAGCACGAGCGCATTGTTCTTCGCGTCGAAGCCGACCATGTAATTGTTGGCTGCCCGCGCCGCCGGATGAGCTTCCCAGCGCAAGCCGGCGTTGATGGTCAGGCGCTGACTCACGCGCCAGTTGTCCTGGAAGTAACCGTCGTATTCGATCAGCCAGCAGTTGTTGTAAGGCGCGTTGCGGTTCTGGCTGAAGCTCGAGGCGGCGCCCAGGAAGAAGTCGGCGTCGGCGTAGCCTGTGTTGGCGCGCGGGTTAAAGTTGGCGCCGGTGGCCGGGTCATATATGGCCGTGGCCTGGTTGGTGTAAGCGATCTGGTTCGGCGAACGGTCGGAGAGGTAGCCGAACTTCTCGTGCCGAACCCGGCCGCCAAAGGCAAACTGATGCTTGCCCCAGATCTTGTTGAAGTTCTGGTCCAGCGTCGTGATGCGCTGGCTCATGCCGTAGTACCACTGCGAGCCGCCATAAGGCATGAACAGGTTGGCGCCGATCGCCGGGAAGCCGTCCTGGCCGAAGTTGTCCGGCAGACCGAACTGCGCCGAGTAGTTCTTCATCGACGCCTGATTGCCTTCCACGTACATCCGCTGCCATTGCATGCTGAGGATGGTTTCGGAGAACAGGCTGGGCGAGTAGGTACGGTTCCAGCCCAGCGCGCCGCTGATGGTTTGCACCGGGATGCGCTGATAACCGGTCGCGCCTTCCGGCAGTTCGCTGGTGGCGATGTTCGCGGGCGAATTCGACGGATAGTTGCGGAGCGCCTGCTGCTGCTGATCGATTTCCGTGAAGCGGAAGTAGCCGCGGTTCTTGTCATTAAACACATGGTCCAGACGGGTGGTGTAGTTCGGCACCGTCTGCTGCGTCGGGTTCTGCCCGTTCAGATTGAAGTTGATGATCGGGTTGTCGGCCGAGGTCGGCAGCGGCGTGGCGGCCAGCAGCGTCTTCGCCAGCGGGCTGATGCGGTTCAACGGGATCTGATTGTTGGGGAAGGGCAGGCGGCTGTAGTTGTTCGCCCGGTCCTGCGTGGTGTTCGGGTCGTAAAGTTGCTGCAGCACGTTGTTCGAGTTGATCAGACCGCTAAAGTCACCGTTGCGCATCGCCACGGTCGGCACTTTCATCAGTTGCTGCGAGCTCTGGCGCAGCGAGAAGCGCTCGTAGGCGAAGAAGAAGAAGGTGCGGTTGCGGCCGTTGTAGATCTTCGGAACCCAGATCGGGCCGCCGACCGAACCGCCAAACTCGTTGCGAATCAGCTGCGGCGCCTTGAAATTGGCTGGATCCTGACGGGCGCGCGCAATGCCGAAGTAGTTGTTGCGGGCCGTTTCGAACAGCGACCCATGAAACTGGTTGGTGCCCGACTTGGTGGTGAGAATCACGGTCGCCGGCGTGGCAAACTGGGCGCTCGAGTTGAGCGTCTCAAAACGCACTTCCTGTACCGAGTCCGGATCGGGGAGGATCGCTTGCGCGGTGTTGCTTGGGCTGCCAAAGTTGCGATTGGTCATCGGGGCGCCGTCCTGCGAGTATTCCATCGCTTCGCCCATCAGACCGTTGGCGCGCGTGCCGCCGCCTTCGAGGCCGGGGACCGTGTTCTGCGCCAGCCCCAGTACGTTGCGGCCGTTCTGCGGCAACTGCTGGATGCGGGCCGCGTCCAGTTGCGTATTCACCGTACCGCTGTCGTAGGTGGCCAACTGAATCGTCTCGCCGCTGACGCTGATCTTTTCACTGACTTCGCCGACGGTCAACTGGGTGTTGAAAACCAGCACCTGGCCGTTCTGCAGCGTGATGTTCGATTCGGACGTCTTCATCCCCGGTGCGCTGTAGGTCACCGAGTAGGTGCCCGCGAACAAGCCCTTCAGGGCGTAGAAGCCATTCTCGTTGGCGGTTGTTTCCGCCGAGACGCCGGTCGCCCGGTTGAGGGCCTTGACCGTCGCGCCCGGCAGAGATGCCGACGTAGCGTCCTGAACCGTGCCTTGGATCGTGCCGGCGCCGCTTTGGGCCGACAGCGTGCCCGGCAAAAAGGAGAGTAAGAGGGCGGAACACCACACGGTGCACGCCAGACGGAGACGTGATTTGGAGAATAGGCAGAACAAAGCGATTCCCTTTCCTAGCGGGAAAGATTATCACAACTTAAGCGAAGAAATCAGAAATTTAAGCGGGGTCTGTTAGGATGGCGACGATGGCCTGGCGCCGAATACTTACAGCAGTTTGCGCGGTTCTGGGGTTGGCCCGGGCCGACGAAGCAAACGTTTGCGCTGGTTGTCATCGCGGGATTTGGGAGTCTTACCGGCAGACCGGGATGGGACGGTCCTTGGGGCGTGCCAATCCAGAGAACACGCCTCTCCCTGAGCGTCCCTACTATCACGCACCTTCCGAGAGTTACTTCGCCCTGGTATCCAAAGGCGGCGAGATCTTGCAGCGCCGCTACCAACTGGATGCCGCCGGCCGCCAGATCAATGTGATGGAGAAGCGCGTCGACTATGTGATGGGCTCCGGCCATCACGCTCGCACCTACCTGCATCGCACGCCGCAAAACACTCTCCTCGAACTGCCCCTCGGCTGGTATGCCGAGAAAGGCGGCTACTGG
The DNA here is from genome assembly GCA_044226365.1 of Bryobacteraceae bacterium. Taxonomy (GTDB): domain Bacteria; phylum Acidobacteriota; class Terriglobia; order Bryobacterales; family Bryobacteraceae; genus JALHNI01. Next base: position 4,690 of record JBGAHE010000114.1, read on the forward strand.
GCGATGAACCCCGGCTACGACCGGCCGGACCATGAAGGCTTCCGCCGGCCGATCACCTACGACTGCATGTTCTGCCACAACGCCTATCCCGCTGTACCCACCCGGAATCTGAAGGCGGGTGAGGAGGCCGTGTATCCTGGTCCTCTCCCAGAGGGAATTAGCTGTGCGCGCTGCCACGGCGAAGGGACGCGGCATGTCGAACTGGCCGGAAAGCCGGGGACGGCGCGTTCGCTCATCCGCCAGGCCATCGTCAATCCGGCGCGCCTGGGCGTGGAGCGGCAATCCGAGATCTGCTACTCCTGCCACCTGGAAACCACCAGCTTCCCGCTCCCCAACGCGATGCTCCGTTACGACCGCGGACCCTTCTCCTTTCGCCCCGGTGAACCGCTCGCGGACTTCATCCTCAACTTCGATCATGCCCCCGGCCAGGGCCGTGGCGAGAAGTTCGAGATCGTCAACTCCGCCTACCGCATGCAGCAATCCGCCTGCTACTTGAAGAGCCCGGGGAAACTGACCTGCACCACTTGTCACAATCCCCACCAGGCGCCCCGCGGAGCCGAGGCCACCCGCCACTACGATGCCGCCTGCCGGCAATGCCATACCGCGACGCTGAGCGCGGCGGCCCACCCGCCGCAGGTGAGCGGCTGCGCGACCTGCCATATGCCCCGGCGCCGTACCGAAGACGTGATCCACGTCTCGATGACCGATCACCGCATCCAGCGCCGGCCTCCGCCCGGTGACCTGCTGGCCGAACGGGCCGAGCGGCAGGACCACTATCGCGGGCCGGTGGTCCCCTTCTACCCGCGGGTGTTGCCGCGGACCGCCGAGGGCGAGCTCTATCTCGCCGTGGCGCAAGTGAAGCAAAAGAGCAACCTGAAGGCCGGCATCTCGCAACTCACCGCGGCCATTGCGCGCCATGCGCCCGCGCGAGCCGAGTGGTACCTGGAACTGGCTGAAGCGCTCGAGAACGACGGCCAAGCGGCGAAGGCCCTGCCTTGGTATCGCGAGGCCGTGCGGCGCGATGCGGCGTGGGCTCTGGCTTGGCAGAAGCTGGGTACGGTGTTGCGCCGTCTGGGCCGCGACGCCGAGGCGCTGCCGGCGTTCGAGAAGTCTCTCGCGCTAAGTCCGTCGCGCGCCTTGACGTGGCATGAACTCGGCCTCGCTTACCGGTCGCTCCAGCGTCCGGCGGAAGCCATCTCCGCCCTAGATAAGGCTCTGACGCAGGATGCCGAGTTGCCCGAAGCCCACAGCAATCTGGGGATTCTGCGCTTCGCCGCCGGCGACGCGGCGCGCGCCGAAGCGTCCTTCCGCGAAGCGATCCGCATTAAGCCGGACTACGCCGATGCGCACAGCAACCTGGGCCACCTATTGGCGACGGCGGGTCGCTCAGCCGAGGCGCGGTCGGCCTTTGAACAAGCGTTGCGGCTGCGTCCCAACGATGCGGGGACACGCTACAACTACGCCATGCTGCTGGGCCGGGACCAGCGTTACGACGAGGCGCAACGGGAGTTGGAAGCAGCGCTGCAGGCGAATCCGGCCTTCGCCGACGCGCATGAACTGCTGGCTGAACTGCTGATGGGGCGCAACCGCCCGGCCGATGCCGTGCCGCACTACCGCGAGGTCGTCCGGCTGCAACCCAAGTCGCCCCGGGCCCACCTCGGGCTGGGGGCCTCGCTTGCGCTCAGCGGCGACCGGGCCGGAGCGCTACCGTACCTGCGGCAAGCCGCCGCGGGTAGCGATGCCGAAGTGCGGCAGCAGGCCCTGGGTCTGCTGCGACAACTGGGCGTAGCGCCTTAGGCTTTAGCGGATGGCGGCGGGTTGCCAGTCGCTGCCCCAGCGCGAAGGCTTCGGACCCATGCGGAACTTCACCGTCGCGCCGGACTGGATCTGTTCCCAGGTCAACAGCGGTTCGTTGAGCGGCTGGCCGTCAATGCTGGCCGATTGTATGTAGAGGTTGCGGTCGGAGACGTTCTCGGCCTCCACGCGGAAGGTCTTCCCGTTCGCCAGCCGCAAGCTGACCCGGCGAAACATCGGGCTGCCGATCAGGTATTCGCCGCTGGCCGGGTTCACCGGATAAAAGCCCATGGCGGTGAACAGCCACCAGGCGGACATCTGGCCGCAGTCGTCGTCGCCGTCGAGGCCGCCCGCGTCGTAGCCATACTCGGCCGCGGCGATCTGGCGCACCTTGGCTTGCGTTTTCCAGGGCTGACCGGCGTAGTTGTAGAGGTAGCCGTAATGGTGGCTGGGCTCGTTGCTGTGGACGTGGTGTCCGCCGCTGAAGTAGGTGTCGAGCTTGTTGCCGTAATTCGCGCGGCCGCCCATCAGCGCGACCAGCCCAGGTTGATCGTGCAGCGCGGCCCAGGTGTACGCCCATGCGTCGCCTTCCGTCCATCCCGCGACGGCGCGGTTCTCGTTCGTGTCCTGGGCGCCCCCGATCGGAGCCCAACGGCCGTCTGCGGTTTTACCGTTCATCAGACCGAGCGCGGGGTTGAACAGGTTGCGGTTGTTGAGCGAACGGCGCAGGAAGAAACGATAGTCCTCTTCGCGGCCCAGGGCCTTGGCCACTTGCGCCGTGCACCAGTCGTCGTAACTGTCTTCCAGCGTGCGGGAGGCGGCTTCATCGATCTTGTCGGTGGGGATGTAGCCGAGTTGCTTGTAATAGGTGAGCCCGCTGCGCGCTTCGTAGGGCGTGCCCTCTTCACGGTCCAGCCAGCGGCGGGTGGTGTCCCCGTCGGGTGGCACCATGGCGTCTTTGTAGACGGCTTGCCACGCCAGGTTGCGGTCAAAGCCGCGGAAGCCTTTGCGCAGAGCCTCGGCGACCACCGAGTCCGCATGCGTGCCGATCATGATGTTGGTGTAGGAAGGATTGGGCCACTTGGGCATCCAGCCGCCTTCCTTGAAGTTCTGCAGGAGTGCCGTGACCATGCCGTCCATGCGCTCGGGCGCGAACAAAGTGAGTAAGCTGTTCTCCGCCCGAAACGTGTCCCAAAGCGAGTAAGCCGTATAGCTCTCACCTTGATGAATCTGATCGTCGAAAGCGCTGTAGTAACGGCCATCTTCGGAGAAGATCCGCGGATACAGCAGCGCGTGATAAAGCGCCGTATACAGGCGCGTCTGCTCGCGGTCGCTGGCGCCCTCCACGGTCAGGAGGCCAAGCTTCCCGGCCCACGCGGCATGAGTCTTTGCCCGGACGGCTTCCAGGCTCCAGCCGGGGACTTCGCGCTCCAGGTTTGCCCGCGCCTGATCAACGCTCAGGAACGAAGTGCCCACGCGCAACTCCACCAGTTCGCCGGGGCGAAACTCGGCGTAAGCGCCGCGGCTGGTTTGCGCTGACGCGTCGTCCAGGCCATAGGTGCCGGTCTTCACCGGCGGGCGCTGGAATTGCGCCACGAAGTAGCCCTTGAAGTTCGGCAGCTGGAACGGACCCAGGTGCGCATCCATCCGATGCGGGTTGTAGCCGGTGATCTCGCCGGTTTTCGGATTTACGGCCACTGAGCCGGCGGTACCGGGCCGCGAGGCTTCCATCAGCACGCGAGCCACGCCCGCTGCCGGAAAACGGAAGCGCAGGTAAGCGCAACGTTCGCTCGCCGTCATCTCGGCGCGGATCGCGCCGCCGTTGCCGGTCTCCAGGCTCACCGAGTAGCCATCGGCTTGCGATCGCTCCTGCTGATGCGAGTACTTCATCGCCCGCGCTTCGGGTGTGGTCCGCAGGTCGCCGACTTGCGGCACCACGGTGACGTAGCCGTAGTCGCCCATCCAGATGGCTGGTTGGTGGGTGCCGATGAAGCCCGTGATGGTGGGGTCGTCGTACTCGTAGGAAGTAACGCTGATCTTGTTCTGTCGGGTTTGCGCCGTCCAGTTCGTCATCGCGAACGGCGGGCCAACGAACGGCATGGTGCCACCGTAGCCGATCTTGCTTTTCTGCGTGCCGATCAGCGGGTTGACGTAGGTGACCGGGTCACGTCCGGCGGCCAGCAGCGAACTGGCCAGAACGAAGCAGGGAAGAAGGCGGGGCATGAACCCGCCATTCTATCGAGTCATTGAACCGCTTAGCCGAGCTTCAGCAGTTTGGCGGCGTTGCCGTAGAGCATCTTGCGGACGGCGGCGGCGTTCGGCGCGAGCCGGCGGACGACGGCGATCTGCTGCGCGCCGGAACATTTCTGGCCTTGTCCGTCGTGGTCGTTGCAATCGCTGCCGTAGAGCAGCTTGTTCTGGTGACGATCGAGGAACTGGCGCGCGTGGGCCTCATCGCGGGTGAAGGCATTCAGCCCGGAGCCGGCGGACAGGTCGCCGTAAATGTTCGGGTAGTCCGAAAGCAGACGGTCCGTGATGCCGCCCGGCGTCACCGGACCTTTGGGGTACAGCACCGCCTGCTGATGATTCTTGTCGATGTTCCCCCACCAGGTCTGAGCGTGGCCGATGAAGTTGACGGTGGGGTACTTGGCGAGCATCTTGTGGAAGCGCTCGATGTGGAAGTTGTAGGTCTCGTGCTGGAAATGCATCAGCACGGGTACTTTGTAATCGCGCGCGATCTCGGCGATCAGGTGCATGTGCTTCGAGTCGCAATCGACGGGGAACTTTTGCTCGCCAATGCCGATGGCTCCCATCTTCAGATACTTCTCGATCACCTGCTTGGTTTCGGGGATGTCCGGCAGTTCGTTGGCGAAGAAGACATACTGCTTGGGGTAGGCGCGCGCCAGCGCCACCACCCGGTCGTTACCGCCGGCGCCGGCCGCGAGTTCGTACTTCGACCCCGCGGGCAACAGGACCGAGCGCGTGACGCCCATGGTCTTCTGGTGGGCCACCAACTCAGCGTCCTCGCGGCCGCTGTAGGGCGTGTGTTGATGGATGTCGATGATCGCTTCGGGCTCGGCGGCAGGCGCTAGGGCGTTCCCCAGGAGGGTGGCGCCAGTCATTCCAAAAAACATTCGCCGCGAGGGCGGGCTCGTCGTGTCCATGATCGGAGAATCGCACAGGATTCGGGCCGCCGCCGGCCCTGTTCAGGGGAAAGGAGATCCGGTCACGGTGGCCTACGTTAGCATAAGGAAGACGTGCCCGAAACCGAATCCAACGTCGCCACGCAGGCGGAACTCGATGCGCTCGATGCCAAGCTGAAGGCGATTCTGCCGGAAGAATATGAGCATTGCTATGAGGACGTGCAGCCGGTGTCGATGGGCTCCGCGGGACTCAAGTTCGATGCCGCGGGCCGCGTCGCGTGGGATGAGATCTGGGGCAGCTTCTGTGACCTCGCCATGGCCGGGGGGCCGCCGCACAAAGGCACCTTGCTCGAACCGGCATCGGCCGCGCAGATTGAGGCCGACCCCGCCGGCTATCGCACCGTGGTGGACGAAATCTGCCGCGGCATCCGCCTGGTCTGCGAGGTCGCGGTGGAGCCGTCACCGAACCCGGGTTGGGTGCGCGTCACTTGTCCGCTGGAGGGCATGGCGCCCTGGCTCACGCGCGCCATCGTGATGGAGAACGTTTCGGCCTTTACGATGGATGACATCGTGGAACTGCCGGCCGGTCCGCATTTCCGGCTGGAGAAAGAGATCAAGAACGTCATCACTTCGATCGCGAAGACCTCACACTACTTCGACAGTCATTTGTGGTCCGGCCAGCAACGGACGATTGCAGAGATGTTTGCGGAAGGGGGCGAGCCGCTGCTGCAGCCCACGCGGTTGGTGGATGGTGCGTCGCCAGAGGCACTGGCAACCCAGCGCAAGACGGTGGCGGATCAGCTGAACGAAGCTACGGGTTTGCCGGGCGGAGGCGCCCAGTATTTTGGGTGGGTGGGGTTGGCGTGCCCTAGCGTCCGGGCTGCCATTTGGATGATGCGCGCGCTGGTGGTGGGGAACACGCTGGCCCGGCGCGAAGGCAAGGTCCTCTATCTTCCGTTGGACATCGCGCACGATCCCGACGGGCAGCGCCTCTCCGGAACTGCGCAAGAAGTGTATCGTCTGGCCGCGGCTCGGGGCGTGCTGACCGGAGACGAGTAGATCGTAGGGCCTGTGACGTGGCCGCGGCGCGAGGTTGAGGCCACCGAGTAAGCAACTGTTACACGCGTTGCTCCGCAAAAGTTATCTACTGGAAGGATGGCTCTTACGGAAAAAGACGTTCTGGAGATTATCTATCCCCGAGCCAGCGGGATGCATGGCCATCGGTTCACGCAGGATACGCCCGTTCTCCCGGATGTCTGGATTCTCTTCGGCACGGAGCCCGATAAGTTTCACGACCTGATTCTGACGCCCCACAATCAGCACACCGTCGGTGAATTGTTCTGCGCGCTGCGGGAGCGCGCGGAGCGTGAGACCGGGCGCATGAAGACGCGACAGAAAGAGTATCGCCTCAGCTACAACGACTCGCATGTGATGTTTCGCACCGATTACGAGGGCTTGGTGCGCATCGTGCTGCCCGTCTCCGAGTGGTGGCGGAAGCGGATTGCTCTCACCAGAGAAGAGATCTTCAAGGGGATCCAGGTGCTCCAACGCCGCTCCGATCTGGTGTCGCTACTCACGGACTTCACCAAGGTGAACCGCGACGAGTTGCCGTTGCTGACGCAGCCGGTACTCGACATGCTGCGCATCGTGGGCTGCATCGGCTATTTTCAGCAGAAGACGCGCAAGCTCAAGAACGGCGAACTGACGCGCGCTGTGCTCGAAGGAGCCCTGAGTTACCTGCTCGGCGTGCTCGACAATCTGGACGTGCCGGAGCCCTCGAAGACGCCGGCCGTGCTGTGGAACCTTTTCTCCGATCGTGTGGTGCATAGCGCCGTCTACCGGTCGCGGCTGATTGTGAAGGCGGATGCGGCAATCGAGTTGTTTCGCATCGACACTTCGGATATCTGCTGGGCGGTGATCGATAGCGGCATCGATGCGCGCCATCCGGCATTTCGCCTGGGCGACGGGGCGTGGAAAGAAACCGGTTCGTTTGCGGACGCGACGCGTGTGGAAAAGACGCTCGACTTTACTCGGCTCACGGAGTTGACTTCGCTCACCATCAGTCAGGGAAAGACGAAGGCGGCGACGCTCAAAGGGCTCACCGAGAAACAGCGCGAGACGATTGCCCGCGACCTGCAGCCGCGGCTATTGAATGGCCAGCCGCTCGATTGGGCGGTACTCGAAGGGCTGTTGAACGTGCCGCATGTCTTCGGCAAGCAAGGTTATGTGCCGCCGCAGGTGGAGCACGGGACCCATGTGGCCGGGATCATCGGAGGCAAGTGGGATCGGTCGAAGGATGACTTGCCGTCGCTCATGGGCCTTTGCCCCGATATCCGGCTCTACGATCTGCGCATCACCGGTGACGACGGCGCCGCTCAGGAGAGTGTGGTGCTGGCGGCGATGCAGTATGTGCGCTTTAAGAATGCCAACCGCGGCCGGATGGTGATTCACGGCGTGAATCTGAGCTTGTCGCTGGTGCACAACGTGAAGAGCTTCGCGTGCGGGCGCACGCCGATTTGCGAAGAGGCCAATCGCATGGTGGCGAGCGGCATCTCCGTAGTGGCCGCGGCCGGCAACTCCGGCATGGGCGATGCGGGCGTGGGCGCGGCGAACGATTTTCGCGCCATCAGTATTACGGATCCGGGCAATGCGGAGGACGTGATCACGGTGGGTTCGACGCACTATTCCATGCCGAATCGCTACGGCGTTTCTTACTTCTCGAGCCGCGGACCGACGGGCGATGGCCGCATGAAGCCGGACCTGGTGGCGCCGGGTGAGCAGATCCTCTCCGCCACCCCCAACGAAGAATCGACTGTGCTGGACGGCACGAGCATGGCGGCACCCCATGTGAGCGGCGCGGCGGCACTGCTGATGGCGCGGCATCAGGAACTGCGGGGCGATCCGCTCCGGGTGAAACAAATTCTGTGCCGCACGGCGACGGACCTGGGCCGCGAGCGGGTGTTTCAAGGCGCGGGCTTACTGGACGTACTGCGAGCGTTGCAATCGATCTAGGAGAGGGGACGGGCGAAATGATCTTCACATTGGAAGCGTTACAGGCGAAGTATGGCGACAGCCTGATTCTGCATTGGGGGACGAAGAAAGCGCCCCGGTTCCTGCTGATCGATGGCGGGCCGAAGGGCGTCTACAAAGAAACGCTAAAGCCGCGGCTCACCGAGTTACACCAGCGGTTTGCCAAGACCGATGGCAAGTTAGATCTCGAGATGGTGATGGTAAGCCACATCGACGAGGATCACATCAGCGGAATTCTGTCTTTGTTTGGTGAGTTGGAAAAGCTCAAAGAAGCGGACAAGGAGCTGCCGTATAACATCAAGACGCTGTGGTTCAACAGCTTTGATGAGACGCTGGGGAACCTGCCGGCCGAACTGCAGTCCGTGTTGGCGAGCTTTAAGCGAAGTGCTTTGGACAAAGTGGCGAAGCCCACGGCGATCAGCGGCGCGGTGCTGGCAAGCGTCGGGCAGGGGCGCGACTTGCGCGCCTCGGCTGAGCGCCTCGGTGTAGCGCCGAATGTTGGATTTCGCGGGCTGGTGATGGCCGCCACGGGTAAGCCGACGGTAGTGAAACTACCGGGCGGTCTGTCGCTGACGATTCTCACGCCGTCGGCCGCGCGGCTCAAGAAGCTCGGCGAGGAGTGGGAAGCCGAAGTGAAGAAGAAGCCGAGGCCCGAAGCGCTCGCGGCCTTTGTCGACAACTCCGTCCCGAACCTTTCGAGCATCGCCGTGCTGGCGAAGACGAGTGACGGGACGATGCTGCTGACCGGCGATGCGCGGGGGGACGATCTGCTGACCGGGTTGGCCGAAGCCAAGCTACTCAAGAACCGCAAGCTCCATGTCGATGTGCTGAAGTTTCCCCATCATGGCAGCAGCCGCAACATGACGCAGGAGTTCTTGGAGAAGATCACCGCGGATCAATACGTGATGTCGGCCGATGGCTCGTTCGATAACCCCGATGCGGAGACGGTGGAGATGTTATGTCGGGCACGCGGCGACGAGCCCTACACGCTGGTAATCACCAACGAGAAGTTACGAAACCCGAAGAAAGCCGGCGCCGCCGGAGATGTGGCCGCGCAGGTGACGAAGGTATTGACGGCGCATCCGGCGCCGAAGCGCCGAGTGATTTATCGCCCGGAAGGGAAGTTCTCGGTGCTGGCCGAGTTAGGCAAGGACAAAGTCACTTACTGACGAACTTACTTGCGAGAGGCACGATCGAGGAGGGCGACGGCGTCCGTGAGCCCGGCGCGGCGGGCGGCAGCCAGTGGCGTTTGTCCCTGGCGATCCTTGGCTTGTAGATCCGCGCCTAAGGCGATCAGGGCTTCCAGCGCGCGCAGTTTGCCCATGACGGCGGCGAAGTGGAGAGGCGTCTGCGCTTCGTCGCCGCCGCGGACGTTGAGGTCGGCTCCAGCCTGAGCGAGCGCACGAACGACGTCGGCGTGATCGCCGAGGGCGGCGTCATGCAGGGGGTAGATGCCGGACTGGCTTGCCAGATGGGGACGCGCGCCGCGTTCGAGCAAGACGCGCACGGTGGGCAGGTCGCCGCTCAGGGCGGCGTCTGAAAGAGGCGTGGTGCCCTTCTGGCCTAACTGATTCGGATCCGCGCCGAGCGAAAGAAACATTTTCAGGACTTCCGGTTGCCGGCGGCGCACGGCTTCTTCGAGTGACCAGTTGATGGGCCGCGCGGCCTCCGGGACCGCTTCCCCGGAAGGCGGGCGGACGGTGTGCAGATAGAGGCGGAGGATGCCGCGGACTTGCCGGTCGGCAAACTGGTCGGCCGCCTCGAGCGCGGTCCGGCCTTGCCGATCACGCACCTGGCGATCCGCGCCGGCTTCCAATAAGAGGCGCACGCAGGGCAATTGGCCCGCATCAATCGCGGCGTTGAGTGGGGTGAGCCCGTCACTGTTCCAAGTGTTGAGAGGGGCATGTTGCGCCAGGATCTGGCGGACGCGAGCTTCCTGGCACGGGTTTACGGCATCGTGCAGATCGGCGGCGGGCGCAAGAGGCGCTAAGAAGAGGCAAATTAACTTGACATGGAGTAGAAGGCGAAGCATGATTGTAGACGTTCTAGGTATAACATGTAGATAGTCGAGGTGTCCATGCCGAAGCCGTCCGATCTATTGCAAGGAACATTGGATCTTCTCATTTTGAAGTCGATCAGCCGCGAGCCGGCCCACGGCTGGGGCATTGCCAAGCGCATTCAGTCGCTCTCCGACGAAGTGTTGGCGGTGCAGCAGGGCTCACTCTATCCGGCGTTGCATCGCTTGGAACAGCAAGGTTGGGTGACGGCGGAATGGAAGGCGAGTGATTCAGGGCGGGACGCGAAGTTCTATACTTTGACGCGCGAGGGCCGGCGGCAATTGGAGCGCGAGTTGGAGAGCTGGACTCGCCTGTCGTCCGCCGTCCAGTTGGTTTTGCAGCGGAGTTGAAGAGATGAGGCTGTTACGGATGGCTCGGCAAAGGCTGCGGACGTTGCTTCAGAAACGTCAGGCAGATGAGGAACTGGCTCGGGAACTGGCCTTTCATCTGGAGCAGCTTGAGGCCGAGTTCGTTGCCGAGGGGCTCACGCCTGCTGAAGCGAAGCTCGCGGCGCGACGCGCGTTGGGAAACGCGGCTGTACTTGAAGAAGAATGCCGGGATCACCGGCGAACGCAAGGGTGGATCGACGGCATCCGCGACTTGGGTTACGCCGCGCGGACGTTGACGAAAGCGCCATGGTTCGCGGCTTTGGCGGTGATCACGCTTGCGCTCGGCGTGGGCGCGAGCTTGGCGGTGTATGCGCTGGCTGATGCGCTCTGGAGCCGCTCTCTGCCGTACCCGGAGCCGGAGCGCCTGGTGCGACTGGCCGAAGTGGACCGCAACGGCCACGGGGGCTTCGTCTCGCAGGCGAACTTCCGCGATTGGCAGGCGGCAAGTGACGCGTTCGAGCGGATGGCTTTCGCCGAGATGACCCACGGCACGTTCACAGGAACGGGCGACCCTGAACGTGTGGAGGGCCGGGCGGTGTCCGAAGAGTTCTTTGCGGTGCTCGGCGTCGAACCGCAGCGAGGCCGAACGTTTGTCGGCGCGGAGCATCAACCCGGCGCCGCGTGCGTTCTGGTGGCGAGCCACGGTTTCTGGCTGCGACGCTGGGGCGGACGCGCGGACGCGGTGGGCAGTCCGGTCACGATGAACGACCGGCCGTGTGTGGTGGTCGGCGTGATGCCGCCGGGCTTCCGCTTTAGCGAAGCCGGCAGTGGGGTCGCCGAGTATTGGACACCGGTGAATGTTCGCACGCACAGCCGTCTGCAGCATCAGTATGCAGCTTATGCGCGATTGAAGCCAGGTGTGTCGCTGGTGACCGCGCAGGAGCAGATGAGCGAAATCAGCCGGCGCTTGGCGCGCGAGTATCTCGAGAATGAAGGTTGGCGCGTCCAGGTGCGCAGTCTGCGTGAGGACCTGTGGCGGCCGGTGCGCTCGCCGATGGTGCTGTTCGGAGGGGCCGCGTTGATCGTGTGGTTGACGGCCTGCGCCAACGTCGCGAGCTTGTTGCTGGCGCGGGGGGCAGGGCGATCGCGCGAGATCGCCGTACGTCTGGCGCTGGGGGCGGGGCGCTGGAGAGTGGCGCGGTTACTGCTGGCGGAAGGTCTTTGGCTGGCGGCGCTGGCGTCCTTACTCGGAGTGCTGCTCGCGGGGTGGCTCTTACGATTGGCCACGCTGGCGGCGCCGCCGGCGCTGCAACTGGGCGAGATGCTGAGGCCGGGATATTCGTTGGTCGCCTTCGCGATCGGGTTCACGATGTTGACGGCCTTAATCGCCAGTGGCTGGCCCGCGCTGCGGGCTTCGCGCGCGAATCTGGAAAGGGGACTGAAGCAAGCGCGGTCGTTGAGCGGCCTGGTGGTGCTGGAGGTGGCACTGGCCGTCGCGCTGCTCGGTTTCTCTGGTGTGCTGGCGAAGAGCTTTCTGCGGCTGTTAGAGACGAAGGTCGGCTATCGCACCGAGCAACTGGTGACGTTCCAACTGACCCTGCCTGACGCACGCTATCCCACGCCCGCGAGCCGGCGTCAGTTTTGGGAGGCACTGCTGGAGCGGGCGAAGGGGCTGCCCGGTGTGGAGAGCGCCGCAGCCTCGGACAGCATCCCGTTGGGCGGGACGGTGATGCGGGCCCCGGTGGCCGTGGAGGGACAGCCCTCGCCGCGCAACCCGTGGGATGCATCGGCGCGGGGGGCGATCGTGACGCCGGACTACTTTCGGACCTTGGGTCTTCCGTTGCGCGCGGGCCGCTACCTGAACTTGCGTGATGAAGGGGTGGGCGAGCCGGCCGTAGTGGTCAACGAAACTTTTGTGCGCCAATTGCTGCGGGATCGGCCAGCGATCGGGACGCGGGTCCGCGTAGGCCAAGCGCCGTGGGCGCGTATCGTCGGCGTGATCGGCGATACGCGTTACTTCGGCCCCGCAGATCAGGCGACGCAGCCGGAAGTCTATCTGTCCTATACGCTGGCGCCGCAGTTACAATTCGTCGCTCTGCACGTGACGAGGCCGGAAGCGCCGATCTTGAGCGAGTTACGCCGCGTGGTGCGTGAGTTAGATGCCAGCTTGCCGATGACTCGCGTGGGGACGATGCGACAAGCCGTCGATAAAGCGATCGCCCTGGAACGGCAGATGATGCTCCTTGTCACCGGGTTTGGCCTGGTGACGGTGGCGATGGCTACCACAGGCCTGTTCGGCATGCTCGCCTTTACGGTTTCGCGACGGCAGCGGGAGATTGGCGTGCGGATGGCCTTAGGCGCGCGCCCGGCGGATATCTCCTGGGAGGTGCTGCGGTCGGCGGGGCGTTTGCTGGCTTGGGGCGCGGGGTGCGGGATACTGGCGGCGATGGCGACGGGGAGAATGCTCGCTTCCTGGCTCGAGGCTCCGCGCGGGGACGAGCCGTGGACGCTGGTGGCGGCCGCCGGACTGCTCGCCGCAGTCGGCCTGCTGGCTGGTCTGGTGCCCGCGCGACGGGCAGCGGCGGTGGAACCGATGACGGCGCTGCGGCTCGAGTAAGCGAGCCGCGCTAACTGACGATGTCGCGCACCACTTGGCCATGGACGTCGGTGAGCCGGAACTGGCGCCCTTGGAAGCGGTAAGTGAGACGCGTGTGGTCGATGCCGAGTAAGTGGAGAATAGTGGCTTGTAAGTCGTGAACGTGGACGCCATTCTCGGCGACGTTGAAGCCGTAATCGTCGGAGGTGCCGTAAGTCATACCCGGCTTTACGCCGCCGCCGGCCATCCACATGGAGAAGACGCGGCCGTGATGATCGCGGCCGTAGCTTTGCGGCTTGTGCTGACCTTGGGCGTATACCGTGCGGCCGAACTCACCGCCCCAGATGACCAGCGTGTCTTTGAGTAAGTCGCGTTGCTTGAGGTCCTGGATGAGGCCGGCGGAGGGCTGGTCGACGTCGCGCGCCATGGAGGGCAGCTTTTCGGTGAGCCCGCCATGATGATCCCAACCGCGATGATAGAGCTGAATGAAGCGCACGTCACGCTCGGCCAAGCGGCGAGCCAGCAGGCAATTTGCCGCGAAGGTGCCGGGCTTCTTGACGTCGTCGCCATAAAGCTTCAGGACGCTTTCAGGTTCCTTCGAGATGTCCGCCAGATCGGGCACGGAGGTTTGCATGCGGAACGCCATTTCGTATTGCGCGATGCGTGTTTCGATCTCGGGGTCGCCCACACGCTCTTCCAGGTGGCGATTCATCGCGGCTAGGCCGTCGAGTTGCATGCGCCGTTGTTCCCGGGTAATGCCGGGGGGATTCGAGAGGTGAAGCACCGGGTCGCCGCCATTGCGGAACTGCACGCCCTGATACCGGCTGGGCAGGAAGCCAGCGCCCCACAGCCGCGCCAGCAGACCCTGATCCGGCATGCCATTGCTGGGCAGGGAATTGAGGACGACGAACGCCGGCAGGTTCTGGTTGACGGCGCCCAAGCCGTAATCGATCCAGGCGCCCATGCTGGGGCGGCCCGGCAATTGGCTACCGGTCTGAATGAAGGTAATCGCCGGGTCGTGGTTGATGGCTTCGGTGTGCACCGAGTTCAAGACGCAGATGTCGTCGGCGATGCGAGCGTGATGCGGCAACAGGCTGCTGAGCCAGCGGCCGCTTTCCCCGTGCTGCCGATAGTCGAACATCGTGGGCACCACCGGAAAGCGATCCTGCGAGGCCACCATGCCCGTGATGCGCTGGGTGCCGAAGACCGAAGGCGGCACGTCCTGGTCGTAGCGCGCTTTCAGGTGTGGCTTATAGTCGAGTAAGTCGAGGTGCGACGGTCCGCCGGCCTGGAACAGGAAGATCACGCGCTTGGCCTTGGGAGCCGCGCTGAGATAGGGTTTGGATTCGGCAGCGAGGGAGTGAAGAGCGGCAGCGCCTAAGCCATAGGCGGTGCGGGCGAGAAGGTCCCGTCGCGAGGTGGGCCGTTTGAAGTTTCCGCAATGCATGATGGTTAACCCTTCGTGATCACTTCGTCGAGGTTGAGAATGAGGTTCATGACGGCGGTGTAAGCCGCCAATTCCTCGGGCGCCAGTCCGGCGGGCCGGGGAGCAGCCCCGACGGAGAGTAAGTCCGTGGCGGCCTTGGTATCTTGCGAGTAAGTGGCGCGCATGCGCGTGAGCGTTTGTTGCAGGACGTTCTGCTCGGTGGCATCGGGCGCCCGGCCGGTGGCCAGGCGGAAGGCGTAGGCCAGCTTGTCGGCATCCTGTTGGCCGCCTTCGCGGAGCGCGCGTTCGGCGAGCTTACGCGCGGCTTCGACGAAGATGGGGTCGTTCAGCAGAGTGAGCGCCTGGAGCGGGGTGTTGGTGGTGGAGCGGCGGACGATGCAGAACTCACGGTCCGGCGCGTCGAAGACGGTCATGGTGGGGTGCGGAACGGTGCGCTTCCAGAAAGTGTAGAGGCTACGGCGATAGAGGTCCGGCCCCTGACTTTCGTTGTAGACGGTGCCCGGGTAGTCGGCGGCCACGACGATTCCTTTGTAGAGACCGGCGGGCTGATAGGGGAAGACGCTGGGGCCACCCAGTTGTTCGGTGAGGAGACCGGAAATCTGGAGGGCCTGATCGCGGATGGTTTCGGCTGGGAGGCGGAAGCGGGGTCCGCGAGCGAGCAGACGGTTCTCCGGATCCTTGGCGACGAGTTCCTTGGAGGCTGACGAGTCCTGCCGGTAAACGTTCGAAAGCACGATGCGCTTCACCAGCGCCTTGACGTTCCAACCGGAGTCGACAAAGTCGCGGGCCAGCCAATCGAGCAGTTCCGGATGCGACGGGGACTCGCCTTGTACACCGAAGTTCTCGCTGGTCTTCACCAGCCCTTGACCAAAGAACTGCTGCCAGAAGCGGTTCACCACGACGCGCGAGGTCAGCGGATGGTCCGGCTTGGTGAGCCACTGGGCCAAGCCTAAGCGGTTCTTCGGCGCGCCGGCGGGCCAAGCGCCGAGCAATGCTTCCGGCACTTCGGGCGATACTTTTTCGCCGGGCATGTCATAGGCGCCGCGCAACAACAAGTGGCTTTGGCGGGGCTGCGCAAGCTCCTCCATCACCATGATGGTGGGCGACTCGCGCTGCAGCGTGAGCCATTCGGCGCGCGCCTGGGTGAGCGCCTGATTCGCCTGCTGATACTTCTTGTCATGGCGCGCTAGATACGCATCGCGCAGCCAACTGGCTTCCACCTCCGTCGGCGACTTCTGCGCCGCCGCATAAGGCAACGCCCGGCTGGCGAACTGCGCGGCGATCTCAGCTTCGCTGAGGGCGCGCGTGAAGAGCATCAAGTCGTCGAAGCGGCCGCCGTAACGCGAGCCGTGATTGTCCCAGCCGACGCGGAAGCGCTGCATCGATGGCTTCTCGTTCGCGGCCGGCATGGACGCGCCGTCATTCAAAATGCGAATGGGCAACTCCTGGCCATCGACGAACATCCGGACCCAGTTCGCATCGGCGCGCATTAGCTTCGAGCCTTCAGCGCCGTGATAACGGAGAGCCACATGATGCCACTGTCCGGGCAGGAGCTTCGCGCCCTGGGAACGCACCACCATCGAGTAAGCCGGAAGGCGTTGGCCGGAACGGAACTCGAGCTCGCCATCGACGAGGCGAAACTCGGTGCCGGCGCCATAGCCCACGGCGGCGGGGTTCTTCGAGTAATCGATGGTGGAGAGCAGGGCCGCATCGCGATCGCCCGCGGCCGGGCGCAGCCAGACGCTCATTGTCAGTGGATTGCGCTTGGCGAGTTCGAGCGAGATCGTGGGCTGACCGGTACCGACTTCGCAAGCTTGCCCGGCAATGCCTTCGGCGAGCTTGAAGTCTTTGGGGGCTTCGCAGTTGAGCTCGAGGGCGGCGCCCGTGGGCGGAGTGACCGGAACTGGCTCCAACTTATAGCTGCGGCGACGGCGCTCGTCCACCTGATGGCTGTACTTGGCGATCAGTGTGTCCAACTGCTTTAAGCGGGCTTGCTGCGCGGCCGTAGGCGCCCGCATGAGGGGCACAGCATTCGACACGCGTCCGTCTTCGCCCATTTCGGGGACGTTGTTGAAGAAGGCGTAGAAGCGGTAATGGTCGCGTTGGGTAATGGGGTCGTACTTATGGTCGTGGCAGCGGGCGCATTCGAGGGTCAGGCCGAGCCAGGCCATGCCGAGAGTGCGGACACGGTCGGCCACGTATTCGACGCGGTACTCTTCGTCGATGATGCCGCCCTCGGAATTGATGACGTGGTTGCGGCCGAAGCCGGTGGCGATGCGCTGGTCGAGCGTAGGATTGGGGAGCAGGTCGCCGGCGAGCTGTTCGGTGATGAAGCGGTCGTAGGGCAGATTGCGATTGAAGGCTTCGATGACCCAATCGCGCCAGCGCCACATGGTGCGCGACGAATCGTTGTTGAAGCCGTGGGTATCGGCATAGCGGGCTACGTCGAGCCAGTCCGTCGCCATGCGCTCGCCGTAATGGGGCGAGGCCAGCAGACGATCGACGGCCGCGGCGTAATCCGGCTTCTTCACGAAGGCGTCGACCTCGGCGGGCGTGGGCGCCAGACCCGTCAGGTCCAGCGTGACGCGGCGCAGCCACGCGGCAGGCGTCGCCGGCGGGCTCAGGGTCAGTTTCTCGGCGGTGAGGCGTTGGGTGACGAAGTATTCGATCGGCTCCGCGGCGGTGGGAACGGCGGGGCGCGACGGGGGAACGAAGGCCCAATGCTGCGCGTACTGGCCGCCTTCGGCAATCCAGCGTTTAAGCGTGGCGATCTGCTCGGGGGTGAGCCGGCGATTCGAAGTCGGCGGCGGCATCTGCCGTCCCTTGTTCGTGCTCGTGATGCGCTGATAGACGGGGCTTTCCTCCGGCTTGCCAGGAATCAGCGCGTGCTTGGCCGTCGCGCCTTCGAACGTGTCGAGGCGCAAGTTCGCCATGCGGCGCTGACTATCCTGCCCGTGGCAGTGAAAGCAATTCTCAGCCAGAATCGGCCGAACGTCGCGTCCGTAATCCAAGCGCGACTCGGCGGCAAAAAACAGGAGTAGTAGTGGGAGTGCGATGCTTTCATTTTCGCGCACTTGGACCCGCCGGGGACCCCCATATCGCGGCGGTGCTATTCTGACGCCAGGATGACCACCAACTGGCGAGGCGTTTTCCCGGCGTTAACCACGCAATTTCATGCCGACGAGAGCTTGAACCTGGATGCGACGCTGGCGCACCTGGAGTTGATGATCAAGGCCGGCATCCACGGCGTGATCATGTTGGGCTCGGTGGGCGAGAATACGGCGCTCAACTATAACGAGAAGCTGGAAGTGCTACGGGCCGCGCACGCGGCAGTCGCCGGGCGCATTCCGGTGCTCTCCGGCGTGGCTGAGTTCACCACCGCGACGGCCTGCCAGTATGCCAAAGATTGCGAGCGCATCGGCATCGATGGCCTGATGGTGCTGCCCGCGATGGTCTATAAGGCCGATGGCCGCGAAGCGCTGGCGCACTTCCGCACGGTGGCGCGCGCGTCGTCGCTGCCGGTGATGATTTACAACAATCCGCCGGCATACTTCGTCGACGTCACGCCCACCATGTTTCAGGAACTGGTGGACGAGCCCACGATCGTGGCGATCAAGGAATCGTCCGACAACGTGCGGCGCATCACCGACCTGATCAATACCGTGGGCGACCGCTTTATTCTGTTCTCCGGCGTGGACGATCTGGTGCTGGAATCGGCGCTGCTGGGTGCGCAGGGCTGGGTCTCCGGACTGGTGAATGCCTTCCCGGACGAGAATCGTGTGCTCTGGGAACTGGCCCAGGCTGGCCGCTGGGCCGAAGCTCGCGACCTCTACCGCTGGTATACGCCTTTGCTGCATCTCGATACCAAGGTGAAGCTGGTGCAATACATCAAGCTCTGCATGGCGGAAGTCGGCTTGGGCAGCGAGACTACGCGGGCCCCGCGACTGGCGATCGAAGGCGCGGAGCGCGATGAGACGCTACGCATCATCCGCCACGCGATTGCCTTGCGGCCCGATCTGTCCCAATACGCATGACTCGGCTTTCGGTGATCGACTCGCACACCGGGGGCGAGCCGACCCGCATCGTGATCGCGGGTGGCCCGGACCTCGGCACCGGCGACATGCGCACGCGCCGCGAACTCTTGCGCGATCAGCATGAC
>JBGAHE010000115.1:0-23106 GCA_044226365.1 Bryobacteraceae bacterium
GCGCATGAAGCGTTCGCCCGCCATCAGCGGGAAGTAGCGGCGCGTTAGTCGCCGGCCGTGGGTCAATCCCGGCCGCCGCACGTGCGAGAGAGCGTGTTGCGAGCGTTGGGCGGGCTGCCGGCGACGAAGACGCCGCTGAACCCGCGGATCATCGGCACGCTTCGCCGCGAAGGCTATCGCGTCGAGAAGCTGATCTACGAAAGCCTCCCGCGCTTCTACGTCACAGCCAACGTCTATGTGCCGGATGGCGCAGGGCCTTTCCCCGCCGCCGTCGGCGTGGCCGGGCACTCGGACAACGGCAAAGCCATCGGCACGTATCAACATGCCTGGATCGGCATGGTGAAGAGCGGCCTGCTGGTGATCGCGATCGACCCGCCCGGCCAGGGCGAGCGGCAGGAGTACTTCGATGCGGCCTACGGACGGTCCCTGGTGGGCGCCGGCACGCGAGAGCACATCATGGCCGGCACTCAATGCCTGCTGGCGGGCAGCAACGTGGCGCGTTATGAAGTGTGGGATGGCATCCGGGCAGTGGACTACCTGCTCACCCGGCCCGATGTGGATGGCAAACGCATTGGCGTGGCGGGCAACTCGGGCGGCGGCACCCAGACGGCCTATCTGATGGCCATGGAGCCCCGTCTGGCCGCGGCGGCGCCGTCCTGCTACCTCACCAGTTGGGATCAGCTTTGGGCGAAGCCCGGCCCACAGGATGCCGAGCAGATCTTTGCAGGCTTTCTGGCGGCGGGTCTCGACTTCTCGGACTTCCTGATTGCCTTCGCCCCCCGGCCCGTAAAGATGCACGCTGCCATCCGCGACTTCTTCCCCATTGTCGGCGCGCGCAAGGCCTTCGCCGAGGCGAGCCAGGTTTACCGGATGCTCGACGTGCCCGATCGCGTCGGGTTCTTTGAGTTCGACGATACGCACGGCTGGAGCCAGCCCCGGCGCGAGAGCACCTATGGCTGGTTCGGCCAGCACCTGCTAGGCCGGCCGGCCGCGGCCGCGGTCCCCGAGCCAAAGATGCGGCTCGAGCATGAACGCGACCTCGAAGCCACCGCCACCGGTCAGGTGCGCACGTCGCTGGGTGGCGAGACCGTGCAATCGCTGAACGCTCGCGAAGCCGAAGCCAAGTTTGCCAAACGCTCGGCGCTACGCGCGGCCACGCGCGAGCAACTGGCGGCCATCGTCAAGCGGCGGCTGGTGGTGGAGCGGGTTTCGGCCGATGAGCCGGAGCTCGAGTGGGGCGGCGGCTCGAAGACCGCGCGACGCCCCGGCATTCTCCTGCTCGATCAGGCAGGGCCCAAGGCGGCCGACTGGCAGGCCATGACCGAGGCCGGCTACGTGGTGGCCGCCGCGCCGTTAACGGGCTGGCCGGAGCAGCCGTCCGCGCAACAGTACAACGCACAATGGCAGCTCTCGATGCGGGCGATCCTGCTGGGCCGCACGGTGCTGGGCGTGCAGGTGGCTGACGCGCTCGAAGCGCTCCGCGTGATGAAGCGCGACCCGCGCGTGGACCCGGCGCACATCTCGATCATCGGGCGCGGCCATGGCGGGGTGGTGGCGCTGCATGTGGCGTTGCTCGAACCCGTGGAGCGCGTGGCGACCGAGGGGTCCATCGTTTCCTATATGGACGTGATCCGCGCGAAGGTCCATGAGGGGTTGGCCAATCTGATCGTGCCCGGCGTTATTGAAGACTACGACCTGCCGGACCTGGCCAAGTGGGTGAAGCCGGTGGTGATTGAAGCGAAGTCGCCGATGGGCACGCGGATGGCCGTGGGACGGGCTCGTGCCGAAGGCACGCCGTGGCTCGAGGTCTACCGCGAGTGGAGCCAGTCGTCGCGCAACATGCCGTAGATCCGCAGATCGAGGTAGCGGCCGTTGACATACTCCGCCTGGCGCAAGGTGCCTTCGTGATGGAAGCCTAAGCGCTCGGCCACGGCGGCACTGCGCGAGTTGAAATCCGCACAGCGAATCTCCACGCGGGTGAGTCCGTACTCGCGGAAACAATGCGTGACGAGATAGGTGACGGATTCGAGCATCAGGCGGCGCCCTTCAGACGCGGCATCGAGCCAATAGCCGATCTCGACGCGGCGGTTGGCCCAATCGATGGGATGGAGGCCGACCATGCCGGCGAGCTGACCCTCGACGAGGATGCCGGCGTGGAAGCCGTCGCCGGTGGCGTGCTGGCCGGCGGCACGGTCCAGGAAGTGTTCGACGTCGGCGACGCTTTGGGTGCCGGGCACCCAAGGCAGCCAGGGATCGAGCCGCGCGCGGTTGCGGTCGATCAGTTCCCAGAGTTGAGGAGCATGGCGCTTCTCGAGGAAGCCAAGCGTGAGGCCGGGGCGAACCGTGAGTTGAAACATCGCTACTGCACCTGGAGGACGCGCCGGTCCAGACGGCGGCTGGGGCCGAGTTCGGTGATGCGTTCAACGATGACTTCGCGTAAGGTCCCCGAGGCCCGCTGATAGCGATAGATGCCGGTGTCTTTCACCTGGAGGTGAGGGACTTTGGCGGCGTCGACGGCTTGGTTGCTGACCTTGGCGAAGAAGTCCAGCGTGGCTTGGCGAAGCGCGGCCTCATCGAAACGGGTGACGCTGTGGAATTCGGCGAGGTCGCCTTGCAGGCTCACAAACTCCATCTCGTAGGTCGCGGCTAACGTTTGGCCCGGGGCAAGCGGGAAGTCGAGCTTCGTGTCGACCTTCACTTTCTCTTTCGGTTTCATGGCGACGCCAAACGGACTGAAGTAAGTTTTGGCGTCGGCCGTAGCCGCTTGCAGGATCAGTTCCGGCGTCATGACGCGCTTCATGATTTCCTGAAACTGGGCATCGGGCTTCATCGACTGCACAATCTCATGCATGAGCTCGGTCACCTGCCGGCTGACTTCTTCCTCGTTGACGATGGCTTGAAACTCGCCCTCGGGGCTGAGTTGTAAGTCGGTGTAAATGGCGATGGACTTCTCCATCAACTGCTGCAGGATCGGCGGGACGGCGGCACCTTCAGGAAAACGCGTAGCGCCATTGCGCCATCGAACCCGAAAGCCTTTCGCGTCGGCGGAGAGGATCTCGAGCTCGACCGGCGTATGCGAGGTTCCGTTGCCTTCGGGGCGACGCGAATCCTCCTTGGTCTTGGCGAAGTCCAAGCGGATCTTGTCGCCTTGCTTCCAGCGAGGCAGGATCGCGACGTCCTGCGAGAGATGCGCGGCGGCCAGCAGGAGGACGATCGGCGTTAGCACGCGATCAGGCTAGCACGACTTAGCGTTCCTTCCAGCCGGGCAACGAGACGTTGGTGCGGTAGTTGGACTCGTTGTATTCGGGGTTGCGGAGGGGCGCGTAGATCTTTTTCCCGGTGAAGGGGCGGTCCTGGGTGTAGATCCAAACCTGGTTGGTATCCCAGACGACGATCTCGTCGCGCTCGTCGCCGGTGAGATTGAGGATGGTGTAAGCGAGGTCGGGGTGGCCGTCGTCGGGGAACATCACGACGCGACGGAGATGGCCATCGATGAGGCCGCCTTCCTTGATGTTGGCGGAAAGCATGGCGAACTCCTGGCCATCGCCGCGCCAGTTGACCGGCGCGATGGGGCTGGCGGAGTGAATCGGCTCGGCTTGTTGGAGTAAGTTGCCGTCGGCATCGAACAGGCTAATGATTCCGGGATTGCGCCAGAAATTGATCGTCATCAACTGAAGTCCGGGGACATCCGGGCGGTACTTGCCGATGCTCGGGGATTGCGCGTGGCCGATGTGCAGGTGCTTGAGCGGCTTGCCGTTGATGTCCCACATCATGAAGCCTTCGTCGGAGCCGCAGGCATAGACGCGCGGAGCGGCTTGCGGGTCGCCGGTGAAGTTGCCAACCACGACGCCATCAGCATGGTCCTTGATGTCGGTGTCATGCGACCAGAGCTGTTTGCCGTCGGGCGTCCAGAGCGCGTAGCCGATGGCGAACTCCTGTCTGCCGTCGCCGTTGAGGTCGATGGGATACGGATAGTGGCCGGTTTGGCCGTTGCCGCTCCAGAGGGGCTTGAGGTTCTTGTCGTAGATCCAGAAGCTCTTGTAACGGTCCTTGATGAGGATCTCGGAGGCGGTTTTGCCGCCCGTGAGGTTGACGAAGGTGATGGAGTCGCCGGAGTGCAACTGGTAGGGGCGCTCCTGCAGACCCGCGTCCATGGCGGGCATGTTGACCGAGGCGCGAGGCTCGCCGGTGCGGCCTTCGAGGACCTGCAGCTTGAAGTCGCGAATCAGCACGACTTCGTTCCGGCCATCGCCATCGACGTCGTGGATCTGCACCGGGGTGTCATTGGTGAGCAGGCCGTTGCGGGCGTCCGGCCGGCCCTTCTGCCAAAGGATCTTGCCATCGAGGGTGACGGCCGTCAGGCAGGAGATGGCGTCGAAGGCATCGCCGCGGACGCGCGGAATGTTCTGGACCACCAGGACATCAGTCTGGCCGTCGCCATCGAGGTCGCCGAAGCGGAGGTTGCGGCCGGCGCCGAACTTGGGCGTGGCGAACTTCTTCCAGAGCTTGGGTTGGGGATTGCCGGCGCGCAGTTGGGCGAGTTCGGCTTCGCGCCTGGCAATCGTCGAACGAATGTCGGCGATGGTCGCGTCCGAAGCGGTGACCTTCACGTCGCGGAAGCGCGCGGGCATGGTGGCGCTCAAGCCGATGCGGCCGGCGGTGATTTCGCTATCGGTGGCTTCGAGGATCAGCTGGCCATCAATGTAGGCGCGGATTTTCGGGCCGTCGTTCTCGATCTTGAACTTGTAATAACGCGTCGTGTCGTAGCGGAAAGGAGCGGCGCCCAACTCGCGCCATTTGCCGGTGCGCAGCTTGTCATCGATGGGAAGACGTAGGCGCAGAACGGCCTCCTTGCCGTCGCGCACGGCGAAGTAATAGAAGTGACGGTTGGTGTGATAGCGGAAGGCAAGGCCCGCGGAGGCGACCAGATTCAAGGGCCGAATCTCGGCTTCGAGCGTGTAGGAGTGCCAGGCGGGGTCGCCGGTGATGAACAGCGGCTGATACCAATCGACGCGGTCGGCATTGGCGATCAGATGCTGCTCGACGTAGGGGCGGCCGTCTTCGTCGCTGGCGAGCCAGGCGTCCTGATGAACGATGGCGTTCTCCCAAGGGGCGGTGGGGACGCCGCGATGCGGAAGGTAGTGATACTCCTGAATGGCGCCATTCAATTGACCCATGGGTTGGCTGAACCAGCCAGGCGGGAAGCGCGAGAAGTCATCCGAGAAAAGCTGTGCGCCGAAAGCCACCGACGGCAACAGCACGCAGAAACAGGCAAAGCGAGAGAAGTGCATTAAAAATCGAGCCTCATACCAACTTGAAGATTGCGGGGCGAGTAAGCCGGATTGGATGTGCGGATGCGGGCAAACGTGGGACTCACCACGCTGAGATCGGGGGCGCCAAGCATGGGGATATTGAAAGGATTGAACAGTTCAGCGCGGAACTGAACGCGATAGCGCTCGACAAAGGTGAAGGCGCGCGACACCGTCATGTCGTAGGTGAAGAAGCGCGGGCCGAGGATGACGCCGTTACCGGCGGTGCCGAATTGGCGCGTAGGCCGGGCCGCGGCTGGGTTCACGAAGCTTGGCTGCGCGAAGGCGGCAGGGTCGAAGTACTGGAAGGCCTTGTCGTTGCGGGAGCGGCCGCCCTGGTCGAGCCGGCCGTCGGCCAGACGGTCCGCGCGATTCGTGTTGGCGCCGGTGGGCGTTTGGCCGTTGGGCGCGGTGACGGTGAGGTATTCCCCGCCCTGCCACGTACCCAAGCCGGAGATGGACCAATCGCGCAGGATGTACGAGGCGGCACTGCGGTTGCCGAGATACTTGCGGCCCGGGCCGAAGGGCGTTTCGTAGACGAAGTTGAAGTGGAAGACGTGCGGGGGCTGGCCGGGAACCGGACCCCAGTCGTATTGACTGTACGGGTTGGCGACGGGGTCTGAGGCGATCGGGTCCATGCGCAGGATCTTGGCGTAGGCGTAGTTGGCGTTCAGGAAGATGCCATTGTCGAAGCGGCGGGTGATTTCGAACTCGGCGGCATGGTAGATGGACTCGCCGTCGCCGGCGCGCTGACCGGCGCTGGTGTTGAACTGGGTCCATTTGCGGCCGGTGGGATCGGTGGCGGCGCGGTTCAGACATTCGGTGGCGCCGGGGACGCAGGAGTTGACGCGGACCGAGCGCGAGAGGTTGATGCCGCGGTTGCCGGCGTAGCTGGCGCGGACGCCGATGCGTGCGCCGAGTTGCCGCTCAACGGTGAAGTTCCAGGCCGTCACCTTCATGGTGGGGTAGCGGGGGAAGAATCCGTCGAGGGTGGTGAGCTGAGTATCGGCGCCGGCGGTGGACGAGTCGGCCGCGGGGTTCTGGAAGGTGTACAGGCTGTTGACGTTTACGTTTTGGGAGAGCAGCAGGGCGCGGGTGAGATTGGCGCGGCGGATGAACGGCGCGACGTTCACCTGCCCGCGGTACTCGCTGACGTTGTTGTCGACGTTGTAGACGCCAAAGGCGCCGCGGAGAACGAAGTTGTCGCGCAGGCGATAGGCGAAGCCGGCGCGCGGAGTGAAGTCGAGGCGGTTGGGCTGGAGGAAAGTATTGGGCAGGCCGCGCTGGCTGGCTTCGATGTAGCGGCTGGAGAACTGTTGGAAGGCCGGGTGGACCTTCGCAAGGCTGCCATCGGGAATCAGGATCTTGCCGGTTGCCATGTCGCTGACGGCGGCGCGGCCGTTGGTCTCGGTCCAGTAGCCGTAGTTGTCGTAGCGCAGGCCGTAGTTGAGGGTGAGGCGGGCGGTGACTTTCCAATCGTCCTGGAGGAAGAGGCTGTAGTTGCGCTTGGTCTGGAAGCCACCGTACTCGCCGATGGTGACGTCGGTGGAACTGGGGTAGCCCAGGAGGAAGTCGGCAAAGGCGTCACCGGAGGCGGAGGAGGTGGAGCGCGGGTTGTTGAAGTCGCTGGCGGTGGTGAAGCGGCCATAGGGCGGCGAGGCGAGTTCCGTGGTCTTCCAGCCTTTGAGGATGGAGGCGCCGGCTTTGTAGGTGTGACGGCCGAGGGTGAGGGTGTAGGTGGGGTCGGCGGACCAGTTGTAGTCGGCGGAGTAGTTGAACAGCAAACGGTCGAAGAGGACGCCGATGCCGACGGCGTTAGAGCCGATGGCGATGGCGGGCGGGCCGGCGAAGGGGGCCTGAGGGTTCAGGTCCTTGATGGCGACGGGGAACTTCTGGTCGCCGCCGGTGGGGATGTTCTTGAACGGCAGGTTGCGGTAGGTGAAACCCAGGTTGAGGACGGAGCGGGAGTTGACAATGCGGGTCCAGGTGGCGCCGATGGTTTGGTTCCACTGGTTCTTGGCAGAGGCGCCGATGGAGCCGGGGACGTCGCCGGCGTAGCGCGAAGCCTGGTCGAGGTGGGCGATGGTGGCTTTGGTGAAGAAGCGATCGGCGGCGGAGAAGTTGTGGTCCCAACGGAGGTCGTACTTTTCGGAGTTGTCCTTGAGGGGCTTGAAGTAATTGGCGTTGAAGTCCGCGACGCGGGCGGGCAGAGGCGCGTCGGGGATGGACTTCAGGAGTTCGAGGGCCACGGGGCTGAGCCGCGAAGCGGGGATGACCGAGTTGGGGAAGGCGAGGCCGTTATTCAGCGGGTCGAGCGGGCTGACCGGCGCGGGGCGGCCGGCGGCGTCGAGGCGCTGGAGGTAAGAACGAAGGTCGCCGGAGCGTTCGGCGGTGGTGGGGTAACGGACGTTAGCGCTTTGGTTCGCCGTGTGGCGGAAGATGTCGGCAGAGGCGAGGAAGAAGCTCTTGTCGCGCTTGATGGGACCGGCGAGGGTGCCGCCAAACTGGTGGCGGACGAAGGAGGTGCGGACGGCGTCCTCCCAGCGGCGGGCGCCCATGCCTCCGGAACGGTAGAACTCGTAGCCGGAGCCGTGGAAGTCGTTGGTGCCGCCTTTGGTGGCGACGATGACCTGGGTAGGTTGGGAGAACTCGGCGTTGGTACCGCCGGAGATGAACTTGACCTCGGCGATGGCGTCGAGGGAGGGCAGCGAGAGGTCCGCGCGGCGGCCGATGCCGTCGATGGCGGGCCAGGCCGTCGTTTGGAAGGAGTTGACCTGAGCGCCATCGGAGCCCACCTGCATGGCGCTGCGGCCGCCCTGGTTGAAGGTGCCGCCCACGACGTCCGTGGAGCCGGCCGGGACGCCGGCCGTTTGGCCAACGAGAGTCTGGATCTCGCGGACGATGACGGGCAGGTTCTTGATCTGGACTTCGTAGCGGGAGTTCCCAATGGTGGCGTTCTCGGTTTGGATGACGGCGCCGACAGCTTCGACGGTGACGCGGTCCGAGACGCTGCCGGGCTCCAGGGTGACGTCGACGGTGAGGCCGGTGTTGACGTCGATGGTGAGGTGCGAGCGGGTGACCGCTTTGAAACCTTCTTTCTTGATGTCGAGGGCGTAGTCGCCGAGGGGAAGCGGCGAGATGACGTAGAGGCCGGTGCTGTTCGTGGTGGCCTGGTAGATCTGGCCGGTGCGGGTTTCGCGAGCCGTGACACCGGCTTCGGGGACGGCGAGACCGGAGCTATCGGAGATGGTGCCAGTGATCTTTCCGAGGCCGGCCTGGGCGAAGGCGGCGGGGGTGAGGGCGACCAGCAGGGTCGCGGCGACGAGCGTTCTGAGCATGAGCAGTCTCCCGGTGCGCGCACGCGGCGCTACCGGAACCGAGTATGGAGGCGGGGAAAGACCGGGGCAAGTAAATACAATGTTTCCATCCGTTTGCAGAATGTAGCGAACGGTTGATAACGGGGGTTAGCGGGCAAGAATGCGGTGGGCGTGGTAGGCGACGTTCATCGGAAGCATCTGTTCGGAGCTCGATTGCACGACCACTTGCCAAGCTTTGGGCCAGCCGGTGGCGCCTTCGGCGCGAAAGCGCTCTCTGAGGGCTTCGAGGTGCGTGGGCGAGGCGAGGTACTCGGCGGCGGCGTGGGCCGAGGCGGAGTTCGAACCGGAAATGACGATGGTGCGGTAACGGCCGCTTTGATCGCCATCGCTGGGCACGACGGTGATGAGGCCGTAGCGGTGCTTGGGGTGGCGGAGGAAGGTCGGACGGTCCGGGGTGGGGTTGGGGTGCCAGACGGTGACGCCGTCGCTAGGCCGATGGTAGGCGAGGCCGAACCAGGCCTTATCGAGCATCAGTTTGGCGGCGTGGCTATACTCGGGCCGGCCGAGGATGAGGACGTTGCGGTTGCGCATCTCGAACGGGGTGACGACGCGTTCGGGGAGGACGGAGTAAGGGACTTGGGCGCGGTCCAGGAGGCGTGAGGCGATCAGGAGCGAGGCGACGTCGCCGAACATAGGCGAGTTGTGGCCGAAGTTCATGAAAAGCTTTTCGCCGGTTTGCAGTTCCTGGCGCTCACGGTACCAGGTTTCGATTTCGGGCGAGGCGGGCACGGGGCGGTAGAGCTTGCTTTCGGCTTCGGGAGGGCCGGGGCGGATGAGGAGATGGAAAGGGGTGGCGACGCAGACGAGGGTGTTGCTGGCGGGGTCCAGGAGCGGTCCCCAGGCATCGCGCAGAATGCGGGGGAGGGCAGGACCGGCAGCGCGATGGCCGGCATAGTAGCCGGCGGTGGAGGCGAGGGCGAGCGCGACAAGCGCGGCGGCGGCCCAGCGCCACGGGCGGCGGGGGACGGGCGGAGCCTCGAGCGCGGCGGGGGCGAGGTCGTTGCGGAAGAACTGCGGGCAGTAAGAGCCTTTGGGGAGCTCGATGCGGACGGTGGCTTGCGGGTTCTCGAACGAGTAATAGTCGAGCAGCTTGCGGCGCAGGGCGTGGGCGCGCGTGCGGACGGAAGCGTCGTCCGAAGTGGAGTAGCCTTCGGGGCGGCCCAGCACTTGGACACCGATCAGATATTCGTTGAGCGAGGCGCCCTGGCCTTGGATCTCGGACTCGCAAACGAACTCGAGAAAGGCCTTCAACTGATCGGAGCGGCTGAAGGTTTGGCTTGCCAGGATCTGATCAACAGCGGCGCGCTTTTCAGTGCGGGACAGAGCGGACTCTGAGTCCTTGACCACCTCAACCATGGCGGCAGTATATAACAGCGACCGTGCGGGAGCGTTAGTTGGCTAGGGCGGGAGCGATGTCGTCGAGGAAGCTGGTGCCGTGTTCGAGGCGGAGGCCGAAGTTGTCGGCGACGGTTTGGCCGATGTCGGAAAGGCTTTGGCGGGTGCCAAGCGAGACGCCGGGTTGGGTGGCGGGGCCGAAGCAAAGCAGGGGCGTGTATTCGCGGGAATGGTCGGTGGAGGCGGTGGTAGGGTCGCAGCCGTGGTCGGCGGTGAGGATGAGCAGGTCGCTGGGGCGAAGTTGGCGCAGCAGTTCGGGGAGCCATTGGTCGGCGGCTTCGAGAGCGCGGGCGTAGCCTTCGACGTCGTTGCGATGGCCGTAGAGCGAGTCGAAGTCGACGAGGTTGACGAAGAGCAGGCCTTCGCCCAAAGCATGAAAAGCTTCGAGTGTTTTGGCCATGCCGTCGGCGTTGGACTTGGTTTTGAGGCTGCGGCGGATGCCGCGTTCGAGGAAGATGTCGGCGATTTTGCCGACCGAGTCCACCGGAATGCCATGCGAGGCGAGATGGTCGAGGAGCATGGGCGGCGGGGGGACGGCGTAGTCGTGGCGATTGGGAGTGCGCTGGAAGGCGCCGGGTTCGCCGATGAAGGGGCGGGCGATGACGCGGCCCACTTCATGCGGGCCATGAAGGATGGCGCGCGCGATCTCGCAATAACGATAGAGCTCGGCGAGCGGGATGACGTCCTCATGCGCGGCGATCTGAAAGACGCTGTCGGCGGAGGTATAGACGATCGGCTGGCCGGTGCGGACATGCTCGGCGCCAAGTTCGGCGATGATCTCGGTGCCGGAGGCGGGCTTGTTGCCTAAGGTGCCGCGGCCGATCTGCGCTTCGAAGGCTTGCATCACTTCGGGTGGAAAGCCGTGCGGGTAAAGCGGGAAGGGCTGGGCGAGATGGATGCCGACCATCTCCCAATGGCCCGTGGTAGTGTCTTTGCCGGGTGAGGCGAGGGCGCACTTGCCGTAGGCGCCCAGGGGTGCGGCGGCAGGAGGCAGACCGGTGAGGGGCTTGATGTTGCCCAGCCCCAGGCGCAGCAAGTTGGGCAGATGAAGCGGACGCTGCCGGGCGATGTTGCCCAGCGTGTCGCTATCGTAGGGGCCGTCATAACTTTCGGCGTCGGGCATCTTGCCGATGCCGACGCTATCGAGGACGATCCAGACGACGCGGCGGAACATTATTCGTTGAGCGCCTGTTCGATGCGTTCGGCGAGCATGTCGACGAAGCGATCCGCGATGAAGCCATTCATGCGGCTGACCAGTTCGCCTTTGGCGTTGAAGACGATGGTGGTGGGGATGGAACTGACTTTGAGCAGCGAGGAAAGGCCGTCGTCGAACCAGACGGTCTTGGCCCACTTGTTCGACTCAAGGAAAGGTTTGACGCCAGCCCGTTCTTCGTCCGTGTTGAGGTTCAGAAAGACGACCTTGGGGTTGGCCTTATAGCGTTCTTTGACGGCCTCATAGAGAGGCTGCTGCGCGCGGCAAGGGCCACACCAGGTGGCCCAAAAGTCGAAGACCACGACTTTGCCTTTGAGCGAGTTGAGCTTGAGCTTTTCTTCGCTGAGGCCGCTGAGGGTGAACTCGAGGGGATCGTCGATGCCGTAGTTGGGATCGATTTTGCGGAGGGCGGCGCGATGCTCTTCGCCGATCTTGCCAAGACGGTCGAAGGCTTTGAGGACTTCGTCGCCCAAGCCGGTCTGGCTGCCTTTCCACTTGCCGTAGACCTCGCCCATTTCCTTGCGGACGGTCTCGCGGTCGTCGTCGCCGATAGCGAAGGCGTCGGCGAAGCGGGCAACCGAGTCAGCGGGGCGGTTGAGCTTGGCGTAAACCTTCCCGAGGAAGCGGGCGGCTTCGGGCGTCGCATCGAGGCGGAAGCTGGCTTCGCCTTTCTCGGCGGCCGGCGCCGACTGGCCGAGGATGTCGAGCGCGCGGCCCCAGATCAGATTGGCGCGACCGAGGGCTTCGTCAATGTCGGCGGTGAACTTGGCCTGTTCGCGGGGCGAGCCACGCTTTTCCTTGGCCGTGATCTTGAGGTTATCGGAGAGTTGTTCGGCGTAGGTGGCGGCACGGGTGGCGCTGGCTTTGTCGCCGAGCTCGACGAGGGACTCGGAGACTTCTTCGAGAATCTGCGGGTCGTTGCGGTCCTTCTTGAGGATCCGCTCGCCGTAATCGACGATGCGTTTGCGGTCCTCGGTCTGAATGGCGGCTTTTAGGATCGCGCGTTCGATTTCGTCGCGGCGCGTGCTCTGCGGGTACTTCTTGAGATGGCTTTCAAGGGCGCGGAGGAACTCGACCGGAGAGTTTCCGGCATCGCCCAGAGCGGTGCGGAGGGCCTGTTGTTCTTCGTCGGCAGGGGACGCGGGCTTGGGGTCCTGAGCCAGGAGCGTGGAGAGGATGACAGAGAAAAGGAGGGCGAGTTTCAAGGTTGCACCTGTCCTGACTTAGGGGATTCCGCTGGGGGTTTGGGGGCGCGGAAGGCTTCGGCCAGCGACGCAGCCCGTTCACGAGCCACGTTCATATAACTGGAATTCTTGGTGACGCGGTCGAGCAGCGGGAGGTATTGGCTGAGCGAGACCAGACGCTTGCGGTCGTAGGCGGCTTCGAGTTGCAGGAGCGACTTGTAGACCCCCAACTTGTCATACTTCACTGTACGTTCGAGATTGAAGAACAGTAGCTCGCTTTCGGTGATGCGCTCGAACCAATCGTGGAGTTTGTTCGCGTCGAGGTCCTGGGAGTAGTTGAACTTCTGCTCCTGCGAGCCGCCATCGCCATCCCAACGGAAGGTCTTTTCGCCCATGAAGGCGACCTTAAGGCCGGATTCGAGGGGACGCTTGAAATGGTCGAGCTTTTCGGCGAGCGCAAAGATCTCAGCGGTTTCGGCGGGTTCGAGCTTGAGCTTGACGGGCTGCTCGTCGTCGGCGGCTTCTTTATAAACGATGTCACCGGTTTTAGCGAGTTGAATGGACACGAAGGCGGGCGTGGAGTTCGGGAACGACTTCGAGTAAGTGATCGACGGGTCGGCCGCGATCAGGGGGGCGGCGAGCAACCAGACCAGCGGCGAGCGCATCAGGCAACTCCCATCTTCATTTCGACGACGAGGCGGTTGGCATGACAGATGGCCACGGCCATGGCGTCGGCCGCGTCTTCCTTGGCGACGACGGCCAGTTCTTCGGGGGTGCGCAGGTTGAGGAGGCGCTGGACCATCAACTGGACCTGGCTTTTTTCAGCGCGTCCGTAGCCGACGACGCTCATCTTCACTTCGAGGGGCGAGTATTCGCCGAGCGGCAAGCCGGACTCCGCGACGGTGAGCATCGCGACGCCACGGACGTGGGCGAGCTTGAGCGAACTCTTGGCGTTCACCGAATGGAAGACCTCTTCGATGGCCGCATGGCGAGGCGTGAACTCGGTGACGACGTCCCGCAGGCCGGCAGCGATCTTGCAGAGCCGGTCGGCCAGCGGGTGTTTGGGATTGGTGGCAATGACGCCGCCGGCAATTAAACGATGGCCGCGGGCGGTGCTTTCGACCACCGCGAAGCCGGTGCGCTCGGTGCCGCAATCGATGCCGAGCACTCGCATGGAGACTACTCGATGTCCTGTTCGTCGATGTCGAAGTTGGCGAACAGATTCTGCACGTCGTCGTTATCGTCGAGGGCGTCGTAGAGCCGCAGCATGGCCTTGGCCTGGGCGCCTTCCACCTTGATGAGGTTGTCGGGAACGTAGGCGATTTCGGCGGACACGGTGGGGATCTTGGCGGCCTGGATCGCTTCGAGCACCGCGTCGTGGGCGGGCGGTTCGGAAAGGACGGTCCAGGTGTCACCGTCGTCACGCAGGTCTTCGCCACCGGCTTCGAGGACGAGGTCCATCAGCTTGTCTTCCGTGGCATTGGCCTTTTCGATCACGATGGAACTGCGGCGCTTGAACATCCACGAGACGGAACCGGGTTCGCCCATGTTGCCGCCATTCTTCGAGAAGATGCTGCGGACTTCGCTGACCGTGCGGTTGCGATTGTCCGTGGCCGCGGACACCAGGACGGCAACGCCGCCGGGACCGTAGCCTTCGTACATCACTTCTTCGATGGTGGCGCCTTCGAGTTCACCGGTGCCGCGCTTGACGGCGCGGGCAATGTTGTCCGAGGGCATCGACAAGGATTTGGCAGCGTTGATGGCCGTGCGAAGACGGGCATTGGCCGTCGGATCGCCGCCGTTGCGCGCAGCGATCACGATTTCCTTGATGAGGCGAGTGAAGACCTTTCCGCGCTTGGCGTCGAGCGCGGCTTTTTTGTGTTTGATGGTATGCCACTTAGAATGGCCAGACATGGTAGGGCTTGTTCCTCGAATGGGCCTTAATTTAGGCCTAATCTTGAGGATAGCAGGTGGGCCAGCACCCTGCCAGGGCCGTTTGATAGAGTTTTCCTGATGAAGATGTTGTGTTTACTGGTGCCGGCTCTGTTGATGGCGTTGGAGCGCGGAGAAGAGATCAAGCTGTGGCCGCAGGGCGCGCCGGGATCGGAGGGGATCACGGCGGCGGAGAAGTCGACGCCGTCGAAAGCGGAGAAGTACGCGAAGCTGCCCGGCAACTTCACGGAGACGCATTACCCGTCGGTTTATGTGTTTTTGCCGCCGAAAGGCAAGGCGACCGGGGCGGCGATGATCGTGGCGCCAGGCGGCGGGCATCGTCAGTTGGTGATTGAGAAAGAGGGCTGGGAGATCGCCGATTGGTTGAATGAGCGCGGCATCGCGGCGTTTGTATTGAAGTACCGTCTGGCGCGGATTCCGGGGTCGAAGTACACGCTGCCGAAGGAAGTGCATGCGGATGCGGCGCGTTCGATCCGGTTGGTGCGGAGCCGGGCGGCGGAGTTCGGGATCGATCCGGCGAAGATCGGCATCATCGGGTTTTCGGCGGGCGGCGAAGTGGTGGGGATGATCGGGGTGAAGTATGACTCGGGCCAGTCTGCGGCGGCCGATCCGGTTGAGCGGGTAAGCTCGCGGCCAGATTACAGCGTGCTGATTTATCCGTATTACCGGCCGGGCTCGGCGCCGGGGCGGAATGCGACGGCGCTCGAACCGATCGGGCCGAACGGCGATTTCCCGATTCCGGCCGATACGCCGCCGACATTCATGGTGTGCACGACCGACGATCCGTCGCATGTGGTGCCGACGGTGAAGTACTACCTGGAACTGCAGGCCGCGAAGGTGCCGGTGGAGATGCACATCTACGAATATGGTGAGCACGGGTTCGGTCTGCGGCAGACGAAGAAGCCGGGGGCGCCGGTGGAGACGTGGCCGGCGCGCTTTACGGAATGGCTGGCATTTCGCGGGATCTCGAAGTAAGTGCGAAGGGGGGCGGATTGACCGCCCCCCTTCTTTCGTTAGCCGGCTTTTTTGAGGTCGCGCAGGACAACCGCGAGCAGACCGTCGGTCGCCGAAGCCGCTTTGTCGGAGCCGGCCACCAGGACATCGGGCGTAAGGCGAATGCCTTTTTCCGCGAGGATGGTGAAGATCTGCAGCAGTGAGTAGTGGTCGCCCATAGCTTGAACGCCGAGTTGATAGGCATCGGCGCGGGCCTGGCCGATGGCGCGGATGGCTTCGGCTTCGTTGCGGCCGCGAATGGCGAGGACTTCGGCTTCGGCCTCACCCACCCGCTTCTTGGCCAAAGCCTCACCTTCGGCGCGGCGCGAAAGCACCAGCGAATCGCCTTGGGCGCCTTCGACGGCCGCTTTGGCGCGCATTTCCGAGACGCGGACGTCCTGTTCCGAGTTGACGAGTTCCTTCTGCTTGTCGGCGAGCGCCTTTTGCCGTTCCAGTTCCTGGCGGGTGCGCTGCGCCTGTTCTTCAATCTGGAAAGTCTTGCGCTGCTCGTCCGCGATCTTACGCGCGGTGAGGGTGTGCATCAGTTCGGGGGGCGGAGTGATGTCGCCGATCAGCGTGTCGACACTTTGAACGTCGTATTCCCGAATCGCATCAGTGATGTGCTGCCGGGCTTCCTGCTGGCGTTCAGCGCGATTCGACAGGAAGTCGAGCACGGTATAGTTCTGGGCGCTGTTGCGGAAATAGTTGCCGACGATCGGCTCAAGCACCTGATTGACAAGATTGCGCACGCTCCCAACGCGGGAAATCACCCAGGGCGCCTTCGTCGCGCCGATGTTGATGATCTGGGAGACGTCGAGCGTGAAGTTGAAGCCGTCCTGCGAACGAACAGTGATGGTCGAGAGCTTTTCGTCGAGCTTGTGAGATTCCGAACGCGCGGAGGCCCAGTTGAGCACGATGTTGGTGGTGGGCACGGCTTCCACCTTCATAATGCGGGGGTTGAGCGGGTGCTTGCCGGGATAGAGCGGCTCGTCCCAGACGCCTTTGCCTCCCTTGCGGACGATGTTGCCGTGAGTGAACTGATCGCCGGAAATATCGCTGACGTCGTCGCCGACGAAGCTGACGACCACGCCGACGTAGCCGATGGGGACTTCGTAGAGGTCGTGCTCTTCGATCTCGGCGAACCAGGGGTTGATGTTGTAATTGCCAGCCAGGATGATTTGCTCCTGTAGGCCGCGGCAGCCGCCGGCTTGAATGAAGCGCGCGGGGTTCTGAAAGTCTTCGTGGCCATCGATACGTTTGGCGGCCATTTGGCCAGCGGGCATGGGGGCGCCGTCCAGGACGGTGACGATGCCGACTTTATCGGAGCCGATTTTCTTAATGGGCACGTTCGGCACGACGCGGAAGAGAATCGGGTTGATGCGATAGAAACCGGCGGTCAGAATAGCCGACTGGCGACCTTTCTGACCACCGCTCTTGAGGAACTTTTCGGCCGATTGGAAGTCGTCGCAGGGGACGGGTTGGCAGAGGACACGGTCGACGGGTATGGGCGCGCCGTCGTTGGCAATGACGAGGCCGAGGCAGCCCGGCTCGATGATGGTGATGGGGAACTTTTCGACCTTGTACTGCCAGGGCCAGTAAAAGGGATGGATGCCCGGAGCGAGGGTGGCGGCCTGGTAGCCGGCTTCGCCGTCGAGAGCGACGACGCGGCCATCGGGCAGCTTGCGACCCCTTAGCGTGAATCGTTTGACGACGACCCCGACTTGATTTTCCCGAATCATCACCAAGCCGGCGAGACGAAGCACGACGGCGGAAGCGACGATGATCCCGAGAACGAGCAATAGAGACGGAAACATGGAAAGGCCTTTCTGGATTGCGGACTGCGGCAATCGCGGGCGCGCGAAAAGGCGTGGAAGGAGGGGGCAGGCACAGACTCGTCGCGCACGGGAGCGGGGGCTCTCGTTTTAAGGCCGCGGAATGGAGCGAGTCAGGCGCACCAACAAATCAGACGCAAATTGTGAACGCGGGGTTCGGAAATAAAGATGGAGGGATGTTCATGCCGATACAATTGAGGCATGAGACTGGCGTGCGCGGCTCTCTTGGCGGCGATGCCGCTGCTGGCGGTGGACTTCGCAAAGGATGTCTACCCGGTGTTCGAGCGTGGCGGCTGTGCCGGTTGTCATAACCCGAACGGCGTGGCGTCGGGTACGCGGCTGAAATTTCTGGAAGAGCATGGGTCGCCGACAGCGGACTTCGGCAAGTCGTTGGTGGTGCTGGTCAATCGGGCAAGCGCGGAGAAGTCCGCGTTGTGGACGAA
This sequence comes from Bryobacteraceae bacterium, assembly GCA_044226365.1. GTDB lineage: Bacteria > Acidobacteriota > Terriglobia > Bryobacterales > Bryobacteraceae > JALHNI01. The sequence continues at coordinate 17,700 of JBGAHE010000115.1, forward strand.
GCCGACGTTGCGGATGGCGCATGCCGGCGGCAAGCGCATTGAGCCGGGCAGCGCGGACGACAAAGTGCTTCGCGAGTGGGTGGATTATCTGGCGACGGCGCCGCTCGAGTCGCTGCAGGTAGCCGCGGCGCGCAAAGAAGCGGGGCCCGCGACGCGGGCGCTGCGGCGGCTGACGCACGCGCAGTACAACAACACGATGCGGGATTTGCTGGGCGATTCGAGCCGGCTGGCGGATTCGTTTCCGCCGGAGGACTTCATTGGCGGATTTCGCAATCAGTATCCCGGGCAGAATGCTTCGCCAATGCTGACCGAGTCGTATAGCGTGGCGGCGGAGAAACTGGCACGGCAGGCGTTCCGTACGGGCGATTCACGGGGTCTGGTGCCGTGCAAGCCGACGGGCGCGGCCGACGTGGCGTGCCGCGACCGGTTCCTGAAGGAGTTCGGCCGGCGGGCGTTTCGGCGGCCGCTGACGGCGGTGGAACTGGCGCGCTATCAGAAGTTGTTTGCGAGCGAGAGGACCTTCTACGGCGGCGCGCAGTTAGCGCTGGAGGCGATGCTGCAATCGCCGGCGTTCCTGATGCGCGTGGAGCACGGCCGCGATGCGAGTCTGCAAGGCTACGAGGTGGCCTCGAAGATTGCGTACGCCATCTGGAATTCGACGCCGGATGAGGCGCTGCTGAATGCAGCGGCGAAGGGGGATTTGGCAACGCCGGCCGGCGTGGAGCGTGAGACGCGGCGCTTGCTGTCGTCAGAGAAGGCGCAGGATTCGGTGCGCGAGTTTCTGACGGATTGGTTGCGGCTGGATCGGCTAAACGGGACGATCCGGGAGCGGCGGTCTTATCCATTGTTTACGCCGGAGTTGACGCTGGCGATGGCGGAGGAAAGCCGCCGGCTGGCGGAGGCGCTGATCTGGAAGCGCGGCAACTTCATGGAGTTCTTCTCCGCGAATTACAGCTATCTGAATAGCGATCTGGCGCGGTTGTATGGCGTGAACAGTTCCGCGTCCGAGTATGTGCGCGTGGAACTGCCGGCGAGTACGGAGCGGGCCGGCATTCTCGGGCACGCGAGTTTTCTGACCGCCACGAGTAAGCCGGCGGAGACGTCGCCCACGGCGCGGGGCCTGTTTGTGCGCGAGCAGTTCCTTTGTCAGGAAGTGCCGCAGCCGCCGCCGGGCGTGAGTACGAATCTGCCCCCGGTGAGCAAAGAGAGGCCCGTAACGACGCGCGAGCGTTTGAAGATTCACTTGTCGAGCCCGAGTTGTGCGAGCTGTCACTCGTTGATCGACCCGATTGGCTTCGGCATGGAGAAGTTCGATGCGATCGGCGCGCGGCGCGAGAAGCTGCACGTCGTGGTGCAGCCGGAGCGGCAGAGCAAGGAACAAGCGGTGAGCTTCGATCTCGATCTCGATACTTCGGGTTGGGTGGCGGGACTGGTTGGTACCGAAGGCAATTCGGCTGCCTTCCAATCACCGCGCGAACTCGGTAAAATTTTAGCGAGCAGCGCCCAGTGCCAGGAGTGCGTCGTGAAGCAGGTGTTTCGCTACCTGATGGGCCGGCATGAAAGCGCGGCCGATCACTTGGCGATCGAACGGGCAGCACAGGAATTTCGAGCGTCCGGGTTCCAGTTTCAGGAACTGCTGGTGTCGCTTGTGAAGTGGACCACTTACCCGCCTCCGGCGGCGATGACGAGGAACTAATGGCGGCTGTACACACTCGGGATCGGTCGGTTTCGCGGCGCTTGCTGCTGCGCGGGCTTTCGGCATTGGGGGCGCCGGTGACGGTAGGCCTGCCGCCGCTGGCGGCGATGTTCAATTCCCCAGGGACCGCTTACGCGGCCGCGCCGGCGCAGGCGACGACGCCGCCCAAACGGTTTGTGCTGTGGTTCAACGGCAACGGCGTAGTGGAACGTTACTGGATTCCGACGGAGACGGGTCGCGACTACACGATGACGCCTTGCCTGGCGCCACTGGCTTCGTTTCGCGACGATCTCCATATCGTGACGGGGCTGGACAATCCGGCGGCGCGGCTGCCGGGTCCGGGCAACGACCATCACCGCTCGATGAGTGCGCTGATGACCGGGACTTCGTTTACGGGACGGGGCGCGGGGGGGCCGTCGGCCGATCAGGTGATTGCGGCGAAGATTGCGGGCGATACGCGGTTCCGCTCGTTGCAGATTGGCGTGTCGCAGGAGAGCTTCGGCGAGAGCATTCAGCGCAACATGAGTTGGGCGGGGCATGACCGGGCGTTGCCGCCGGAGATGCTGCCGCACAAGCTGTTCGATCGCCTGTTTGGGGCTCGCGATGCGGGCTGGGTCGCCCGGAAGCGCAGTGTGCTGGATGCGGTACAGGCGGACGCGGCGTCTCTCAAGCAGTCCTTGGGCAAGGAAGATTCGCTGCGGGTGGACGAGCATCTGGCATCGGTGCGGGATGTCGAGCGGGCGATTGCGAGTCTGCCGCCGAATTACCGGAAGGTGGAGGAGCCGCAGTTCGACGGCGATATGAAGGATTGGCCGCGCATTGCGAAGCTGCAGAGCGACCTGCTGGTGCATGCGCTGGCGTCCGGCCAGACGCGCGTGGCGTCGTACATGTTGACCAAGTGTCAGGGCCTGACGCGCTTCCCGTGGCTCGGCTATACGGCGGCTCGGCATCATGACTACACGCACCAGGACGGGAAGGCGCCGGGTGGGGCGGATGGTCAGCGCATCATGCGCGACATTTGCCGTTGGCATGTGGAGGAGTTTGCCTATCTGTTGGGCAGGCTGAAGGCGACGCCGGAGGGCGATGGCAATCTGCTCGACAACACGAACCTGGTGTTTGTGCACGAGCACGCCGAGGCGAACGATCACAAGAACAATGGCTTATCGGTGATTGTCGCCGGACATGCGGGCGGGCTGGCCACGGGGCGGCATACGCGGCATACGGGGACGATCGGCGACTTGTACCTGGCGGTGGCGAACCGCGGGTTCGGAGCGGGGTTGAAGTCGTTTCCGAGTGCGAGCCGGGAGCTTGAGGGGCTGTTCAGCTAGGCGCCCTTAATGCCTGGACCCGGGAGGCGCGGGAAGCTGCGAAGATTACGGGGCACCATCGGGATGTCGGGCGTCAGACGGGTGCGGCAGTTCCGCCGGTAGCGTGAGGAATGCCAGGCAATTCGCGATCAACCGGGAGCACCGGGGCGGCAGTTAAGGTGTTGCACAAAGTCTTGTCCGCGGCGAATTCGTCGATGATAAACTCCTCGCCTTGGTAACGAAAACGGTTGAGCAGGTCCACGAAGTGGCGGGCCGCATCGGTGTCGTAGAGAGTAATCGCAAAAAAGAGACGGCAATAAGAAAAGCCGCTCCCTTGGTGGGAGCGGCTTCGTACTTTGCACTGGAAGCGACTTAGCTTTGAGCTTCGCCGCCGCCTTCTTCCTGTTGCTGTTTGAGGCGCTCTTCCTTGCGCTGGGCGCGCTCGGCGGCGCGCTTGACGAGTTCGCTACCCACCAGCTCGAGCATGCCGAGTTCGGCGCCGTCACCCTTGCGGGGTCCGAGGAGCGTGACGCGGGTATAGCCGCCGTTGCGCTGACCGAAGCGGGGTCCGAGTTTGTCGAACAGCTTCTTCACCGTGTCGGGCGTGAGCAGATAACCAGCGGCGCGGCGGCGCGAATGCAGCGTGCCTTCCTTGGCCAGCGTGATCATCTTCTCGACGAGTGGCTTGGCGGCCTTGGCCTTGGTAACGGTCGTGACAATGCGCTCTTCGTTGATCACGCTCGTGACCAGATTGCGCAGGAGCATTTTGCGAGCGCCAGTTTTGCGCTTGAGTTTGGATCCACCGTATCGATGACGCATATGAAATTCCTAGAAACTGTCTCCCGATGACGATCCGCCGGGAGGGAGGATCAGACGGCCCGTCGAGTCGGGCTTCATGCCGAAGCCCAAGTTCAGGCTCTGCAGGATTTCCTTAATTTCATTCAGGCTCTTGCGGCCGAAGTTCTTGGTGCGCAGCATTTCGGCTTCGCTCCGCTGAACCAGGTCACCGATGGTCTGAATGTTGGCGTTCTTGAGGCAGTTGTAGGAGCGCACCGAGAGTTCGAGTTCTTCGACCGAACGGTTGAGCACTTCGTTCATCTGCGTTGAGCCGCGTTCGGCTTGCTCTTCGACGACTTCGGGGGTTTCCTCGAAGTTGATGAAGATCGACATGTGATCTTTGAGCAGCTTCGAAGCCTGACCGATCGCGTCTTGCGGGGAAATCGCGCCGTTGGTCCAGACTTCGAGCGTGAGCTTGTCGTAGTCGGTCATCTGCCCGAGGCGGGCGGATTCGACCGCGTAGTTGACCTTCCGCACCGGCGAATGCACCGAGTCGATCGGAATGTAGCCGAGCGGCAGGTCTTCGTCGAAGTTGCGGTCCGCCGAAACGTAACCGCGGCCCATGCGGAGGCGCATTTCGATCTGCAGTTTGCCGCCTTCGCCGACGGTGGCGATGTGCATGGTGCGATCGAGCACTTCGATGTCGTGGTCGACTTCGATCTGGCTCGAAAGCACTTCGCCGGCGCCCGAGACGTTCAAGCGCACGGTTTTGGTGCCCTCGCCCATCATCTTGAACGGGATCTGCTTCAGGTTGAGAATGATGTCGGTTGCGTCTTCGACGACGCCGGGGATCGGAGAAAATTCGTGTGCCACGCCCTCGATGCGGACGGCCGTGATGGCCGCGCCTTCGATGGAGCTCAGCAGAATACGGCGCAAGCTATTGCCAATGGTGGTGCCGAATCCGCGTTCGAAGGGCTGGGCGTTGAAGCTGCCATACCGTTCCGTCAGCGTTTCGGTGTTGGCCACCAGGCGCTTGGGCTTCTGAAAACCTTTAAACATGGGCTCTCCTTTCCTGGACTACTTGGAGTACAGTTCGACGATCAACTGTTCGTTGAGTTGGATCTGCACGAGTTCATCGCGACGGGGCACGGAGAGGACCTTGGCCTTGAAGTTCTCGCGATCGACTTCGAGCCAGTTGGGGCTCGGCGCATGCGCGGTGGTATCGCGCGCGTTGACGATCGTGGGATTCTTCCGGCTCTTTTCGGCCACTTCGATGACGTCGTTCGGACGAACGATAAACGAAGGAATATTGCACTTACGGCCGTTGACCAGGATGTGGCCGTGACGGACGATCTGGCGGGCCTGGTTACGGCTGGTGCCGAAGCCGAGGCGATAGAGCACGTTGTCGAGGCGGCGCTCGAGCATGTTGATCAGGTTGTCACCGGTGACGCCCTTGGCGAGAGACGCCTTGTGGAACGTGTTGCGGAACTGACCTTCGAGCACGCCGTAGTAGCGCTTGGCCTTCTGCTTTTCGCGGAGTTGGAGACCGAAGCCGACGATCTTGGGCTTACGGGCCTTGCCGTGCTGGCCGGGCGGGAAGTTGCGCTTTTCGATCGCGCACTTTTCG
>JBGAHE010000185.1:0-2881 GCA_044226365.1 Bryobacteraceae bacterium
TTTGAGGTCGGGCATTTCCCCTCCCCGGCGGAGGCTAAAGTTGCCTGGAAGTCATTCCGATAGTTGAGGCTATGGACGGCTTCCTCTGGGTATTCTTCCCGCTCTTCATTGCCGTGGGCTCCGCTCTCCTGGCAATTTACATCATGCAGTCGCGCATGGAGGTGGCCGTTTCGAAGGAACGGGAGACTTTAGCGGAGGCGCGCGCGATTATTACCTCCCAACATCGGACGATGGAGGAGCGCGTCCGGGCGACGGAGGAGGAAACCAAACGCAAGTCGTTTGATGAGTTCCTGTCGGACTTCCGCGTTGAGGAACGGCATTATATGCGCGAGTCGAAGTCTCTGTTCCTGAATCGGAAGTCGATGATCCTGCAGGAGCGTCTGTTCTTCCGGAACATTCCGCTGTCGAACTGGGTGGAGCACGAGATGGTGGTGGAAGACGGCGGCGACATCCAGAAGCTGGCCAAGGCGTGTTCGGTGTTCAGCACGCGCTCACTCGAGACGGCGACTACGCCCGGCGCCCCGCAGATCGGCACGCCGAAAATTGCGACCAAGAAAATGATCGGCCGCGCTTAAGCGCGGAACCTTTTCCGGCGGGCGGTGTCTACGCTATCAGGTGTAGACTGAGGTTAAATTCGATGCCGAATTCGCCCGTCAACTCGATCCTGTCCCTGCCGGGGGCCAATGCCGATTCCCACGCTCAGGACGCGCTGCTCATTGAGCGGCTGCGGGCGAACGAAGAAGCGGCGTACGAAGAACTGATCAAACGCTTTGAGCACTCGGTTTATAACCTGGTGTACCGCCTGTTGAACGATCCGAGCGAATCGGCCGATGTGGTGCAGGAAGTGTTCCTCAAGGTGTTCCGCAAGGTGGACGGGTTCCGGGGCGACTGTTCGCTCAAAACCTGGATCTACCGGATTGCGGTACATGAGAGCTACAACCAGCGGCGCTGGTTCCGGCGGCACCGGCAACAGGAAACAGCGCTCGAGACGACGGACGAGCAAAGCGTCAGCTACATGGATGTGCTGCCGGATCCGAGCCCGTCGCCGTTCCAGATGACGCTTGATCACGAGACGCGGGAACGCATTGAGGCGGCCCTGCAGGAAGTGAAGCCGGTGTTTCGGGCGGCAGTGATTTTGCGGGATATCGAAGAACTGAGCTACGAGGAGATTGCGTCGATTCTGGATACGAACCTGGGGACGGTGAAGTCCCGGATCTTGCGCGGCCGCGAAGCGGTGCGCAAGCAATTGGTGGCCGAGGAGGAGACTCCGGCCATGGTTTGGGCGCCGGCGGGAGGAAATTCATAATGGACCGCGAGATCGCTTCGGCCTTACACGCGCTGCCGCGGCGGATGCCGCCGAGCGACCTTTCCACCCGGCTGCGGGTGATGGCGTCGCGCGAGCGGACGCGGCGCAGCATTTTCTCCTCGGTGCAAAGCGTGACGGCGCACTATCGGGACCGGGCGTGGCTGCTGTTCGAGAATCTGGCGCGGCCGCTGGCGATACCGGCGGTCGGCGGAGTGCTGGCGGCGGTGGTGCTCTTCACGATTACGGCGATGCAGTATCCGGTGCCGGCGCATGCCAGCACGCAGGACGTGCCGACGGTGCTCTATACGGAAGCCTCGTTCAAGAACATGGGCTTGTTTCCGCTCGACACCGAAGAAGTGGTGATCGACCTGACGATCGACGAGACCGGCCGCGTCCTCGACTACACGTTTGTCGATGGCGGCGTACCGATTCAGAACGACAAACAGTTGAAGCGCAAGATTGACGCGGCGCTGCTGTTTGCTGAATTCGTCCCGGCGACGTCGTTTGGCCAGCCGATTCCCGGCAAGGTGCGGCTGTCGTTCCGGCGCGGCCACATTGACGTGCGCGGCTAGATGCCGCGTAAGTTTGGCCAGCATTTTCTTCGTGACGCGAACATTCTGAGCCGCATTGCGGAAGCTTGCCCGGCGCCGGCACACACGCTGGTGGAGATCGGGCCAGGCCAAGGCGCGCTGACGGCGCATCTGGCGTCGCGCTGCGAACAACTAATCGCGATCGAAATCGACCGGGACCTGGTTGCGCCGCTGCGCGTGCGCTTCCCCGCGGTGACCGTGGTGGAGGCGGACGTGTTGCAGGTGGATCTCGCCAGCTTCAGTCCGCAAGTGGTGGCCGGCAATCTGCCCTACTACATCACCTCACCGATCATCGAGAAGGTGCTCGACACGCCGGGGCTCGACGCCGCCGTGTTCCTGATCCAGCGCGAGGTGGCGGAGCGCATCGCGGCGAAGCACGGGTCGCGCGACTACGGCTATCTGAGTGCGGTAACGCAACTGGTGGCCGAGGTGGAGTTGCTCTTTACCGTGCCTCCGGGAGCTTTCTCGCCGCCGCCCAAGGTGGACTCGGCAGTGATCCGGCTAAAACCCCGCACGTCGCGACCGGCCGACTTCGCCGCAGTGAAGCGATTTCTCTCCGCCTGCTTTCAGCAAAAGCGGAAGACGCTGCGGAACAATCTGCGGCTGTTGTACCCGGGGATTGAGGGGCAACCGGAGGCGGGTCTGCGCGCGGAGCAACTGCCGGTGGCGCAGTTGCTGGAATTGATGAACCGGCTGGGCTAGGTGCGCTTACACGGCGGGCCGTTTCGGGTCCTGGTCCGGCCGCGGCTTGGGCTTGGCGGGCTGGGGTGAGGGGATTTCCGACTTCGGAGGCTGCGGTTGGGCGCCTTGAGGCTGGGCGGTGGAGGGCTGCTTGGTGGCGGTGGGGGGCTGGTCCGGTTCGTCGAGGTCGGGGAGGGTGGAGTCGAGGTGTTGGCGTTCGGCTTGGAGTTCGCGGAGCAGGGCGAGGTTGCGGAGGTATTGGCGGTGGAGTTGGGCTTCGTAACGGCGGTTGAGCTGGGCGTGG
>JBGAHE010000116.1:0-22413 GCA_044226365.1 Bryobacteraceae bacterium
GCTCAACTTCGGCGAAATCGCCCAGATCTGGCGTGGTGGCTGCATTATCCGCGCCCGCTTTCTGCAGAAGATCACCGAAGCCTTCGCCCGTGACGCGAAGCTCGCCAACCTCCTGCTCGACGAATTCTTCAACAGCGAAATCCAGCGGACCCAGGGCAACTGGCGCCGGGTGATCGCCGAAGCCACTTTGGCCGGCGTTCCGATCCCCACCTTTAGCTCGGCCCTCGCCTACTACGACGGCTACCGCTCCGCTTCGCTGCCGGCGAATCTCCTCCAAGCCCAACGCGACTACTTCGGAGCCCACACCTATGAGCGCACCGATCAGCCGCGCGGCAAGTTCTTCCACCTGGATTGGCCGGAACCTGGCCGTCCGCAGATCGCGGTGTAACACCACTCTTGTGGTGAACTTCGCTCGCCGATAGTTGTTTAGACGAGATGAAGTGCGCAAGAATTCTGGCAATCTCGGCCGTGGCGCTGCTTCACGCCGCGCCTCGGCTGGCTGCGCAGCAGATCCGGCCGATTGCCGACATTCATCGGCTCACGCGCGAGAACCTTGCCCAGAATTCTGTGGTCCGCCTGCGCGGTTCTGTCTCGCTCTTTCAACCTGAAAACGGTGATTGGTTTCTAGAAGATAGCAGCGGGGCCGTCTACGTACGGCCCGGCTACACGAAGACGAAAGTCCTCACGGGCCACCAGGTGGAGGTCGTCGGCAAGGTGACGCTCGACGGCTTCGCTCCGGACATGGTCGCCGAATCGGTCCAGGATCTCGGCCCTTCCCCGCTCCCTCCCCGTCTGGTCACGATGGCCGAGGCCGGCAGCGGCAGTGTCGATTCCCGCCTCATCAAAGTCCGCGGCCACGTCGTCGATTTTGAACGGAGTCGCCGCAATGAGGCCACCGGCGGCTGGCATCTGTTCTTTCGGATCACCGACGGCCAGAACTTCCTGCTCGTTAAGGCGCCCGGCGATGCCCACGAGATCCACCGCCTGGTGGACGCCGAAGTCGAAGTCACCGGCGTCTCCGCCGCCCGCTTCGGACCCGACGGCCGCCACGAAAGTTCCCGTCTTCTCGCTCGCACCGCCGCCGACGTCACCATTCTCCGCGGACCACCCCACGAAACCCGCTTCGCCGATCCGCTCACGCCGCTCAACCGGATTCTGCGCTTCCGCAACGGCGGCATGGAGTTGGGCCCCGTCCACGTGGCCGGCGTGGTGGCCGCCGTCGAGCCCGGCGAAGCCTTCTACCTGGTGGGCGACGACGCGGGCCTGCTGGTCCGCACCGCCCAGTTGATCGACGTCAAACTCGGCGATCGCCTGGAAGTAGTCGGCTACCCCGTCAGCCCGTCGCCGGTTCCCCGGCTCGATCGCGCCCTCTGCCGGTGGGTGGGCCCGGGACCCGCCCCCAAACCGCGTTCCATCGACTGGAAACGCCTGCTGGCCGGCAGCCGCAACGGCGAACTCGTCCAGGTGGAGACGCGCCTCCTCGACCTCTCGCGCCGCTACGACACCTGGTTTTTGACGCTCGACATCGGTGGGGTGCCCGCGCGCCAGATCGCCGTCGCCGAGTGGCGCACGCCCGAGCCCCTGGACCTCGAACCCGGCAGCATCCTGAAGCTGACCGGCGTCACCTTGAGCGATGCCGGTTCCATCGTCAGCCGCCGCTATCTGCGCTTGCTGCTGCGCGAGAAAAGCGACATCGCCGTCGTGCAGGGTCCGCCCTTGCTGAGCTCGAGCGGTGCCCGCGCCTTCCTCGGTCTCCTGATCGGCTGCATTCTGATTGGCGGCGCGGCCGCCTTTATCCTGCGTCGCCAAGTCCGCCAAAAGACGACGCAGATTCGCATTCAGCTCGAGAAGGAAGCCCTGCTCGAAAAGCGTTTTGGCGACCTCTTTGAAAACGCCTCCGACGCGATCTACTCACTCGACGCCGACAACCGCGTCCTCTCCTGGAACCGCACCGCGGAGTTGATCACCGGCTACCGCCGCGATCAGATGGTGGGCCGCCAACTCGACTGGATCTCCGACGCCGCCGACGCCGCCAAGATCCGCGCCTTCCGCGCCGCGGTCCGGCGGGGCGAACCCGTCCGCGACGAGTTCCGTTATGTCCACGCTAGCGGCGCCTGGCGCTACGCCGAAATCAGCGCACGCCTGGTGAACACCGAAGGCCAAACCATCATCGAGTGCATCGCGCGCGACACCACCGAACGCCACGCCGCCGCCCACGCGCTCGAACGGGCCAAGGAAGCCGCCGAGGCCGCCAGCCTCGCCAAGAGCCGCTTCCTCGCCAACATGAGCCACGAGTTGCGCACGCCCCTCAACGGCGTCCTCGGCATGACCGAGCTGCTGGTCGCCAGCAATCTCCCCCGCGAGCAGCACGAATGGGCCGAACTCGCCCGCGGCTCAGGCGAAATGCTTCTGGTGCTGATCAACGACATCCTCGACCTCAGCAAGATCGAGGCCGGCGCCATGCGCATCGAGCACATTGCCTTCGATCCGCGCGCTTCGATCGAGTCGGTCGCCCGCGTCCTGCAGCCGCTCGCCGAGCGCAAACAACTGCGGCTCGAACTCGACCTCCAGGACCTGCCGGCGGCCATCAAAAGCGATCCGTTACGCTTCCAGCAGATCCTCTTCAACCTCGCCGGCAACGCCATCAAGTTCACGGCCCAAGGCTCGGTCATCATCGAAGCGCGCGCCGCGGAAGGCGTGGGCTACTTCGCCGTTCGCGACACCGGCATCGGCATTCGCCCTGAAGAGCAGCAGCGACTCTTTCAGCCGTTCTCGCAAGCTGACGACTCCACTACGCGCCAGTATGGCGGCACCGGCCTGGGCCTGGTCATCTCCCGTCAACTCGTCCGCCTGATGAATGGTGAGATGGGCGTCGAAAGCACGCCGGAGGTCGGCAGCCGTTTCTGGTTCCGCCTGCCGCTGGAGATCGCCGTGGGCGCCCCTGTGGAACCGCACACACCGCTGGTGCCGTCCTCGGCCCTATCAGGTCAGCGGGTGCTGGTCGTCGAAGACAACGAAATCAACCGCCGCCTGGTCGCGGCCTTCCTCGGCAAGTTCGGCTGCGAAAGCGTCCTCGCCGCCGATGGCCTCACCGCCCTTGAAATCTGCGAACGTGACGAGGCCTTCCACCTGATCCTGATGGATTGCCAGATGCCCCGGCTCGACGGCTACGAAGCCACCCGCCGCATCCGCGCCCGCGGCGGCATCTGGAGCCACATCCCGATCGTCGCCCTCACCGCCAACGCGATGGCCGGCGATCGCGAACGCTGCCTCGAGGCCGGCATGGACGACTATCTCACCAAGCCCCTCACGCTTGCCTCGCTCGAAGCGAAGCTGGTGCAGTGGCTTTGTCCCGTGGTCGTCGAACGTTAGTCGCGGCGGTAAATCACCCCGGAGTCCGTCCACCGGATCGTATCCACCCAACCCGCACCCGTTACTTCGATGACGCCGTCGTCCTTCTGCCGAAACCCGCGCACGGCTTCCGACTCTCCATACGGCTCCAGCAAGCCGACAAACCGCGCTCCTCGTCCGCGCCGCCGCGCCATCACGTACGCCACCGGCTTTTGCAGATCCGGCCCCAAGCCGTTGCCGGTCACCACGGTCGTTCCGTCGACGCCCAACATCCACACCCGCACGTTGCGCGACACCGGCTCGAAATCCGCCGCCATCAGCGGCTGTTCGCCGTCGTACAGCAATTGCCAGTCGTCCACGTACAGCACGCCTTCGCGCGGCGCTGACGCGGGCCCCTGCTGCAACTCCACGCTCAAGTTCCGCACCGGCAAGTCCACCCGCCCGTCGTTGTTGCCCAGGTAGTGCGTCCACTGCCGCGGATTGCGCACCTCCACCTGCTTCCAGCCCCGCCAATCGATCGGCCCCACGGTCGCCACAAAACGCTCATCCGACGCATCGTTCAGCCGCAACAATACCCGATGTCCGGACCCGTCCCCGTAGATCATCACCCGCAACCCGTCCGGCGGCGTCTCCGGTTGTTCCGCCGCCAGCGTCGGCGTGCTGTAGAGCAGATAGCCTGCCCCGGCCAACTGATAGCTCAACCTGCCGGACCATGCCCCGTTTGCCGCCTGCTCACGCGACGTTTCCAGACTCCCCTTCACCGCTCCCGTGCTCGCGTACAACGCCCCGTAGGCTGCCGCGCCCAACGCCGAGCCGTTGAACCGCACGCTCCAGCTTTCGCCGGTCTCCGCCGCCCGATTGCCCGTCAGATGCTGGTAGCCATTGGTCCGCGGCAGCCGGGTATACGGCGCTAAGGGCAGCGCCGTTTCCGTAACGCCTGCGTTGTGATACACCCAGTCGAACTGATGCTCCGCGCCGTCGGTCGCCTCACCGGCGAGCACGTCGAGTGCGTAGTCGTCGGTCAGCAGCATCGTGCGCTCCAGCCGCACGCCGCGATACGCCGTCGTCACCTCGGCGCGGGCCGCGCGATAACCGTCCCCAAAATCGCTCCACAGCAGTCGCCCGGTGGCCTCCACCTGCGTCCGCTCATCCACCACCATCGTGTTATGCGCCACCGTCATCTTGTCCCAGGTGTCGTGCGTCGGCGCCCCATACGCCTGCGTCCCCGGATCCACGGCCAGCACTCCGCCCCGCGCGTATGACACCAAGCCCAGCTTGTCGTAATGCCCATGCCCGCCCCCGTGCGGACCATACTTCAGAATCACCGTATGATCGTTGCCCGGCGCCCGCAGCACCACATAGCCGGACTCAGCGAACACCGTGCTCTCGAGCGTTACCTTGCCCGCTCCCTCCAGCACCGGCGCGCCGAATAACAGCGCATCCCGCTCGCGCGACCGCATCGCCGCCACGCCCGCCAACGCCGCATCGCCGTAGTGGCGATACGCGCTCTCATACAGCCGCGCGTAATTCCCCAAGTTCACCGTCGTGGCGTCGTTGAACGGCGCCAGCGTGCCGTCCGGCAGCATGAACCGCATGGGCGCTTCGAACAGTTGCCGCAGCCGCGCCTCGCCCCATAAGTCCACGCCATTGCGTGACGCCATCTCGGCCAACTGCCGCAGCGCATCGAGCGCATAGAAGTGGTACGTCGCACTCCCCTCGTACCAGAAGCCATCGGCCGTCGTCGAGTTCTCGAGTTGAAACCGCAACCCGCTCTTGCCCTCAATCGCCCGCGTGGCCATCGCGCGGTCCCCCAGCACGAAGCCTGCCGCCCCGATCGCCGCGTTGTGCCAACTCTGCCAGTTGCTGACGCCCATGTCGTTCCGCTCGATCGTTTCCACCGCCGCCCGCAGCAGATGCGTCTCGATCGCCGCGCGGTCGGCCGCATCCAGCGCCTCGCCCACCAGGTCATACGCCCAGCACATCGCGATCAGCCAGATGGCCTCATCCAACGTCTGCGCGTGCACGCGCGCGCCGGACTTCGCCGTCTTGCCGTTGACGTCATGCAGCGGCAACGACAAATACCGCGCCGCATACTGTTTCAGGATCCATGCGGCCCGTTCGGCATAGGCCCGCTGCCCCGTCAGCCGGTAGGCCAGGCCCAGGTCGCGCGCGGCATTGGCCAGTTCGTCGTGGCGCGTCGCGTAGACCACCTGGTCGTAGGGCCAACCGGTCACGCGCTTGTTGTCCACCGGGCACACGTGCCGGTCCGGCGGTTCGAAGCGTAAGCGCGTACCCTGCCCCGGGCAGACATACCAGTGCCACCACTGCCCGCCCTCGGGCGGCAGCGCCAGTTCCGTGAGGCCGAAACGGTCCAGATGCGATTGCGGAAAGCTGTCCGCCGCTTTCAGAATGTTGGCCTTCGCCGCCGACGCCCAAGAGTATTCCGCGGCGGTCGCGTTCACCCGCTCGAGATCGGCTGGCGTGAACAGGACACCTTGCGCCAACAACAGCGCCGGCAGGCTAAGGATGAGCAGGCAGAAACGCATCCAGCTCCCACTCTACACGCCGTTCCCGGCGATCGGTGAGCCCGGGGCGACGCTAGATCTGGGCGTAAACCTGCCCGTGACGGAGTAAATGTTCTTTGATGGGGGCGTAGGCGCTGCCTGCCCGAGTGAAGGTAAAACGAGGATCGGCCGCTACGTCAAAAGCAAAGCTCAGGAGCTTCGCTTCGGTCCTTTCAGATTCCGGACGCGCCAACCATTTCTCAAGAATCGCAGCTAACGCTTGGTCTTGATCCATGATGCCCCCACCGTAGCATCCTCCAGCCCTCCTTGGCGGTTAAAATTTCCGAAATACTGAACAATCGTGTGCAATGTTTGAATGAAAGGAGAATTCATGGCGAACAAACAGCCGCCCCGCCGCGGAATCCTCGCGCTCGGTGCCGGTCTTCTCGGCGCCACCGCCTGCACCACCTCCCAACCGGCCTCGGACTCGGGCGCCCACATGCGACCGTATGGCTTCCGCTCTCCTCGCGAAACCACGGCCCGCGTTCTTCGCGAACTCACCGCCAGCCCCGGCACCGGCTCCAGCCGCACCCCGCTGCAGGACCTCTACGGCACCATCACTCCGTCGGCCCTCCACTACGAACGGCATCACTCCGGCGTCCCCACCCTTGACCCCGCCACCCACGAACTCCTCCTTCACGGCCTCGTCGAGCAGCCTCTCACCTTCTCCCTGGCCGCCCTTCGCCGCTTCCCCTCCGTCTCCCGCACCTGCTTCCTCGAATGCAGCGGCAACGTCATTGGCGACCTCCGCGGCAACCCGCCCAGGACCGTCCAGGACAGCCACGGCCTCCTCAGTTGCACCGAATGGACCGGCGTTCCCCTCAAGACCCTGCTGGCCGAAGCCCGCCTCAAACCCGAGGCGCAGTGGCTGATCGCCGAAGGCTCCGACGCCGGCCGCATGGCCCGCAGTATCCCGCTCGACAAAGCCCTCGACGACGCTCTCATCGTCTACGCCCAGAACGGCGAAGCGCTGCGTCCCGAACAGGGCTACCCCATCCGCCTGCTGCTGCCCGGCTGGGAAGGCAACATGAACGTCAAGTGGCTCCACCGCCTGCTCGCGGCCGACCAGCCCGCTTTCTCCGTCAAGGAAACCGCGAACTACACCGAACTCCTCCCCAGCGGTCAGGCCGAGATCTTCACCTTCGTCATGGAGGTCCGCTCGGTCATCACCGCCCCCTCCGGCGGCCAGAAAATTACTCCGGGTTTCCACGAAATCACCGGCCTCGCCTGGACCGGTTACGGCAAAATTCGCCAGGTCGACGTCTCCACTGACCGGGGCCAAACCTGGAAGCCCGCCGACCTCCAACAGCCCATCCTCGACAAAGGCCTTGTCCGCTTTCGCTTCCCCTGGACCTGGGACGGCCGGGAAACCGTCATCCAATCCCGCGCCATTGACGAAACCGGCGCCGTGCAACCCTCCCGCGACGAATTCATCGCCGCGCGCGGCATCAACGCCGGCTACCACTACAACGGCATCAAACCCTGGCAGATCAAGGCGGATGGCGATGTCCTGGCGGTTTAGTCTTCTCTTGGCGCTCACGCTGCTGCCGGCGCTCGCCCAGCCGCCCTATGGCTTCGGACGTCCCGTCCCCGCTGGCCGCGAACCAGTCCCGAATCTCACCATCTTTCCCGATGGCCGCGGCCTCCCGCCCGGTAAAGGCACCGCCGCCCAAGGCGCGCCCCTGTTTGCCAGGCACTGCGCCGAATGCCACAACGACCGCGGCGAAGGCCGCGAAAACCAGTACCCCGCCCTCAAAGGCGGCATTGGTTCCTTGGCTTCGCCCAAGCCCGTCAAAAGCGTCGGCAGCTACTGGCCCTACGCCACCACGCTTTGGGACGTCATCAACCGTTCCATGCCGTTCGATCATCCCCGCACCCTGCGCCCCGACGAAGTCTACGCCCTCACGGCCTTCGTCCTGAACCTGAACGGCATCGTCACCGAAACGCAGGAACTGAACCAGCACACGCTTCCCAAGGTCACGATGCCGAACCGGCACGGCTTCACGGCACCCAAAGATCGACGCACGTCCGGTCGTCTTCCACCAGGTCTGCTTCCGTAACTCCGTCGGACACGATCGAGAGCCGATCGCCTTCGCGCAGGCGCACCCGACCCTCGTCCATGTCGATGCGCGGAAACAGCCCGAGCACGGTCCCGGTGGCTCCCTGCATCTCAGCCTGTCCATCGGCGCGCGTCAGCGTCGCCGGCACATGCCCGGCGCTCGCGTACGTCAACTCGCCCGCTGTTCCGTCGTACACGCCGTAGAAGACAGTCGCGTAGTGTTCCGGCGCCGTCGACGCATGGAATAGCCCGTTCACCCGTTCGAGCAACCTCGCCGGCTGCGCCAGCATCGCTGGCTCCTGCGCCCGGAACAAGGCCTGCAGATTCGCCATCAGCAAAGCCGCCGGCACGCCTTTGCCGGACACGTCCGCCAGCAGAATCCCCAGCAGCGAACGGTCGATCTCGAGGAAGTCGTAGTAGTCGCCGCCGATCTCCCGCGCCGGCTCAAAGGTCGCGCGCAGTTGCAGCGGCCCGAACTGGCGCTCCGCCACCGGCAGCAGCTTCTGCTGCACACTCCGCGCGATCTCCATCTCGGTTTGCGCCCCGCGGCTCTCTTCGAGGCACCGATCGAGCGTCGCCAGCAGGCGGCTGTTGTCCCAGGGTTTGGTGACGAAGTCCGCCGCGCCCCGCCGCATGGCCTGCACCGCCAGGTCGATGTCGCCCCACGCCGTCATGACCACTACCGGCGGCGCCCCGCGCCCCTTGCGGATTTGCTCCACCAGCGCCAACCCCTCCTGCCCCGACGTCGTGTCGCGGCTGAAGTTCATGTCCGTCAGCACCAGCTCATAACGCCGCGCCGCCAGTTGCTCCAGCAGCGCCCGCGGCGAATCCGCCGTCCGCACTTCATGCCCGGCAGCCTTTAATAACAGCTGCAACGCCACCAGCACATCCGGCTGATCGTCACAAACAAGGATCGGGGGCACCCCCTGCCTGTTGCACTTCCGGGACCGTCCTAACCTCTTGAAAACCCATCGTCCCCACCCGCCCCGCCGTTCGTTTCCCGCAATGACTGTCCGATTTCGGACACATCTTTGCCGACCCCGGTGATATGCTACCCGCCATGCTCCGCCTGGCCCTGTTGCTCTTCTGCCTCGCCTCCTTCGCCCCCGCTCAGCGCAACTACGACACGCCCTTCCCCGCGCACCACGTGATCGGCAATACCTACTTCGTGGGCACGGAGGCTTTGGGCTCCTACCTGATCGTCACCCCCGCCGGCAACATCCTCATCAACACCGACTTCGAACGCACCGTCCCCCAAATCAAGGCCAGCATCGAAAAGCTTGGCTTCAACTTCGCGGACACCAAAATCATCCTGGGCAGCCACGCCCATGGCGACCATCAGGAAGCCGACGCCCTGGTGAAAGAACTCACCGGCGCGCAGGTGATCGTCCTCACCGAAGACGTCGCCGGCCTCCGCAAGATCACCCCGGGCGGCAAGCCTCACCCCATTGACCGCATTGTGAAGGACGGCGAATCGGTCACCCTGGGTGGCACCACTCTCACCGCGCATCGCACGCCCGGCCACACCAAGGGCTGCACCACCTGGACCTGGCAGACCAAAGAGGCCGGCAAGTCCTACCACGTCGTCATGGTCTGCAGCGTCGGCGTCAATCCCAATTACATCCTCGTCAATAACCCCGACTATCCCGAAATCGCCGAAGACTATCCCCAGGCCTTCGCCACCTTACGCAAACTCCCCTGCGACGTCTTCATCGCCGCCCACCCGGACTTCTACCACTTGGCTGAGAAATACCCGAAGCTCGGCCAATCCCCCGCCAACCCCTTCATCGACCCCGCCGGCTATCAAGCCTACATCGATGAGAAGGACAAAGACTTTCACCGCCGCCTGGCGGAGCAGAAGAAGAAGGCCGGCTTGTAGCGACACCTTTCTGCGAACCTCTCCTCCCGGCGCCGGCTCGCTAATTCTTTACCGTAAGTGAGTCGGTGTTGACCGTCTTCTTGCCAGAAATTCCCTCCAGGCCAGCCAGAATACCCCGGTACTCACCCTTGTCAGCCTGAAAGGCGAATCCCCCACGACGATCCCCGTCCTCCCAGGTAACACCAATGAAGTGCTTCTTCGACTTGGCAAATGCCATGAGCGCGCCGATTCCGAATGACACCACGGCGAGTCCAATCGCAGCTCCTACTCGGCGGTGAACATCTTGTCCGTAACTGATTTCTTTGATGGAATTCGCCGGAATTTGAGCGACTTCTTTCTTATCCCTCGCTACACGAACACGGCCCTCCTCGATGTATAGCTTGATATCGCTACCGGCTTTCACTCCCGGCAGCGAGCCGCCATCGTAGTCAACTTTGTATCCGGTATCACCGGCGGAAACCAGTAGAGAGCAACAGAGCATCAAGGTAATTAGTCGTTTCATTTGAGTCCTTGAGCATACTGGTCGGTCAAGAAAACCTAATACTTTAGTCACGGGGTCCGTTCGGACAGCACGCTGGAGGAATTCTGGGTCTAACCGAAGAGTGACAGCCGCGACATTCGCCGTGTGAAGTAAAGTAGCTCTCAGGCGCTCGGTGGGAAGAATAATTTACCCATGCGGCCATTTGCTTGTTAGCGGATTCCCATTGAACACAAGGGGCACCCGCTACGCCAATGCGCGGCAGCTGTAATTAGCCCCGCGCCACGGCTCGACGGCGCCGCACCAGATAGGCCAACAAGACCGCCACTGGCACCGCGCACGCCGGCTCCGGGACCGCCGTCACCTGATAGATTGTCCTTTGCGTCAAGTCCGCCAGAAATAGCGAATCCTGCGTCGCATACAAACTGTCGATCGCCCCCACGAACGGATCGTCGTTACTCACGAAGTGATAGTAGTTGCCGGTATTCAAATCGACATACACCACCGGGTTCTCCTCGTTCGCCAGCCCGCAGCAGGACTTCCCGTGAAAACCCACGAACCACCCGTTTCGCAGCGCCGCCGGAAATAAGCTGGGGGAAAAGGCCATCCCCGCCGCCCCTTCGCTCTCGGATCCTGTATTCGGATCGCCCAGCGGCTGAAACGCGATCAACGGCTGCGTGCCGCCGCCCACCACCGCACCGGTCCGATAAGTCACGTACGCGCTCGGAAAACCGAAGTTCACCGTCCCCTGCCCCAACTGACCGGCCGCGATCAAGTTCAACTCATCCACACTCAGTGGCTCGTTCTCGTCTACCAGTCCGTCGATCCCGTTATCGGCAAAGTAGAAATCACCGGTGACCGGATGAAAGCCCATGGCCACCGCGTTGCGAATCCCGGACGCCACCTGCACCGGCGCCTCGCTCGTCGGATTCGCCCCCGTCAGATCCAGCCGAAAGAGAAAGATCGACCCACCCGGCACACTCTGACTCGCCAAACCCAAACCGCTGACATTCAATGGCCCACCCACGGCGTCGTTCGTCGCCGACCCTACATTCACCATCAGGTCGTAATGCCCAGGCTGCCCCGGCGTCTCCCGCACCGCCAATCCCGGACTGGCGTGCGCCCAGAACTGCCCAAAGTCGAAGTCGAGTTGCCCCATCGCCACATAGGGCGCGTCCGGTGTCGCGCCGGGGGCGAACAAGCTGACGCGGCTGGACGCGCTATCCAACGACAAAGTGCCGACGGCCAGCAACGGCCCTACCCGCTGCACCGCGGTAATCACTCCCGGTAATCCACTCACCACCGGCGTTCCCGGTCCATCCGCCACACCATCCGCATTGGCGTCGACGAACCGCAACACTGAAGCCGGCGCGCCGCTGAAGAGATACGTCGACCCGCTGACTCCCGCTAACAATGCCCCATCGTCCGCCCGCGCCAAGCCATAGACAAACCCGACATTTGAGGCAAATTGCGTCACCCGCAACTCGGCTGGGTCTAACCCGGGGACCGGTCCCAGCAACAAAGGACTCGCGTCCGCCCGGCCGATCGCCAGCAGGGTGACGACTGCAAAAGTAAGTTGCCGCACGGCGTTAAACTTACCACAGCAGTTCGACGCGTTGCCGGACGTACAGCCGCATTAGTCCTTTATCCAAACCACCGCCCCACCGGGAGGCGCAAATAGAAAACGTGGCGAATCCGACACAGCCAACCCCAACGGTAAGGGCCGCACTCCGGTCCCCGGCGCGTTCGCCCGCAACCGCACATTCGCTTGAAACACTGCTGTCGATAGCCCCGGCGCGGCTCCCAGCCAGACCAGCTCGCAGTTGGTCCCCGCGCTGAACAGCGATGCCGCCCGCAACTCCGACACCGAATGCAGTCCGCCCGTGACGCCGGCCGCCAACCCGGCACGCAGCCGCGTTCCAAACAACGACATCACGGAGCCCGGACGCGCCGGATTCGTCTGCGAGTTCACCGACCCATCCTGATTCAACGCCGCCAGCGCCGGTAGCCCCGTGGCGTTCGCCACGTCCCCCGTATCGAACAACGTCACCGGCACTGTCCCGGTCAACAATGGCAGGGTCAGCAGTTCGGCCGGCGCGTCCGGCCCCGTCAGCAGGATCGCGACCGAAGCAGTCTGACCCAGCTCGAACGGCACCTGCACGGCCACCAGCCCCCTCGCCACCGCGATCACCGGCGCGTCGAGCCCATTCATCTGCACTCGATACCCGGCGAGCTCTTTCGGAAAGCGGCCGTCTGCCCCGAGTCCCGCATAGACCGCCGTGGTCGGACCGAAGTTGCCGCCCGTCAACGTCAACATCTCGCCCCGCACCACGCCGCTCACCGGCGCTCGGCCCGCCGTCGACGCCGCACACGCCAGTGTCGGACGCCCGCCAGGCTGAGCCTCATCGCCGGCCGGCGTGAAGGCTCCATAGAGCAGCTTCCCCGTCGGCCCGACGCGCGCCGTGTATCCCGTATTCGGGCACGGCGCCACCACCGCGGCGTCCGGCGTTGTCTCCAGCGGCCGGGTGCCCCCGCGCTCATACATCGCCCGGACCTCGCCCGACGCCCCCAACTCGAGCACCGCCGGGCTCTCACCCGGCAACCCCGCTCGCACGTAATTCACCGTCCCGTCCTGCAGCGCGAAGCGCCCCAGATACCCCACCGGCTGCGCATCGGAGCCGTAGGTAGTATTCCGCAGCGCGATCGCCACCGCGGCCGTCAGGTCCGGCCCCGCCGTCAGGCGCATCGCCCACAGCCGGCTTCCCGCGTCTCCCCCTCCAATCGCCGCCGTCACCGGACGCCCCAACGTGGCGCCCGTCTCGCTCAGCGCGCCCAACCGCAGCCGCATCGTACTGCCCTCGCCGAACGGGTAAGTGGCATAGTAAGTCGTCCCCCGCCCGTCGCTGGCCACTGCCTGCACGGCGTCCGGCAAACCGAGCCCAAATACAAAGCGATTCTGCTCCGGCCGCCACCGCAGGAGAAACCCCGCCTGCTCCGTCATCCCCCCACCCGCCGGCACATAAGTGACCCCGGCCGCCACCAAATCCCCATTGGCCTCTACTTGCTGCGCGGTGACCGCAGCACTTCGGTCGAGTAAGCCGTACGTCGCCGTCCGCAGCCTCCCCGTCTCCTGGTCCAGCCACAGGAAGAACGGGCTCTGATGCGCCAGACGCCGGGACCCCGGTGCATCCGCCGGCACCGGCAAATCTCCGGACTCCGTCCAACCCACCACCGCCACTCCTCCCGCCGCCGCCATCACCGCCCGCCCCTCGTCGCATCCCGCACCCCCCACCGTCGTCACCCACACCGGCCACCCATCCGCGCCGTACCGCACCACCAGCGTTTCGCACCGCGCCGTCGTCACCCGATACCGGTTGCCATCCGCCGATTTTGCCGGCAGATTGCCCGCCAGCCCAAACACCCCATCCACATAGTTCGGAAACGACAAGCGAAACTCAGCCGGCCGCGTCCGGTCCAGGTTGGGCGCGGAGAGCGTCAGCAGGTCCTTCCCGGCGATCTGCAGTGAGGCCGCCAGTGGCGCCCCGCCTTGCGTCGCCTCCAGCGTCACCGTGAATACCCCCGGCATGGCACCCCCGGTGAACCAAATGCCTCCCGGACCCTCAAACGGCGCATCCCCCAAATTCCGGAACCTCACCTGAATCGCTCGCCAGTCTGTCCCGGCACTGACGGCAAAAGTCAGCTGCTCGCGGCCCACCGTCAACCCCGCACTGAAGCTCTGCACCGTCCCCGTCCAGGCCGCATCGATCCCCGGATAGGCCCCCGGCAAACGCACCGTCCGGTACTGCCGCCGGTCCGTCAGCCACCTGCCTGGCTCGTTTCCCAGATAGGTCTGATACAGGGTCGGGAGCGGTTCCACCGCCTCCGGCCTCGCGCCCGCCGCCGCTCCCTCGATCACGACCTCCACGCCCCGCCGCAAGCGCAGCGAGTTCCGCGTAAAGGCTAAGTCCTCATCCCCCGACCTCTGAAAGAACAACACTTCGCCCGGCATCTGCCCGCTATTCGGCTCCACCCCGAACACCGTCTGCCCCAGCGCAGCCAACTGCGCCGTCAGGAAAAGAACAACAACTCGAAGGACCACTCTTTCACTCTAAGTCGCCGATGGAAAGAGTGGTGTAAACAGCCGTGTCCGCCTCAATGACGCCGGAAAACACTGCCCGCTCTCGCGTATCCATACTGCGATGGCCTCCCGGAAAAGACAGAAGAATTCACTCGTCGCCAACATCAACAAGCGAAAGGCCTCGGGTACCAGCCGAAGCAAAAAGGACTCCACCATCAGCAGCGAGGCCTATCGGCAGATGCAGCAAGGTTGGCCGACAAAACTTAGAAACAAGTAGCACTTCCCTCGGCTGAACTCGAGAAGGCGCCAACACCACGGCGAGGGCATGAGTCGAGTTGCGCTCTACCCTGGCCGTCCGACGGACCTTCACGGCGGGGGTATTTACAAACTCAGCACTTCTCCCATACCGACAGGATAGAGGCGCGTTGAACGACGACCTAACCGAAGGTGTAGATTCGCAGGAATTCTCTTCGCTGACATAGTCCACCTCGACTTTCTGGTGTTCTTACGCAGGTTTGCTTAAGTACTTTAAGCGAAAGGACTGAGCCCGCGCAGCCCCTGCCCGAGCCGCAAACCGCCAATTGACTGTGAATGTCGAAAAATACACTCTCGCCCTGACAGCAACTCATGTGACAATACCTCGAATTAGCTTTGAAGGAGCAGGGTGACATCACCGCGTTGTTAGTCCGGCTTGCGGCCGGCGACAAGTCAGCTGAAGCGGAACTGATGCCGCACGTCTACACCGAGCTCAAACGACTGGCTGCCAGCTACTTGCGGCGCGAGCGCGATGGCCATACCCTGCAAGCCACTGCGCTAGTTCACGAGGCTTACATGAAGCTCGCTCGTCTCGACGAACTGGAGTGGCGAAACCGGAATCACTTCTTCGCCGTCGCCGCCACCGTCATGCGGCGCCTCCTCACCGACCACGCCCGGCAACACCGCGCCGCCCGCCGCGGCGCCGGACACGCCAAGCTGAACATCGACGAGGTCGCTGTCATCGGCTCGGCGCGGTCTGGCGAAATCGACGACCTCGACGAAGCCCTCACCCGGCTTGCCGCTTTCGCGCCCCGGCAAGCGAAGGTCGTGGAAATGCGCTTCTTCGGCGGCATGACCGAAGAAGAAATTGCGGAGATACTCCAACTTTCATCGCGCACCATCAAGCGCGATTGGATCATCGCCCGCGCTTGGCTCTTCGGAGAGCTCGCCTCATGACCGCCGACCGCTGGGCTCGCATCCACGACCTCTTCGAGCTTTGCCTCGATCAGCCTCCCGAGTCCCGCGCGTCGTTCCTCGCCAGTCAATCCGTCGAGCCCGACATCCGCTCCGAAGTCGAGAAACTCCTCCAGCAGGACCGCATCGCCGGCAGCTTCCTGGCCGAGTCCCCCGACCTCGTCAAAGAACTCCGCACCGCCCCCCGTTCCCAGTTCTCCCCCGGCGACCGTCTCGGCCATCGCTTCGAGTTACTCCGCCTCATCGGCCGCGGCGGCATGGGCGAAGTCTACGCCGCCCTCGACGTCGACCTCGAAGAGCAGGTCGCCATCAAAGTCCTCCACTCCGACTTACTCACCGACGCCGGCGCCACCCAGCGCTTCCGCCGCGAGTTACAACTCGCCCGCAAAGTCACCCACCCCAACGTCTGCCGCCTCTTCGACCTCGGCCGCCATTCCACCCCCCAAGGCGATGTCTTCTTCCTCACCATGGAGCTCATCGAGGGCGAAACCCTCGCCGAGCGCCTCCGCCGCGTTGGCCGTTTCACCGTCGACGAGGCCCGCCCGATTGTCGAGCAGCTTCTCCATGGCCTCGCCGCCGCCCACCAGGCCGGCATCATTCATCGCGACTTAAAGCCCTCCAACGTCATGCTCACCGGCCCCCGCGCCGTCATCATGGACTTCGGCCTCGCCCGCCGCGACACCTCGCTCACCGACGGATCACTCACCAGTTCCGGCAAGGTCCTCGGCACCCTCGACTACATGGCCCCCGAGCAGCTCCGCGGCGAGCCGGTCACCGAACGCACCGACCTCTACGCCCTCGGCTTGATCCTCTACGAGATGCTCACCGGCACCCGCCCCTTCGCGCGCGCCGATTCGGTCGCCGGCGCCCTCGCCCGTCTAACCGAATCGCCCGCCAAGCTGCCGGCCAGGGCTCCGAAAAATTGGGCCCGCACCGCCGCCGCCCTACTCGAGCCGGACCCTCAACATCGCCCCGCCTCCGCCCCCCAAGTCCTCGAGCACCTCCGCGGCCCAGGTCCCCGCCGCCGCCTCACCCGCCGTCAACTCGCCACCGCCGCCGCAATTTCTTTCGGTGGCTTGTCACTTTATTGGGGTGGATCGCGCTTAATCGAACACAACCGGATTCGCCTACCGGAAGGTGCAGCAGTTTTCTTGAACGAACTTCAGAACAATACGGACAAACCCGAAATGGGCGCCCTCCAGGAACTCATCCGCGCCTCGCTGCAGCAGTCGAGTTGGATCAACCTGCTCGACAGCAACCGGCTGCGTGAGGTTCTCACCCAGATGGGCAAAACCGGCGTTCCGACCGCTGAGGCGATCCGCGAGGCCGCTTGGCGGGTAGGCGTTCATCTGATTGTCTTTACCTCGGTCACCGCCATCGGCTCGGCTTACTCACTCAACGTCAGCCTGGAGTCTCGGGGTAGTTCGCCGGGCAGTCCCCGGACCCAGCAAATCCAGGCCTTCTCCTTCCAGGATCAACGCACTCGCTATTCCGCGGCCCACGATGCCTCGGTTTGGATTCGGACCCATGCCGGCGAATCTGCTTCGGCGCTCCAAGGCGCGGACCGATTGCCGGAGGATGTGACTACTCCCTCCTGGGAGGCCCTGACCTTCCTGAGTAAAGCGGACCAGTTGGCGCGCGACCTACGCCGCGACGACGCCCTCCTGATGCTGGACTCGGCTCTCGACCGGGATCCCGAGTTCACCCTCGCCGCCATGCGCAAGGGCGACCTCCTGATGTCGATGAATCGGCAACGCGAGGCCCTTGGGGCTTGGGATCGAGCCATGGCCCTGTTACCCCGTCGGGCGATCACCCGTCGAGAGGAACTGCGCACCCGAGGAATGTATGCGTTCGATCGCGGTGAGCGGGCCGAGGCGGACCGCTACTTCGCCACTTGGGCCTTGGAGTATCCGCAGGATGCGCGAGCACTTCTTTACCGAACGATTCCCCTTCTGGAAATGGGCCGAGCCGCAGAGGCGATTCGGAACTTGGAACGAGCAGCTCACCTCGATCCGACGTCTCTCTCGATTCAGGGCCAACTAGTCAACTCCAACTTGGCCGCTGAGAACTATCCGGCCAGTCTCGCCGCCATCGCTCGGATGGAGAGCCTCGGCGGAGCTCAGCGCGCCGCATTTAAGCGCGGGATCCACGATTACTGCGCGGGCGATTACTCCGCCGCCCTACGACGCTTCGCGGACTTGCGAAAAATCGACAGCGCGAGAAAGTCTGCGTCACTGCACCTGGCCATGGTGCTCATGGATGTCGACCTCCCGGCCAAGGCGATCGCCGCCCTGGGACCCGCCTTACCAACCACCCCACCCGCCGCTCTCTTCTGCGCAGCCTATGCTCATCTGCGTCTCGGCGACACCGTCCAGGCAGTTCGCTCAGCGCGCCTGGCTTGGGCTCAGGAAACCGGCCCCACCGCTGTCATGCACTACGGGACCATCCTCAGCCGCGCCGGGATGGTGAATGACGCTCGTGCGGCGATTCAACTTCCTCCCTCCCTGGCTAACGTACGTTCCTACCAGATCGCCGTCCACCGCGTTGCCGGCGAGATCGCCCTTCATGAGTCTCGCGAGGCCGACGCCGCAAGCGAGTTCCAAAGCGCGGCCAATCTGGAGCCGCCGATGTCTCCCAGACCTTACTTGGCCCGCCTCAAAAAGGCGGGGTCAGCGACGCTTGACCAGATTCACCGTCAAGTTTTGCTTTGTCCAGCTCTGAACTGGATCGTTCCGCTGGACGAAGAACCCGGATGCCTCGGAGATTCAATCCGCTCCGCCGGCTCCTCTCGCCCGGGTATCGAGCAACGCCGAGTCAATCTTGCCCTCGCGAAATCGTGGGCAACCTATCAGCAGTAGCTTGACACTTTCATTGAACTGGAGATTACACCATGGCTCATCTGCCATACGAGAACGTAGCAGCCCTCCTTTGGACGCTCACGAGGGCCAACCTCAATGCCCAATACGCCTGCACGAACCCGCCTGCGGGCGTGCAGGCGCGTGACTTTTCCGCGATTAGCGAGGTCATTCGACAGGATCCTCGTTTTCTGACGACGATTAACAACGCCAAGGTCTTTTTCGAGAGAGTGCTGGTCGTCGGCCGGACTCTCCCCGGAAGCGGCTGGACGGGGACGGATTGCGACCTCCAGGAGTCGCAACTGACTGCTATCGCCAGCCTGGAAGGACTGGTTCGCACCCTCTCCACGCCTCCGACGACGCGCGCGAAATTGCACGAAGAAAAACCGATTGAATAGTAACTCTCGCAGCCGCGAGCGGCGACGCTTCCGGCTGCGAACTATAGAACGATGTTTCATGGGTAAGGTGCCATGTCGAAACGCCTGCTGATTCGTCCCGGTGGAATCGGCGATTGCATAGTTACATTCCCAGCGATTCGTTCCCTACTGCAGCCTGAAACAGAGCTCTGGATTTCGGCCCCCTGCGTATCCCTGGCACGCCCCTTCTGCCCAACCCAATCGCTCGCCGAAGTGGGATTCCCGCTTCTCGGCTACGTAAGTGGTGGGATCGTCGACCGCCTGAAGGAACGCCTAGCGGAGTTTTCCCAAGTGATCGCATGGTATCCCTACGACACGAGAGAGATCGATCAGTTGTCGCAATACAGCCAGAATTTAACGGTGTTACGCTGCAACCCACCTGAGGAGTCGGGCCTCCATGCCATTGACTTCCACCTGGACCAGATCGCCAAGCGTCTAGGCGTCGGCCCCGCCGACGCTCAGACATCGGCCGCCTCCGTTGATGACTCGGAAACAACCTTTATCGCTCTACAGCCCTTCGCCAGCAGCAAGAGCCGCGAATGGCCGTTAAGTTACTACTTGGCTTTGGAATCGCGCATCTTCGACCTTGCTCCTGTCAAATGGATTGTCGACCCGTGCCGACTGCCGCTTGCCATTCGGCCGCGGGGAGAGATCGTCGCCGAGTCCGACTTAAGCGTCGTGGCGGCGCGACTTCGCCAAGCAGCGGTGTACGTTGGCGGCGATACCGGCGTTAGTCATTTGGCTGCCTACATGGGCACACCCGTCGTTGCCCTCTTCGCGAGTCAGAATCCACAGATTTGGGCGCCCCGCGGAGCAGGCCGAACAAGCGTTCTGCAGTGCACGAGCGGCTTGGTTCAAGACATTGCGCTCGACGAAGTGGTCTCCGCGACGCGTTCCTTGTTCCGCGGAGCGCTCATCTCATGAAAGAGGATTAGCTTGTTTCACCGACAGTATTCTATCCGGCATCAACCTGCCTGTCTGCGGATTTCCCTCAAGCTATCCAGGTCGATTGGTCAGCAGTTGCTGATAGCCGCAATCCTGATCGCGGTCCTGACAAGTTGCGCGCCACCCGCTAAAGAGGCTCCCGCCGTAGTCGCCACGGAGGCCCTAACCAATCCCAGCAAGCATGCCTGGGACCTATTCATCGCGCTGAATCAACCGGCAGTTCCTCTCGCACAGTCACCCGGTGAGCAGCCTGATCGGCTGCAGGCTATGGGGCGCGAGGGCGACCGGATTTGGGAAACCTGGCGTTACGCCTATAACGATACTTTTCGCAAAGATGGCAAAGATCCCGGCCCGTGGGAATCCACCCAGAAGAATGCTAACAAACAGTTGCATGTGTCAGCTTCTCTGATGGCGCATGGGTTTCCCGAATCAGCCATCGCGACTGAGTGGCAACAGTCGTTCAAACTCAAAGCAGCGTTTTCGTTGCTCGACGTCAACCCCGATCGACACGGCCTATTCAATCCGGATAACTTTTTCGGCGGCGGCGAAACCCGCCTGAATCGAGAAGCGTTCGACTTTATTCGCGGTCAGCGTCTTTACAATCCGACGGGGCAGAAGCAACGCTACTGGGACGCGCGGAACGGCCGAGCCGTTGTCTCGTTCCCGCCGGGATCAATCGTTGTGAAGGCCATCTGGCGCGAGTTCACCTCGGATGAAATCAACCAGGGTGTTCCGCGAAACTATTACACCAGCACAAACTCCAAGAACGGCCGAAAGGTCGGGCTGTTGGCATTGCACATCATCACCAAGGAACTGCCGAATTGGTTCTGGTGTACCTTCCATCATGTGCAGCCGCCCAAACCGGAGTTGCCCTCCGTGGATACCTATGGGCGTCCTGACGCGCTTGGGAAAACAGTATGGCGAAATTACGCCCTGAGTGGTACGCAAACCGACTTCGTTGACCCACGGGGTCGAGCAACTCTTCTCTCGGACCGTTTCATCGAAAACGGATTCCAAATTTCCTCTTGTATCTCTTGTCATGCCCTGTCTGCGGTCAGCGTCGATACCGGCGGAACAATGACTCGGCTCCCGTTGCCCATTCTGCAGCAGCCCCGCCGCATCAAACCTCCACTTGGCGCCCCCGATTGCAGCCTCTTCTTTAGCCCCGCCCTACCGCCCACTTATTGTTCTTCAACAGGCAATTTCATTCAGCAGGAGTTCATTCACTCCTTCAGTCTTGCTACCGACGATCTCGGCGAGGAAGAACCGATCCGGCCTACACCGTAACCCGTCGCACGCGCAAGCCCGTTCCCCTGGTTGGCATAACATATCCGTGTGACCGTCGCTTACTCCTTCGCCCACCAAGTCATGCCGCTCGAATTCACCACCCGCTTGAAATTCGCGCTCAAGGAGTGGCAAAAGGATCGCGAAGCCTATCTGGAAGGCCGCTGGATTCGGGCCGTCATGGGCTGTGTCAGCCGGGGCCTGCCCATTCCCCCGGGGGCCGATGAGACGGTCCTCACCGGCAGCGAACATGAGTCGCCCCACGGCTTTTCGCGCCTTTCTCCCTCCCTGGTCCCTACGCGATGGGCGAAGCCATCTACTGCGGCGGCTTCTGGCGTCAAGGCCACGAAGATGGCGCCTCGTATCTCATGCTCGAACAAGGCAGCGGTCGCACCATTCTCGCCACCAGCGACGCTGGCTTGCATCGGAACTTTGGCGCCGCCACCGCCTCCTCCGCCGCCGACTTCGCCGCGCTCGCCAAAGCCTTTCTCGCCCGCTCCTAGCGACCCGTGATGCAAGAGCGGCGGAAACGTGTTACCTGCGAGATGTTCGGGGCATCAAAACTAGAGCTCATCTCATAAACCAAAACAGGAGTGATGGATAATGTTTCGGAGAGATGCCTTTCCCCCGAGATCTCACCGATATCCAATGGGCGATTCTTGACCCGTTAATTCCGGAGCCGACGCGACGTTTGGATGGTCGTGGACGGCCTTGGCGGCCGCGACGCGACGTACTCAACGGAGTCCTATACATTCTCCGAACCGGGGCGCCGTGGGCAGATCTGCCGGACCGCTATCCGCCTTACCAGACTTGCCATCGGCGCTTCCAACAATGGGTGCGTTCTGGTGTGATGCGAGGCGTACTGGAATCGCTGGCCGAAGATCTGCGGACACGCGGCGGCTTCGATGTGCGCGAAGCGTTCATCGATGGCACGTTCGCCTCCGCAAAAAAGGGGGCGCTGGGGTGGGAAAAACCAAGCGGGGCAAGGGCACCAAGATCATGGCAGTGGCAGACCGCAACGGTCTTCCTCTCGCCGTTTGCACGGAAAGTGCTACGCCACATGAAGTAACCCTCGTCGAACAGACACTGGCGGAAGCATTCGTCGCCGAACCGCTCCGTCGCTTGATTGGCGACAACGCGTATGATTCCGATAAACTCGACACTCGACTCGCCGCCAGCGGCGTGGAGATGATCGCACCACACAGGAGCACCCGTAAGAATCTCACGCAGGATGGCCGTCCGCTACGCAGCTACCGACGGCGCTGGAAGGTCGA
>JBGAHE010000117.1:0-22554 GCA_044226365.1 Bryobacteraceae bacterium
GCGCAGTTCTTTGGCGAGCAAGGCGGCGGCGTTTTTCTTGAAGGTCGTGAACTGGCCCCAGCGCCGCCAATCTTCCGGCTGCAGCCCACCCTGGATGCGCATCGTCGGCACGTAGCAGAACGTGCAGCCAAACGTGCAGTTGCGCGCCGGCGTGATGGAGTGTGTAAAGCCCGCTTCGAGGATGTAGCCGCTGGTGCGGCTCAAGATCGTGCGGACGTCGGCAAAACGATGCTCAGCCATCCCGCTTACAGTGTAAGAAAGACATGCGAATCCTAGCCATTCATGCGCACCCGGACGATATCGAAATTTTGGCCGGAGGCACCTGTGCTCTGCTGGCCGCGGCCGGCCACGAGCTTTCCTTTGTGACGATGAGCGACGGCGATTGCGGCAGCCGCGAATACTCGCGCGAGGAGACGGCACGCATCCGGAAGGGGGAAGCGGCGCGCGCGGCGGCGATGGTGGGTGCGCGTTACTACTGGGGTGGCTTCCATGATTTGTCGATCTTTAACGACGACCCTTCCCGCCGGCAGACGACAGCCCTGATCCGCCAATTGCGGCCCGAAATCGTGATCACGTCCGCGCCCTCCGATTACCTGGCGGACCACGAGATGGTCTCGCTGCTGGTGCGCGATGCTTGTTTCGCAGCCGGCGCGCCGAACTACGAAGTGCCGGATTCGCCGCCCGCGCTGGATTGGATTCCGCACCTCTACTTCATGGATCCGATCGAAGGACTTGATCGTGAAGGACGCGTGGTGCCGCCCGATTTTGTCGTGGATGTCACGTCCACGTTCGAGCGGAAGCGCGACATGCTGGCCTGCCATGAGTCGCAACGCAATTGGCTGAAGGCGCATCACGGGATGGACAATTACCTGATCACGATGGAGCACTGGACGCGTCATCGCGGCGGTACGGCGGGCTATCCGTTCGGCGAAGGCTTCCGGCAATACAAGGGGCATCCCTACCCGCAGACCCCCGTGTTGCAAGGCCTCTTAGGCATCTAACGACCCGTGTTTGAGGCGCGCCGCCTGAGCCTGGATCGCCGTTCTCTGGCTGCGATCCAGCCGCTCGACGTTGCGCAGCTGCATCGCCAGGCGCGGAATCTTCTGCAGTCGCTGCTCGTGCCGCAGCAGGAAGTCCCAGTACAGCGTGGTGAAAGGGCAGGCGCCGGCGCCGGTGGATTGCCCGGGGTCATAACGGCAGCCCTGGCAGTAGTTGCTCATGCGCGCAATGTATTTGCCGGAGCCAATGTAAGGCTTCGACGCCATCACGCCGCCGTCGGCGAACTGGGACATGCCCATGGTGTTCGGCAACTCCACCCACTCCACGGCGTCGACGTAAACAGCCAGATACCAGGCATGCACTTCGCGCGGGTCCACGCCCAGCAGCAGCGCGAAAAGCCCGGTGACCATCAGGCGCTGAATGTGATGCGCGTAGCCATGCTCCAGCGTCTGGCCGATGGCGTGCCGCAGGCAGTTCATCTCCGTCTCGCCCGTCCAGTAGAAGGCGGGCAAGGGCGCCGTTGCCTCCAGCCAATTGCGTTCGGCGTACTCCGGCATGAAGTGCCAGTAGATGCCGCGCACGTACTCGCGCCAGCCCAGAATCTGCCGGATGAATCCTTCGACGGAGGCGAGCGGCGCCTGACCGCGGCGATAGGCCTCTTCGGCGGCCTCGATCACTTCGCGAGGATCGAGCAGCTTCAGATTCAGCGCGGCCGAGAGGCGCGAATGATGCAGGAAGGGCTCGCCCGTCCACATGGCGTCCTGGTAGGCGCCGAACAGGGGGAGACGGTGCGCGATGAAGTCTTCGAGCGAGCGTCGGGCGTCGGCGGGCGTCACCGGCCAATTGAAGCTTTCGAGCGCTCCGGGATGATCCGGAAAGCGCTGGCGGACGAGGTCAAGCACGTCGCGGGTCACCGCATCCGGCGGAAACTCCTCCGCGCGCGGCAGCAGCCCCGGGCCGCGCGAGCCGAAGGACTCGCGATTGTCAGCATCGTAGTTCCAACTGCCGCCCACCGGCTTGCCGCGCTCCATCAGGACGCCGTAACGCTGGCGCATTTCGCGGTAGAAGAACTCCATGCGCAACTGGCGGCGGCCGTGGGCATGGGCGGCGAAGTCGTCTTTGGTGGAGAGAAAGTGCCGGTCCACGCGCAGCTCGAGTTGCGGAGCAACGGCCAGCAGTTCCTGTTGCACGCGATAGTCACCGGGTTCGACGGCGATCACGTGCTGGGGTCGCAGCTTCCGGAGCGAACGCGCCAGCACTTCGCCGAGCGTGCCGTCGCACAGCTCGGTGTATTCGACGCGGCAGCCCCGCTCGCGCAATTCATCGCGAAAATGGCGCATCGCGCTGAGGAACAGAGCAGTGCGCGCCCGATGACTCCAGACATGCGTAGACTCGGCCGTGACCTCCGCCATCCACACGACATCTTCGTCGGCATCGAAGCCATCGAAGGCGGCGGACTGGCGATCGAGCTGGTCGCCCAAAATGAGGATCAGATTTCGCACTATTCGCTCAGATGCCGTGCGCGGCGGCGGCGAGCTAGAAAACTAGGCCAATACGCCCGGCAAGCGTCCCGTGCTGTCGGCAAAGCGTTCGGCGGGGACGCCCATCGCTTCCAGCAGGCACAGGTAGAGGTTCGAGAGCGGCGTATCCGGCGAGTACGACAGGTGCTGACCGGCGGCGATGCGGCCGCCGCCGCGCCCGCCCAGCAGGATCGGCAGGTTGTGCGGGTCATGCTTGTTGCCGTCGCGGATGCCGCTGCCGAACAGGATCATGGAGTTATCGAGGACGCTGCCCTCGCCCTCCTTCATGTTCTTCAGGCGGTTCATCAGGTAGGCAAATTCAGCCACGTGCCAGCGGTTGATCAACTGGTATTGGCGCAGACTCTCCGGATTCTTTTCGTGGTGCGAGAGCGAATGGTGGCCGCCCTTCACGCCGTCGACGAACGAGAAGTTCTGATTCGTCACTTCGTTGCCGAACATGAACGTCGCAATGCGCGTGGTGTCGGACTGGAAGGCCACGGCGATCATGTCCATCATCAGGCGGACGTGCTCGGCGAAGTCCTTTGGTTGGGCCGGTGGCTTGTCGGCGGCGCTCAAAGGCACGCGCGGCTTCCACGAGGTCTTCTGCGGCTTGGCGGCTCGGGCCAGGCGCGTCTCAAGGCCTCGCACTACCGAGAGATACTCGTCCAGGCGAACGCGGTCGGCGCTGCCGAGTTGCCCGCGCAGTTGCTTGGCGTCTTCGAGCACACCGTCCAACAACTGACGATCCTGCGTGGCCGTATCCGTGCTTTGGGTGCCGGCGTGGAAGAGGCGCTCAAACACCAGGTGCGGATTCACTTCGCGCGCCAGCGGCGTGGTGGGGCCGCTCCAGGCGATGTGTGAGCCGTAGACGCGCGTGTAGCCCACGTTCTTGTCGACCCCAGTGGTGACCGGCGACACGCCCAATTCGAGCGACGCGAGTGGCGTATGCTGTCCCACCGTCTGCGCGGCCACCTGATCGACCGAAATGCCGTTGCAATTGATGTCGACGCCCAGCGTTTTGGTGACCGTGGTGCAAGTGAGCCAGCCGGAAATCTTGACGTAGTGCCCGTCGCCGCCCACGCTGCCTTGGTTCCAGAGATTGGTGAGCACGGTGAGGTCCTGCTGGAGATCGGCCAGCGGTTCGAGCGTCGGCGTGAGCGAGAAGTTGCGGCCGGTCTCCGCCGGAGTCCACATGTCTTCGCGAACGCCGTTCGGCATGTACATGGCGGCGAAGCGCACCGGCGGCGCGCCGTTCGGCGTGGCGGCCATCGCTTCCAGCCAGGGTAAGCCCAGCGCCATACCGGCGCCTCGGAGCAGGGTGCGGCGGGAAAGGGGAGTGTGGCGCTTCATACTTCTCTCTTATTGTGATGCTTTCTTGGACGCTGTCGTTACCGGTGCGGCGATTGGGGCGGGAAGCGGGGGCGTGGCGGGTTGCTGGCGGAAGGGAACGCTATTGACGATGCCCGTGACCAGCGTCTGGCCACGATAGCCGTCGCGCTTGAGGTCGGCCACGATCTGGTCGACGGCGCAGGCGTCTTCGCGATTCAGACCGCGTCCCAAGGCGAATCCCAGGAGCTTCGTGGTGACGTTGCGGATGAAGAGGTCCTGACGCGAGATCAGTACCTTCTTCAGTTCGTCCGGGCCATTGAACCTGGTGCCGTCAGGCAACTCGCCGGCCGCGTCGATCGGTAACCCATTCTCGGTAGGGCGCCATTTGCCGAGCACGTCATAGTTCTCGAGCGCGAAGCCCAATGGGTCGAGTCGATTGTGGCAGGAGGCACAGGTCGGGTTTTGCCGGTGAAGGAGCAGCCGCGCACGCAACGTGGTGGGCGTGGCGCCCTTGTGCTCGGGCAATTCCGGAACATTCGGCGGGGGCGGGGGAGCTGGGGTTCCCAGGATCGAGTCCAGAATCCATTTGCCCCGCAGTACCGGGCTGGTGCGCGTGGGCATGGAAGAAACGGCCAGTACCGCTGCCATCCCCAGCAGGCCTCCGCGATGCGTCCCCGGCGGCAGCTTGACGCGTTGGGGCTGCTGGCGCAGTTTTTCCTCCAGCGTGATGCCGTAGTGCCGCTGGAGCTTGTTGGTGAGGATGGTGAAGTCCGAATCGAGGAGGGAGAGCAGCGACAGGTTCTCCGTCAGCAATTCCTGAAAGAACAGAATCGGCTCGTAGCGCATGCCGCTCTGGATCTCGGCGTCGTAGAAGGCTGGGAAGAGCTTCGCGTCGGGTTTGATGTCGCGGCCGAGCTCGCGCGTGCCGAGCCACTGCTCCACGAAGTTTTCGGCGAAGTCGCGGGAGCGCTGGTCCTTCAGCAGCCGTAGCGTCTGTTCACGGAAGATGACGGGGTTAGAAAGCTTACCTTGCGCGGCCAGCGTGAAGAGTGTGTCGTCGGGCATGGAGCCCCAGAGGAAATACGAAAGCCGTGAAGCGAGCGCGTAGTCCGGCACGAGGCGCGCCACCGGGCTGGGCTGCTCGAAGCGAAACAGGAAGTGTGGCGACACCAGCACGCCTTGCAGCGTGTAGGCGATGCGCTGGTCGAAGCTGCCTTTCTGGCGCTGGAAAACGGCGAGGTAGCGCATCACCTCCTCGGGCGTCGCCGGGCGGCGGAAGGCGCGCGGCAGGAAGTGAACCAAGACGTGCCGGGCGGCCTCTTCCGGCGAGGTCTTCTCATTCGGTTCGGCCGTGATGAAGCGGGCGCGGGACCGGGCGTCCTTCAACCCATACTCAATGCCTTCACGCGCCGCGGCCAGGTACTTCTCGGCATGTAAAGGCGAGAGGAAGAGCGTTTCGGCGGCATTGTCGAAGCCCTCGCCGCCGGCGCCATCGGCCGGCAGATTGTGGCCCGCATCGATGTGGATGTTGAGCAGGTCCCGCAAGGTGGCGCCGTACTCATGCTTGTTCAAGCGGCGGATCGGCGCCGGCCGCGGCTGAATGCCATCGGCACAAGCGGCCACGCGTAGCGAACTCTCCACCGTATTCACAAACAGATCGCGTGCCGCGACGGTCGGGGCCTTGGCTCCCTGCGGCGGCATGTCGCCGTCGCGCACCCGCTGGAGGGCACGCGCCCAGGCCCGGCCGTTTTCGGCCGTCAGTTGCGATACGTTGAAGCCGCCCGCCGGCTTTTGTCCCTGGTGGCACATGGCGCAGTTCTGCTTGACGAAGGTCTGGGCCTCGGCGAGGGGACTGCTGTCGGCGAACGCAGCCATCAGGAGTGGGAGCAAAACCATAGAGCGAAAGCTCAGTTTATCGCGCTTGGCATAAGATATTGAGCATGCTGATGCGCTGGGCGGCCCTCCTGGTTCCTCTGTTGAGCGCCGCCGACTTCAATCGCGAAATTCGCCCGATCCTCTCGGACCGCTGCTTTTCGTGCCACGGACCCGACGAGGCGAATCGCAAAGCCAACCTGCGGCTCGACACGGAAGCCGGCGCGCGGCGCGCCCTGCCCAAGCTCATCGAGCGCGTCACCACCGAGAAGCGCGGCATGCGCATGCCGCCGGTTTCCGCCGGCCCCGCTTTGGCCGCGCGCGAGGTCGACCTCTTAAAGCAGT
Source organism: Bryobacteraceae bacterium (assembly GCA_044226365.1). GTDB lineage: Bacteria > Acidobacteriota > Terriglobia > Bryobacterales > Bryobacteraceae > JALHNI01. The sequence goes on from JBGAHE010000117.1 coordinate 6,066, forward strand.
GGATCGCCGAGGGCGCGCCCTGGCAAAAGCATTGGTCGTTCCTGCCTCCGGTAAAGCCCGCGCTCAATGGCATCGACGCGCTGATCGAAGCCAGGCTGAAGCGGGAAGGGCTGACCCTTTCGCCGCCCGCCTCCAAGCGCACGCTGATCCGTCGCGTGTCGCTCGATCTCACGGGCCTACCGCCCACGCCCGAGGAAACGGACGCCTTCCTGAAGGACGAATCGCCACAGGCCTTCGAACGCGTTGTGGATCGTTTGCTGGCTTCGCCGCGCTACGGTGAACGCATGGCGATGCGCTGGCTCGATGCGGCGCGCTATGCCGACACCAACGGCTATCAGACCGATGCGGAGCGTTCGATGTGGCGCTGGCGCGACTGGGTGATCGCGGCTTTTAACAAGAACATGCCCTTCAACCAGTTCACGATTGAACAATTGGCCGGCGATCAGTTGCCCCACGCCACCCGCGATCAGATGGTCGCCACCGGTTTCAATCGCAATCACCGGGCGAATGGCGAAGGCGGCAGCATCGGCGAAGAGTTTCTGGTGGAGTACGCTATCGATCGGGTGGAGGCGACGTCGACGGTCTGGCTTGGTTTAACTCTGGGCTGCGCGCGCTGCCATGACCATAAGTACGATCCGTTCTCGCAACGCGAGTTCTACTCCATGTTCGCCTTCTTCAATAACCTTCCGGAGAAGGGAAAAGTCTTCAAGTACGGCAATTCGCCGCCCTTGATTCCAGCGCCGACGCAGGACCAAGAGGCGAAGTGGGCCACGCTGCAGACTGCCGCCGAACAGGCTGCTGCCCGCCTGACCGCCCTGCGTCCGGAGATTGAACAGAAGCGCGCGGCCTGGGAACGCTCCGTGCACCAGCCCGCCGATTGGTTGCCTAATCGGAAGTTACTCTGGCAATCAGCCGAAGAACGCACCTTCGATGGAAAGAAAGTCGACGAGGTGGGTGACCAGGCGAACTTCGGTTACTATGACCGCTTCACGCTGTCGGCTTGGGTGAAGCCGGAGTCACCGGATGGCGCCATTCTCAGCCGCGCCGCAGACAAAGAAGAAGAGTCGGGTTACGGAATTTACTTAAAGCAGGGCAAGATCCAGGTCAACTTAGTTTTGCGCTGGCTGGATGACTGCTTACGCGTCGAGAGTCAGTCGCCCCTGCCGTTGGGCCGCTGGTCGCACGTCACCGTCACTTACGACGGCTCGCGGGAAGCGAAAGGCATTCGCCTCTATGTCGACGGCGTCCTCGCACCGCTGCGGGTGGTGGTGGATGACCTCAATCAGGACTTCGTCTCCAAAGAGCCGCTACGCATCGGCGCCGGCAACGGACTGCGCTTTACCGGCGGCATCCGCGGCATTCGCCTTTATCGCGACGTCCTGAACGAGGAAGAAGTTGCCGTGCTGGGGCTCCCGCAGCCGCTCGAGAAGTTAGTGAACGCGCCACGCCGGAAGGCAGCCGAGGTTCGCAAAGCAGAGTGGGCCTATCTCGATCGTTACGCTCCCGAGCCGTTCAAGGTTGCCTGGCAAGACTTCTGGCGTACGCGCGATGAGTTGCGCGAGTATGTCGCCAGCTTGCCCACCGTTATGGTCATGCAGGAGCAACCGAACGTGCGCGAAGCTCACGTGCTGCGTCGCGGCGCCTACGATCAGCCCGGTGAGGTGGTGGGGCGGGCGCTTCCGGCGGTACTGACGTCGCAGCCGATGAAGTCGCGGCTCGACTTAGCCCAATGGATCGTCAGCCGGGAGAATCCGCTCACCGCGCGTGTGACGGTGAATCGATTCTGGCAAATGTTCTTCGGCACCGGCATCGTCAAGACGGTGGAAGACTTCGGCTCGCAAGGTGAGTGGCCCACCAACCCGGAACTCCTCGATTGGTTAGCGGTCGAGTTTATGGACCAGGGCTGGGACGTGAAGCGCATGCTCAAGACGATAGTTCTCAGCCGCACTTACCAGCAGTCGGCGCGTGTCACTCCGGAGTTACTCAATCGCGATCCCGAAAATCGCTTGTATGCCCGTGGACCGCGCTTCCGCTGGCCGGCCGAGGTGGTGCGCGATCAGGCGCTCGCCGCGTCCGGTTTGTTAGTCGAGAAAGTCGGTGGACCGTCGGTGAAGCCGTATCAGCCCGCGGGGCTCTGGAAAGAGCTTTCGGGCGGCGAAGACTATCAACGCGACAAAGGCGAGGCGCTCTATCGCCGTAGTCTGTACACCTACTGGAAGCGCGCGGTGCCGCCGCCCGGCATGATGACCTTCGACGCCGCCGGACGCGAAGCCTGCGTGGTTCGCGAGAATCGCACCAACACACCGCTGCAGGCGCTGGCTCTGATGAATGACGAAGCCTACCTGGAAGCGGCACGGAAGATGGCCGAGCGCATGATGGCGGCGAACTCCGAGGCGGACCGCCTCTCCCGCGGCTTCCTCCTCGCTCTTGCTCGGCCTCCCACGGAAAAGGAAACGACGCTGCTGCTTGGCAGTTTCCATCACTATCGCGATCGCTACCAGACGAATCCCGCAGCGGCTGCCAAGTTACTCAGCTATGGCGAATCGAAACCCGGTAACTATCCGAAGCCGGACTTAGCCGCCTGGACGATGGTGGCCAGCATGATTCTGAATCTCGATGAAACGGTGACCAAAGAATGAACCACCTCACCCGAAGACATTTCTTTGGACGTTCGGCCCACGGTTTGGGCATCGCGGCGCTCGCCTCGCTCATGCGCGCCGAGGGGACTTTTCCTAATTTCCCCGCCAAAGCGAAACGGGTCATCTATCTCTTCCAGAGCGGCGCGCCGGCCCAGCACGATCTGTTTGACTGGAAGCCGAAGCTCGCTCAATTGCGTGGTCAGGAACTGCCCGATTCGGTGCGCCAAGGCCAGCGCCTGACGGGGATGACGGCCACGCAGGCCAGCTTTCCGATTGCCCCCACGATTTACGAATTCAAGCAGCGTGGACAAAGCGGCGCCTGGATCAGCGACTTACTCCCGCATCTAGCCAAGAAAGCCGATCAACTTACCTTCATCCGCAGTCTGCACACCGAGGCCATCAACCATGACCCGGCGATTACCTTTTTCCAGACCGGCTTCCAACTTGCCGGCCGCCCTTCGATCGGCTCGTGGCTCGCCTACGGTCTGGGCAGCGACAATCAGGACCTGCCCGCCTTCGTCGTCATGGTGTCGCAGGGTACCGGGAACGTGGCCGATCAGCCGCTGTACGATCGGCTGTGGGGTTCCGGCTTCCTGCCGACCCGCTACCAGGGCGTGAAGTTTCGCTCGGTAGGCGATCCGGTGCTGCACATACAGGATCCCGACGGGCTCGACCGCGGCGATCGCCGCCGCTTTGTAGATGATCTCGCCAAGCTCAATGAACTCAAGCTGGCTGACTACGGCGACCCGGAGATCGCCACGCGTATCGCACAGTACGAGATGGCCTATCGCATGCAGGCGTCGGTGCCGGACTTACTCGACCTGAAGAAAGAATCGAAAGCGACGCTCGACTTATATGGCCCCGAAGTATACCGGCCCGGGACTTACGCCTACAATTGCCTCCTCGCCCGGCGCCTGGCCGAACGGGGCGTCCGCTTTATCCAGCTTTTCCACCGCGGTTGGGACCAGCACAACACGCTGCCCAAGCAGTTGCCGAATCAGTGCCGCGACACCGATCAGCCGTCGGCGGGGCTGCTCGAAGACCTCGAACAGCGAGGCCTGTTGAAGGACACGCTCGTCGTCTGGGGCGGGGAGTTCGGGCGCACGGTTTACTGCCAGGGTAAGTTGACCGCGGACAACTATGGCCGCGATCACCATCCGCGTTGCTTCACGATGTGGATGGCCGGCGGTGGCATGAAGCCCGGCATCACGTTTGGCGAAACCGACGACTTCTCTTATAACATCACCGCTGACCCGGTCCACGTCCACGACTTACACGCGACGATCCTGCACCAGCTCGGCGTCGATCACAAGCAACTGACGTTCAAGTACCAGGGTCGCCACTTTCGCCTCACGGACGTCCACGGACAGGTTGTGCGGCAGGTGATCGGCTAAGCGCGGCCAATCACGCGAATCTCGATCCGGCGATTGCGCATGCGGCCTTCGTAACTCGCGTTCTCGTCGATCGGACGCGTGTCACCGAAGCCGAAGCTGAGGAGCCGATGTTCCGGTACGCCCAACTTCTCCAGGCGCTCCTTCACGGCGAGCGCGCGGCGTTCACTCAGATAGAAGTTATTGCGGGCGTCGCCATGCTCAGTGTGACCCTCCACCACCAGGCGAACGGGCTCGCTCGAGAGAATCAGGTCGGCGATGTCTTCGAGCAGGAGATTTGAGTCGGGCAGGATGTCGGAGCGGTCCGGCGCGAACTGGACGCGGTTGTTGAAGAGCAACTGCGTAAGTCCGCCGGCGAGTTGCGCGGGCGAGAGCAAGGGAATCGACGGCTCGGGCGGCTCCGGCGCTAAGGCTTCGAAGGTTGGCGCGATGCTCGGCCCGGGGACCGGGTGCGAAAACTCCTGGGGCAGCGGTGGCAGGGCATAACCCGCGCCGGCGCCAGCGCCTGCCGCTATCGCTCTGGGCATGGAGGTCACCGCGGCGACAGCCGGAACGGCCATGGCCGCGGCCAATTTCTGATTCGCTTCTGCCAACGCCACTTCGGCTTCCTGACGCCGCGCAATCGCCTCGGCCAGCTTGCGGACCAGTTCGTTGCTCGATTCGGCTCGCGGCGCTTCCCGCAGTTGCGCGGCCAACTCATCGCGTTCCCGGGCCAGTTGTCCGGCTTGGGCATGCGCCAGGCCGAGCTCCGATACCAGGTCCGAGAGGCGCAAGCGCAACGACTCGATCGAAGCCACCTCATGCCGCAACGAATCGATGGTGGCATCGCGTTCGCGCAACGCCCGCGCGGCAGTCTCGTCGGGCACCGCCGGCGCTCTGGAGACTGCAACCGGGGGCGGCGCGGCAGCGGCGGCTTGCGCGGCGATCTTAGCGGCATGCAATTCCCGCTCGAGTTCGTTTAAGCGTTCGGCAAAGGCCTGATGCTCGGCCAACTGCCGGCGCAATTCCGCAATCTCTTTGGCGGCTTCGGGCGACGGTTCGGTCGCCGCGACCGGGGTCTCCGCCGGCTTCGCCAGCGTCGCCTCGGACTCCCGCAAGCGCCGGTTCAGCAACGTCAGTCGCTCATAGCCGAGCGAGATCGCCTTTTGCGCCTCATCCAGCTTCTGACCCTGCAACCGCGCTTCGTCGCGCGCGGCGTGCATTTCGTCTTCCGCCGAACGCAGCAGATCCAGGTGCTCGGTTTCGAGTTCTTCCATCTGGCGCACCAGCAGGAAGCGCTGCAAAAACCAGCCGGAAACCAACCCAATGATGAGGATGGCGACCGAAGGCCAAACGAGATGAAGCTGAGAATAATCGATCAAAGCGAGAGATCTCTTCGAGCGCTGGGAGCGACCATGATTGTAGCCGGTTTTGCGACGCTAGCGGAAGTCTTTCCTGTTACTTAGCTGATCTGCAGCAAGAGTTTGCCGGACGTGGCGCGCGAGGCCAGATCGCGTTGCGCCTGGCCGGCCTGGGCCAGCGTGTAGGAGCGGGTGGAAAACACCGGAAGATGTCCTTCCAGCTTCCAGCCGAACACGGCCGTGGCCCGCTCCAGCACCTCTTCGCGAGTTTGCGCATAGTCCGCCAGACGGGGCCGCGTGAGGAACAGCGAGCCCTTCTGGCTGAGCACCAGCGGCTCGAACGGCGGCACTGGACCGGAGGCGTTGCCGAAGGTGACCATCGTGCCGCGGGGACGCAGCGAGTCCAGGCTAGCCTGGAAGGTGGCTTGCCCTACCGAGTCGTAAACCACGTGGACACCCTTGTCGCTAATCTTACGGACTTCGGCGGCGACGTTCTCATAGCCGATCACGTGGTCGGCGCCGGCGCGGCGCACCAGTTGCGCCTTGTCCGGCGTCGACGTGGTGGCGATGACGGTGGCGCCCAGGAGCTTCGCGACCTGCGTGAGGATCAGGCCCACGCCGCCCGCGGCGGCATGGATCAGGCAGGTCTGCCCTGCGGCGAGCGGGAAGGTGGAGTGCGTGAGGTAATGCACGGTCATGCCCTGCAGCATTAGCGCCGCGGCATCGGCCAGCGGCAGCTCGGCCGGCACGGGCACCAGCATCCATTCAGGGACCACGGCGTACTCGGCATACGAACCGCGTTGCATCGCGTACGCTACCCGATCGCCCACTTTCACGTGCTTGGTGTCCGGCCCCACCTCCGTCACCGTTCCGGCGGCCTCCATTCCCAGTGCAAACGGCTTCTCCGGAGCGGGATACAAGCCCGTGCGGAAATAGATGTCGATAAAGTTCACGCCGCTCGCTTCGAGCTTCACCAGCGCCTGGCCGGGGCCGGGCGTGGGAATGGCGACGTCGTCCAAAACCAGACTTTCTTCAGGACCGGGCGTATGAACACGAATGGCTTTCATAAGAATCTTCTTGATCAAGTGAGTTTCCTGCGGAGATGCATCCTGGCCGCAAACAGCGTCAGGTAGAGAAGGGTGAAGGGAAAAGCGAGCAGCCGCAACGGCGTGGTGACGGCTCCGGCGCCGGACATGCCGGCGCGAAAACTGACGAAATGCCACATCAGGTCCAGGTGTGCGTAGTCCACCCAGAACCAGTCCGCATTCTCGTTGACGATGAAGAGCTTGGCCGGAACGCGCGCCGCCAGCAGCCACTTCCATTTCGTCATGATGTCTTCGTCGGTGCAGAGAACGCCGATCACGTCGTAGCGGTTGGCCCGCAATTCGGCGATCAGCGCCGAGCGCTTATCGGGCGTCGTGTAGTCCTGCACCCGGAACGTGTCCCCGGCGAAATGTTTCGGCGTGCCGGCGTAGCAGGTGACGATATCGGGGGCGAAGCCGGCGTCCCGGGCGGCCAGGAACTTCTCCAAAACAAAGCGCGAGCCGCTTTCCACCAGCAGAGCGCGGCGCAAAGGCGGGGTGTAGCGGCGGAAGAAATAGCGCAATCACCTAGAGTCTACTATGCGGCTCGGCCGGATCGAAGTGCTTTACTTGCAATTGTTTTCGGGCTCAAATCGAGGGGTTGACAACCGGGTTGACCTCATGTACCATTCCGAGATACCGCAATTTCTAGGGTTGTCGGTAATGCATTGTGAACTGAGGACTTAGTCTCAAAAAGCTGAGTTACTCGCACTCCTGGGCCGCAAGCTTCCCTCGCCACTCCAGGAGGGTCAACACTCCCCGCCATGATGCCGGGAGCAACCCGAAAAAATCTGATGCGGTTGCTCGAAGAATGGCGCGTGGAGAACATGGCGAATGGCATTTCCCGCTGACGATAAAACCCAACCCTCGGACTCGTCGTCGAGTCCGGCTCAGCCGACTCCGGCTGTCCCCAGCCCGGGCCGGGCAGGGCTCCCTGGCTTGCCGGCGGCGCCGGGCCAGCCGGTAGATTTCCCCGACGATCCGGCGGGCGAAGAGGGCTACGAAGACTTCGAGCAACTGCTCGCCATGGAAAGCCACGGCTCATCCGGCCACTTCGGCGCGGGGCAGGGCATCCAAGGCTATGTCGTTTCGGTGAACGAGCGTGGGTTGCTCGTGGACATCGGCACTAAGCTCGAAGGCTTTGTACCGATCGAGCAGGTCCAGCAGCCCGATGGCACGGTGCCGTTCTCTCCGGGTGACACGATTCACGTCGTGGCGGACCGCAACAATGCCTCGGCCGATGGCTACGTGCTGCTCTCCTACGAACGGGCGAATCGCCATCGTGTTTGGGACACGCTCGAAGCCGCGCTGCGCGACAATCAGCCTGTCACCGGTAAGGTCCTGGGGCGCGTGAAGGGCGGGCTCGAGATCGACGTCGGCGTGAAGGCGTTCATGCCTTCCTCCCAGCTCGACATGCGGCCCATTCACAACCTCGATGCCTACACGGGGCAGGAGATTCAGGTGAAGATCCTGAAACTCAATCGCCGCCGCGGCAACCTGGTGGTCTCGCGCAAGGCCGTCCTCGAAGAAGACTTCAACCAGCGGAAAGATGCCGTCCTGGGGCACGTGGAAGAAGGCTCGGTGGTCACCGGCACGGTGAAGAACCTCACCGACTACGGCGCGTTCGTCGACCTCGGCGGGATCGACGGCCTGCTGCATGTCAGCGACATGTCGCATGGGCGCGTGAACCATCCGCAGGAAATCGTCCAGCCGGGCGACACCATCACCTGCCGGGTACTCAAGCTTGATAAAGAGCGCGGACGCGTCAGTCTCGGCATAAAGCAATTGGTGCCGGATCCCTGGGAGACCGTGGCCGAACGTTTCGCGCCGGGCACCCGCGTTATCGGCCGCGTGGTCAGCGTCACTGATTATGGCGCGTTTGTCGAACTCGAAAGCGGCGTTGAAGGGCTGATCCACATCTCGGAGATGACCTGGAGCCGCCGGATGAAGCATCCCTCGAAGGTTGTTAAGCCCGGTGATCAGGTGGAAGCGGTCGTGCTCGAGATCAAGGGCGCCGACCGCCGGATCTCGTTGGGCATCAAGCAACTCGAAGCTGACCCGTGGACGACCATTCAGGACCGCTACAGCATTGGCTCCGTCGTTGAGGGCCGGGTCCGCAAGCTTTCTGACTTCGGCGCCTTCGTCGAAGTTGAGGAAGGCGTCGACGGCCTGATCCACATTTCGGACTTTTCATGGACGGAGCGCCTGAAGCACCCCTCCGAGGCGATCAAGAAGGGGCAGATGGTGCAAGCCGTCATCCTCAACATCGATACCGACAACCGCCGTTTGTCGCTCGGCGTCAAGCAGTTGCAGCCGGACGCGTGGGAAACGTTCTTTCAGACCCACTTCGTCAACGACGTGGTGCACGGCAAGGTCGTTCGCGCTTCTTCGTTCGGCGTCTTCGTCGAGATTTCGCCGGGTGTCGAAGGGCTCTGCCACAATTCGGAGATTCCGGGCCATGTGGCCGGTGGGCGCGAGAAGCGAGGCGATCCGGGTTCACCACTGCCGATCGGCGCCGAGTTCGACTTCAAAATCATCAAGATGAATGAAACCGATAAGAAGATCGGTTTGAGCTTGAAGGAAATGGCCACCATGGAGGACTTGGAGCGCATCAAGTCCTATCAGGCGCGCGCTCAACAGGCTTCCTCGGTGGCCGAGAGTGCCATCGAAAAGCCGGATGACGAACCGGCTTGACCCCGGCGCCTCTAATTTGGTGTAAATTAGGAACTTATGACGAAAGCCGATCTCATTGAGGAAGTCTCCCGGGTCGTCGAGATGACTCGTAAGGATTCGGAGGTCATTGTCGAGGCCATCTTCGATTCGGTTGTGCGCAGTCTGCGTACGGGCGACAAAATCGAGATTCGCGGTTTTGGCAGTTTCCGCACGCGTCAACGGCAGCCGCGCATCGGTCGCAATCCGAAGACCGGTACCCGCGTCGAAGTGCCCGCCAAGCGCATTCCTTACTTCAAGCCCAGCAAAGAGCTGAAGGACCTCGTCAACGGCGACGAACCCGCCGCCGTCTAAGCACGTGGACCATCTTTGGAGTCCGTGGCGGTACCGCTACGTCACGGCCGGCGTGCCGTCTCCGGGCTGTATCTTCTGTGAGATGGCGGCTGCGACCGACGATGCCACCACGCTGGTGGTGCACCGCGCGCAGCACAACTACGTTGTTCTCAATCGTTACCCCTACACCAACGGCCACCTGATGGTTGTGCCTTACCGTCACGTCCCGAACCTGGAGCCGCTGGACGCAGCCGCGCTCAGCGAACTGATTCTGCTGGGCCGCCGGGCTGAAACCAACCTCCGCCAGGCGTATCGTTGTCCGGGGCTCAACCTGGGGTTCAACATCGGAGAGTGTGCCGGGGCGGGCGTCGCACAACACCTGCATTTTCATGCGCTGCCGCGTTGGCCGGGTGATGCCAACTTCATGACGGCCATTGGCGAAACGCGGGTGATGCCGGAGGATCTAAGCGAGACGTACCGCAAGCTGACAGCACTGCCTTGGACGGTCGATTAGGGGAAGGATTCAGTCACCACCGGAGCCGCAGGGGCTCTCTCTCAGTACCGGCAACTCCGGTGGCGAATGATGTGCTCGCTGGACATGTCAGGTCCAGCGAGCGGACGGGGCAAGACAATTCAGGTCACCGCCGAAACGGCTGGGGCTCTCTCTCAGTACCAGCCGCCCCGGCGGCGAACGCAGAAACTCAGTAAGTCAATAAACTTGGATTAGCTCGCGCGCGCCACCATGGCGGCCGAGTTCTTGCCGTACTGCTCCATGCGGGCCAGCCTCAGCAAGCGGACTAAATCTTCTACGATCGATTCCACGCGATCGCGCACCGCCCGGTGGACCGTCTCGTCCTTCCCGTTCGGATCCCGCACCAGCACCTTGATCACCGGCGTCTTCGTCTTCTGCAGCGCATGGCCGCTCATGTTCACAATCAGATCGAACTCGTCCAGCTTGAACTGGCTGATGTTCTTCGGTACCGCGCCGCGCAGCGAAATCGACTTTTCTTCCATCACCATCCGCGTCGTGCTCATCACATGGCGCGCGGGCAGCAAACCTGCGCTCGACGCCCGGATCACGTCCGGGCCGTAAGAGTTGGCGAAGGCCTCCGCCATCTGGCTCCGGCTGGCGTTGCCGAGGCAAACAAAAAGAACGTTAATGCGGTCTTCCTTCACCTTGGTGTAGACCGCCCCGTACGGCGATTGGAACCGTACGTTCCGCAGGGCAATTTCTGGCGTGTGAATAATCACCTGTCTATGAGCCTAAGGCCCGGGATGGAGGACGGGGATAGGAGAATTTTCGAGTTTGTACCAGAACGGTCCTAGGGGGTGTCCTGGTACTCAGTTCCGGTACCGTACGGTAGGCTAAGGCGGAAAATGCGCGGAAATAGCTTGCAATCAGCCTGTTCCGGCTGAACGACCTGAACGTTTCGGTTACACTGAAGAGGAGTCTGCCCATGAGTTCCCTCAATAGCCTTGCTTCCCGCGCGACGCTGAACGTCGGAGATAAGTCCTATACCATCTATCGGTTGGATGCCCTGAGTAAAGCCGGTTACGACCTCACCCGGTTGCCGTTCTCGATCAAGATTCTGCTCGAGAATTTGCTGCGCCAGGAAGACAACCTGAACGTGCGGAAGGCGGACATCGAATACGTCGCCAAGTGGGACGTGGCCGGAGCCAAGCAGGAGATCGCCTTCATGCCGGCGCGCGTCCTGATGCAGGACTTCACCGGCGTCCCTTGCGTGGTCGACATGGCGACCATGCGCGATGCCTTGGCGAAGATGGACCTCGACCCGACTCTCGCCAACCCGCTCATTCCCGTCGACCTCGTCATCGACCACTCCGTGCAGGTCGACAACTTCGGGCAGAAGGACTCCTTCGACCTGAACATGCTGCTCGAGTTCCAGCGCAATCACGAGCGCTATGCCTTGCTCCGTTGGGCACAGAGCAACCTCCGCAACTTCCGCGCCGTGCCCCCCGGCACCGGCATCGTCCACCAGGTCAACCTCGAGTACCTCGCTCCCGTCGTCTTCACCAATACGGAGACCGGCGAAGCCTATCCCGACACGCTCGTCGGGACGGACTCGCACACCACCATGATCAACGGCCTGGGTGTCGTTGGTTGGGGTGTCGGCGGCATTGAAGCCGAGGCCTGCATGCTGGGCCAGCCGGTCACCATGCTGCTGCCGGACGTCATCGGCTTCAAACTCACCGGCACGCTTGCTCCCGGCGCCACCGCCACCGACCTGGTCCTCACCGTCACGCAGATGCTCCGCAAGAAGGGCGTCGTCAACAAGTTTGTCGAGTTCTTCGGTAACGGGGTGCGCGCGCTGTCATTGGCCGACCGCGCCACCATCGCCAACATGGCTCCCGAGTATGGCGCCACCATTGGCTTCTTCCCGATCGACGAAAAGTCGCTCGATTACCTGCGCCTGACCAATCGTCCGGACGAGACCATCGCCCTCGTGGAAGCCTACTGCAAGGAGCAGGGCCTCTTCCTCACGGCCGATACGCCGGACCCGGTCTACACCGACACGCTCGAACTCGACCTGGCAACGATCAAGCCGTCGATGGCCGGTCCCAAGCGTCCGCAGGATCGCGTGGAACTGCCGGGCCTCAAGGCGAACTTCGCCGCGACGCTAACCGCCGAACCGAAGTCCGCGCCGGTCACCATGAACGGCGAAACGGTCGAACTGCGCGACGGCGCCGTCGCCATCGCCGCCATCACCAGCTGCACCAACACGTCGAACCCGTCGGTGCTGATGGCCGCCGGGTTGCTCGCGAAGAAGGCCGTGGAACTGGGCCTCACCGTGAAGCCCTGGGTAAAGACGTCGCTCGCCCCCGGTTCGAAGGTCGTCACCGACTATCTCATCGAAGCCGGCCTCATGCCCTACATGGAAGCGCTCAAGTTCCATCTCGTCGGCTATGGTTGCACCACCTGCATCGGCAACTCCGGCCCCCTGCCGGACGAAATCGCCGAAGCGGTCACTACGCACAAGCTGAATGTGGCCAGCGTCCTGAGCGGCAATCGCAACTTCGAAGGTCGCGTGAATCCGCATGTCCGCTCGAACTATCTTGCTTCGCCGCCGCTGTGCGTCGCCTTTGCGATCGCCGGCCGCGTGGATATCGATCTCACCACCGAGCCGCTCGGCACGGGTAAGAATGGCCAGCCCGTCTATCTGAAGGACGTTTGGCCCACCACGGAAGAAGTGCAGGCCGCGGTTGGCCAATTCGTTACGAAAGAACAGTTCGCGAACGAGTACGGCGCCGTCTTCGAAGGCACCGGCCAGTGGAAGCAGATGAAGGTCCCCACGGGCGATCAGTTTGCCTGGGACGAGAAGTCCACCTACATTCGCCGTCCCCCTTACTTCGACGAGATGGCTGATCCCGAAACGTTTGTGAAGGATCTCAGTGACCTGGCTTGCCTGGCCGTCCTGGGCGACTCCATCACCACCGACCACATCTCTCCGGCCGGTTCAATCGCCAAAGGCTCGCCCGCCGCGCAGTATCTGAATGCCGAAGGCGTCGCCAACGTGGATTTCAATAGCTACGGCGCTCGCCGCGGTAATCACGAGGTGATGATGCGCGGGACGCTCGCCAACATCCGCATCAAGAACGCGATGGTGGAAGGCGTGGAGGGGCCGTACACGGCCTACGTGCCCACCGGCGAGAAGATGTTCATCTACGACGCGGCGATGAAGTATCGCGACGCCGGCGTGGGCCAGGTGATCCTGGCGGGTAAGGAATACGGCTCCGGCTCTTCCCGTGACTGGGCGGCCAAGGGCGTCAACTTACTCGGCGTGAAGTTGGTGATTGCCGAAAGCTACGAGCGCATTCACCGGTCGAACTTGGTCGGCATGGGCGTGCTCCCCACCCAGTATGTCGACGGGCAAACGCGTGAGAGCCTCGGCCTGACAGGTTTTGAGAGCTTCTCGATCACGGGTGTGCCGGATGGCGTGGCCAGTTGCGGCGCCAAGCTGGCGACCGTCACGGCCACGGCCAAGGACGGATCCACCAAGCAGTTCCAGGTCAAGGTCCGCATCGATACGCCGGTGGAAGCCGATTACTACCGCAACGGCGGTATTCTGCCTTACGTTCTGCGTCAGGTAGCGGCGAGCGCGGTGCGCGCTTAGCGCTCCGCGATCCGGTACCGGCGAAGCCGCATGACGCCCATCGCGAACACCACCGCGGTGGGCAAGCCCATCCCCCACAACGCTGCGCCGACGCGCTGCTGCACGGTCTCCCACGGCTCTGCTTGATAGCGGAAGGCAGGGAAGTGCGGGAGTTCCGCGGCCACGAACAGCTTACGCGCGTAAATCTGCGGGAAGAAGTAATTCTGCCACTGCCGCAGAAAGGCGGACGCCTGCTCAGAGAAATGCCGGAAGGCTCCATCACCGGTTCCCGCCAGATCTGCCAGCGCGCGTTGTGCCAGCACCGCGGGCGATAGGTAACAGAAGCGATCAACGAAGGCTTGTTGTGCCCGTGTCTGTGCGTCGTAGCGGTCGAGGATGGGTTGGATCAGCCGGTCGACCTCCTGCTGCGCGGCGATCGTCAGGCTGGCCACATCGGGACGCTTGCCTTCCTGCGGAGCCAGTTCCGGATGGTCCTCAAAGTAACGCGCCAGCGACTGACTGCCCTTGCGCTGCGCCTCCTGCCCCGCATTGCGCATGGCCTGGATCATCTCCACCCGCGACGGCACCGGATAGACCGCATTTGCCACCAGGCTCAGCAAGGACGGCACCAGCAAGGCCAAGCCGAGCCACACGGTCGCGAGGATCAGTGCATTGGTGGCCGACGTCTTGCCGAACGCATTCACCAGGATCGCCACGGCAAACCAGAACGCGCCGTAGAGCAGCATCAAGCCCACCCACCACGCCACTCGCCCGGGTGAGCCGCCCAGCGCCAGGCCCAAGGCACCGACCGCCGCCACGGCGGCTACGGCCACCATCGCTCGCGCGGACACTTTGCCCAGCACCAGCGACGCCAGCGCCACCGGATTGGCCAGGGTCATCGCCAACGTTCCCCGCTCTTTCTCGCCGGAGAGCAGATTGTAAGTGAGCGCCAGGATCAGCAGCGGGTAAAGATACACCACCACAAAGGCGACGTCGAAGTGCCCGGAGAGCAGATTCACCGGATTCTCGATCTCGTCGTTACTCAAAGTCAGATAGGCGCTGCGCAAGCTCAGCTTGTAGTAGTAAGGCTGTAAGTCGCTTTGGCCAATTGCGAGCGCCGCTAGCGGACCCGGCGGCATGCTCACATACGGCGCCGCGCTGGTGCCACCCACCGCGTTGGCACTGCGCGGATCGCTGAACCCCGCCGGCTGCTTGGTCCCCGCCTCGTAAGCCAGAAAGTCTTTGCGCAGCTTGCTGAAGCGGTTCTGATACTCGGCTTCGGTCGCCGCCAGCGATCCGGCCATAAAGTCTACCCAAGCCCGACCGTTGTAAGCGCCATATCCGAGCGTCACCGCCAGCACCAGCGCCAACCAAACCAAGGACCGTTCGGCGATCATCGATCGCCATTCGTTCTGCAGGATGACCTTCAGCATGTTGAACTACACCTGCAGCCGTCGCGTCGCGCTCACCGCCAGGATGGCGCTGGCTACGCACCAACCGGCCAGCATCAGCAGCGCCGTGAAATGCTGGCTGAGCACTTGGCGAATCCCCGGCGCCTCGTACTCGAACGCCTTCACCTGGCTCCACAGATCGCCTTCGCGCAGGTAAGCATAGTCCTGGCCGACCGCGTTCTTCACCATGTCCTCGTTCACCACGCGGATAAATGCTGGCTGAGCACTTGGCGAATCCCCGGCGCCTCGTACTCGAACGCCTTCACCTGGCTCCACAGATCGCCTTCGCGCAGGTAAGCATAGTCCTGGCCGACCGCGTTCTTCACCATGTCCTCGTTCACCACGCGGATAAAGTAGCGGCGATACTGTTCAGCCGCTTCGGCGAAGTGCCGGTGCTGGTCGAAGTCGGTTCCCGCCAAGGCCATCGAGAGGGAGCGCACGCTCATCAGCGGGGCGAGCGCTCCGGCTGTTTCCTGAAAGCGGATCTGCCGCTCGAACTGGGACCACAGGCGCGCGTAGTGCTCGTCAAAGACTTCATCGCCATGCTCCTCGCCCGCCATCAGCGACAGGCCGGCAAAGCTCACCGGTAGATCCTCCACGCGCTCCACGCCGTATTGCTTCAGCACCTTCTCCCGCAGTTCCTTCGCGCGTGCCTGGGAGGCCGAATGCGGATCCAGACCGCGATTCAGGTCGGTCAGCACGGCTTGCGAAAACTCGAACGCCGAAGGCGTCGGGTAGACGCGCTTCGACAGATCCGTCACCGCGCGCGGTGCAATCAGACAGTTCACAATCCAAAAGGCCAGCAGCGCCAATAGCGATGCCCGCGACGTCCGCGCCCAGGCCGACACCGCGAGCGACAGGCCGACAAAGATAGCGAAATAGAGTAAGTAGAACGAGGCGAACAGCACAATTCGTCCCAGGTCCGCCTGACCTCCCGCCAGGCTCAAGGCCGCGGCGCCCAGCAACGCTGCCGGCACCAGCAGCATCCCCAAGCCGCCTGCCACGCCCAGGGCCTTGCCCGCTGCCAGGTCTGCCGGCTTCACTCCGAGGCTCAGCAACTGCCGCAGCGTGCCGCTTTCCCTCTCTCCCGTAAACGCCGCGAAGGTGAACAGCACGATTAACAGCGGGATCAGAATTTTCAGCACCGTCGACGCCGTCAGTTCGCCAAAGCGCGACAGCGAGTTCGCGTCTTGCGCGGGTCGGTACTTAAAGTCGTTCTGCTTGTGGGCTTCGAGCCACACCGCCACGCCGGTGTAGGGGTCCACGCCGCGATCCACCAGTGAGAGCGGCATCTTCGGCTTGAAGGCATACACGCCATAGTGTGCGGCTGAATGCGGATTCTTCTTACCCTGCGTCAACCAGTTCTGGCGCGTTTGTTGCCGCGCCGTCGCGTGCTGTCGTTCCAACTCGCGGTACTGTTGCCAGCCCACGCCCAGCGAGAGCAACAGCAGGGCCAGAATCAAACCGCCGG
>JBGAHE010000118.1:0-22043 GCA_044226365.1 Bryobacteraceae bacterium
CAAGACGGCGCGATACCGCGAGGCGATGCGCGAGGCGCCGCCGTTCGCGCCGGGAGTGCGGGAGTTGCTGGCGGACCTCTCGGCCGGCGGTATCCGGCATGGTTTGGTCACGTCCAGCACGCGCGAAGAAGTCGAGCCGATTCTTACAGTTGGGGGACTAAACTTCAACCCCAGGATTTTCCGGGACGACGTAACGAACCGCAAGCCGCATCCGGAGGCGTATCTGAAGGGTTCGGCGGCGACGGGCGTCGCGCGGATCCTGGTGGTGGAAGACTCCGATCACGGTGTGGCGAGCGCGCGGGCCGCGGGGTTGGACGTGGTGCAGATTGCCAATGCGCAGGAGTTGGATGAGAAGCTTCGGGCAGCGCTTGGATTGTAAGCGGGATCGACCGATCCGCGAGTTGACATAATACATGTTATCAGTAGCGGCGGAAAGCAGGAGCTGACTAGGCTCCCCGGCGTTTTACGTCGATATTCAGACGTTTGATCTTCTGATTCAGGGTCGAGAGCGGAATCCGTAGAAGTTCGGCGGCGTCGGTCTGGGACCAGTTGCAGGCGTCGAGCGCGGCGATGATTCGGGTGCGCTCGAAGTCGGCAACGACTTCGTAAAGCGAAGCGTCCGGGGCGAGGTTGCCGGCCGAGTCGCGGCGGATGCGCAGGCCGCCGGCCTGGAGCAAGTGATCCGGCAGGACGTCTGCGCCGACGATGGGCGCCGACGCCAGGACCACGGCGCGTTCGACGACGTTTTCGAGCTCGCGCACGTTGCCGGGCCAGTTGTGGTCAATCAGGACCTGCATGGCCTCCGGGTCAAAGTGCAGCTGACTCTTGCCGTTGGGGCCGAGCATCTTTTCGTTTTCCCGGCAGTAGACGTTGAAGAAATGTTCGACGAGCGGCGGGATGTCTTCCTTGCGGTCGCGGAGCGGCGGCAGATGGATCGGAATGACGTTCAGGCGGTAGAAAAGGTCTTCGCGGAACTTCCCTTCATCGACCAGGCGGCGGAGGTCGGCGTTGGTGGCGGCGACGATCCGAACGTCGACCTTGATGGTCTCGTTCGAGCCGAGCGGCATGAACTCTTTTTCCTGAATGACACGCAGGAGCTTGGCCTGGGTTTCGGCTCCGATCGTGCCGATTTCGTCAAAGAAGATGGTGCCGCGGTCCGCCATCTCGAAGTAGCCTTTGCGGGAATTGACGGCGCCGGTGAAAGCGCCTTTCAGGTGGCCGAACAGCGTGGATTCGAGAAGGTCCGGCGGGAGCGACCCGGAATTGACGGCGACGAACATTTGGGAGGCGCGGGCTGAATTGGCGTGGATCGCCTTGGCAATGACCTCTTTACCGGTGCCGGTTTCGCCGGTGATCAGCACCGTGGACCGCGTGGGGGCGACTTGGGCGACCATGTCCAGAACGCGGATCATGCGGTCGCTTTTGCCGACAATGTTCGGAAACTCGTAGCGCTGCTTAAGGGCGCGCTTCAGTTGGAGGTTCTCGCTCGCCAAGCGGCGAGCGTGAATCATGCGGCCAATCTCGATGATCAGCTTGTCGTTATTCCAGGGCTTCGAGAAATAGTCGTTGGCACCGGCTTTGACGGCCTGAACGGCGACCTCGATGGAGCCGTAAGCGGTGATCAGGAAGATGGGCGTTTCGTTGTCGCGGGCGCGGAGTTCGGTGATGACGTCGATGCCGCTTTTGTCGGGCAGCATGAGGTCGAGCAGGACGAGGTCGTATTGGACGGATTCGACGCGCTCGATGCCTTCGTTAGCGGTGGAGGCGAGGTCGACCTGGTAGCCCTCGAGCACCAGGAGCGTTTCGAGCGATTCGCGGATGTCGGCTTCGTCGTCAATGACGAGGATGCGGCCGTGCACGGCGTCCAGGATGACGTCATCGGGCGGCAGCGGCGGCAAGGTTGTACGAGGGGTGCGAGGTTCAGACATTCGGCAAGTGGCGCGCGGACGGGAATTCGAGCCGGAATCGAGTTCCGGAGCCAGCGCGGCTATCGACCGCGATGGTCCCTCCGTGCTCTTGCACGATACCATAGGAGACCGACAAGCCCAAGCCAGTTCCCTTCTTCGCGCCCTTGGTGGTAAAGAAGGGGTCGAAGATGCGCGGCAGCACCTCTTCGGGAATGCCGCTCCCGTTGTCTTCGACTTCGATGCAAGCGGTTTGTTCGCGCTCAGTGCGGGTGATGATCGTGAGTTGCTTCCCTTCCCGCCGGTCCGAGCCGTCCATGGCGTCGCGGGCGTTGATGAAGAGATTCAGCAGGACTTGTTGGAGCTTGCCCGAGTTTCCGCGGACCGTGGGGAGGTCCTTGGCAAGGTGGAAATTGACGGTCACGTGAGCCTCACGCAGCTGATGGTCGATCAGCGAGACGGTGTCGCGCACGAGACGGTTCAGGTCGACATCGGTGAGCTCGGTGGTGGAGGTGCGCGAGAAGTTCAGCAGCGAGTTGACGATCTCACTGGCGCGAAAGGTCTGCTTGGCGATCTTCTCGAGCAGCATCGTTTTCTGGCCGTCGCCGCCGACTTGCTTGGCCAGCATCTGAGCGTAGGTGGAGATCACGGCAAGCGGCGTGTTCACTTCGTGGGCCACGCCGGCGGCGAGCAAGCCGATCGAACTGAGCTTGTCGGCTTGCACCAACTGACGCTCGAGCTCCGAGCGGTCGGTGATGTCGTCAAAGAGAATGATGCGGCCGATCTGGTGGCCGTCCTTCGAGACCAGGGGCGCGATGGCGATGTTCAGAATCGCTTCGCGGTGCACGGGCGCGATGGCCACGGCGAGGCCGCCGCCATTGGTCTGGTTCATGGCCGCGGGCCGGCCGTGGGTGCCGTTAAGCGCCGAGGGCTTGGGCAGCTTCAAACGGAAACGCTCGATGTGATGAATGCCCATTTCGCCACGCAGGGCGGCGAGCCGATCGGCGAGTTCGATGGGCAGCAACTCAGAGAGGCGATGTCCCAGGGCGCGCTCGCGACGAATGCCGGTGAGCCGCTCAATCTGGTTGTTCCAGCTTTCGACGCGGTCGTCCAGGTCAGCGGCCATGATGCCGACGTTGATCGACTCGACGATGTTTTCGCTGAAGTCCTTGAGGCGCTCGTATTCGTCGACCTTCCGCTGCAGCGAATTGTAGAGGCGGGCGTTCTCGATGGCGATGCCGACGTAGCCGGAGAGCGTGACCAGCAGTTCGACGTCGTCGGAGGTGAGGAAGTCGCCTTCGATGGTCCGGGAGACGCCGAGGTAAGCGATGGTGCGCCCGCGCACGGCGCAGGGCATGTAATAGGTCAGGTCGAGGTCGCCGATGGTCTGGCGGACGGCGGCGGGCAGGTGCTGAAAAAGAATGTCGAGGTTGGTCCGCGTGCGCTCGAAGAAGAGATAGGGCTTGCTGCCACTGGGGTCGAGGAAGGCGAGGTCGCGGTACTCGGGCACCGGATTCGGCCGGTTGCCAGCCACATGGGCGAGTTCGAAGTTCCCTTCCTCGTCGGCCAGGAAAAAGGCCAGATGCTGGATCGAAAGCGTGCGCAGGAGGCGCTCGGCG
Source organism: Bryobacteraceae bacterium (assembly GCA_044226365.1). Taxonomy (GTDB): domain Bacteria; phylum Acidobacteriota; class Terriglobia; order Bryobacterales; family Bryobacteraceae; genus JALHNI01. The sequence goes on from JBGAHE010000118.1 coordinate 3,524, forward strand.
GTGGACGAGAGCATCTGGTCGAGGTCGGTTTCGGAGCTTAGTTCGCGGGCGAACTCGATCAGCGTGCGGCGGTAGTTATAGCTCTCCTTATAGAAGAAGTAGCGATCGAGGTTTTCCTGGATCCACTGCCGGATGGGCTGGAAGACGAAAGTCGCGATGACGATCAGAATGCCGAAGCCGGATGGGCTCAGCTCCTCGATGTTGCCCAGCCGCGTTACCGAATAGACCAAGCCGTAGAAGATGGCGAGCACGGCGACCGTGGCGAGCGTGTAGACGTAGCCTTGTTGGAAGATGACGTCGACGTCCATCAAGCGGTAACGGGCGATGGCGTAAGCCCAGGTGAGCGGAATTAGCGCCAGCGAGAAGATGCTGAGCTCCATCGTGGGCGAGGGGACGATCCCCCACGAGTACGGCAGAGCGTAGAACAGGGCGAACGGCAGAATGCCGAGCACGGCGCCGTTGCGTACCCACTTCATCTGCTGGCGCAGGATGGAATCGTCGACGTGACGTTGGCGCCAAGCGACGACGGCGGCGCCCAGCAGGTAGACCAGCACCAGGAAGGCCATCCAGAAACGGTCCAGCGCCCAGCGCAATTGCGCGAGCGGCGTGGCCACTTCGATCATCCCCGTGCCGAGACCGAAGGTAATGCCCATCAGGACGAGGGCCGGCAGATAGAGCCAGAAGGCTCGCCGCGCGCCGCGCCAGCGATGGGCCGGTTCCGGGAACGTGAGGCAGAAATGCAGGAAGAGAGTCGGCGCGAGATAGCCGGCGGCGACATTGCCCCAGTAAATCACGCGGTCAAAGAGGTTGAGCTTGCCAGTGAAGTGGAACGTGCAAAGGATGAAGCTGACGAGGCAAAGGACGTAGAAGAGTCGGCCGCGCGGAGCGCCGCCACGGCGGAAGAAGACGAAAAGACCGATGCAGAGATAGGCCGCCCCAACCAGGTATTGGTAGTAGACGCCGGTGGACACCTGACGTTCGCCGACCACGATCTTGGCTTTGGTTTCGACGCCGCGGCGCAGAATGAAGTAATCGACCTTCTGCCAGGCGCCGATGCCGGTGAGGACTTGCGGAACGTCCTGGGCGCGCTCGATCGGGACGGTTTGGATGCGCTCCAGAATGTCGCCGGCGTGGATGCCGGCCTTATCCGCCGCACTATTCGGCACCACGTAACGGGCTTCCACGAGTCCGGGGCCGGCCTGGGCTTGGGGATGCTTATCGAGCCGGTCCACCCATTCGACGCCATCTTCGGGAGTGAAGTACAAATGCTGCTGCCGGAAATTGAGGCCAGCCGCCGCCATCGCGGCGAGCGTCAGGATGACGAGCAGCGCGCTAGCGATCTGTGACTTCAGCTCTTTCATCGGTCAAACAGAGAGTGGATACACTTCTCCCTTGTTAACTTGGCAAGCACGTTTAGGGCCACTTTTAGAGCGATCCATGATGCGTCAATTGTGCTTATTTTTCAGGGTCTTATCCGAGTGTCTCACAAAGCCATACTGTTTTTGGAAGGTCGGCTACCGGGAAGTGGAGCGCGCAGTTGTTTCACCTGACTCACTGCCCACCGCGACGCCCTCGTGCGATCATCCAGGAAGGGTGAAGGTCACAGGCATGGTGCTGATTTTGTCAGCACTCGCGGTTGCGCAGAGCGTCTGGGGAGCAGAGCCCTCGACGGTCTTTTTGCCGGTGCGCATTCCGCTGGACGGCTTTGTGCGGGAGGCCGAGGCGTGGATCCCGAGCGACTATCAGTCCGAATGGCAGGTGGTGGAAAAGACTGCGTTTGGCCAGCCGTTGAAAGCGCCGGTGGCGACGCGCTTTTCGCTGCGGCGGCGGCCGATCGAGTGGCGCACAACCGGCGACCGGATCCAGATGCGACTCCCGGTGAGCTATCGGGTGGAACTCGGGCGGCCGAACCTGGAACGGACCTCGCCGGCGCGGATCGGCATGGGCTGGAAAACGGTGACGTCTTGCGCGCCGCCAGCCGGCGCCGCGCTCCGCATCGAGACGTCGCTCGAACTGCACAGCGACTGGTCGGTGACGGCGCGCAGTCGTCCGACGCTCGAGTTGCAGGCGCCGTGCCGGTTGCAGGCGCTGGGGGAAACGGTGAGCCTGGACATTACGCCGCAGGTGCGTCACGCCTTCCAATCGAGTCTCGAACGCGCGGCGGTGGAACTCGACCGGCAGATTGCCGTGCGCGCGGATCTGCGGCAGATTGCGAAGACGCTTTGGGGGCGGCTGCATGAGCCGATTGCGTTAGGCGAGCAAGTGTGGCTGAAGTTGCAGCCACAAGCGGTGAGCTTGGAAACGCCGCGCCTCGAAGGGGGCGAGATTCGGACGGGCTTGCGCCTCTGGGGGCAACCGCAGTTGAGCGGGGCGAAGGAGTCGCTTACCCGGCTCACTCCCCTGCCCCCGCTGGTGCCGACCCCGCCAGGTGAACTGCCCGTGTTTCGGATGGAGTTGGATCTCGATGTGCCGTGGCCGGAGGTGAAGGAGCGTTTGCAGGAGGCGATGGCCGGCAAAGAGTTCAAGACGGCCGGCAACCGGAAGCTGCGAGTGGTGAGCGCGTCGGTGGCGGCGAATGGCGATCGCCTGGTGCTGGACGCCACGGTGGAGGGCTCGTTCAAGGGTCGCGTGGGAATGAGTGGGCTACCGGTCATTCGCGACGGCGTGCTGCACTTTAGCGACCTGCGCTATACGCTCGCGACGGACAGTCTGCTGGTGCGTTTGGCGAATTGGCTGCGGCAGGATTTCTACCGCCGGCAGTTTGAGGCGCTGGCCACGGTGAACCTGGTGGATCTGCTGACGCGGCAACGGCAACGGATCGAAGAATCGATGCGGACCAACTGGACGGGCGAGTTGCGGCTCGATGGCCAGATCGATCGGGTGGAGTCGGCGACGGTGGCGCTGACGCCCGAGTCCGTACGTTTACGCGCCACGGCCAGTGGTCAGGTGACCGTGGTCGTGGCGCGATAGCGTTGCGAACGTTTAGAAGTCGAAGCGCAGACCGAGTTGCAGATTGCGGGCGCCGCCGGCTCCGGTGATGAAGCCGAAGTTCGCGTCGCCCAGGTTCGAATTCGGGTTGCTGAATTGCGGCGTGTTGGTCACCGAAAAGGCTTCCGCGCGCAGTTCCATTTTCACGCGTTCGGTGAGCGCGAAGATCTTGAACAGCGAGGCATCCAGGTTGAAGAAGCCAGGACCGTTGAAGATGTTGCGACCGGAACTGCCGAAACGGATGCCGTTGGGCACGGCGAAGGCGGAGCGGCTGAACCACTCGCCACCGCCGGCGGCGATCGTGTTGATGCCTTTCGGGAAGGTGACGTCGGCGATCTGATCCGCCGTTTGGGTGTTGCCGGGCGCGTTGAGGGTGGTGCCGCTGGTGGTGACCGTGATCGGCGTTCCCGTCATCAGAGTGAGGATGCCGTTCAGGCGCCAGCCACCCAGCACGGTGGAGGTGACGCCGCTGTTCAGCCATTTCTTGCCTTTGCCGAACGGCAGGTCATAGATGTAGCTCTGGACGAAGGTGTGCGTGCGGTCATAGTCGTTGCGCGCGTAGTTGCGTCGGAAGTTGATGTACCAGCGGGGGCCGCCATCGTCGCCGGTCTGGAAGCCCATGCCTTTGGCGTAGGTGTAGGAAGTGGTGACGCCAAGGCTGTTGGCGAAGCGACGGTCCAGTTTCATCTGCAGGCCGTGATAGCTCGTGGAGAAGCCGGCAAACAGTAGGTTGACGGCGGCGGTGCGTCGCAAGGTGCCGAACTGCGGCAGGCCATTATTGCCCTGCCCGATGGCGGCGACGGTGTTCGCCGAATTCAAGTTGTAATTCACGACTTGTGAGACGCCGTGGCTGCCGATGTAAGTGAGGTCGAGGACGAAGCTAGCAGGTAACTGGCGCTGGACGGCGAAGTTCCAGCTCTGGACGCTGGGGTTCTTGAAGTCCTTGTTGACGGCAAAGTAAGCCTGCGAGATCGAGGGGTTGCGAATGATGCCATCGTTCGGGATGGGCACCTGAATGGGCGCCGGGAAGCCGGCCTGGAACGTGGCGGCGCGGCCGTCCGGCAGAACGGCAGGTCCGAAGCTGGCCACCGCGGGGTTGAACTCGTTATTCGCGCGCACCGGATAGTTATAGGCGTAGCTATTATCCGGGAACGGTGTGTAACTGATGCCAAAGCCACTGCGGATCACGGTTTTTTCGTTGAGGCGATAAGCCAGGCCGATGCGGGGGGCGAAGAAGGTCTTGTGATACTTGATGCCCAGATCCATGGGCACGTTGCCAATGCCCGCGATCTCCAGTGTGTTGTTGTCGAAGTTGTAGTTCGAGAAGCCACCGGCCAAGCGCGGTTTGGCGGGCGGATAGAGCTCGTAGCGGAGGCCGATGGTGGCGGTGAGCTTGGGGGTAACCGTCCAGGTGTCCTGGGCGAAGAAGAACATCTGCCAGGCGCGGTAGGCCGGGAAGTAAGTCGCCAGGTCACGGCCTGCCTGATTCGGCAGGTCGAGCAAGAAGCTACCGATGTTGTTGTTGAAGGTGGTGGCGGCGCCAGGAATCGACGTCTGCCCAGCAGCAAAGTTATACAGGCCGCGGGGGCTGAAGGTCTGCATCTGGAGTAACTCGTCGCGGATGCGGCGGATGTCGCCGCCCCATTTGATCGTGTGGTTGCGGAGGTTCTTCACCCAGGTATTCACCAGGTTGACGTTCGCCTCGGCACGCACCCAGGGCAAGCTGGGCGAGTAGCCGACGATGGGATTCGAATAACCGCCGTTCAGATTGATGCCGACCAAGCCACTCGAGTACTGGTCAATGTTGACGCCGGGGATCCCAATCTGATCCGAGGCGTTGGTGCCAAAGTCCGTGTTCTGCGCCTTGTTGTTGTAGTGGGTGATGCCGAGGCGAAGTTCGGTGACCAGGGTGGTGGTGACGATGCGGTTATAGTTCAAGCCGGCGCTGTAGGTCTTCTGAACGCCCGTGCCCTGAAATGCACCCTGCGCGGGTCCGCCAGCGGCACCGAAGACCGGAGCCTGATAGGTTACCGGGCGGGCAAAGCTGAAACGGCCGGCGAGACGATCGTTGTCGGACATGTTCCAGTCCATTTTGTAATCGAACGAGTGCGAATCCTTATAGAACGGAAGGAGAGCGAAGTAGTTATTGGTGTCGCCGGGAAGATTCGGCGCAGGAACAAGCGCGAGGAGCTTGGTGGAGATTGGGTTAATGCGCGCCGTAGGAATGATGTTGCCGGCGAAAGGCTGACGGCCGGAGCCGTCGGGATTGCCCGTGGCGGGGTCATAAATGACGCTGGTGGAACGGCCGAGGTTGCCGCTGCGCAAATCCATGGTGGGTATGGTGAGGCGATTGGTGTTGGCCTGATGATCGGCCACGCGAAGATAGTCGCCAAAGAAGAAGAGCTTATTCTTGATGATCTTGCCGCCAATGTTCCCGCCGAAGTAATTGTAAGTCTGCTTGCCGACCGACGGATCGAAGAAGTTACGCGAGTTGAACTCGCTATTGCGGAGGAACTCGTAAGCGGCGCCGTGGAGTGTGTTGGTGCCACTCTTGATTTGGACGTTGGTGACGGCGCCCGAGGCACGCCCGAGTTCAGCGTCGAAGTTCGAGGTGGAGACGGCGACAGTCTGGATGGCCTCGACCGGCGGGGTCATCACCTGCAACAGGCCGGTGCGCTGGTTGTTGTCGACGCCCTCGATGGTGTAGTTGTTGCCTTGCCGCATATTGCCGTTCACCTGTGTTTGCAGGGTGTTGGCGGCATTGAAGAACTGCGAGTGCTGGTAGGAGGCGCGCGTGGTGCCGGGGACGAGATTGAGCAGGTTCTGGTAATTACGGCCGGTGCCGAGCGGTAGGTTGACAGCTTGGACGGCGTCAATTTGGCGGCCGGTGTCGGAACGGTCCGTTTGCAGGATCGCAGCGTCGGCGGTCACCTGGACGCTTTCGGTGACGTTGCCGGGCTCGAGGGTTAAGTCGACGCGGGGCGAAGTATTCACCTGCACCTCGACGTTGGTACGCGTGGACTTTTTGAAGCCCGCCATTTCGACGGAAACCGAATAAGTTCCTGGTGTCAGGTTGGGGAAAACGTAGTTTCCACTTTCGTTGGTGTTCGTGACGCGAACCGCGCCGGTGTTGGCCTCGACGGCCGAAACCTTCGCCCCGGTGACCGAGGCACCGGTCGAGTCAGAGATGTTACCGAGGAGTGTGCCCTGAATCGCCTGTCCATAAGCAAGACTGGACAGAGTAAGAGCGGTGAGACAGACCAAATGGATGACCTTCATGGATCCCCTTCCCTTCCGGACCTACCCAGAGTCCGGTCTTTATCTGGTGGTTATTCTATACAACTCGTTCCTCGTTTGCTTGGATCATTGATTAATGATTCGTAATCAGTCCAGGCTAGGCCCAAAGCTCGTTGATGGGGCCGTAGAGATCGTCTTCGGAAAACGGCACATACTCGAAGCCGCGGCCGAAGGGGTCATCGTAGCGGATCGACGTCCAGTTAATCCCCAGGGCCGAGTAGATGGTGGCTTCGATGTCTTCGGGACGAACGTAGCGATCACGAGCCCAGCCAAAGTCGGTGACGTCAGAGCCGGTCGGATTGGTTTGGCCGATGAGGCGACCGCCTTTCACGCCGCCGCCGGCGAAGACAGCGAACTGCTGCAGGTAGTGGTCACGTCCACCGGAAGCGTTGAGACGACCGACGGTGCGGCCGAACTCGCCGACCATGACGACCAGCGTTTCTTGGAGCAAACCGGACGATTTCAGGTCGTCGAGCAGCGTGGCCAAGCCGTCGTCCAGAGGCTTGCCGAGCGTGTAGAGGTTCTGCCCGACGCCGGTGTCGTAGATGTCATTGTGCATGTCCCAGTTGCCGTAGTTGATCTGGATGAAGCGCGTGCCCTGATTGGCGGCGAGTAGTTGTTTGGCGACGAGACAAGCGTTGCCGAAGCCCGAGGAACCATAGCGGGCAGACTCCGCCGAGTTGAACTTAAAGGCGGTGTCGACGGCGGAGTTGTACATCAGATTGCGAGCCGATTGGTAGTACGCGTCGTAGTCGCTGACAGGTTTGCCGAGCGGCGAGTTCACTCGCAGGGTGTCATCGAGCGAGCGTAAGCGAGCATACATATTCGTGGCGCGATTGGCGCCCTCGGAGTTGGTGGTGTTGGGCAGACCAGTGGTGGTGGGGATGACTTTGAAGGGCGCGTAACTGCCCGGCAGATAGCCGGGGCCCGCGGCGCCTTGGGCGTTCAGGCCGATGAAGGACGGAAAGATCTGGGTGGCGGTACGTTGCTTCTCGAGTTCGAGTGCGACGATGCTGCCAATATTGGGCGCGATGTCGCCGAGCGCGGCGGCGGGGTTCCGACCGATCTGAGTCCACTGCTGCGCGAGCAGGTGAACGAGTGCCCAAGCTCGCATCGAACGGACGATGGCGAGGTCACCCAGGCGCGCTCCGAGCTTCGGAAGCAGGCCGGCCGGCCAGTTGACGCCGTTGACGGTGGTGGGATTGAAGTTGGTGGGCGTGGTGCCAGCGGTGACTTTCAGGTCGAAAGTATCGACGTGGCTGGGGGCGCCGGTAAGCAGGATGAAGATGACGTTCTTCGCCTGATTGACCGGCGTGACGTTCTGGGTGGTCACCTTCACCTGAGCGACGGCGCGTTCAGGCGAGAGCATCAAGTAGGAGCCGGCGAGTCCAGCAGCACGGAAAAACTCGCGACGGCCGAGGTGGGGCCGGCTGAATCCCCATTGATGACGGTGCGGGTACTTCGCCAGAAAGCGATTAAAGGCCTCTTGTTTTTTCGTCATGTCCGGATTCCTAGTAGTTGAAGAGGAAATCGACCTTGTTGAAGAGCGACCACAGCAGGTTCTCTGCTTCGGCATTGCGGGTGCTGGCGGTGCTCAAGTTCGCGACCGCGGCAGCCTTCTCCGTGTCGGTTGGATATCGAGAGAGGACGGCCAGGAAGAGGTTGGTGACCAATTGGTCGTTCGGTAGCGAGAGGTTGCGCACTAACAGACTGTTGGGCGGGCCATTGGATTGCACGCGCTGCATGAGAAAGGGGTCGTTCATCATGGCGAGTGCCTGGGCGATGGAGCCCTCAGGCTTGCGCTCCTCCGTGTCGCGGTCGCCGCGCAAGAAGGCGTCGAGCAGGTTGACGACGTTCTGATAGCGGCGGCCGGGCGTATTGATCGGTTCCGGAAAGCGCATCGCCTGAGTGAAGGTGCCGTAGTTTGGAATGTCGTAAGAGGGCAGGATGTTCGACGCCTGCGCGACCGCATCGTGAATCTCTTCGCCCCATAACCGCCGGACATTGTGGCGCGCGAAGAGCTTTTCCCAGTCAGGGTTCCAGGTGCCGGAGTAGCGCGAACTGAGCTGATAGGCCTGCGAGTTGACTATCGCGCGCAACAACCATTTCAGGTCGAATTTGTTTTTCACGAACTCCGCGGCGAGCTCGTTGAGAAGTTGGGGATGGCTGGGCTGCAAGATCCACGGAGCGGGCGGCGGATGGTCAGGGTCGAGCCGGGCGGGGTCGAACTGATCCGGTGGATCGACGATCCCCCGGCCGAAGAAGTAGGCCCACAAGTAGTTCACGGTGGCGCGGGCGAACTGCGGGTCAGCGGTGAGCTGGCGAGCCAGCGCGGCGCGGTAGTTTTCGCCCGGCTCGGGAGCGGTGTCCGTCCAAAGGTAGCGGGGCGTAACCGAAACCGGCTGGTTGACTCCGGGAGCACGCGCCGGCCGGTTGCCCGTGGTGGTGTTGAGTTGATAGTCGCGAATCGAGCGGCCGGTATTCTCCGAGATGCCCCAATAGTAAGGATTCGGTTCGCCTCGCGTGACGGGGGTCCGTTCGGGGTTGGTGCGCGCCAGGTAGGCCGACTGCTGCCACGCTTGGGCGCGCAGGGTGTTCTTGCCCCACAGGCTCAGCTGGTCCAAATGGCCGCGCCCGTTGTGGCAGAGGAGACAATCGAGGTGGCCGATGCCGAGAAAGGTCTTGGCGATGTTGGCCGTCTGCTGGTCATAGATGTCCTGCACCGGAGCGCCACCCGCCACTACTCCGCCGATCAGAAAGTTGATCTCGCCCTTCTCGTAGCTGTTCGGTCCGGTGGCGGTGATCATCTCGCGGACCCATTGGTCGTAGGGCTTGGCCGCGGTGAGCGAGGCGCGGATGAAGTCGTTGAAGGCGGTGACGCCCGGGGCGAAGCGGCGGATCTGCGAGTTCTCGGAATTGTTCTTGAAGTGGTCGCCGAAGTACTGCGTCCACTTGTCGAAGAACTCGGGACGGGCGAGCAGTTCATCGACGTAGCGGGCGCGTTTGTCGGCAGCCGATTCCTGGAGGAACTGGACAAGCCGGTCGGCGGTGGGGATGCGCCCGGTGAGGTCCAGCGTGACGCGACGGCAGAACTCGGCGTCGGAGGTAGGGCCGGCTGGCTTCACTCCGGCGTCGGTGAGGGCTTGGAAGATGTGCCGATCGACGAGGCTGAGGTCGCTGGCGACGGGCGCCGTTGCCGCTGCTGGAGCACTCAGCCGCGCGGCGACCTGCGCCGTCAACTGTTCCGCCGCGGAGCGTGGCAGGCGGCCGCCACGGGCCACGACGCCGGCCAGCGCCAAGCGGTCGTGCTGACGCCCGTAGTAGACACAGCTGGCTTGAGCCAGCGCCTCCTCCGATAGCGGCGCCTGGCCCACACTCAGTTCCGCGGCCAATACTACGGCGATCACACTACGACATCCGAGTCCCAGCATGCCTTCCCTCCGTCGTTGCCAGCTCGAAGCGTCCTGCTACTTTTCGGCCGGTCTGTTCAGTCGGCTTAACCCGGATGTTACTCTAAGAGTTCCGCGCCTCCGTCGACTTTTTCCGACCCATGAGTGACCTCCCGAGCAAGGCTGAATCGCCGGCCGCCAGCACCGGCGACCGGTTCGAAGAACTGGTGCGGCTGATGGCGCGTCTGCGTGCTCCCGATGGCTGTCCGTGGGATCGCAAGCAGACCTTCGACACGATTAAAACCTATTTACTCGAAGAGACCTATGAGGTGATGGACGCCATTGACCGGCGGGACTGGTCCGAGTTGACCGAAGAACTGGGCGACCTGATGCTGCAGCCGGTCTTCTTCGCGCAGATGGCCGCCGAGGAGGGTCACTTCACGATTGCCGATTCGCTGGAGGCCATTAACCAGAAGCTGATCCGCCGGCATCCGCACATCTTTGGCGAAGTGGTCGCCGAGGATGCCGAGGCGGTAAAGCGGAATTGGGATCAGATCAAGGCGCAAGAGAAGGCGGGCAAGGGTCAGGCTCCGCAGGGCGTGCTGGATGGGGTCTCCCGCTCGCAGCCGGCGCTGGCCGAAGCGGCGCAGATCTCGAGCAAGGCCGCGGCCAAGGGCTTTGACTGGCCGGACATCGGGCAGGTGTTCGACAAGCTGCAGGAGGAAGTCGCCGAGTTGCAGGAAGCGCGGCGGGGCGGCGATCGGCGAGAGATGGAAGACGAGTTGGGCGACATGCTGTTTGTGCTGGTGAATCTGGCTCGGTTTCTGAAGGTGGATCCGGAGCAGGCGCTGCGGAAGTCGAATGCGAAGTTCCGGCGCCGCTTCGGATATGTGGAGGGAAGGCTGAACGAGATGGGCCGCCCGTTCGAAAATTCGAATCTCGATGAGATGGAGATGCTGTGGCAGGAAGCGAAACTCGCCTTGAAATCCGAGCGTTGACCGAGCAGGCGGACCTACGCACCGCCGTCCAGTTACAAAAGACGATTTGGGGCTTTGAGGACATTGACCTGCTGCCGGTGCGCCTGTTTGTTGTGGCCACCAAGATCGGCGGGCAGGTCTTCGGGGCATTCGACGGCTCCAGGATGGTGGCGTTTCTGCTGGCGATTCCCGGCGTAAAGCCGGGCGGCAAAGCATACGTGCACAGCCACATGCTGGGCGTGCTGAAGGACTATCGGAACCACGGACTCGGCCGTAAACTCAAGCTGGCACAGCGCGAAGACGCCCTCGAGCGGGGCTTCGACCTGATCGAGTGGACGTTTGACCCGCTCGAACTCAAGAACGCCTTCTTCAACGTGGAGCGGCTGGGCGCCGTGGTACGCCGCTTCGTTTTCAATCAATACGGTACTACGACGAGCGCACTGCACGGCGGGCTGCCCACCGATCGCTGCATCGCCGAATGGCACATCGACGGCGAGCGCGCCCGCACCATCTCCGGCGGCGGCCAGTATCCGCGCGGCCCGGTGGAGGCGCGCATCGTCATTCCGGCGGACATCGCCGAGATCAAGCAGCGCGACCCCGATCACGCGCGCGCGATTCAGGCGGAAGCCGGCACCAACTTTTCGCGCTACTTCCGCGAAGGCCTCGCGGTGATCGGCGTAGAAATTACGCCGGAAACAGGAACTTACTTACTCGGACCATGGGAATCAAACTAGACCGTATCATTCTGCGCCAGATTGAAATGCCGTTAGTGCATTTCTTCCAGACCAGTTTTGGCCGTACTTACTCGCGCTCAATCATCTTAGTGGAAGTGCAAGCGGACGGTGTTTCCGGCTGGGGCGAGATGACCTGCGGCGAGAACCCGTTTTACAACGAGGAATGGGTGGATGCCGCCTGGTTGATTGGCAAGAATTATGTTGCCCCGCGGCTGATCGGCCATGAGCTGGGGTCGGCTGAGGACGTCAACGCGCGCACCGCACACATCCGCGGCCACAACATGGCGCGGGGCGGCGTGGAAGCTGCGGTGTGGGATCTGGAAGCGCGGCTGAAGGGCGAGCCCCTATGGAAGGCGATCGGCGGCGGAGCGCGGCGGGAGATTCCTTGTGGCGTCTCGATCGGCATTCAGGACACCGTTCCGCAGTTACTCAAGAAGATTGAGACGGAAGTCCATGCGGGCTATCAGCGCATCAAGATGAAGATCGCGCCAGGCTGGGACGTCGACGTGATTCGCGAAGTCCGCCGGGAGTTCCCGCAGATCGCCCTGATGGCGGATGCCAACTCGGCCTATACGCTGGACGATGCCGACCGTCTGCAGGCGCTCGACGAGTTCTACCTGATGATGATCGAACAGCCGCTGGCGCATGACGAGATCATCGACCACGTGCCGCTGCAGGCACGCCTGAAGACGCCCATCTGCCTTGACGAATGCATCCGGTCGGCGCACCACGCGCGCCAGGCGATCGAAATGAAGGCCTGCGGCATCATCAACATCAAGCTGGGGCGCGTGGGCGGGTTTGGCGAAGCCAAACGCGTGCACGACGTCTGCCAGCAGCACAAGATTCCGGTGTGGTGCGGCGGGATGCTTGAAAGCGGCATCGGACGGGCGCACAACATCGCGCTCTCTACGCTGCCGAACTTCGTGCTGCCGGGCGACGTTTCGGCCAGCCTGCGGTACTGGAAGCAGGACGTGATCGATCCGTGGGTGGAGGTCTCGCCGCGCGGCACCATCGCGGTGAACGACGAGGTGGGTTTCGGCTACCGGATCGACCACGACTTCCTGAAGAGCGTGCAGGTGCGGGAGGAGACGATCGGTTGAGTGCCGTGACCCTCGAAGCCCCAGCCACCGACGCGCATCTGGAGCGGCCCAGCCGCACGAAGCTCTTCTTTTTGCTGTCGCTGATGGTGTCGATCTGGGCGCTAAACTTCATCGTCGCCAAATCCGTCGCCAAGCAAATGCCGTTGATCACGATGGCCGCGCTGCGGACGGTGATTGCGGGCGTTTGCGTCATTCCGGTTTATCTGATCAAGGGCGAAGGCCGCTGGACCCGGGCCGACTTGCCGCTGATGCTGATCCTCGGGCTCTGCGGCGTGGCGCTGAATCAGGCCTTCTTCGTTATCGGGCTGGCCATGACGAGTGTGGCGCACGCCGCCATCGTGTCGGCGTTGGGGCCGGTGCAGGTACTGCTGATCGCGGCGATGCGTGGGCAGGAGCGGCTGACGATCGGGAAGCTGGGTGGTCTGGCGGTGGCGTTTACGGGCGTCGGGGTGTTGCAGTTGGCGAAAAGCGGCCACTCGGGCGCCTCGCTCGGCGGCGATCTTCTCGTTTACGCAAGTACCCTGCTGTTTGCCTGCTTTTCCGTATTTGGCAAAGCCCCTTCGCGGCGCATCGGGGCGTTCACGATGACCAGCATGGCCTACATGGGCAGCGGGCTCGCGATGATTCCGGTGGTGGCGATCACCGGACGCGACGTGGCGTGGGCTGCCCTGCCCTGGGGCGTGTGGGCGGGCCTATTCTACATGGCGGCGTTCTCGTCAGTGATCGCCTATCTGATCTATAACTACGCGCTCGGCTGGGTGCAGGCGTCGCGGGTGGCGGCCTTCTGTTACGCGCAGCCGATTCTCGCGTCTCTGCTGGGTTGGCTGATCCTGGGCGAGGCCCTGACCGCGCTGGTGGTGGTGTCGGCAGCGTTGGTGCTGGCGGGCGTGATGCTGGTGGAGCGCGCGCGTTGAGCGGCTTCGCCCAACTTCTCCAGAACAATCGCAACTATCGCTACACCTGGATGGGCCAGATCGTGAGCGAAGTGGGCGACCACTTCAACAACCTGGCCGTCTTTAGCCTCGCGATGCATTTCGGAGACCCTGGCCTCGTGCTGGCGACGGCGCTGGTGGCGCGCGGGCTGCCGATGCTGGTAGCGGGGCCGCTTTCGGGCGTGCTGCTGGACCGTTGGGACCGCAAGCGCGTCATGATCGCCAGCGACTTGGTGCGCGCGGTGGTCGGTCTGCTGTTTATCTTCTGCGAGGGGCAAAGCAGCCCCGTCCTGCTCTATCTGCTGAGCGCCTGCCTGATGTTTGCCTCGCCGTTCTTCACCAGCGGCCGCGCCGCCATCCTGCCGACCATTGCCAGCAAAGAGGAACTGCACACGGCGAACTCCGTGACGCTGACCACGCAGTGGCTGAACACGGCGATCGGCGCGTTTCTCGGCGGGTTGAGTGTAGACGGCTTTGGCTATACGGTGGCGTTTCTGCTGAACGCCAGCTCGTTTCTCTTCTCCGCGTGGTGCATCTCGCATCTGCGTTCGCCGCTGGGCCACTTTCGCGCCGTGCGCGCCGAAGCGGACCGTCCGCATCCCTGGGCTGACTATAAGGCCGGCTTGCGCTATATCCGCAGTCAGCCGCTGATTCTGGCGATCCTGCTGACGGGCATGGGCTGGGCGGTGGGCGGCGGCGCGGCGCAGATTCTCTTCAGCCTGTTCGGGGAGCGCGTGTTCAATCGGGGGGCCACGGGCATTGGCGTGTTATGGGGATCGGCGGCCATCGGCCTGGTGTTCGGCGGCGTCTTCGCCCACTGGCTCGGCACGTGGCTGAATTTCCGGAGCTATAAGAAGGTGGTGGCCGCCTGTTTCGTCGGCCATGGCGTCTTCTACATGGCGTTCTCCCAGATGACCACCTTCTGGATGGCGCTCTTCTTCATTGCGCTTTCGCGCGCCTGCTCGGCGATGTCCAGCATTTTGAACAATGCGCAGGTGCTGCGGCACGTGCGCGACGAGTTCCGCGGCCGGGTCTTTTCGGCGATCGAGACGGTGGTGTGGTCGATGATGATGGTCTCGATGATGGTGGCGGGAATCGCTTCGCTGACCCTTAGCCCGCGGACCATCGGGTTCTGGGCCGGCGCCATGGCGCTGATCACGGCCGTGGCCTGGTTCTGGGCGGACCTGCGGGGACGCCTGCCGGAGCCGCCGATCGAGCCTGGCGGCCCCGACGATTTGGAGATCCACGGCGAGCCCGTCTAGCGGCTGATAAACTCGTTGCTTCGTATGCTTTTGCAACTTGAAGGGATTCAGAAGCGCTTCGGCGGCGTCACCGCGCTCCGCCAAGGCTCACTGAACGTACGCGCCGGCGAAGTCCACCTGCTGATGGGCGAAAACGGGGCGGGCAAATCGACATTGATGAAGATCGTGGCCGGCATGCAATCGGCCGACGAGGGCAAGTTCCTGTGGCGAGGACAGCCGGCGACGTTCCGCAGTCCGAAGGACGCGGCGGAGGCCGGCATCTCGATGGTGCACCAGGAGAGTTTGCTGGCGCCGCATCTGACGGTGGCCGAAAATATCTTCCTGGGCCGGGAGGAAGCGAAGTTCGGCATGGTGCCGCGGGGCCGGCTACTGCGGGAAGCCAAGCACTTAATTGAGCAGTACAAGTTTCCGCTGACGGCGGACGCCAAGGTGGGCAATCTGAGCCCGGCGGGCAAGCAGTTGGTGGAGATCTGCCGCGCGATCCGTCATGGGTCGAGTCTGCTGATTTTCGACGAGCCGACCTCTTCCCTCTCCGAAAGCGAAACGCATGAGGTCTTCCGGATCGTCGCGCAACTGAAGACGCGCGGCGTGGGCGTCATTTATATTACGCATCGGCTGGAGGAACTCCGGACGATTGGCGACCACGTCACCGTACTCAGAGACGGCCAAACGGTGCACACGAGTGCGCTGGCCGATTTGACCATGGATCAGCTCATCAAACACATGGTGGGCCGGGAAGTGAGCGCCGTGTATCAGCGGGAGCGCGTGGAACGCGGCCGGGTGCGCCTGCGAGTGCAGGGCTTGAGCCGCGCGCCGCTCTTGAAGAACCTGAACCTTGAGGTGCACGCGGGCGAGATCCTCGGCATTGGCGGACTGATCGGCGCCGGACGGACGGAGCTCTGCCGCGCCATCTTCGGCATTGACCCGATCGATAGCGGCACGATCGAAGTGGACGGCACGGCGCGCCGGATCCGTTCGCCGCGCGAAGCCGTCGCGGCGGGCTTGGCCTACATCACCGAAGATCGCCAGAAGACCGGCCTCGCGCTGGGCCTGCCGATCGGCAAGAACATTACGATGGCGAGCCTGGACCGGGTCAGCCAGTTCGGGATGCTGCGCCAGACGGCGGAACGCGCCGTCGAGTCGAAGTTCATGGAACGGCTGCGCGTGAAAGCCGCCGGTCCGAAGCAACTGGTGGGCCGCCTCTCGGGCGGCAATCAGCAGAAGATCGCCATCGCCAAGTGGCTGGCTCGCGAAGCCAGCATCTTCCTGTTCGATGAGCCCACGCGCGGCATCGACGTGGGGGCCAAGGCCGAGGTCTTCGCCGTGATGGAGGATCTGGCGCGGCAAGGCGCAGCGATTATCATGGTGAGTTCGGAACTGCCGGAGCTCATTCAAGTGGCGGACCGCATCCTGGTGATGCGGCAAGGGCAGTTCACCGGCGAATTGGCCGGCGGTTGCAGCCAGGAAGACATTATGCACCTGGCAGCGTTCAAAGAGAGTGTGCACTAATGCGAAGTTCGGTTTGGCAGCGTTTACTGCCGTTTCTTACCCTGATCACCCTGTTCGTGGGCCTCATCATTGCGACGCCCAACTTTTTCACCCCCACCAATCTTTCGAGTGTGGTGCGCCAAACGGCGGTGATCAATATCATGGCCCTCGGGATGACGATGGTGATCATCACCGGCGGCATTGACCTTTCGGTGGGCTCCATCCTCGCGCTGGCCGGCTGCCTGGGAACGATGGCGATGACTTCGGGCCTCCCCGTCGGCGTCGGCATTCTGGTGGGCATCTTCACCGGTTGCGCCGCGGGCCTGCTGAACGGCGTACTTACCACGCGGCTGCGCATCAGCCCGTTCATCGTCACGCTGGGTACGCTCCTCATCATTCGCGGCCTGGCGCTCATCCTCACGAACGGCATGCCGGTGCAGAATGTCCCCAAAGAGTTTTCGTTCCTGGGCGAAGGCTCGGTGGCGGGCGTACCCTTCGTGCTGATCCTGCTGATCGCCATCGCGCTGGTGGTGCATGTGATCCTGGAGCACACCAAGCTGGGCCGCTACGCCTTCGCGATCGGCAGCAATCCGGACGCGGCATTCTATGCCGGCATCCCAGTGCGCTTCCACACCACGGTGATCTACGGCATCTGCGGCATGCTCACCGGCCTTTCGGGCATGATTGAGAGCTCGCGCCTGATGACGGGCCAGCCAACGGCCGGCCAAGGCTACGAATTGCCGGCGATTGCCGCCGTGGTGATCGGTGGGGGCAGCTTGCGCGGCGGCGAAGGCACGGTGGTGGGTACGTTGATCGGCGCCTTCATCATGGGTCTGCTCTCGAACGGCTGTGACCTGCTGGGCATTCAGCCGTTCGTGCAGCAAGCGACGATCGGCGCGGTGATCATCCTCGCGGTGAGCGTGGACGAACTGCGCAAACGCAAAATGACGTAACTACTGCTTGTCGAAAACGGTCTTGGTGACGATGTCGCCCATCGGCGTACCGGTCATGGTGCGGCGCACAGTCATGGTCTTGCCGTCCGCGGAAACTTCCCACTTTTCGGCGAGCCCGATCGACATGCCCTGCACTTCGCGCTTCGACGTGACCGCGATCTGAGAGCCGTCCCATTTGGCGACGCTTTTTACTTCGCCCATCTGCGTCTTGTTGGTGCTCTCGCTGCCGTCGAGCTTGTACTTCATGTCGGTGCTGGCCGTGCCGCGCGAGCCCACGGAGGTGGATTCCACCCGCATCTCGGCTTCGCCCTTCTGGGTGATCTTCTGCGTCACTTTGTCGGGAATCATGGCGGGCATCATCTGCCCGAAGTCGCTGGCGCCCTTGTTCATTTCCCAGGTGCCGGAGAAGTTCGGCTTATCGGCGGCCAGGAGGGTGGCGGCGGACAAGGCGAGCCAAGCAAAGGTCGTTCTGGTGATTCGCATACGCCCGTAGTCTAGCAGTCCTGGAGGAACCGGTGGGCCTCGTTCATTTCCCAGGTGCCGGAGAAGTTCGGCTTATCGGCGGCCAGGAGGGTGGCGGCGGACAAGGCGAGCCAAGCAAAGGTCGTTCTGGTGATTCGCATACGCCCGTAGTCTAGCAGTCCTGGAGGAACCGGTGGGCCTCCTCGCGCCAGCGGGCGTAGGTCCAGCCGAGGTCGCGGGTTTCGTAATAGAGCGTGCCCGGATGGGGCGGCTGGAGGAAGTCGTAGTCGGGGGCTAAGCGCCAGGTTTCGCGGTCGAGCGGAAAGCGCTCAAAGACGTGCCCCTGCGAGGCGAACTCGGCGAACATCTTCGCTTTGCGGGCCTGCTCCTCGGGCGTGAGCGCCATGATGCGCAGAGGAAGCGAATCATGAATGAAGTGGCCGGCTTCGAGATGTCCGTTGGCTGCGTGGTAGAAGGGCGTCTCCTCACGCCGGGCGCCGGTCACGGCCACCTGGCAAGCCAGAGCGCAGGCATCATGATCCGGATGGCCGCCCTCGTAGGCATGGGTGACCACGGCGCGCACGCCGTCCATGCGTCGGCGGATCTCTTCGGCCAGCAGCGGCAGGTTCTGCACGGCCTCCTGATCGGCCACCGGCAGCACGTCGCATTGCTCGGGCGTCACGCCGGCCAGGGCCACGGCGCGCAACATTTCGGCGCGGCGATGCGCCGCATAGTCCTCGCGATTGGCGAAACCGGCTCGCGTAAAGTACTTGGGATTGCGCGGACCGGAGTCCGTCACATGAAGGATGCGGCAGCGCGGGCCCAGTCGCGCGCTCGCGGCAATCACTTCGTCGTCATAGTGGGCCACCACGATCAACAGCACTCTGCCATTATGAGCACGTGCGCATCGGTATCACGTGTTACCCCACCTACGGCGG
>JBGAHE010000119.1:0-21929 GCA_044226365.1 Bryobacteraceae bacterium
CCGTGGGCCTGGTCGTACACCCGGAAGGGGTACTGCTCTGCCGCCAGTCGATCGGCAGACAACACCAGAACGAACAATGCGAGCAGCCTGCAACAGCTCATTACGTGGCCTTATCGACCACTCGGGCGAAAGCTTGAGTTTAGGGCTGATTCCAGAGCGGCGTACTTAGTCCGTTGAGGTCCCAGACGATGCGGCCGTCGCGGATGGTGAGTTCGCCCTGGAGTTTCCGGTCGCCATCGCGGCGAAGGTTGTCGACGTCGACGAAGCCAAATTTTCCTTTCTGAACGCTAAGGATGGCGAGGTCGGCGGGGGCGCCGACGGAGAGGTGGCCGAGTTCTTCGCGGCGGATCTGCTGGGCGGGGGCCCAGGTGGATTTGGCGATGACGTCTTCGAGGGGCATGCCTAAGGCGAGGAACTTGGACATGACGTTGAGCATGTCGCGCATGCCGCCGACCATGGAGTTGATGTGGAGGTCGGTGGAGATCGAGTCCGGCCAGAGGCCCTGCTGCGTGGCGGGGACGGCGTGCTTCCAGACGAAGCTGCCGCCGCCATGGCCGACGTCGAAGCGGACGCCGCGTTGGCGGGCTTCGGCGAAGAAGGGCTGCACTTTGCCCTGGTCGTCAAACATCGGTACGCGGTCCAGATACATGTGGGTGTAGATGTCGCCGCGGCGGAGCTTCTTGGTGACGAGCTCGCTGAAGGGTCGCTCGGGACGGAAGAGGCCGAAGTCGACGATGACGGGGAGGCCGGCTTGCTGACCGGCGGCCAGGGCGCGATCGACGGGCGTCCACGCGGGGCCTTCGAAGTGGGCGGTCTTGAAACCGACGATGTCCTTGGGATATTTCCTGGCGGTTTGTACGGCAGCGGCGGTATCCATCAGAGTCGTATCCTGTTCGAGCTCATGGGTCATGCCGGCTTTGACGATGCTGAGCCAGGCGAGGACACGGGTCTTGGAACGATCAATGATGTGCTGCTTGAACTGAGCGAACTCGAGGGCGCCGGAACTGCCGCAATCGACGACGGTCGTGACGCCCGAGCGCAGGGTGTGGCCGTCGGGCCAGACGCTGTTATCGCCGTTATAGACGCCAGCTTTACCAGTGCTGGCGAAGACGTGGACGTGAATGTCGATGAGGCCGGGGGTGACATAGAGACCCTGGGCGTTCACCGTTTGGGTGGCGCGCAGAGAAGGGATGTGGGGGGCGACGGCGGCAATGCGGCCGTTCCTGATGGCGACGTCGACCACGCGGTTGAGGCCGTTCTTGGGGTCGATGACGGTGCCGGATTGAATCAGCAGGTCGTAGATCTTCTGATTGGCCTGCGGAGCAAAGGCATTGTAAAAGGCGGCGTAGAAGGCGGGCGCATCGGCACCGCTGGAGAACGAAGCGTTGGGGCGGCCTTTCCACGTCTCGAGCGTGCGGCCTTCCTGCGGCCCTTGACGGACGACGCTGAGCTGAATGGGCGACCAGGCGACGACGCCATCCGTCATGGCGACGGCGGCAAGGGGATCCCAGGCGTAGTAGGTGCGGTCCTGGATGAGCGGCTCTTCCTGCTTGAGCAACTCGGCCAGGAAGCGACCGAGGGGAGTGGTGGCGCCTTCGGCGAACTGTCGGGAGTAGTCAAGACGGATAGGGATACGATTGGTGGCATCGAGCGAAACGAGGCGAAAGCCACGGACTTGGGTGAAGACGAGGTCCGCGGCCTGGGGATCGAGGAAGATGTTCCATTCGGCGAGGTGATTGCCGCCGCGGAAGTCGCTGCCGTCGCGGAGATTGCCGGGGACGCGAACGGCGCCGCCCATGATGGTGAGCTCGCGAAAATTGGCGGCGAGAGCCGGAGCCTTCTGGAGGACCTCGGCAAGGTTGGTGAGGGGCCCGAGAGCCAGGATGCGGGCGGGCTGGCGCAGGCGGCGCTGGTAGAAGCTCAGGGCGTTTTCGGACTCGGGCCGGGTGGTGAGGGCGGGCAGGCGCACGCCGGGCAAGTCGTCGGCGGATTTGCGCCAGGGGGCGGGGAACTCGCGGGAGCCGGAGAGCGGCGTGGAGCGTCCGAGGTAGACGGGGACCTTTTTGCCGCTGAGCTGGACGAGGCGGAGGAGATTCCTGGCGGCGGCGTCCACATGGCCGATGCCGTTCACGGTGACGATCGCTTCAAGCTTGACGTCCGGGCGGGCGAGCAGGTAGGCGATGGCCATGTAGTCATCGGTGCCGGCGTCCGTATCGACAATGATCGGGCCGGAAGACTGGGGGGCGGCCACCGAGCGAAAGGCCGGCTCTTCATAACCGGATAGCAGAGAGGCGAAAACGAGTGCGGCCAGGGGAGTGCGCATTGAACCTGAGGATACACTAGCGCTCATGAAACTTGCTCTCTGTTGGAGTTTGGCGGCGGTGCTGGCGGCCGAGACGCTGGATCAGCGCGTAGCGAAAAAGATGGAGGAGATGATCGCAGCGAAGGAGGTGCCCGGAGCGGTGACGGCGGTGGTGACGAGGGCGCGGATGACGCACCTGCGGGCAATCGGTCAGGCTGGTCCGGCGGGGGCGAAGCCGTTGCGCAACGATTCGATTTTCTGGATTGCTTCGATGACCAAGCCCGTCACCGGAACCGCGATCATGATGCTGCAGGAAGAAGGCAAGCTGCAGGTGGACGATCTGGTGAGCAAATATCTGCCGGAGTTCGCCAATTTGAAGACGCCGTCCGGCCAGGCGGCGAACCTGACGTTGAAACAACTGGCGACGCATACGTCGGGTCTGGGGGAGGCCACGCAAGCTGAGAGCCGCACGGCGAAGAAGCTCGCGGATCTGATTCCGGCGTACTTGAGCAAGCCCATGCAGTTTGAGCCAGGAAGCAAGTGGCAATACTGCCAGAGCGGCATCAACACACTGGGACGGATCATCGAGGTGGTGTCCGGTCAGCCGTACGAGAAGTTTCTGGAGGCGCGGCTGTTCCGGCCGTTGGGAATGAAGGATACGACGTTTTACCTGCAGCCGAAGCAGATGGCGCGCCTGGCGACGCCAGTTCGACGGGAGTCCGATGGGCGGTTTACGGCGGCGGCGATCGGATTGCTGAACGGCATGGCGCCGACGGACCGGGATCGGTACCCGGCGGCGAACGGCGGCTTGTTTTCCACGGCGGGCGACTATGCGCGGTTTGCGCGGATGATTCTGAATGGGGGGACGCTGAATGGTCGGCGGTATCTGAAGCCGGAGTCGGTGCGGCTGATGACGTCGGTACAGTCGGGCGAACTGGTCACCGGGTTTACGCCGGGGAATGGTTGGGGGATCACCTGGTGCGTGGTGCGGAAGCCGCAAGGGGTGACGGCGATGTTAGGCGAGGGGACGCACGGGCACGGGGGCGCGTATGGAACGCAAGCCTGGATCGACCCGAAGAAAGGCGCCGCCTATATTCTGATGGTGCAGCGCTCGAACTTTACCAATGGGGACGCTTCGCCGGTACGGATGGCGTTTCAACAAGCAGCGGCGGAATGAAGTGTAAACTCGGGCCGAAATCGTAACTGCGTAGCGAGGAGACGCATCTTATAGGCAGGAGGACGAACGAAGATGATCGAAAGTCCACCGTTGACCGATCGGACGTCGTAAAGACGACGTTCAGCCAGCAGCGATCTGCTATGACCACTCCTGGCAGAGAGAAGGGGCCGAATTTCGGCCCCTTTTCGGCTTTGTACACTTGGGGGAGCGTGCGTTACTTCCTCTTGCTTCTGTGCAGTCTGTTTGCTTTCGGCCAAGCGCCCGGAACGACTCTCTCGAATCCCTCACAAGCCTTTCAGGTTCCGACTCTGCATTATGCGGTGCTCAAGCGGGGGCCGATCGAAATGGTGGTGGTGGACAACTCGGCCGTGAAGGACGCCGTGCTGCCCGACCACCGCGCGGGCTACAGCGGCATTGCCTCACTGAAGCATCGCCAAAGAGCCGAAAGCCTCTTTGTGCCGCAATACGCGGGGCTGAATTTCGAGCACATTCTGGACGGGACGATTCCGGCGGATCGGCAAGCGCAATTCGAGCCGCGCAATTCGCCGATGGAGCTCCGGGTGTTGGGACCGCATGCGGTGGAGCTTTATCAGAAGTCAAGCTTCGTGCATGGTCTCGAAAGCTGTCAGCGCTACGAACTCTTGGGCGATGGAACCATCCAGGTGACGATTGAGGCGGTGGCGCGGCAGGCCAGTTTCCGCAACCGTTACATCAACCTATTTTGGGCAAGCTACATTCATCAGCCGGAATCCGGGGCGATTCATTTCCGCGGGCCTGCCGGCTGGATTGAAGCGACATCTCCGGAGCACGGGACGCTGGCGACGCATCCGGGCTTTAACGACAATCGTCAGTTTCTGCATGACACGCCTTACCCGTTGACGTTGGTTCACAACCTGTCGAAGCATCGCTTTATTCATCCGTGGTACTTCGGGGTGAGCCATGGCATGGCGTTCGTGCAGATGTTTCGGCCCGGAGATCTGGTGCGATTCACGCAGTCTCCGTCGGGTGGCGGTAAGGGAAATCCGGCGTGGGATTTTCAGTTCACGCAAGAGCCGTACGAGGTCAATAAGATTTATCGCTGGGTGATGCGGGCGGCGTACTTGCCGTATCAGTCCGCCGAGCAGGTAGAAAAGGCGACGCGGCGGCATCGCGAAGAATTGGCGCGTTAGTCGAAAGCGCGCCAATGTTCGGCGGGGTAGGACAGCGCCCAGCTTTTGGACGGCGATTCGAGCGCGGGCATCTCTACAAGGATCCCGCCGCTGAAGGCGGCGACAATGCCATGCGGCCGATGATAGACGTGTTCGAGGTGGGCGGCGGTTTCGCCGGCCCGGAGCGGACCCGCCAACGGTCGAGCCTGCACATGGCGGTGCTGGATACAGCCGGTAGGCAGCACGTTGTAGATCCCCAGCAAACGGGCCACCTCGGCGTTGGCCGGTAAGGCGGTGACTTCGTGGGGCGCGCCGCTTTGCTCAATGCGGCCGGCGCGCATGACGACCATGCGGGTGGCGAGCGAATGGCATTCGTCGAGGTCGTGAGTGACGAGGAGGACTGGTGTGCGGATCTCGCTCAATAGGCTATAGAATTCCTGCCGCAGCGGCGCGTCGAGGCCGCGGGTGGGCTCGTCGAGCAGCAGCAGACGGGGTTGTCCGACCAAGGCGCGGGCAATGGAGCCGCGCTGCTGTTGGCCGCCGGAGAGTTGATGCGGCCGTCGCGCGGCGACGTCGCTGAGCCGGAAGCGTTCGAGCAGACCGTCGATGGCAGGGCCGCCGGGGCGCTGGCGCGCCGCGAATTGCAGATTCTCGCGCAGAGTGAGGTGAGGGAAAAGAGCGTAGTTCTGAAAGACGTAACCGGTGCGCCGGGAACGAGCGGGAAGGTTGACGCGCGTGGCGTGGTCATAGAGCACTTCGCGCTCGAGTTCGAGATGCCCCTCGTCGGGGGAGACGAAGCCGGCGATGAGGTCGAGGGTGAGCGTCTTGCCGGCGCCGGAGGGTCCGAACAGGGCGGTGATGCCGTCGCCGGCGGTGAGGGTAATGTCGAGGTCGAAGGCGGCAGAGCCGGGTTGACCGCGGAAACGCTTTTTCAGCGTGGCGTCGATCATGCGGCTTGATGGTTCAGTCGATTGGCGATGCTGAGCAGAAGGACGGCAGTGAGCGATACGGCAATCACCAGGAGGCGGGCGAGTTCGCCTTGTCCGCTTTCGACGGCGTCGTAGATGGCGGTGGCGACGGTTTGGGTGCGGCCGGGGATGTTGCCGGCAATCATGATGGTGACGCCGAAGTCGCCCATGGCGCGGGCGAAGGCCAACGCAGCGGCAGCGGCGATGGGGCGACGGGCGAGCGGTAAGGTGACGTGCCAAAAAACGCGCCATTCGTTCGCGCCGAGGTTTCGCGCTGCCCATTGGTAGGTAGGGTTCAGACTTTCGAGCGCAGCGCGCGCGGACTTCACCAGTAGCGGCGCCGAATGGACGAAGGCGGCCACGACGGCAGCCTGCCAAGTGAACACTAAGGGGCCGCCGGTGACGGCTTCGTAGAACCTGCCGAGGGCGCTTTCGCGTCCGAGCACGATGAGCAGGTAATAGCCGAGGACGGTGGGCGGAAGGACGAGCGGCAGCGTGACCAAGGAGTCCAGGATCTCCTTGCCGCGAAATTGACGCGGAGGCTGAGCCAGAGGGGGGACCAGTCGATGGCCATTCGCTTGATTCTAGCGTGGAGGAGAAACGCCCCGTGTGTTAGCTTAGTCAGCATGGAAGCACTGGGCATGGTGGAGACCAAGGGTCTCATCGGCGCGATTGAAGCGGCGGATGCGATGGTGAAGACGGCGAACGTCGTTTTGACCGGCAAAGAATTTATTGGCGCTGGATTTGTCACCGTGACGGTGCGTGGCGACGTGGGCGCGGTGAAAGCGGCGACCGATGCGGGCGCGGCGGCGGCGCGGCGGGTGGGCGAATTGGTGGCGGTGCATGTGATTCCGAATCCGCATGACGACGTGGCGAAGATTCTGCCTGGTGGAAAGAAAGGCGAAAAGTCGCTCGGCTAGGTTCGCTTTAGAATTCCATGCTGCAGGATCAAGACCTTCTCTCGATCCAAGAGGTCCGCACGAAGGTCGAAGCCGCTTGGCAAGCAGCCCAGCGGATGCGTCAACTCTCTCAGGATCAAGTGGATGCCATTGTGGAAGCGATGGCGGCGGCGGCGCGCGAGCAGAGCGCGGCGCTAGCCGAGATGGCCGTGGCGGAGACCAGCTACGGCAATGCTCGTGACAAAACGGCCAAAAACATGCTGGCGGCAGACTTGCTGCCCAAGACGATTCGCGGACTAAAGACCGTGGGCGTCATCCGGGAGATCCCGGAAGAGAAGCGGTACGAGATCGGTGTGCCAGTGGGCGTCGTGGCGGCGATTCTTCCGACGACGAACCCCACGTCGACGGCGATCTACAAGTCGATTATCGCCGTGAAGGGCGGCAATGCGATCGTGATCAGCCCGCATCCGCGAGCTAAGAACTGTACGTGTGCGACGGCGCAGGTATTAGCCGAAGCGGCTGTTCGCGCGGGGGCGCCCGAAGGCTTGATTCAGTGCCTGAACCTGGCGACGATTGAGGCAACGAACGCGTTGATGCGGCATGAGAAGACGGCCGTGATCCTGGCGACGGGCGGATCCGCGATGGTAAAGGCGGCTTATTCCAGCGGCAAGCCCGCGTTCGGCGTGGGGCCGGGCAATGTGCCGGTGCTGGTGGATACGTCGGCCGATCTGGCGGAAGCTGTGCGCCGGGTGGTGCAAGGCAAGAGTTTCGACTACGGCACGCTGTGTTCGAGCGAACAGACGCTGGTGGCAGAGCGTCGCCTGCGCGAGGGCATTCTGGCGGAGCTGCGTAAGCAGAAGGCGTTTCTGTGCGACGAGGACCAAGGGGCCCGGGTGGCGCGGACAGTGCTGACGCCGAAGCTGGGCGTGAATCCCGAGTGCGTGGGGCAGGCGGCACCGAAGATCGCGCGGATGGCCGGCTTCGAAGTGCCGGCGGACACGACGATTCTGGTGGCCGAGATTCCGGGTATCGGCAAGCAGCATCCGCTTTCGGCGGAGAAACTCTCGCCAGTGCTGGCGCTGCACTTTGTGGAGAGCTTCCAGGCGGGGCTCGACGCGTGCGAGGCGATTTTGCGGCTCGGCGGACTGGGACATACGTGCGTGATTCATGCGCGCGATGAAGAGCGGATTCGCGAGTATGGCTTGCGGATGCCGGCGTTTCGCGTGCTGGTGAATACGCCGTCGCCGCAGGGGAGTGTGGGAATCACGACGAATCTGCAACCCGCGATGACCTTGGGCTGCGGGGCGATCGCCGGCAATGCGACGGGCGACAACGTCGGACCGATGCATCTGGTGCACGTGAAGCGCGTGGCGGCTTTGGTCCGCGAGCCGGGCACGTTATCATCGTCAACGACGATGGCGGCGAAGGTGCATCGGAATCAGTTATTGAGCGCGGTGGAGCGTTATGTGGCGGCGCGGGGCGTGGCGGTGCGGAACGAGGCAACGGGCGAGTCCGTGGCGGCGGCGGTGGTGGACCGATTCCTGGCGCGGAAGGCCGCGGCTCCGGCTCCTGCTTCGGTAGTGGCGTCGGAGCCGGCGGCGACGGCGGTTGCCCCGAGTTGCGCGCGGCCGGAACCGGCGGCGAAGCCCATCGACATCGCGCCATTTGTCTGCGAAGATGACATTCGCCAAGCGATGAGGAAACAGGAGAAGATTTACATCGGGCCGCGCACGATTGTGACGCCGTCCGCCCGCGATCTCGGCGCGCAATATGACATCCTGGTGATGACTGATCGGCCGGCGGCAGGTCCGCGGAAATCGAACGACGAATGAAATCCGACCTCGAAACTCTGAAACTCGAAATCGAAGAGTATCTCCCGAAGCATGGCTTCGTGGCCTTTCATGGCGCGACCCGCGTGCTGGACGATGATCTGGAAGTGATCCATTGGGATGTGGAAAATCTACCGGATTACCAGCAGTTCCTGTCGGTGGCGCAGCAGATCGGGGTCAAGCTGATCGTGTTCGCGTTTCGGCGTTTCCGCGAGGACATGATCGAAGAAACGCTGGATCAGTTGGAAGAAAGCGCGATTCCGCGCGAGGAACGGCGTGAGTACGAATCGCGGCTGAAAGAGCTGCGCATCTACGCCGGCTTCACCTGTTCGATCGAACTGTCGTTCGATCACGAAGGACGCACCTATCTTTTCGAACTGCACACGGATTGGTTCGACGAAGCCATGGACCTGATGGACGATGTAATGGCGGCCGGGTCCGAACCGGGACTTGAAAACGGGACCGACTACGGCGGCTTCTACTCGCGGAACTAGGCTTTGACCTCACCCGTAGCAATTGCGTCGCCGGTTCGGCGGCCGGCGCTGTGGCTTTGGCAACCGCCCGATGCGGAGGCCGTCGGTCGCCTGCGGCGGGAGTTGGGACTCACTGAAGCGGTGGCGCAGGTGCTGGTGCGCCGAGGCTACGCCGACCCCGCTGAGGCGCAGGCGTTTCTTCAGCCCAGTCTGACGCAATTGCATGCGGGAACTGGACTCCTGGGGCTGGAACGAGCCGTGGGGCGGCTGGTGCGCGCGATTCAGAGCCGCGAGAAGATTCTGCTCTATGGCGACTACGACGTCGATGGCACGATGTCGATCGCGCTGTTAACCAAAGCGATTGAGTTGGCCGGCGGCAACAGCGAGTTTCACGTGCCGCATCGCATGCGCGAGGGCTACGGCATGCGGCCGGAGGTGATCACCGAGGCCGCGGCCCAGGGCGTGAATCTGGTGGTGAGCGTGGATACCGGGATTCGCGCGGGCGCGGTGGTGGAGCATGCGCGGACGTTGGGGATCGACGTCATCGTGACCGACCATCATCTGCCGGAGGCGGAAGTGCCGCAAGCCTTCGCCGTGGTGAATCCGAATCAGCCGGGTTGCGGCTATCCCAACAAGAATCTCTGCGGCGCCGGGGTGGCGTTCAAGCTGGCCGAGGGTTTGCTAAGCGCGGTGCCGATGGACGAGACGCGCCGGCGGCGGGTGCTCGATTCTTTAATGAAACTGGCAGCCATCGCCACCGTGGCCGACGTGGTGCCGCTGCGCGGCGAGAATCGCGTGCTGGTGCACTTCGGTTTGCAGGGGCTCGACCGGACGCCGAATCCCGGTCTGCGAGCGTTGTTGAATGTGGCGGGCATTCAGCCGGGGCAGTCGCCCTCGGCGCGGCAGGTGGGTTTTCAGATTGGGCCGCGGATCAACGCCGCGGGCCGGATGGCGGATGCGCGCGAAGTCGTGGACCTGCTGTTGAAGGCGACGCCGGAGCGCGCCGAGGCGATTGCGCGGCAGTTGGACGACCTGAACCGAGAGCGGCAGGAAACCGAAGCGGCGATGGTGGCGACCATTCTCGACCAATGCACACGGACACCGGTGACCGACGATCAGGGCGCGCTGGTGTTCTGGGGTGAGGGTTGGCATAAGGGTGTGGTGGGCATTGTGGCGAGCCGCGTCGTGGAGCGGTTCTATCGGCCGGTGTTTGTACTGGGCGAGGATCCGGTGACGGGGCTGGCGACGGGGTCCGGACGCAGTGTGGCGCTGTTCCATTTGCTCGATGCGCTCGAAAGCATGCCCGAGCTTTTCACGAAGTTTGGCGGGCACAAGCAGGCCGCCGGCGTGACGCTGCCCCGGGAGCGGCTGCACGAGTTCCGCGAGCGGCTGCAGACGTTCGCCAAGATGCGGCTGAGTCCGGAGGATTTCCGGCCGCAGTTGGAACTGGATGGCGTGGTGGAGGTGTCGCAGGTTGGCGAAGGTCTGGTGCGGTCGATCGGATCATTGGCGCCGTTCGGCAATGAGAATGAGCCGCCGCTGTTCGGCATCTTTGGGGCGCAGGTGGTGGGCGCACCGAAGGTGGTGAAGGAGCAGCATGTCTTCTTCAATGTGGCGCAAGAGGGTGGACGGGCGATCAAGGTGAAGGCCTGGCGGAAGGCGGAGCGACTGGAAGAGTTTCAGGGGGCCGTAGATTTGGCCGTGACGATCGAGGAAGATCGCTACGATGGCTGGTCGGCCGTACTGCGCGAGTTGCGGCCTGCCGCTCAGGTTCCTGCCGGGCGGCAGGGTTAGGCAATTCGCCGAGTCCGTGTAACTTATTGCGGTGTGGCGCGGAGCAGGCACTTAGTCGATTTCGCAAGTGTAAGCTCGACCGAATCGCAATGTTTTCAAGGTCGCGCACCTTTAGTTCTCAGGCGCCCGGCAGGACGAATTCACAATTCTCCCGATTACGACGAGGCGACGCGTTCTCTTGTTCAAGAGCCGCGTTCCCCGTAAGCTGGCTTCAATTGCCCGCCAACTTACGGAGGAACTTTATGAAACAGGCGCTCATGATGATGCTGGCCACGGCTTCCCTCAGCCAAGCCGGCATCATCTTTATGTCCAATATCCAAAACGGGTCGCCGGTGACGGTGAACAGCCTGACCGGTTTGATCACGACCGGGGATCTGATGGCCGGGATGGAGGTAACAGGAGTTTTCTCGAACGGCAACACGCAGACCTGCACGTGGGCGGCGACGGGGGTTGGCGCGGGAGGTTGCACGGCCGGCACCGCCGCGGGGGGCAGCTTCAGCCTGATCCAAAGTGGCGATACGTTGACGAATCCGTTTTCGCTGGACAATCTCTCGGCGAGTGCGTTGCTGCTGACGCTGATCGTGAACGGCGCGCCTGGCTATACGGTCTTCGATATTGTGGCGACCCCCGGCTTGACGCCTGGGTCCAATAGCGGCCTGGCCATTAGCGGGACGACGCTGGGTGCGGCACCGAATGGGCTGGGCAGCTACTCGAACATGGTGAGCGTGGGAGCGAACCCTGCTCTGGGCGATTTGTACGCGCAGGTGGCGCTCGACTTTGGTTTGGGACTGGCACCGGGCGTGACCGCCTCGTTTCTAGCCGATACCGACACGATCGGTGCGCCCGGCGGTCTGCCGGGCAGTATGGACCCCGGCTCGAGTGTGCCGGAGCCGGTCACTTACTTACTCTGCGGCTTTACGCTCGTGGCGATGGGGGTGATCCGCCGTTTCCCCAGCGATTTAGCCTAACGATTTTCCGAGACCGCAAGGCCTCTTCCTCAACAAACCCACAACTCGAAGGACCAGCACGTAAGCGCTGGTCCTATTTTTTTGTCCATCGTGACCGTAAGTGGAAGGCACGGGCTGACTCGGGCACCACTAATTTCCCTGGTAGTTATCGATCATGCCGGGAGGAATGCGGATGGGCAGGCCACCTTCAAGGGCGGGGCGCGCGTCCGCGTGATAGAGAATATGCAGCGCGGCGGCGAAGCTCTTGGCTAAGTTGAGATGGCAAGGAACATGGGAACGACCTCGTCGACGGGAGCCCGGTCCAGCCAACTATCGGCACGGCACCAGCTGGGATTCGCCGTAATCGACAGGAATGTGCCAGGGAGCTTCCGCAGATCGCCGAGGAGTAAGAGATCGGCGGAAGTGCCGGCCGGGTTGACGTCGGCATCGAGCGGCAAGGCTGGAACGGAGGACTGCCGTACGGTGGCCGGCGGCAGGTAAAGCGGCTGGTGACGGTAGCGCCAGGTGAGCCGTTGATCCTGTTGTTCGGCGGTGGCAAGGAGGAACGCGACGCCGGTGCCGGCCAGACTGTGTTGACGAAGGTCGGCAGGGAACTCCCACATCCAGTACATGCGGGGCGGCACGGAAAGATGGGCCGCGAGCCGTAGAGTCCACCCGAGGCTCGCCCGGGCGGGAGGCTGCGTTAGAGTGGTCGCAGGAGGCTGTTTGGCGCAGTATTGGCGGAAGTCGGTGATGACGCGTTACACGCTGGTGCTGGTGTGCGTGGGCGTAGCGGTCGCAATTACCGCTCTGGTGGTCACGTTGGGTGCTCCGCGGCCCACCATCAGTTTTGCCTACCTCTTCGCGATTTTGATATCGGCGTGGATCGGGGGATTCGGGCCGGGGATTGCCGCCGGGTGCCTGAGTCTGCTGAGCGCTCAATACCTGCTGCAGCCCAACTTCACGCCGGCGCAAATCGACCTGAACCGGTTAGCGCTGGTGCTGTTGGTCTCGAACCTGGTGAGCTACATCGCGGCGCAGCGCCGGCGGACGGAAGACGCCTTGCGAGCCGCGAATGCGGAACTCGACAGCCGGGTGCAGGAGCAAACCAGAGAACTGAATGAAGCTCTGCGAGCGTTGGGCGAGCGGGAAGAGCGGCAACGGCGCGCGGCGGAAGCGGGCAAGGTGGGGCTGTGGGAGTGGGACATTCTGCAGAACGAGGTGACCTGGTCCGATCAGATTTACGAGTTGCACGGCCTGGCGAAGGGAACGTTCGGCGGTACGGTGGAGTCCTTTGCGGGGCTGATTCATCCGTTGGATCAGGAGCGCGTGTCGAAGGCGCTCGACGAAGCACTATCAGGTCGGGGAGCGTACGACGTGGAGTTTCGGCCGGTGCGTCCCGATGGCCAGCACCGTTGGCTTTCGACCACCGGTCGGGTGACCTTCGACGCGGCGGGCCGCGCCGTGTTTATGCATGGGGCGGTGGTGGATACCACGGAACGTCGCGAGGCGGAAGAGGCTCTGCGGCGGAGCAATGAGGAGTTAGAAGAGTTTGCTTCGGTGGCGAGCCACGATTTGCAGGAGCCGATTCGCCAAGTGGCGATTTTCAGTGAGCTCGTGAAGGCCCAGTATGGTGATCGTCTGGATGACGAGGGCCGGAAGTATCTCGACTATTGCGTGTCCGGCGCGTTGCGGATGCGGGCGCTGATCAACGACTTACTCGACTACTCGAGTAAGTCGCGCGCGGAACAGCCCGCGCCCGAGCCAGTGGATCTGGAATCCGTGGTGGCGGCAGTGCGAGCCAGTTTGCGGAATCGGCTGGAGGAGACGGGAGGACGCTTTGAGATATCGTCGCTGCCGACGGTCCTCGGGCATCGCTCGCTGCTGACCCAGCTATGGCAGAACCTGATGGCGAATGCGTTGACGTATCGTGGCGAGCAGCCGCCGGTGGTGCGGCTATCTGCGGAGCGCGATCAGAACGGGTGGATGTTCAGCGTGGCCGATAATGGTCTGGGCATTGCTCCGCAATACCATGAGCAGATCTTCCGGATCTTCCAACGGCTGCACGACCGTGAACGGTTTCCGGGCACGGGAATCGGGTTGGCGATTTGCAAGAAGATCGTGGAGCGCCACGGCGGCCGGATCTGGGTGGAGTCCGAGCCGGGGAAGGGCTCGACGTTTCGCTTCACGTTGCCGGACACACCACCCGCGAAAGACGGAACAGTCAACGCATTCCAACATGCGCGCGACTGATCTGGCGGATGGCGGTGACGCCGCATTGCTTCATGGTGAGCTCCAGTTCGGTGCGCAGGATGTCGATAGCGCGTTCCACGCCCGGCTGTCCGAAGGCAGCCAGGCCCCAGACATAAGGGCGGCCGACGAACACCGCCTTGGCACCCAGCGCCAGGGCTTTGAAGATGTCGGTACCGCGGCGGAAGCCACCATCAATGAAGACGGGCAGCGCGCCTGCTTCAGCGAGAACTTCCGGCAGACATTCGATCGTGCCCCGTCCGCTCTCTTCGGCACGGCCACCGTGGTTAGAGACGATCAGGCCATCGACGCCGGACTCGCGGCACAGCCGGGCGTCTTCGCCGGTCTCGATGCCTTTGAGCAGGAGCTTGGCGGAGGTAAGTTTGCGGAGGCGCTCGAGGTCGCGCCAGTTGAGGGCCGGATTCGTCGTTCGCAGGCCCTCGACGTTGAGGCCGTCGTACATGGGCTTGCGGCGATAGAAGTCTTCCGGACGCGTCCCATGGCAGGCCACGCAATCCCGCTTGTCGCGCAGCTTGAAGCGCTCGAACGTCTCGGTGTGACGGCCGGCCTGAGTGTCGACGGTGAGGGCGATGACGGGACAACCGGTCTGCTCCGCGCGCTTGACGAGACGCTCGGTGACATCCCAGCGGGATCCGGGATAAAGCTGATACCAGGGCGGGCGGCCCAACTCCTTGGCGACGTCTTCGACCGAAGTGGTGGTGGCGGTGGACAGGATCTGCAGCGCGCGTTTCGCCTTGGCGGCCCGCGCTACCGGCAACTCGCCTTGGGTGTGGAACGCCTTCTGGTTGCCGATGGGAGCGAGGCCGATGGGCGTATCCCAGGTGGTGCCAAAGATCTCGGTGCGGAGGTCCGCGGTGCGAATATCGATGAGGCGGCGGGGGCGCAGATAGAAGCGATCGAAGCCGCGGCGGTTCGCGGTCAAGGTAGCGTCATCGTCGACGCCGGTGGCCAGGTAACCGTAGTGGGCGGGGGGCAAGGCTTTGCGCGCGGCGGGTTCGAGATCCATCACATTGATGGCGGCGTCCGGTGTGGTGATGACGGCTTCGTCGTCGGCAAAGGCGGCAGCTGGGCTGGCCGCCAGATAAGCAAGGAAGCGGCGGCGCGCCAGCGGATCGAAAGGCATGTCCGGTCAGCTTATCAGGATTGCGCTAGGGGACAAAGAGGCGGCCGGTGCGTGACTGCGGGTCATGAAGACCGAGTTGCCGCAGCGTTTCGTGCGCCAGCTCAATGTGACCGAACTGATTCGGATGAATGGCGCCATCAGCCATCAGCATGAGGAGTTCGTAAGGTGTGCGGCGGGTTTGCGTCCAGTGGGTGTAGTGATCGACGAGGACGAGCGGCTTGCCTTGGGCGAAGGTCCGGAGGAGGTCGACGTAAGCCGGTAAGTCGCGCCGGGCGTTATCGGCAGGATAGTGAATCAGATTGGGCGTGTGGAGGATCACGCGGATATCGCGCTCCTGAAGCCTGTTCCAGCAGGCGTCGAGCGCGTTGGCGAAAGTTTGCCGGCCATCCGGTCCGGCGACGCAATCATTCATGCCAAACATCAGCGAAACGATCTGCGGTTGGAAGCGCAGGACGCGCCATTCGAGGTCCGCGAGGAGACTGGGCAGACGATTGCCGCTGATGCCTGAATTGATGACGATGTCGCGCGTGCGGCGCATCTCCCAGCGAAGACGCTCGGCGATGTGCTCGGAGTAGCTGCGGCCGCCATAGGTGTGCGCGGCGCCATGCGTGATGCTATCGCCAGTGAAGACCCAGGTGAGCGGCTCCTTGTTGGCCAAGAGGGCGGGGAAGTTGATGGCGCCGGCAGGGGCAGCCAGCGCCAAGGCAGTACGTCGCGTCATTCAAACCATGATGGATCAAGGCGCACGAGCTCATTATGCTGCTTCTCGTAGCTGGCGCCGGTCTTGAGGCCAAAGCGGGTGTAGTAGAGCAGCACGGAGCCGTTGGCGGTTTCGCAAAGGAACGGATAGTCACCGCGGCTGCCGTCTTTGTGCGGTTCGGCTTGCGGGGCGACGAACTTGGGCTTGGACCAGGTCTTCCCGTTGTCCTTGGAGCGAGCCGCGTAGAGGTACTGCCGGAAGTGGCCGGACACGCCGCGCGGATAGGACTGAATGTCGTTCCAGACCTGGAGCAGATCACCGTTCTTAAGGCGCAGAATCGCCGCGGGCGAATCGGGAGCCATGAAGCGGCTGGCTTTCGGCTCGCCGAAGTGCGCGCCGCCATCGTCCGAGAAGGACTCATAGAGGCGAAGGGTCTGCGTGCGGATGATCATCTGCACGCGATTGGGGCTGAGCTCGAGTAGCACCGGCTCGATGGCGCCAGGATGCACTACCTGCGGACCGAAAGGCACCTGCATGTTGTCCTGGCCGATTTTCCACGTCTGGCCAAGGTCGTCCGAGTAGAAGCTGACGATGCGGAACTCACGCTGCTTCACCGCCTCCACGAAGTGATCGCTGGTGTAGGAGAGCGCGGCCAGGATGCGGCCGGACTTCAGTTGGATCACCGAGTTGATGGCGCCGGTGTAGGTGTGGCCGAAGTTCACGGGCGCGGCTTCGGACCAGGTCTTGCCCTGGTCGCGCGAGATCTGATGTTGATAGACACTGTGACCCAAGCCGCGATCAGTCGATTTCGGCAGCACGTAGTAACGCGTGGAGAAGGCGTGCACGTTGCCGTCCCGATCCACCAGCGGATAGACCTGCGGCGTCACGGTGCCAAGCCCGGCAGCGAATTGCCCGACCTTCTCCGGGGCGGACCAGGTGGCGCCGTGGTCGGTTGAGAGGCGGCGATAGAGCGTCATCGCCGGACCGCGCTGCTGCATCTCGCTGAACGGGCGAGCATCGGAGTGGAGGCTGATCAGCCGGCCGTCGGGGAGACGGGCCGGCATGCTCAGCGTGCCTTCGAAGTGAATTTCCTTCGGCGCTTCAGCCGCCGAAAGTAAAGTGGCGAGGAATAGGATCTGATAACGCATTAGAAGATGTACTTCGCTCCGAACTGGATGATGCGGCCGGGGCCGGCGCTTTGGATCCGGCCCACTGCGGCGGCGGCCGAGAGGGTGGAAGCGGGGTTCGCGAACTGCGCACGGTTGAAGAAGTTGAAGAACTCAAACCGCATCTGAACCTTGCCCCAGCGTTCAGAGATCGGGAAGTTCTTGTTGACAGTGAAGTCGACGTTGGCGGTACCCGGGCCGATCAGCACGTTGCGGCCGAAGTTGCCGAAGGTTCCCACCGGGTTCTGAACGAAAGCCGCAGGATCGAAGTACTTGAGGATCTTGTCGTTCTTGCTGCGTCCGGAATCAAGCACCGGATTACCAACGAGGTTCGGACGGTCCTGGCCATAAGCGGAGCGTGAGTTGTCCACGCCGCTGAGGACGTTGAAAGGGAGGCCGGCGCCGAGGCTGATGATGGTTCCGAAGTCCCAGGAATCGAGCAGGCTGGTCGCTAGGCGGTTCGAGGTGCCGAGCTTCTTGGCGAGGGACGGCGTGCCGTAGACAATGCTGGTGACGTTGCGGTGGCGCTGGTCAAAGCCCGCCAGGCCGCGGCTGCCGCGCATGTTTTCGGCATCCTGAGGAACGTCGGTGGCCAAGCCGTTCGACAGATAAACGGAGGCGACGTCGATGGCCTTGGCCCAGGTGTAGGAGTTGAGCAGCGTGAGGCCGTTGCCGAAAGTCTTGCGAACTTCGGCCTGCAACGAATGGTAGTTGCTGTTGGCGATCGAGTTGCCCACCGACACGGCGCCGTAGCGCAGCGGCTCGGTACCCACGGGCGGGTTGGCGAGATTCAGGCGGCGGCGATTGTTGGTGTTGGCGATGGTGGAGAGGGGGTTGCCAGCGGCGTCGTTCCCGGGAATGTAGGTCGCCGGGTTCAACTGCTGGTAGTACTCGAGGTGATGCGTCACGTTGCCGACCCAGGAAGCCTGGACGGCCACCTTACCGGGCAACTGCTGCTGCAGCGTGAAGTTCCACTGTTGCACGGTGGGATTCACCAGCGCCGGGTTGATGCCTTGGATGGTGAGCGGCTGATAGGGGCGGAAGTCCATGGTCTTGCTGGTGGGCACGGGGAAGGCCGTGGTGAGGGCATCCGGAATCGGCGCGACAAAGCTCGGCGTATCCGGCACGTTGAAGTTGATGAAGAAAGGCGCGCTGTAGGCGGTGGGCACGGTGGCATCGCCGTTCGCCGTGGCATAGAAAAGGCCGTAGGCGGCGCGGATGCTGGTTTTGCCGTTGCCGAAGACGTCCCAGGCAAAGCCGACGCGCGGGCTCCAGTCGTTCTTGTCGACATGAACGACGGTGTCGGTCACTCCGGGATCACCCGGATAGAGGAGGCCGACTGGCGCGGTGGTGATCACCTGCGACTTCTGGCCCACGACGAAGGTGGACGCCGGAGCGATCTTGCCGCCGCCCACCAGGTCGATGGTGGGCAGAGCACGGAAGGGAGTGGCGATCTGGTAGCGAAGGCCGAGGTTCAGCACGAAGTTGCGGGTAATGCGGAAATCATCCTGGATGAAGCTCGCGAAGTACTTCTGCCGATAGTCGCCGCCGAGTTGGTTCGAGACGAACATGTTGGTGCGGCCGAGATGGAAGTCGGCCAGCGGATCACCGGTGATGTTGCCGCTGGCGATGAAGGCGCCGTGTGAGTTGCCGCTGGTGAGCGAGAAGAGTTGCGAGTATTTCACCTCGCCGCCGAACTTGAGGCTGTGGCGGCCTTTGACGAAGGTGACCAGGTCCGAGAACTGGAAGTCGTGCGAGGTGGATACGGCGTTATTGCCGCCGGAGTTGGTGAGGCGGCCGGTGATGCCCATGTGCGGGATATCCATGTAGCGCTGCTGAGGGAACTTGGAGCCAAGTTCCACCATCGTCGGTCCACGGCCTTCATTGCTGACGTTCCAGCCGACCTTCACATACCCGAAGCGGAACTGGTTCAGCAGGTTCGGGCGGATGGTGTAGGTGTGGTTCATGATCGCGGTGCGCGTTTGAATGTCGCTATCTTTGCCGGGCCGGCCGGTGGGGTTGACGAACGGGACGCTCAAGCGGCCGAAATCGAGCAAGGAGGTGGAGAGCGTCTTATCTTCGAACCAGGAGAAGGTGAAGCGGCTCTTCTCGTTCATGTTGTAGTCGCTCTTCAAAAGGTACTGATTATTGTTGACGGGCTCAGAGAAGGCGCCGAGGAAGCGGCCGTCCGAGGAGTTCGGGAGAGGCAGGAGCGCGAGCAGCTTTTGCGCCACGGGGTCCAAGCGGCTGGCGGGGATGATGTTGCCGGGGAAGGGAGCACGCGAAAGCGGGTCGGTTAAGGCTCGCGGCGTCCGGGAGTAGTCGCCGGCACGTTCGAGCGCCGTGGGCGGTGTGGCAGAGGTGGTGGCGCGGCCCTGACGAATCTTGAGCCACTGCGCGGTGCCAAAGAAGAAGAGCTTATTCTTCACGATCGGCCCGCCACCGCTAAAGCCGAACTGATTCTGGTTGAGGGGGGCGACCGTGGGGAGGAAGAAGCTACGTGCGGCGAAGTTGCTATTGCGGTTGAACTCGAAAGCCGTCGCGTGGAACTCGTTGGTGCCGGACTTCGTCACCACGTTCATCACGCCGCCGGGATTCTTGCCGAACTCCGCGCTGTAGTTATTGGTGATGAAGCGGAACTCCGCGACGGCGTCCGGATTGGGGTAATTCAAGCCCGTGTTCATGCGCATGCCAGCGTACTCGCCACCATCGAGGTTGTACTGCGTCATCTTGAAGCGATTGCCGTTGACGCTCATGCGCGTGGCGTCGCGTTCGTCGGTGCCGACCAGAGCGGTGTGCACCTTCTCGCCGCTGACGCCGGCGACGAGCGTGGCCAACTGCAGCGGGTTCCGGCCGTTCAACGGCAGTTCGACGATCGGACGGGCTTCGATCAACTGACCCACTTCGGTGGTCTGGGTGTTCACCAGGGGCGCGCCGCTGGTGACCTCGACGCGTTCGGCGGCGGCGCCGACCTGGAGGCTGAAGTTGAGCCCGGCCACCTGCTGGTTGGCGAGTGCGACGTTGGATTGCTGCAGCCGTTTGAAGCCCTGGGCCTCCACCACAATGTCGTATTCGCCGATGGGAAGCAGGTTGATGGCGTAGCTGCCATCGACGGCGGTGGTGGCGGCGACCTTGAGCCCGGTGTTCCGGTTAGTGGCTTCGACGCGCGCATTGGGTACGGCGGCGCTCGAAGCGTCGGTGACGGTGCCGCGGATCGAGGCAGTGGTTTGAGCGGGAAGCTGAGCCACGGCGGCCAACAGCATGAGGCAAGTCAACAGTAAGCGAAACATACGGTCCTCTTTCCGACTGCCGTCTGTCGACAGACGGCATATTGTGAAGTTATACACCTTTTGGCCGGTCACGTTCAAGACGCGGCCTACATTCCCAACGTGCGATAGAAGGCCTTGACATCGGCCATTTGAGGCGGGGTGACAAAGGCCTCGGGCGGGCGTAAGTAGCGCTGCGCGGTGCCGAAATGTTCGAGCGTGGCGCGCCAGAAGGCGTGGGAGAAACGCGAGAAGAAGGGAACGTCGAAGTTGTCCACCACGGCGATCGCGTCCGCCGTGCGTCCCGCTTGCGAGGCCTTCCAGAAGCGCTGCGGAATGGAGGGAGCGAAGGTGGAGAAGGTGCTGTAGTAGGCCTTCATGCCATGCGGTTGGAACATGAGGTAGCGGGACTTCTGGCCACCGGCGAAGATATTGAGACGGTCCCGGTACTTGGCGAACAGCTCGACGCTATAGAGCGGCGGGTACTCCTCCTTGTAAGCGACGACGGTCTCCAGTGCGAGTACGCGCTTCAACAGAGGAAAGGGGACTTGGCCGTGGAGGACGATGCCACAGCGTGACGCCGCCGCGATTTTGGCGAAGTGGTCATAGAGCGTATCGTCGTTGCCGAAGGCCGGCAAGAAGACCTGCACGGCATCGGCGCCGGCTTGCGAAGCGAAGCGGGCATAGTCGACGGCTTGGCCGGTCCACCATTGACCGGTAGCGGCGATGACGAGGCCGCGTCCGTTCACCGCTTTCACCAGGGCGGTGGTGAGCGTCTTGATCTCGTCGTAGGTGAGCCGATCGTATTGACTGTTCCCGGCGGTGAGGGCAAAGGTCTGGGCGCCGGCTTGTAAGCCGCAGTCGACGATCTTCTTGATCGACACGAGGTCGAGCGAGTAGTCCGCGTTGTAGACCGTGGGCACGGAGCAGACCGGACCCACCAGCTTGCTTTTGAAGTCAGCCGCGGGCACGGCGGCGAGAGCCGAGCGGACCAGGACGGACTGCTGTAAGAGAGAACGCCGCGTCATGAAGCCTCCGAAGTCAATGTGCTTACCACCAGACCCTCGATCTGTCTTGGTTCTGGTGCCGCCGTAAAGCGGCTGGCCGCGAAGCCGACGCCAAAGGTCGTCAGTGTGCCGATCAGGCCGAGGTAGAAGAAACTCCAATTGGTTTGCGTGATCACCGTGAGAATGGCGGCCACGCCGGTGAGCCCGCCGATCATCGAGCCGGTGGCTGTGGCGGTGCGGGTCATGGTGCCCAGCAGAAAGATGCCGAGCATGGGGCCGGAGATGACGCTGCTGACGCGGGTGTAGGCGGTGGCGAGGTCGCCCGCCCGCTCCGCAAAGAGGGCGAGCACCGTGACGGCGCAGCCCCAAATCAGGGTGCCGGCTCGGCCCACGCGGGCGTAGTGTTCTGGCGTCTCATTCGGCCGGAAGATGCGCTGATAAAAATCGACGGTGGAGGCGGTGGTGAGCGAGTTGATGCCGGCGGACATCACGGCCATGGAGGCCGCAAAGATGGCGGCGATCACCAGGCCGGCAATGCCGGGAGGGAGTTCAGTGACGGCGAAGAGCGGCAGGATGGCATTGTTGGTGGTGAGGCCGGTAAGACGGTCCGGGTGGTTGCGGTAGAAGACGAAGAGCACAATGCCCACGGCGTACAGCAGCAGCGAGATGGGCACAATCAGAACGCTTTGCAGGATAACGGATTGGCGGCAGTCCTTGACGGACTTCGTGGTGAACAGGCGCTGCAGAATGGCTTGGTCCGTGGTGAGGGGGGCGAGCGACAGGATGGCACCGCCGATGATGCAGGACCAGATGGTGGTGAGTTGCGAAGGGTCGAAAGCCGTATTGACGAGGTGAAACT
>JBGAHE010000120.1:0-21354 GCA_044226365.1 Bryobacteraceae bacterium
GATGAGTTTTCTCTTACTCTGGCGTGAACTCCTGCACCGGTGAAACCATACTGACTTCAACTGATTTAGCCAATCATCGTCGGCACAAACCACCCTAAGCGGTGGTTATTGCCAACCCGGTGAGGACTAAATCCACAGGAGCTAGAACTATCGCGCGACCCCACAGATCGCGCAGAATCTCAACGAGAAGACCAACTAACTGCGCAGATCGGCGACATACCGTGTAACGATTCTCGGCGGCAGGTCCGCTCCACCAGTAACTCGTGGAGGATAAGCACCGTCGGGAAGTGCGCGCCGCTCAGGAACGCTCGCCCGCGTCAAAGTTCCGGCAACCACCAAGCCCGGCGCCGGGACGTCCACCCGGTCGGCGCGGTGCCGGGAAAGCATGCCTCGCCCAGGGCATCGAAACAATAGAGCGCCTTCGACCGTTGCACCCAGACATGGCCGGTCTCCGGGTGATCCACCGTAACCCGGATGCCGTAGCGGGCGAGGTCGAGCCCTTGGGCGGCCTCGCGCAAGGCCTCAGCCACGGGGAGGGGACGTCCGCATTCGCGGAAGGCCCGGTCCTGACGTTCCCCTAGCCGCTCCGCCAGCAGCCGAATCATCACCACGTCGAGCGTGTAGCAGATGGTTCGACGAGGGGCGAACTCCACGTACAGCAGCCCCAGGACAATCCCTGCGGTGACGAATCTGGGCGCGAGACCGGGCATCTCATACCGCAGGACGTGCGCAGGCCCCCGACCGTGGGCCAAACGAGCCGAATTTGCTCCCGGCATGAGACAATGTTGGCTTAGGCGTCGTTGTCGCGCCCTTTGGAGGTATTTGCAGAATGCCGGTACCCATCTCCCAGATGTGGACGGTGGCCAGCTACATCATCCAGCAGAAACTGCGCGGTCGCGAACGCTATCCGCTCGTGCTGATGCTGGAGCCGCTTTTCCGTTGCAATCTCGCCTGTGCGGGTTGCGGCAAGATCCAATATCCGGCTCACGTGCTGAAGATGAATCTGTCGCCCGAGGAATGCTTCCGGGCGGTGGAGGAGTGCGGGGCGCCGATGGTCTCCATCCCGGGCGGCGAACCGCTACTGCACCCGCAGATCGGCGAGATCATCGAAGGCTTGGTCGCGCGTAAGAAGTATATCTATCTCTGTACGAACGCCCTGCTCCTGAAGGAAAAGCTGCACCTGTTCAAGCCCAGCAAGTACCTCAGCTTCTCCGTCCACATGGACGGTGAACGGGACCATCATGACCTTTCGGTCTGCAAGGAAGGCGGATACGACCTGGCCCTGGCCGGCGTCAAGGCAGCCCTCGCGGCCGGCTTTCGCGTCACCACCAACACCACGCTGTTCGACGGCACCGATCCCAACAGCGTCCGCAACTTCTTCGACGAGATGATGGCCCTGGGCGTGGAAGGCATGATGCTTTCCCCCGGCTACTCCTACGACAAGGCGCCCGATCAGCAGCACTTCCTCGGACGCGCCCGCACGCGCCGGCTGTTTCGCGCCATGCTCTCCAATCGCCCCGCGCACTGGCGCTTCAACATGTCGCCCCTGTTTCTCGAGTTCCTGATGGGCAAGCAGAACTTCAAGTGCACCCCTTGGGGCATGCCGACCTACAACCTCTTCGGGTGGCAGAAGCCTTGCTATTTGCTCCAGGACGGTTACGCAGAGACGTTCCAGGAGCTCATGGACTCGACCGCCTGGGCCAACTACGGGACCGAAAGCGGCAATCCGAAGTGCGCCAACTGCATGGTGCATAGCGGCTACGAAGCCTCCGCCGTCGACTATACCTTCAGTTCCTGGAAGGGCTTTCTGGCTACGGCGCGCGCGACGCTCTTCTCCCGGTATCGGGATCCGGAAGCGGCCGCGATGCTGCGTGAACCGGTCAAGCCTGCTCACTCCGCGGCGGACCTGGTCCAGATTCAATGATCAATCCGGACGAATTGGAACTCGCCTCCGGCGTGGTCCACGAGCAGTTGGAAGGCCGTGTGTGGGAAGCCACCTCCGAGGCCGAACTGCGCGAAGGGCTGGAAAAAGCCTTCGACTATCGCGGCGATGTCACCATCACGCGGCGCGACGGCAGCGTGGTGGAAGGCTATATCTTTGACCGCCGAACGGCTCCCACACTCGAAGCCTCAGTGATTCGCCTCTTCCCCCGCGGCTCGGGCGAGAAGCTGTCGATTCCCTACTCCACCATCCGGACGCTTGCCTTCACCGGGCGCGACACCGCCGCCGGCAAGAGTTGGGAAGCGTGGATGAAGCAGTATCACGCCAAGAAGGCCGCCGGCGAGCAGAACATCGAACGCGTCCCTGAGAAACTCGAAGACTAAGTCTGGCCGAGCGTGGGGCGTTCCGCGAGCAGCTAAAACATGGTCCTCAGCTTGGCTTCCGGCCCCACCCACAGTTCGCGCATCACGCGTTCAGAAAGCGGGCTCGCCACCAGGCGCGGACGAATCACCAACAGGGTGTTGCCCCGCCGCGTCTCCTTCGTGCGCGAGCCCAGGCCCGGCACGGCACTGACGATCGGGATGCCGCCGCGCGTGTTGGTGTCGTTCATCGTCACCAGACCGGCGACGATCGCCCATTCGCCTTCCCGCAAACGGACTTGTCCCTGATAGCGCCGCGTCGAGATCACCGGAATGCCGTTCAGCGCCGCGCCGGTGAGCACCTTGAACTCGGACTCGACGTTCAAGGAAATCTCCTCGGTCGAGTGCACGCGCGGCGTGATCTTGAGCGTGAGGCCGAGATCCTCGAACTGAATC
This sequence comes from Bryobacteraceae bacterium, assembly GCA_044226365.1. Lineage (GTDB taxonomy): Bacteria > Acidobacteriota > Terriglobia > Bryobacterales > Bryobacteraceae > JALHNI01. The sequence continues at coordinate 2,758 of JBGAHE010000120.1, forward strand.
GTCGGAGGCGGCGCGTAGCGCGTCCCGGTCTGCCCGCCGGAGGCGCCGATGTACTGATTCGTGATCACCGGGTACTTCTCACCCACCACGAAACTGGCCGGGAAGTTGTCGAGTGTCCGCACCTCGGCCTTCAGCTTCGAACTCGCCTGATTGTGGCTCATACTGGCGAACATCTGGGCGTCGGCAATGCCGATGCCCATCAGCGACGCTCCGCCGCCAAAGGCCAACATCTTGGTGAAGGCGGTGGAGACGGGATTGAGAAAGTTCCAGGCGCGCCCCAGATTGAGCAAGGTGGCCGTGGTGGGCAATTGCAGGCCATAGTCGAGCGTCGAGCCCACCAGGGTTTCGAACAGCTCCACCTCCACCACGACTTCGCCGCGCCGGTCCGCCATTTGATTGAACAGCGCAATCGCCGGCTTCACCTTGGAGATGGGCCCGCGCATGTAAGCCTGCTTGTGCGCGAGGTCGATGGCGAACTTCTGCAGCTCCATCACCTGCTGGATGGCCCGCGCCAGTTCCGCCGAATCCGCCAGCCCTTCCGGGATGGGCAGCATCACCGCTACCGACGGCTCCTGCTCGATGCGCTTTTGCGGCGTATCGCGCACCACCATCATCAGCTTTTCGCTCAGCGGCACCAGGAAGGAGTTGGTCACCACCTGTAGCGCATGCAGCGCTTCCTGCCAGGTGGCTTCGGTGAGCGTGAACTTCGTGACCCGGTCGCCGCCGGCGCTGTCGTAATCGCCATCGAAGACCACTTCGAGTCCGTAAGCCTTGGACACCTGTTCGAACAGCTTTCGGCCATTACCCGTCAGATTGAAGTTCTGCACGCCGGGCTTGCCCTTCACTTCGGGCGGCGGCTGCATCCGCTTGATCAGTTCGCGGTCTTCGTCGGTGATGTTGGCCGCCGCCGCATCCTTCGGCAGTTCCTTGACGGTCTTCTCCACGTCGAGATTCAGGTTCACCGAACCGAGCGCCGTGCTGCGCAAGGCCATGCTGCGGCCTTCGTATTCGTGGTTGCCGGGTTCAAGCAGGGAAGCCTGCGTGTAGAGAGTGTAGGCGCGCAGCACGTCGCCGGCCTTCTCCGCCTTCTTAGCTCGTTTGTAGAGTTGTTCCGGCGTCTCGGCCCACAGGGCGAGCGTGCACAGAAGTAGGACAGCCCTCACGTGAGAGTTGACGCTTCAGCGGCGAAAAGCGTGCAAGTCCTTACGGCGCACGGTGATATTCGGTCAACACCTGTTTGACGTTCTTCTTCCAATCGGCGAGCGGCGGCGCACCGGCTCTCGTGAAGAACGCTTCCACCTGCCGGGTGAGGTCGGCCCGTTGGGCGGCGTGCGCCGGGTCGTCCCAGAGATTCCGTTTCTCGCCGGGGTCCGCCTCTAAGTCATAGAATTCACTAGGCCATTCGGGAGTCCGCAGCACCAGTTTCAAATTGGCACTGCGGACGCCGCGCACCATCGCGTATTCGAAGAAGACGCGGTCCGGCCACTTCGCCGGAGCCTTACCGCGGAGAAATCCGGCATAGCTGCGGCCGACGCGCTCGGCGGTTTGCGGGGGCGCTTTCACCCCGGCCCAGTCGAGGAGGGTGTGGAAAAAATCGTAGGACGAGACCATGGGGTCGATGGCCTTTCCCGCCGCGATGCGTCCGGGGTGATTCCAGATCAGCGGCACCCGCACGGACTCTTCGTACAGATTGAAGGGCCAGGTGCCATTGCCCTTCCCCCAGACGCCATGATGTCCCGCGTTGTAGCCCTGGTCCGCCGTGAAGACCACCGTCGTGTTGTCGCGCAGACCTTCGCGCTCCAGCCACTCGAGCACGCGGCCGATGTTGCGGTCCATGCCGGTGATGAGCGCCGAATAGCCGGCCATGCTGCTTTCCTTCAACTGCAACGGGAACGTCGTCTGGTTTGACCACGGATGCGGCTTCTCCCGTGGGAAACAGCCAAACTGACTGCCCGCGTACGGCGCGCGATCCTCCGCCGGCTGATAGTCGAACGGCGTGTGCGGCGCGTAGAAAGGCACCAGCAGGAAGAAGGGCTCGGGCTTGCCCTTACGCTGATTCAGAAACTCGAGCGCGAAATCGCCGATGCCGTCTTCCTTGAAGCCCGCTTTGCGAACCCGCTCGCCATTGCGCACGAATTCGGCGTCCTTAAACGTGCCGCCGCCACCCGGCACGGTCGCCCAGTAGCTGAAGCCTTCCTGCGCGGCCTCATCCCCGCCCAAGTGCCACTTGCCCGTTAACCCGCAGACATAGCCGCTCTTCGCAAGCAAGCTCGAATACGAGGTCAGACCATCCACCCAGCGCCGCGCCTTCGGACCGAACGAATCCTCCGGCCGTAGATAGTCCTGCAGCGTATGCTTGGAGGGCAGCGTGCCGGTCAGGTAGGTCATGCGGCTGGGCGAGCAGACCGGCGTGGCGGCGTAAGCCCGCGAAAACCTGGTGCCGCCGGCGGCGAGTTTCTCGAGATTCGGCGTGCGCATCTCGCGGCACCCATAGACGCTGGACGCCCAGGCGCCATGATCGTCCGTCATGAAGACTACGATGTTCGGCCGCCGCTGGGCGCCGGAGGCCATCGCCGCCCCGGTTAAAGAGAGCCATTCACGCCGCGTCCAGGAATTCATACAAAATTCTAATCTTCCCCATCTGACCAGAACATTTGGTCCGTATATGTCAATAATAGAGTCTCAGATCTAATGACTCATCGCCTTCTGGTCGTCGTTTTCCTCGCCATCAGCCACTTGTTGCTCGCGCAAACTCCCGCCGCCCCCGAGCCGGCCAAGGAGTTGGAGCAGGCGCGCGCCGCGGCTGCCTCGGCCCAATCCCGCGCCGAGTTGGAAGAGAAAGCCCGCGATCGCAAAGAAGCCGCTCTGCAGCCCGATCAACTCACCAAGGCGGAAGAAACGCTCAACGCAGTGAAGGACAAGCGCATTATCGAGCGCTTCAGCGATGGGATCCGCGGCTTTCGTTTTCTTTTTGGCGGCTTGGCGACGAACTCCGGCTTTGCCGGCGGCATGGAGTATCACAAGGACTTAGGTCAATCGGCCTGGGCCTTCCGCAGTTCGGCCCGCCTCTCGACCCGCCTGTGGCAGCTTTACGACCTCGAACTGGCCACGCCCGAGCGCACCGCGCGCCGGCGCTTTGGCGGCGTAAAGGTAACGCATCGCAATTTTGCCAGTGTGAATTATTACGGCCCGGGGCCGCATAGCGAAAAGACCGGCCGCAGCACCTTCCGTCTGGAAGACACCATTTACGAGGCGCGGGGCGGCTTGCAGCCGTTTAAGAACTTCCGCCTCGCCGGCGACTTCGGCTTCCATCAGGTGAATGTCGGCCCCGGCACCGACCGCCGCTACGCCAGTTCTGAGCAGCTCTACAACGCGCCCGGTCTGCAGCGGCAATCCGACTTCACCCGCATCGCCTTCGACGCCTCTTACGACTGGCGCGATATTCCCGGCACCCCCCGCCGCGGCGGCCTCTACCGCATCCGGCACAGCTGGTTCCACGATCAGGACATCGGACGCTACAGCTTTCGACGGTTCGACGCCGAAGCCCAACACTACTTCGGCTTCTTCAACGACCGCCGCGTGATTGCCTTGCGTGCCCGCAGTTCGCTGGCCTGGGTGCCCGCGGGACACCAGATGCCGTTCTTCTTTCAACCGACGGTGGGCGGCAGCGACGATCTACGTGGCTATCGCGCCAATCGCTTCTACGACGACAACTCATTCCTGATGACGGCCGAGTATCGTTGGGAGGTCTTCACCGGTCTCGATATGGCTGTCTTCACCGACGCCGGCAAAGTGTTCCCCAAACGCAGTCAACTCAACTTTAAGGATCTCGAAAGCGCGGTGGGCTTCGGCTTCCGCTTCAATGCCCGCAACAACGTCTTTATGCGCGTGGATGTCGGCTTTTCTCACGAAGGATTCCAGGTATGGTTCAAGTTCAACAACGCCTTCTAATCGCCCTGCTGGCGTCTATGGTGGCGTGGCCGGCGGAGAACCCCTCGAAATTCCCGACGGTGGCGGTGCCCGGAGCGCACAAGTTCTATGGCGACGATCCGCTGATGAAAGCGCCGTTGCCTCGTTCGCTGACGAATAAGCCGCGCGCCCGCAACTTCAACGACCTCTACGACCTCTTCTCGCTCTCGCTTACCGAGATCGGCGAGCGTCAGCCGAAGAACCCCAAGACACCCCGCATTCCGGCCGTGGCCGGCAATACGCTCGGCGAAGTGCCCGACAGCCTGGACTGGTACATGAACCGGCACACGCTGCAGAAGCCGATGCCGCTGGACGACCTGATCAAAGGGCCGAATGTCACCGGGCCGCCATCCATGGATGGGCCCTGGGCCGTACTCTCGGCGAAGAATCAGGGCGTAACGCCCGGCTTCGTGATTCGCGACTCCACCGGCCGCCGCTACTTCATCAAATTCGACCCGCCGCAGAACCCGGAGATGGCCACGGCCGCCGACGTCATCGGTTCGCACTTTTTCCACGCGCTGGGCTATTACGTGCCCGAAAACTACATCGTCAGCTTCACGCGCGATCAGTTGACCATCGACCCTAAGGCGAACATCACCGAATTCACCGGCCGCAAACGCAAGATGACCGTGGGTGACGTGGACGAGATCCTGCGCCGGATCTCCGCCGGGGCCGGCAAGTTCCGCGCCACAGCGTCATTATTCATCGGCGGAGACCTGATCGGCCCCTTCCGTTACTACGGCACGCGCCAGGACGATCCGAACGACGTTTATCCGCACGAGCATCGCCGCGACTTGCGCGGGCTGTATGTCTTCTGCGCCTGGTTGGGCCACGACGATTCCCGGTCCATCAACACGCTCGACACCGTGGTGGAGGAGCAGGAGCGCAAGTTCATCCGCCATCAGTTGATCGACTTCGGCTCTATCCTGGGCAGTGCCAGCACGAAAGCAAACTCGGCCCGCTCCGGCCACGACTATCTGTTTGGCTGGACGCCGGCCGCCAAGGAGTTCTTCTCCCTGGGCTTCTACCTGCCCTACTGGGCCAAGACGTCGTTCCCGAACTTCCCGTCAGTCGGGCGCTTCGAGTATCAGGCGTTCGACCCGGCGCGCTATCGTCCGGAGTATCCGAATCCGGCCTTTCTAAACGCGCTGCCCGAGGACCTCTACTGGGGCGCGAAGAAGGTGATGGCCTTCACCGACGACCAGATCCGCGCCATCGTCAAGACCGGTCAGTACTCCGACCTTGGCGCCGAGAGCTGGGTAAACGAGTGCCTCATCAACCGGCGCGACAAGATCGGGCGCGTGTATCTGAATCACGTGCTGGCGGTCGATCACTTCGATGCGTCCGGCGACGAACTTCGCTTTGAGGACCTCGCCGTGCGCTTCAAGGTGGCGGCGCCGCGCACCTATTCCACCAAGTGGTTCCGCTACAACAACCAGAACGATACGCGGACGCCGATGCCTTCACCGGGCTTCAAGTTCCCGCCGGTGAACGACGGCTACACGGGCGTGGAGATCTCGGCAACCGGCACCAGGTCCGTCACCACGGTCTACTTCCGGCACACCGCGCAGGGCCGGCAGGTGGTGGGCGTGGAGCGGCGTTAGCCGTTGCGCTTCTCCCTGGCCAAATCTGAGTAAACGCTAATAAAACAGAGTATTTGAGCGCGCTCCGTAACGTAGCGCCGCGTTCCCTTCGTCGACTATTTGGTAACATGTGGGTTTCCCCCTCCCTGTTCTGAGGGCCCGTCCGGCCAGCAGTTCTTTAGTCTCTTTTCATGTGGATTGTTAAGCTCGCTCTGAATCGGCCATACACGTTCGTCGTCATGGCGATGTTGATTGTCATTCTGGGCGCGCTGTCGATCTTCTTCATGCCGACCGACATCTTCCCGGAGATTGACCTGCCGGTGGCGTCCGTCATTTGGACCTACAACGGCATGGCCCCGGAGGACATCGAGAAGCGCATTGTCACCAGCACCGAACGCGCCATCACCACCACGGTGAACGACGTGGAGCACATCGAGTCCCAGTCGATGCCGGGCTATGGCGTGGTGCGGGTGTACTTTCATCCGACGGTGAAGATCGATATGGCGATCGCGCAGCTCGCGGCGATCATGGGATCGATCACGCGCGTGCTGCCGCCGGGCATCTTCCCGCCGTTCATTCTGCGCTACAACGCCGCCAGCGTCCCCATTCTGCAACTCGCACTCAGCAGCAAGACACTAAACGAACAGCAGGTTTATGACTTAGCCAACACGCAACTGCGCATTGGCCTGGCCACGGTGCAGGGCGCGAGCGTCCCTTTGCCTTATGGCGGCAAGAGCCGCCAAATCATGGTGGACCTTGACCCGGCCGCCATGCAGTCCCGCCGGCTTTCGGCCGTCGACATCTCCTCAGCCATCAACGCCCAGAACCTGATCATTCCCGCCGGGTCCGCCAAGATCGGTACACGCGAGTACAACGTCAAGCTGAACGCAAGTCCGGAGCTGGTGGACCAGTTGAACAACCTGCCCGTGAAGACAGTGAACGGCGCCACCGTGTATGTGCGCGACGTGGCCCAGGTCCGCGATGGCTATAACGTCCAGACCAACGTCGTGCGACAGAACGGCACGCGGGGCGCGCTCCTCACGATTCTCAAGAACGGCACCACGTCGACGCTCACCATCATCGACCGGGTGCAGAAAGCGCTCGACCGCATCCAGACGCTGATGCCCAAAGAGATGGAAGTGAAGCGCATGTTCGATCAATCGATCTTTGTGCGCGCCGCCATTGACAACGTCGTGCACGAGGGCATTCTGGCCGCCGGACTCACGGGCCTGATGATTCTGCTGTTCCTGGGCAGTTGGCGCAGCACGCTGATCGTGTGCATCTCGATTCCGCTTTCGATTCTGACGTCGCTGTTCCTGCTGAACATGATCGGTCAGACGATCAACGTCATGACGCTGGGAGGACTGGCGCTGGCCGTCGGCATCCTGGTGGACGACGCGACGGTGGAGATTGAGAACATCCACCGCAATCTGCACGAGCGGAAACCCTTGCTGCAGGCGATTCTAGATGGCGCGCAGCAGATCGCCGTCCCCACCTTCGTCTCCACGCTCTCCATCTGCATTGTCTTTGTGCCGGTGATCTTCCTCACGGGCACCGCGCGGTTCCTGTTCACGCCGCTCGCCTACGCCGTGGTGTTCGCCATGATGGCGTCCTACCTGCTGTCGCGCACCATCGTGCCGACGCTGGTGCGCTTCCTGATGGCTAAGGAAGCTCACCTCTATCAGCAGGATCACCCCGTCGGCAGCGGGCCGATCTGGGCGATCCACGACCTGTTCAATCGCGCCTTCCTCAAGCTGCAGAACGGCTACCGGCGCATGCTGAATTGGTCGCTGGACCATCCGGGGACCGTCACCGCCGGCTTCGTCCTTCTGGTGCTCACCGCCGGCGGACTCTCCCAACTGATCGGCCGCGATTTCTTCCCGCGCGTCGATGCGGGCCTGATCCGGATGCATGTGCGCGCTCCTTCCGGCGTGCGCATCGAAGAGACGGAAGAGTACTTCAGCCGCATTGAAGCGTCGATTCGCCGGGCGATTCCTCAGCGCGAGATTGAGTCGATTCTGGATAACATCGGCCTGCCGATCATCGGCCTGAACCTGGCTTATTCGGACAGCAACACGATCGGCCGTTCCGATGGAGAAATCCTGATTTCGCTGTCGCGCGAGCATCATCCGACGGAAGTCTACGTGCGGCAGTTGCGAAAGCAATTGCGCGAGGAGTTTCCGGATTGCCAGTTCTTCTTCCAGCCGGCGGACATGACGGGGCAGATCCTGAACTTCGGCCTCCCTGCCCCGATCGACATACAGATCACGGCGCGCAACACGCGGGGGGCCCTGCCGATCGCGCGAGAGATTGAGCGACGGGTGGCGGCGATCCCCGGCGCCGTCGACGTCCATCTGCATCAAGTGACGGACGCGCCAGACCTCAAGGTGAACGTGGACCGCACAAAGGCTGAGATGGTCGGCCTCACGCAGCGCGACGTCGCGAACGCTCTGCTGGTCACCCTCAGTTCGTCCGGACAGGTGTCACCCAATTACTGGATCGATCCGGTGAACGGGGTGAACTACGGCATCTCCGTGCAAGCGCCCCCGCTGCGCCTGGAGACGTTTGACGACATCGCCAACACGCCCATCTCCGGCACCAACGGAGCCATGCCGCAACTGTTGCGCAACCTGGCTTCGATGGAGCGCGGACAATCCTGGGCGGTGGTGAATCATTGGAACATTCAGCCGGTGCTGAATGTCTACGCGGGCGTGGAAGGCCGGGACTTGGGTTCGGTGGCCGGCGAAGTGGAGAAGATCGTCGACGGCCTGAGGAAGAAACTGCCGCGCGGCACCCTGATCGATATCCGCGGCCAGGTGGAGACGATGAATTCGTCCTTCATCCGCCTGGGCGCCGGCCTGATCTTCGCCATCATCCTGGTGTACCTGCTGATGGTGGTGAATTTCCAATCGTGGCTCGATCCGTTCATCATTCTGATGGCGTTGCCGGGGGCGCTTTCGGGCATCATCTGGATGCTGTTCCTCACGCAGACCACGTTCAGCGTGCCGTCGCTGATGGGCGCCATCATGTCGATCGGGGTCGCGACGGCGAACTCGATTCTGATGATTACCTTCGCGAACGATCAGCGGGCACATGGTTTGAACGCGCGCCAAGCGGCGCTGGAAGCGGGCGCGGTGCGGCTGCGGCCGGTGCTGATGACGGCTTTCGCCATGGTGATCGGCATGCTGCCGATGTCGCTCGGCTGGGGTGAGGGCGGCGAGCAGAATGCTCCGCTCGGCCGCGCCGTCATCGGCGGCCTGGTGCTCGCTACGCTGGCCACGCTGTTCCTGGTTCCGGTGACGTACCGGTTGTTGCGGAAGCGGGCGCCGCGCCACGTCGAGATCAATGAGGAGTTGGCCTAAATGAAGCGCGTACTCTTCCTGCTGGCGGTAGTGGCGGGCCTGGTGGGCCTGTTCTACGTCGGTTGGATTCCCCGTCAACGTCAGATTGATCTGGTGGCAGCGGAGGCCAAGGCGGACAGCAAGGAGCTTTCGGTAGTGACGGTGGCCTCCGTCAAGGTGGCCGAAAAGCCCGCCGACCTGCTGCTGCCCGCCACCGTCTCCGGCGTTGGCGAAACACCCGTCTACGCGCGCGCGGAGGGCTACATTGTCAAGCGCTACGTCGACATCGGCGACTATGTCAAAAAAGGGCAAGTGCTGGTCGAGATCGATTCGCCCGAGCAGAATCAGCAACTGCGGCAGGCGCGCAGCCGGCTCGAGCAATTGAAGGCCTCGCTCACGCAAAGCGAAGCGCAGGTGCAAGTGGTGCAGGCCAATCTGAAGCTGGCCGAGGTCACGGCGAAGCGCCTGCTGCAACTGGTCAAGGAAGGCGTGATGTCGGCCCAGGCAGGCGATGAGTCGAGCGCCACGCTCGCCGCGCGCCAGGCCGATCTCTCGGTAGCCCAGGCCAACGTCAAAGTGGCGCACGAGAACATCAAGGCCCAGGAAGCCGAGGTGCAGCGACTGCAGGAACTCACGGCGTTCCAGAAGGTGACGGCGCCCTTCGAGGGCTTGATCACCGTGCGCAACTGCGCCGTGGGCAATCTGATCACCAGCGCCTCGCTCGCCACCGGACGCGAGCTCTTCCGCCTATCGGACATCAGCGTGCTGCGGGTGTTCGTCAATGTTCCGCAGCAGAATGTCAACGATGTGATCACCGGGCAGAAGGCGGTAATCACCGTTCAGGACCTCCCCAAGGCGCGTTTCGAAGGCACGGTCACCCGAACGTCCAATTCGCTCGACCTCGCCACGCGGACGCTGCTCGCCGAAGTGCAGGTGAAGAATCAGGGCCGCACGTTGTTGCCTGGCATGTATGCGCGGGCGCAAATCGAAGGCCACACGCTGAAGCGCATGGTGATGATCCCCGGCGACACACTGCTGACGCCGGCGGGCGGTCCGCAGGTGGCGACCGTGCAGAAGGGCGGCCGCGTGAAGTTCGTGAAGGTGGAAGTGGGCCGCGACTACGGCCTCGAAATCGAAGTCCTGAGCGGCTTGAACGGCGACGAGGTGCTGGTGGTGAATCCGTCGGACGACGTGCGCGACGGCGCCGTGGTGCGCGCCAACAAGCGCAAGACTTAGCGCGCCTGACAGACCGGGCAGTAGAAGGTGCTGCGCCCCGCCTGGGTCACCTTGGCAATCGCTCCCCTGCACCGGCGGCAGGGCTGTCCGGAGCGTCCATACACGGCGGCGGAGAGCAGGTCGGCCTCGGGGAACTCGGCGCTATGCGACGTCACCTTGAAGGTGTCGTCGACAGCTTTGGTGAGCACGGCCACGATCGCCTTGTGCAGCGCGCGCCATTGCGCGGGCGACAAGGAACTCGCGGGCTGGAACGGATCGACCCGCGAGCGCCACAACGCCTCCGCCGCCCAGATGTTCCCCAGGCCCACCACGCGACTCTGATCGAGCAAGAGGGGCTTGATCGGCGCCCGAGACGCGCTCAACGACTCAATCAGATGCTTCACGCTGAACGCCGAATCGAGCGGCTCGTGGCCCAGGTCGCCAAAGACGCCCAGTAAGTCCGCATCGGCGTGGATCATCACCTTGCCAAACGTCCGCGGATCATCGAACGCTATCGTGCCGCCCTCTGCTAAGTCGAAGGCGACGCGCGTATGAGGCGGTTCGTCGCCCGCCACGCGATAGATGTGGCCCGTCATGCCCAGTTGGACCCGGATGGTATGCGCGTTCTCCAGATGCAGCAGGACGCTCTTTGCCCGGCGTCCGAAGCTGTGGATCCGTTGCCCGGTGGCCAGCCGTTTCAGGCGGGACGGGCTCTGCGTGCCCGTGGCGGACTTACGCAGCACGCGGACGCGTTCAATGGTCACGCCGCTCGCATCCAACTGCAAGCGGCGGACCATGTATTCAGCTTCGGGGAGTTCAGGCATGCAAGTCCTCGAGTAGGCGAAGGGCCTTTTTGGCAATCGTGGCGATGGGTTTGGTGAGCGCTTCGGCGGGGTGGAGCCAGACGTAGCCGGCGGGCGCTTTGGCGAGTTGGGCGGTGAGCACGGTGATGGTGTAGCGATGATTCACGATGGAATGTTTCACTTGGCCGAGCGGCTGGCCGCGAGTCGCTTGGGGCAGGTCCGCCGCGGCGGGCAATTCGTGAAAGCCGGCGAGGCGAGCGCTATCGGCCGGACGCTGGCGAAACAGGTACTTGCCGCCGCGTTCGATCAGCAGCAACGTGACGCTCTCGTCGATCGGCTTGGCTTTGCCCAGCTTCACTGGAAGCTGTTCCTGGCGGCCGGCCCGCCGCCCTTCGCAAAAGTTTGAGACCGGGCACAGCAGGCATTGCGGCTTGCGCGGCGTACAGAGGGTGGCGCCGAGCTCCATGATGGCCTGGTTGAAGAGGCCGGGCTGGGCGGGGTCCAGGCGCTCGTCGGCAGCCTGCTGCAGCTTGCGCCGCGTTTGGGGCGAGCGGATGTCGCCGGGCTCATTCGTGATGCGCGCCATCACGCGAATGACGTTCCCATCGAGCACGGCGTGGGGCAGATGGAAGGCGATGCTGGCCACCGCGGCGGCGGTGTAGTCGCCCACGCCGGGCAGTTCACGAATCGACGAGTGTTCGCGGGGGAAGTCTTGGCCGATGGCGACCGCGGCCCGCTGCAGATTGCGCGCGCGCGAGTAGTAGCCGAGCCCGCTCCACATGGCGAGCAATTCGCTTTCGGGGGCCGCGGCCAACGCGGCGGGCGTGGGGTAGGCGGCCAGGAAGCGCTCGTAATAGGGGATGACGACCGAGGCCCGGGTCTGCTGCAGCATGACTTCGGAGACCAGGATCCGGTAGGGGTCGGCCGTGTGGCGCCAGGGCAAATCCCGCTTCGCGCCTTCGTACCAGGCAATCAACGCTTGGGAGAATTTCATCGAACGTTATACTGAAAGTATCCAGGATTCGATTCTCATTCGCGGCGCCCGCGTCCATAATCTCAAAAATCTCTCGCTGGGCATCCCACATCATCAACTCACCGTCGTCACCGGAGTTTCGGGCTCGGGGAAGAGTTCGCTCGTCTTCGACACGATCTACGCCGAGGGGCAGCGGCGCTATGTCGAATCGATGTCGGCATACGCGCGCCAGTTTCTGGAGCGCATGGAGAAGCCCGACGTCGACGAGATTGACGGCATTGCGCCCCCGGTAGCGATCAAGCAGAAGAACACCACGCGCAATCCACGCTCGACCGTCGCCACCTCCACGGAAGTTTACGACTTCCTGCGCCTGCTCTACGCGCGCGCCGGCCAGACCTGGTGCCCGAATTGCCACAAGCAGGTGGAGCGCGACACGGTGGACCAGGTAGCGATGACGATGCTCCGGCAGCCGCTGGGCTCGCGCTGGTACGCGCTCTTCCCGATCGTCCAAACTGCCGCCCCGGCGGCCGGGTCGGGCGAACCGCCGAAGAAGAACGCCAAGAAGGAACCGCCGCTCAAGAAGACGACCCTGAAAACAGTGCGCAAAGAGCGCGTGGAAACCGGTGACCTGCGTGACCGGCTGTTCGAGTTGCGCGGCAAGGGCTTCAACCGTCTTTTCCAGAACGCCCGGATCTTCGAGTTCTCGACGCCCGAAAGCCTGCTCGACATCGACTTCAGCCAGCCGCTCTACGCTCTGGTGGACCGCTTCGCCATCAACGAGGACTCGCATCAGCGCGTGGTGGACACTACCGAAATCTGCTATCGCGAGGCCGGCGAAGTGATCTTCGAGGAGGCCACGCCCGAACGACGCCGCCTGCGCTTCTCCGAAGCCTTTGCCTGCAAAACATGCGGCAAGGAGTTCCAGACGCCCGAGCCGCGGCTGTTCAGCTTCAATAATCCGTTTGGCGCCTGTCCCAAATGCCAGGGCTTCGGCAACACGATCGATTACGACATGGACCTGATCGTGCCGGACCGTACGCGCAGTCTGGACGAGGGCGCCGTCGACCCATGGAACAAGCCCAGCTACGACTGGCACTACGAAGAGTTCAAGCGTGCTTACCGGGGCAAGATCTCCTGGACCACGCCTTACAGCGACCTGAGCCGGGAGGAGCGCAAGCTCGTCGAAAAGGGCGTCCGCGAGTTTTTCGACGAAGTGGAGAAGAAGAAGTACAAGGTCCATGTGCGGGTGTTCCTGAGCCGCTATCGCGGCTACGCGCGCTGCACCGATTGCGACGGCAGCCGGCTGCGGCCGGAAGCTCTCTACATTCAGCTCTCGGGCAAAACCGTAGGCGACGTGGTGAAGATGAACATTGCCGAAGCGCTGCAGTTCTTCGCCGCCATGACCTTGCCCGCCGAAGCCCGGGCCATCGCCGATAAGATCCTGGTGGAGATCCGCCAGCGGTTACGCTTCCTGAACGACGTCGGCCTCGAGTATCTGACCTTGGATCGTCTTTCCGCCACGCTTTCGGGGGGCGAAGCGCAGCGCATTCAGCTGGCCACCTGTCTAGGCTCGCAGTTAGTGGGAGCCTGTTACGTGCTCGATGAGCCGTCGATCGGCCTGCACTCGCGCGACACCGGGCGGCTGATCCGCATCCTGCATGAACTGCGCGACCTGGGCAACACGATCCTGGTGGTGGAGCATGATTCGGACGTCATGCGCGCCGCCGATCATCTGATCGACCTTGGCCCCGGCGCGGGCGAGCATGGCGGGCAATTGATCTATGAAGGCAGTTTCGATGAACTGATCCGCTGGCCGGATCATCCGTCGCGCACCGGCGTGCACTTACGGGCCGTCAATAGCCATCGCCACTTCGAGCGCCGCAAGGTGAATAAGAAGCGGATGATCACCTTCCGTGGCTGCCGCGCGAATAACTTGCGGAACATTGATGTCGAGATCCCGCTGGACATGTTAGTGGCGGTGACCGGCGTCTCCGGCTCCGGCAAGTCGACGCTGGTGCACGATGTGATCCATCGTACGCTGGCCCGTCGCTATCGCAGCGAAGGCGAAGCCGCGCCCAAAGAGACCGAAGAGTTCGAGAACGCCGAACGCCAGACATGCCGCAGCGTGGAGCGGGCGGAGTTGCTCTCGAACGTCGTCTTAGTGGACCAATCGCCCATTGGCCGCACGCCACGCTCGAATCCGGTGACTTACGTGAAAGCCTTCGACCTGATCCGCGAGTTATTCGCGGGTACGCCGGAGGCCAAGAAACGCGGTTACTCCGCGGGCCACTTCTCGTTCAACATTCCGGGCGGACGCTGCGAAACCTGCCAGGGCGACGGCACGGTGACCGTGGAGATGCAGTTCCTCGCAGACGTCGAGTTGGTTTGTGACGACTGCAAGGGCACCCGCTACAAACCGGCATTGCTCGAGATCCAGTATCGCGGGCTGAACATCCATGAGGTCCTGCGGCTGAGCATCACCGAAGCGATGACGCTGTTTGCCGACCAACCGAAGCTCGCGACGAAGCTACGCGTGCTGGACGAAGTGGGTTTAGGCTATCTGCGGCTGGGGCAATCGGCCACCACGCTATCGGGCGGCGAGGCGCAGCGGGTGAAGCTGGCGGCGCATCTGGCGCTGGCCAGTTGTGCGGGGACGCTGTTCATCTTCGACGAACCCACCACGGGCTTGCACTTCGACGACATCGCCAAACTGCTGACGGCGTTCCAGAAGCTGATTGAACAGGGCGGCAGCGTCCTGCTGATTGAGCACAACATGGACGTCATCCGCGCGGCGGATTGGCTGATCGATCTGGGTCCGGAAGGCGGCTCTGGCGGCGGCTTACTGGTCGGCGTGGGCACGCCTGAACAGATTGCGGCCAGCAGTTCGCACACGGGCCGGTTCCTGAAAGAAGCCCTCGGCTAGATCAACGTTGCCGGGGTCGACGGGCTGGGTGGCGGGAGGCTCGCTGGCGGCGGGAGCGGGGTGTTCGATATTGGGATTGGCTTCGATTGGTTGAATCGGATGGCTGGGCGGCTCGAGGCGGCGCGAAGCTTGTAAGTCGCGGAGTTCTTTGAGGCACCGCAGATAGTGGCGATGGAGCTGATTGCTGTAGCGGAGATAGAGCTGGACGAGGTTCTCGGAGTGGGCGAAGCCGTTCGCCAAGTGGCCGTGGGCGCCGGCGGTGGGGAGTTGGTGGCGGAGTTCGGTTTCGTGGAGGGCGATGGCGATTTCGAGTTGACCGGTTTCAGCGAGCCAGACGCGAGTTTGACGGAACTTGGCGTAGACGGCTTCGGTGAGTAAGTCGAGCTCGTCGCGATGACGGGGGCAGTAAGTGGCGACATACTCGTCGAGCATGCCTTTGAAGGCCGGTTCGTCCTCGATCCGGAGAAAGCAGCCGGCGGGGAGGGGGTTGCGATGGAGCGTGGAGGGTCCCGGGGGGTTGGCCTTAGTGGGGGCGGCCGGGAGGCGGCGAGCGGAAGATTTGCGGGACATCTGAGTTACTCCTTGTGAGCGGTGTACTTAGTGACGTGGCAGGTCGCGATTGCGGCAGCCCTTGAGGCGCTGCTGAAGGGCAAGCACGGCGTCGACGGCGGCTTGATGGGCGTCGGGAAAGTCGCGCAACGCAAGGATGATCGCGCTGTGATAGACGGGCCAGACTTCCATGTCCTCGGGGATGTAGTCTTCGTCGCCGCATTTGACCAGATGGATGTGGTAACTGCTTTCGGCGACGGGTTCCGGAAGGGAGAAAGCCGAGTAAGTGGAGCAGGTGACGAGCTGATAGCAGTGTCGTGGTTGATGCAACATGTCGGCTTTCCCGATTTCACTGTACGTGCTGGTCGCAAGCTTCCGGCCCGTTTTTTGGGGGAAGTGGTTGATTCTGTGGGAGAAGAAAAACTGCAACTCAAGTGATTCGCTGCGGGGGCCGGGCTGTGGTGACGAGGGACTGGGTTACTGGCCCGCATCGGGGGGTGGGTTTTGCCCGCAAAAGAGTTGAGATTTTTGGGGGTGGGAATCCACTAGTTGGTATGCGTGGTTTGCGTAACTTTCAGCCTGGACGGTTATATGGGATTACCCAGCGGGGCAATAAGGGGCAGTGGGTTTGCCGGGATGAGGAGGACTTCGCTCGGTCGTTTGAACTGATGCGGAAGTCTACGGCGCGGTATGGCGTTAAAGTGCATGGTTGGTGCATGTTGCATAACCATGGTCATTGGATTTTTGAGGCTTCCGATGCCGAGTCGATTTCGAATGCGATGCGGGATATGCAGGGCCAGTTTTCGCGGTTTCTGAATCAGAAGTATCGGGGGGCGCCGTGGTTGTTGTTTGGGTCGTTGGGGGGATCGCGGAGACGCAAACGGGGGTGGACTCGCTACCTCAGGGCGGGGCCGACGAACTGGTCGCCGCGGTTCGATGCGCAGTTGTTGGATGACCTGGGGTTCAAGTCGTTTTTGCGGTATGTGGAGTTGAACCCGGTGCGAGCGAAGTTGGTGGGGTCGGCGGAGAGGTGGGCGTGGTCGAGCGCGCGGGCGCACATGACGGGGGTGGATCCGACGGGCGTGTTGTGTTTTGACCAGTTTAATCGGTGGTCGTTGGATTGGGGGGCGTTTTTGCGGGCGCCGATTGAGGCGGAGAAGGTGGCAGTGACTTGGGAGCGGGTACGGTCTGGGTCGGTGTGGAATCGGCCGGCGTGGGAATTGTTGGTCGCGAAGGAGGTCGCGGGGCGAGCGGTGGGCTGAGTTTTTGGGGCTCGGGCTCTGGAGGCGTGGCCGGGTGGATGTGGTGATGGCGGGCTAGGGTTGCAGTCGGTGGACAATTGGCGGCGGTCGGGCCGTGGGGGCGGTCGATGCCCCCGCTTGCGCTGGCGATGCCCGCGTTGGCGTCTTTTTTCTGGTGCCGGACACGGCCTATGCCGGACACGGCCTATGTTTCCCGGACACGGCCTATGTTTCCGGACACGGCCTATGGTGCTGGTGCCGGACACGGCCTATGGTGCCGGACACTATGGTGCCGGACACGGCCTATGGTGCCCTGGGCCATGCCTTGCGAGCAGAACCGCATGGACGAACAGAGATTCACCCATGTCAGTCAATCGAAAGAAGGAATCGGCTGTTAAGCGTAGCGTGACAGCGCCTCCACGGAAAAACTCTACACTTTTCAGAATTGCGAGAAAGAGCGAGATCACGATACTCGCCATTTGAAGCCAGATGGGTATGGGTGACGGTGGCGGTGCGGCCTAAACTCCTCCTATAGGAATCTGAGCCAAACCCGCCGCTGCGAGCAAGATAATGATGCTAATGATCCGCTGATACATGCGAATAGCCTATCAGGGACCAGCCGCCCTTGCGTTGGGGGAGAGTTAACAGCGGTGATCTCGCTTAGAGGCAAAGTATTGACATCGACTTGAACAATCGAACCGCCGCTCTCGCCGACGTGATCTATTCCCTGTCCTGTATGTCGGCTCTGGAGCGGCACGCAAAGGTGCCCGCAGTGCATCCGGCGCTCTCGACCCCCTGCTGGCGCTCGACCAAACCCGAGTCCGTCAACGATGCGGCCTCGATTCGTCGCCATTTGCGATTGCCAGCTCGAACGGATCGAGACAGGCAAGAATCCGCCAGCCTGCCGACAACGATTTCGGGGATGCGGTTCGAAAGCGCATCGTCAACGAGAAGGCGGATGCCCTGAAGATGCTCGAAGCGGAAGCATATCCAGACTGACCGCTTTCAGTTGATCCATCCTTGTCGATCATAATCAAATGTCTTTAAGAGGTCCAGGACGTGATTGATTGAGTCAATCTCAACAGTCTGCGGCTGTAGCGCCGTATGCCGCAGCACTAAGGAAGATCTCATGATTTCCATCACTGCGTATAAGACCATACCGGGTGAGATGACGTCGGCAGATTCGAGGTCGAGACCTTTAATCGTCGAATGAATCAATTGTGTCGCTACGTCCCAACAATAGAAGTGAATCTGCATGAACCGTGCTTCAAAGTCTCCCGGATTGGGCTGATTGGTTACCAAGGTGCTGAGATAGTGTGCCGTTCTTTCAGCCATTTGCTCGGTGGTGACTTTGGTCCAGGATTGCATTCGACTGCCACATTCGGAACAGCGCTTTATGTTCAATACTCGCTTCGATATCTGCGCTTGTGTTTCCGCTTGTTCTCGGCGTTCCGCTGAAGTCGCTATACCAAACTTGGTAAGCCTTTCGAGAAATGAGGCGTCTTTGATGTTCTCGTGATGAACGAAGGCGGCAGCGCATTCAGGATGTAGCCACAAGTAATGGGCAGTGACGGACTTCTCATAAGCTGTTCGCAACAACCTCAGCGCACCATTGTTCCTTCCGTTGTCACAAAGCAGGACGACATCCAGCAAATTGTCGGGGATGCTATTTGAGAGAAAGTTGATTGCTTGCACGTGAACAGAGTGTGCCCCTGGGTTGACCTCCATTGCAGCCATCACTGCCTTTCCTCTGAGGAGTGCATCCGATAAATGCTTGCAGCGTTCCTTTATGTCGATGGTATGTTCGGACATCCCGCTAGAATACACCAACTTCATTTCAATGATGGCATCGCCGCAAGAGCTGAATGTCGGCTTACGCTTCTGACGGGTGGGCCTCTCACCACTGCCGAGTCTTCTTTCACGTAAGAAACGAACACCTTGGGCACGGCTTGGATCTCCGATGAAGAGAGGTTATCACTTGGTCCTAGGTGGAACAAGGC
>JBGAHE010000121.1:0-20919 GCA_044226365.1 Bryobacteraceae bacterium
GGTGCCGGACACGGCCTATGATGCCGGACACGGCCTATGATGGTGCCGGACACGGCCTATGATGGTGCCGGACACGGCCTATGCCGATGGTGGTGCCGGACACGGCCTATGCCGATGGTGGTGCCGGACACGGCCTATGCCGATGGTGGTGCCGGACACGGCCTATGCCGATGGTGCCGGACACGGCCTATGCCGGACACGGCCTATGCCGCCGGACACGGCCTATGCCGGACACGGCCTATGATGATTCCTCTTTTCCTGGTGCCGGACACGGCTTATTCCTCGGCTATAAACGTGGAGAACGGATGAATAAAGTGGCGGACGAGAAAAGACAGTATGAGTTCACGGCATATGCGGCGGGTACACTCGTAGAGGCCGCGCTGGAGCGGTGTGTCGATATCATATTAGCCGGTGGAGCGGTGGCGGTCACAGTTCCTAAGCTGCGGGCGGCTGTCAAACTTGTCGTGGCCACACAGAATGGCGAAATTATCGGCGTCGGCGCCCTCAAGGGTGTGCGGCCCGCCAATTACGTCCGTGGCCTCGCGGGACCGCATAAAAGCGACTACGAATTTCCGCCGGAAACGCCGGAGCTTGGATATGTCGCCGTCGACGCGCGGCATCAGGGAAGTCGCCTGTCCCACGTCCTTGTCGCGAAGCTGCTGGAAGATGAGTCGGGCCCATACTTCGCGACGACCGACCACGGAGGGATGAAGAAGGTGCTGGCCGCGGCAGGCTTCGCGCCCAAAGGGAAGAGCTGGAAGAGCCAACGCGATGCTGACCTGTCTTTGTGGATCAGAGACTGACGGCTCAGCGCGCACTATCTGATCGAGTTCCGACAATGGAAAAGCAGGTTGCGACATGCAACCCTGGCGGGGCCCAGCGGCCGGCGGAGCGGGGGCGTCGGATCAAGAGGGAATAGGCCGTGTCCGGCGCCAGTTGCGGTTGGTGGACAATTGGCGGTGGGTGGGCCGTGCCGGTCGGTGCCCCGCTTGCGCCGGCGGTTCCCTCGCTGGCGTCTTTTTTCCGGGTGCCGGACATGGCCTAACATCACCACGCCCAAGTCAAGGTCCACGCCCGATATCATTGTTAGATGTTCGAGATCGTGCAGGATCACATCGCCAAGCTCGATGATACCGGTCTGCGCATCCTCGTTGCGAAACTCTGCAGTGCGGAATTGCACCTATTGGGTATCTCAAGCGCAGCGCTTTCCTACGGTGGAAATCAGGATGCCTCCGATGGTGGATCTGATGTGGAGGTAACTGCCCAAATTGACGTGCCTCTCGACTGCTGGGTCCCGCGTAAGCGCTCAGTCTTCCAGGCCAAGAAGAGCAACATGCCGCCCGGCAAGATCAGAAATGAGATGCGCCCCAGAGGCATCATTCGGCCACTAATCACTTCTCTAGCGGGAAGCCAAGGGGCTTATATCCTCGTCAGTTCAACTTCATGCACCGGCAAAGCAATCAACAGTCGAACAGCTGCAATGCGGGCTGCAGTTGCAGACGTCGAAGGGAGCCAAAACCTCGATCTGCGCTATTACGACGGCACCAAGCTCGCCGATTGGACGCAACGCCATCCGGGAGTCGGCCTTTGGCTACGCGAGCGGATCGGGTCGCCTTTGGTTGGATGGCGTGGCTATGGCTCTTGGGCGGCTCAAGAGAAACGGGTCGAAGATCAGTATCTCTTGGATGAAACAGTCCGGATAATCCCCGACCGAGTTTCTCCTTCTGTTGATGGCCTTTCCGTGCTAGATGGAATTCAGCAACTGCGAAAACGACTCAACCAATCAGGAACCAGCACTCGGATCATCGGCTTGTCAGGTGTCGGCAAGACGCGACTTGTACAAGCTCTATTTGACCAGCGAATCGGGCAAGATGCACTGTACCAATCGTTGGCAGCCTATGCCGATTTACAGATGAGCCCCAATCCGTCCCCAATTGAGCTCGTATCTCAGTTCATCAGTGAGCAAGTTCGGGGGATTGTGATCGTCGACAACTGCCCTTCCGACATGCACGGCCAGTTGACAGGGCTGTGTAGATCAGCAGGATCACAGCTCAGCGTACTTACCATTGAATATGACATCCAAGAGGATCATCCCCAGGATACCGATGTATATGTCATGCTTCCAGCGTCCGATCGATTGATCGAGAGGCTGCTCAGAGTCAACTACCGGATGTCACATGACGATTCGGCGCGGATCGCAGAGTTCTCCGGTGGGAATGCCCGAATTGCTTTCAGTCTGGCCAGTCGCTTGGAAAAAGACGAGATGATTTCCGGCTTGACTGATCGTCAACTCCTGCATCGAATCTTTGACCAGCGTGAAGCGCGCGACGAGTCCCTATACTCAATCGCGCAAGCGTGTTCCTTGGTGTACTCGTTCGATTGTGAAAACAATTCCTGCGACCAAGATGCAGAGCTATTTCGGATTGGAGCGCTGATTGAACAAACCCCGAATTCGATATATGCAAGCTTGGCCACGCTGAAGCAACGCGGAGTACTCCAACGGCGGTCGAACTGGGGAGCCATCCTGCCCCAAGCGATTGCAATTCGTTTGGCCGACGAAGCCCTAAAACGCATTCACCCCAACCGGATCGACCAGAAGTTGATTTCTGCCGCGCCTGAGCGCTTGGTTCAATCTCTCTCCCGCAGGCTGGGGCAAATCGCGACGCCAGAATCTGAGCTTGTCGGCAAGCGGATCCTGCAGAGTCATCTCGCTGACCTTCCAAATCTTAACGACACCCAGAAACGGATGCTGACCAACATAGCGCCATGCGCACCGGAAGTAGTTCTGACGGCGATCGAACAAGCTGCTTCAACGGTTGAGGCAACCGCTGATTGGGTGGATCTGGACCTGATTTATCTTCTCGCCTATGAGGGAAATCTCTTTGGCCGCGCAATGCGAATCGCCATTGACGCACTAGCCAATAGCGGCGAGATCAGCGACAACTCACGGTATGTGACCGAGTTCGCTCGGTTCTTTCAGTTGTACTTTTCAGGAACCCACGCACCGTTCGACCAGAAGCTGATGCTCATCCGTTCCCTTCTAGCGGAGGCAAGCCCAGCCGGACCAAAACTGGGCTGCCTTGCATTGACCGGTGCTCTGGAATCGATGGAGTTCATCGTTACCCATCCCCAGAGCTTCGGCACACGTCGACGCGATCACGGATTTCGTCCCCGTGGCAAGAATGACGCGATTACGTATTATGTCGAAGCTCTGGGGATTGTCAAGGAATTTGGACTTGGCCAAAGTACTGTTGCGACCGAGGTTCGGCTTGTTTTGGCAAAGCAATTGGAACGGCTTTGGCGCCAAGGAGGGCTGGAGGAGGAACTCAGCTCGGTGTGCATTCTAATCGGCCAAACTGAGATCTGGCCGGAGGGCTGGCTCGCGACCCGAGACATCCTTCGACGGTACTCCGACAGTTTGAGTCGGGCGTCGTTGGAGAGCCTGCGCGCACTTGAAGGGCGCTTGCGACCGACCAACCTCATTGACAAAGTGCATTCGGTCGTCCTGACGCCAGATGTGATGGAAACGGATTTTGATGCACCGGAGCGAAATGCTGCCGAGGAATCGGAGAATCGCTGGGATCGCAGCGAGCAGTTGGCGCGCGAACTCGGACGAGACGTGGCAGCCGATCCCGATACCTTTGCAGCTGTGCTTCCCCATCTGCCCCGTGGAAGACATCACAGATCATTTGCGTTCGGCCAGGGGCTCGCTGAGGTCACCTTAGAGCCTGAGGCCACATGGTTTCGCCTCGTCGACCAGTTCGAGCTTACGCCTAACGAGCTTCGCAACGAGCTCGTCTTGCGCGGCTTCTTAAACCGGCTTCAATTCAGGGATCTGGAACTCACCCACCTGCTCCTGGACCAGTCCGTGAGTGATCCTCGCTTGTCGTCACGGTTCCCGTCGATTCAAGTCGGCGTCGACATCGACTCGCATGGAGTTCGACGCCTTCTTCAATCGCTGCGGCTGGATCATGCTCCGGTGCAGCTTTATCGACTCTTCGCCTTGGGTCGGGCCCTCAATGCCGTTTCGCCAGACGAGTTCATTGCACTCGTCCGACCAATCGCTGCCAAACATCGTGGCGACGAGGTCGCGCTCGAGATTCTAGACGCGCGTCTGCATGGAGACCAAAGAGTTCCACTCCAGATTGCTTCCCTCGGCCGTGAACTCCTCATCGAGGCGTCTCGTGAAGCATCCAACTATCAGCTCCGCGACTACCACCTCGGCGAGGTCGCCAAACGCTGCCTTCCAGGTAGCGGCGGACGCGTGGCTACCAGACAGATTTGCACCCACGTGAAGCGGTTGGCTGGCAAGCGCCGACTCTATCCGATTCAATGCCGATGCCTGCTCCAGGCAGTGTTTACTGTTCAGCCCCGAGTGGCGCTCAACACCTTCCTTGGTCGAGGAAGGGCCGACAGTCTCAGCAAACTCTTGCGGAAGGTCGAGGCTGTTGAAGCTATTCCGCAAGCGACGTTGATCGAGTGGTGCGATGAGAATCCTGGCTCGCGATACGCAAAGGTAGCGTGGGCCATTTCGCCCACCGCCGGAGGCGACACGTCGCAAACCTTGACATGGACTCCGACTGCTCTCCTCCTCCTGATCCGTGCGCCCAACCGCCGATGCGTTCTCGAAGCATTCCTGAGTGAAGTACTGGACGACGGGGCCTATTGGACGCCATCCCTTGCCGACCATTGGGGTCGAACGCTTTCTTTATTGAACCAGCTGCCCGATTTCGCCGACTCCGATTTTGTGAACTGGACCGTTGAGTATAAGGAAAGCATGAAGAGGCGGATTGCGGAGATCCGGAGATCAGAAGCACCGCGGGAAAGAAACCTAGGACAACGCTTCGAATGACAGAAGACAGCAACAAAGCGAAAGGTTCTCAGCGGTGCGGAAAAGGTGGGCCGATCCTTGGTACGAGCAGCCTCCGTGCAGCGGCTATGTCTTAGGGTGCTAAGAGCTTGTTGAAAATAGCGGAAGCAGAAGGTTCGGGCCTTCCGCGTCGTCGAATCTTACAAAAACACCTGCAATAACAGAGCCCGCAGCAATATGGTTTGGTGGAGACCCTAGTTTCGGGAGTGCTTATTCGATGGGAACGAGTCGCAGGCAAGTGAACGGGCAGTTCATTGACAACGGGGCGGAAGCGGGTTTCCCATCCCGAATGATCCGACGTTTGGGGGCCCGAATCCGGCCAGGGCGACCTGGCGTATTGTTTTTCTAGATGTCCGATCGCCATTTGCGCTGCTTGGCGACCCGTATCAGGCGATCAACATGAATCTCGATTCGGCGATGGGGAACTTCCGGGTAGCGGCAGCACCGGTGGCGGGAGTATTCAATTCGGCGACGTGGCCCGAGCCGACGAGGTGGCTGGTGCTGGCGGTCTTTGGCGTGGCGGTGGCGACGGGCGCGACGTTTGAGCGCGGCGAAGACTAGGCCGGGTCGAGTGGGCCGAGGTCGAGTTGCGAGGGCTGACTGAAGAGCAAGCCGACGGAGGTATCGACGGCGACGACGAACGGCCGCCCCGGGCCGAGGATGGCGTTCTCGGGGATGGTGAACCGGACGAGGTATTCGCCGAGACGCGAAGGGGCATAGACCGCGTCCGCGGGCACACCTTCGTCGTTCAACCCGACCAGAACGCGTGCGTTCACGGCCTGGCCGGAACCGGGCAGGTTCGTGAGCGGGGGCGGCGTGGCGGCGCCGAGACCCGTCATCCAGAGATGGATCGCTTCGCCAGGGTGGGCCGGCCTCCGGGGGAGATGGGCTCGCCGTCGGCGTGGAAGGCGACCACCCGGCCGGCGGCGGTGAACAGAGCCGGAGCGAACGGGACCAGATTAACGGCCAGGGTGGCTGATCCGGTGGCGGTTGCCAGGCGGAGGGTGGCGGGCCCGGGGGTGAGTTCGCAGGGAACCTGAAAGGTCCGGGTTTCGCCGGAGGAGCGCAGGACAGGAGCCACCAGGCCGCCCAGAGTGAGGGTGCCGTCCGGGGTGAGGTTGCTCCCCAGCAGGTGGCCGAGACTGCAGGGCGCAAGCCCGGGCAGACGGCTGGCCTCGTTGACGACTGTATGAAGGACGGGGCCGGGACGCCCGGTGACGGTGAGACGGAAGGTGGCGGTGGCCTCGCCGGCGGCGGCGGTGACGGTGTACGAGCCAGGGACGCTGCCGGCCAGGACGCTGACTTCCGCGCGTCCGGTGATGTCGCTCGGGGCGACCGCGGAGGAAAGTTTGAGTCCGCCAGAGGCGGTGAACTTGACGGGCAAGCCCGGAAGGGGGCGTGTGCCCAGAAGGTCAGAAAACAGCTGGCGAACGACGAGGGGGCGCAGGAAGTCCGAACCCGCTGGAGCGGACTGGCCGTCCCCATCCAGCTTGGTGAGAAGGGGGGCTTCGTTCACGAAGAGGGTGGCGCCAGTGTACACGAGATCGCCCAGAGAGACTCTGAATCCGGTTACGGGAGTCGGCTGGACGACGCGTAAGCGGGCGGTGACGAGTCCGTCGCGGCGATTGGAGAGTGCGGGATGGAGGGGATCGGAGAAGGTGTCCGGCTGGGAAATGGAGACGGCGCTGACGATCTCGGCCCCGGCACCGGCAGTCCAGGTAACGAGGGCGCCGTTGACCGGATTGCCGACGGCATCGGTGACCATCGCCACGAGGGGGTGCGCCAGAGTCTGGCCGGGCTCGCCGCGTTGCTGATGGCCACTGACCATCGACACGCGGGCGGGAGCGCCTGGTTGGACGGAGACGTGGACATCATCCACCGGTTGGCCGCCGAGGAGAACCTGGGCCTGGCCGCGGCCGGCGGCGGGGCCGAAGGAGGGCAGGCAGGTCACCACTCCGTCCGCGCCGGTGACGGGCAACTCGACGGTGGGAAACGGGGCGCGCAGGAGGCCGGTGGGGGGAAAGTTCCAGGGTGATAGGCAGCGAACCGAGGCGCTTCCCGCGACCGGGCGCACCTCAAGACCGACGCCAGCCAGAGGACGTCCGGCCGCGTCGACGAGACGGTAAGACAGCGCGTCGGGGTGCGTGGTTCCCGCGATCCCGGTGAGGGACAGAGGACCGAGGGGTTTCAGGCGGCTGGCGCCCGAGAATCGGGCAAGGGGCAGGGTGGAGGCCGGCAGGGAGGACAGGGTGAGTTGTGCCGGGACGAGCCCGGCTCCGGTCGCCTGGACCTCGAAACGGGCCGGGCGGTCCGCAGCGGCGGGCAAGGCGGGGCCGCGGAAAACGTTGGTGGCGATGCCCCGCGCGTCGGTAAAGGTGACGTTCTGCTGCAGGGCTCCGCCACCGGTGACCGACCAGGCGACGGGAAGGTTGGCGAAGCCGATCACCCCGAAGGAGTCGGAGACACGTACTTGAATCACGCGCGGCTCCCGATCGCCGTCGGGGATCAACTGGCCGTTGCCACTGTAGATGGAGAGGTTGGTGGGCTGGCGATCGTACCTTCCGCCGGCGATCGACTCGAGTTGGAAGTTTTCCAGACGGCGCTGAAACCCTGAGCTCGGGGAGTGGAAAGAGTAAGTAAAGGGCGGCCCGTCGAGGTAGACGCCAGCGGTGAGGCCGGACGGATAGTCATCGGCGTAGGCAAACTCGGGAAGCGTTTCCAAGGATTGAACGTAGCCCTGGGCGTTGGTCATCAATTCACGTTCTCCGCCTTGCCAACCGCCGACGGAGACATAGGTGGCCAGGCCCTGACCACTCACCGGCAGCCCGTCAGCATTGAGAGCGCGAAAAACGAGCGGGAAGAGCGTCCCTTGCTTCCCGAACTTTTGCACCGTGGGGCCGATCAGGTGGACGGACGCCGCGGGAGGGCGCCCGGGGCGCGAAGGCGCAAGGGGTAGGCCGGCGGGGCCACCGAGGGGCTCGCTGGCCTGAAGCTCGTTGGTGGCCAGGTTCAAGCGGTGAACCCGATCGCCGCTGGCAATGAACAGATACCGGTTCTGCGGAGACTCGCCGGTCCCGCCGAGACCGCCCACGGGATCGGTGGCGAGAGCGCGCAGGTTGGGCAGCGGAGCGACTTCGAGGGTGGGTTGGAGGGCGATGCGATAGAACAGGCGATTGGCGGGCGAGTAGCCGATGGCCAAGGTCTCGGAGACGATGCGGACCTGATCGAGGGCGACGCCGGGCTGGGCAAACGACGATCCGGGACTGGCGAAGCCGCGAACACCGGACAGGGTCAGGGCGGGCGGCTCGGTATTCACGAGCAGGGTCTGTACGCCTTCGAAGGTGAACAGCGGGCGGCCGCGGACACCCCGGGTAGCCACAGCCGCGGCCACCAGGGTCATACGGCGCGGATCGATCTCATGGAGGAAGCCGCCGGCCGCGAGGTAGAGCAGGCCGTTGGGGGCGAAGGTGAGCTGACTGTCGGGCTGCAGGCGGCCCTGGAGCGGAGGTTGGGGGACGGGGAAGAGGGTAAGGGGCTGGTAACGGTCAAGGTCGATCGGCAAGATGGCCGACGCTTCGGGCAGGGCCACATAGGCGACGGTGGCGTCGAAGTTGACGGCCACACTATTGGCGGGGGCCGGGAGGGGGATGCGGGCGATCACGCGATCGGAAGCCGTGTTGATGACGGTGAGGGCGGCGTCGCGGAGGGAGGCGATGAGGAGCCGGCGGCCGTCGGGGGTGAGGACGGCGTCGGTGGAGCCGGCGGGGAGGTCAAGCGACTTCAGTTGGGGTCCGCCGGCCGCGAGGTCGCCGAGCACGGTGACGGTGAGGTCTTTTTGGCGGGAGATGACATAAGTCTTACTGCCGTCGGGCAGGCTGAAGGCCTGATAGGAGTCCAAGCCGACCAGGGGCCGGCCGAGGACCTGCCAACTTTCGAGGTCCAGGACGGAAGCCTGGCGATGGCCGGCGGGTAAGACGATCACCTGGCGGGGTTGTCCCCAAGCCACTGCCACGAACAACAGGAGAGGCCAGTACTGCACGGGAGGGGATCGGCAGTTCGGGCCGATTGCTGAAGATCAGCCGGGGTGCGGCAGGGCGATCAGTCGATTGGTTGGACGGTGGGCGGAGAGGCGGGGAGGGTCAACTCCAAGGAAGTCAAGGGGTAGCGGCCCGCCGGTTTCACAAGTTCGACGTGAACGATCGTTCCTTCGTGATTTATGAGGTAAAGCACATAGGCGGCATTCGGAAACCATGGGCCGTAGACCCGAAACTCTCCATGTTCGTCGACGGCGGATTCGATTTCCGCAGAGGTCAAGTAACCGGTGCGGACCGCGGAGCGAAGCTGGACCCATAGAGGCTCGCGGGGCAAAGGATTGATCCGGCCCCGCCAGACATAGCCCGGAGGAGCGGACCAATTCAAGGAGCCGGCACCCGATCCATCCGGGAGGACCCGCACACTGGGGCTGGTAGAGACCGTACGCCAAGTCTCCGGGTCGGTCACGGCGATGGTGCCGCTGAGCCGAGTGAAGTCCGCCACCCTCTCGTTTTGAGCGAGAGTCCAGGAGAGCTGGAAGGAATAGGGAGTGATCGAGCGAGGAACGCGCCCGCGAAGACCGTCGAAGCGATCGGCGAACTCGACGCCGCGATCGTTTTTGAACGAGGTGACGCGGTAAGCCTGGGTGACGCCTTCCACATTGACGACACGGAGGGTCACCTCAGACTCGGGCGGCTCCGTCACTTGTGCCGTCATTATGGCTACAAAGAGGAAAGGTAGGAAGAATAAATACATGGGATGTCCGGTCAACGTCCCAACTCTTCGCCAGCTTGATTTCTCAAGTTTGCCACACGAACCGGAACGGCCTTCCCGCAAAAGTCGACCACGCGGAGCGCGATGGAACATACTTCGGCGCCGGCAACTGAGGTCACCAGGAAGCAGGCGAAACAGAGGGTCAGATATCTCATGATCGAGCGATATGCCGTGAACTCTCCGGGCAGTCGCCGGCTCCGGGTTGCGTGCAAGGAATCGTACCGGTACTTCCGTTCCAGCCAGGAACTTAGTCTCCAGGGGACCGAGACAGTTAGACTGGTGATACTCATTCGGCACGGCTGTCTCCTCGTCACTGGTGTTACTATACCGCCCGCGGAGGAGCAGCGTCTTTGGACTTACAGGGCTATTTAATTGACCGGTGGTACCGGAAACGCGGCGCTTGGGGGAGTTATCCGGGAAGATAGCGATGCGAAAACAGATCCAGGGCGGCTGGCCCGGGTTCACCCCAGTCAATCCAACGGTCGCAGGGACCGGGCTGCCGGTAAGGTTTCGAAGATATAACTTGGGCCGAGCGGTGAGGTTGGCGGGCTAACACCTCTCAGCAAGGTATGGCCACTTCGCGCGTCGAAGATCTGCTTCCAGTTGGCGACCCGGATGTGCTGGCTATGGGCGGTGAGGGTTAGCCGAGAGGTCTTCCGGGCGCGGCAGAGGGAAAATCGGATTGCTAGCCAGCCCGCCGTTTACCGGGGCCGCTGGAGTCCCGGAAAGCGGGAATCCAACGAGCGACTGCCCAGACTTCGTCTCCCGCAGGGTGAGCCGGAGATCGCTGACCGAGAGAGCGGACGGAAAGGGCATCGGCTGCAGCCGCGTGCCGTGGGGGGCGGCAGAGAACCAACTGCCGGCCGGGGGCTCGGGGGGGAGTGGCTATGGCCCACCCGGGCATGCGGCCGTCGGGGAGGTGGCCACTAACTCGTGCGTCTTATGAAGTTGGTTCACCTGGTCACAGGAACCGCCATTCGCACTGGTGACGCGGCGATGGGGCGGACAGGCTTCCCAGGTCGCCAGGCGTTGCAGGTCAAGGAGCGAGAGTTTCCGCTCGCTGCGAAAGAGGTTGGCCCGTCCAG
Organism: Bryobacteraceae bacterium; assembly: GCA_044226365.1. GTDB lineage: Bacteria > Acidobacteriota > Terriglobia > Bryobacterales > Bryobacteraceae > JALHNI01. The sequence continues at coordinate 10,762 of JBGAHE010000121.1, forward strand.
AGTTGAGGCAGGGGCATGAGGGTCGAGGGCTTCCTTTCGCTGGTCTTCGCGTCCCCGTTCTTCATTTCGGACAGGACGACGAGAGGTCGATGTCGGGGGCGACATTCTTCGCGCCGACTTGGAGATTGATGCCCATCGCCGTGAGGACGTCAGCATTCTTCCCGACGATGAGGATGTGCCTTTCGCCGGTAAAGTTCGACTCGACCAAGAAGTGGCCCGTGGGATCGAGGAAGGCTTCATGAGTGAGCGGGCCATGGGGGCGGCCAAACATGGAAGACGTCGGCACCGGAATCCCGCACCGCTCCGACGCGAAGCGAGAATCGTTGGTGGCAGGAGCCTAACGGCACCAACTGCTGGAGCGACCTGCCATCGGCCAGGGTGACGCGGAGCTCGATCTGGCGGCCGAGGGCTCGGGGAGGAAAGTGGATCCGGGTCCCCGTAGCGACAAAACGGAGTTGGGGATCGGCGATTCGGAGGAGGTTGGCGTTGCGTCCTTCGCCGCGGACCTCAGTCACAACAAAGGAAACGGGCGCACCGAGGGCGTCGTAAATCGGTAATTGCAGAACGCAGCGCGGCAGAGGAGCGGCCTGACCCTCAGGGGCGAGCGAGAACCAGCAGCAGGCCAGGCAGAGAGTGAAGCGGCCTAGGAGCATCGCGGCACCTGAGCAGAAGCCGGGGGAGTGGCGGCGAACAGGATTACGGGCATGGTTCGTCTTCAGTGTCTCGCCAAATTCGCAGGCAAGGTGACGCCCGACGAAGAAGGCGGGCCGGGAGGGCGTCAAGGGACGGAGATCCGGTCGGGGGGCGCGCAGTGGCTGGGGCTCCCCCGACCGGGTCTACGGAAGAGTCGCTACTGGACGGTGATCGGTTGGGTGGCGGAGAGGGCTCCGGTGGGTCCGTTGCGGACGCCGATGGTGTAGGCGCCCTTGAGCGTGACCGAGGCGTTCGCCGAGAGCAAGGTGGTTTGCCGGTAGGACGGACTGAGCACGCAACCGGACGGGCAGCCGGGGCCGGTGAGGACCACCTGCGCGGTGGTCGTATTGAAGCTCGCGCCCATCAACCAGACGGTGAAGACCTGGCCCACGGCCGGGACGGTGGGGAAGACGTAGATGGAGCTCAGGGTGGGGGCCGGAATGGTGGGCGGGGGAGCGGGAGCCGGAGTGGACGTGCCGGGCAGGAGGGTATCGACGTAACCGCCAAAGTCGGTAGTCCAATACCAGCCGTAGGTGGAGGCGGAGCCGTAAGCGTGGCCGATGCCGATCACCTGGTAACTGCGATTGAGCATGTTGAGGCGGTGGGCGTAGGTGCAGACGCCGCGCGCGTCGGGGTCACAGGCGTTCTTCCATTGGTCGAAAGCGCCTTGAGCGGTGCTCGAGCCGGCGGCGATGTTTTCGCCGCTGGGATAGTAGTTGTAACCGAAGGCGGAGATCCGGGCGGAAGGCGAACGGCCCAGACTATCGGTGTGGCTGAAGTAGTTTTTGGCGGCCAGATCGCCGCTCATCCATTGCGAAGCGTTCTGCAGAGCCACGGAAACCTGCAGGGCCCCGACACCGTTCGCCGCCCGGTAGGCGTTGATCAGGCTGAGGAACTTCGTCTGCTCGGCATCGAGGGGGGCGGGCGTGAGGCCGGTGCCGCCGGAAGGCGGAGTGGGGGTCGGGGTGGGCGTCGGAGTGGGGGTGGGCGTCGTCACCGTGACGGCGGCATAGAGAGCGCCTAAGCCGGCTTTGTCCCCATTCTCCAGGGTGCGCTTCTTCGTTTCGGCGGCTGAGCTGGTGGCCCACATGGTTTGCTCGCTGCAAGCCGCGGCCGACGGGTGATTGAGCCCCAGGGCGTGACCGAGCTCGTGGGTGGCGACGCTCGCGAGGTCATACTTCCCGGCTTCGCCCGTGGAGGACCAACTGAAGGCGCTGTTGAACGTCATGGTGAAACGGCGCAGGCGCATCGAGGAATCGTATTCGACGCGGGTGGAAGCGAGCGTGCTGGTGCCCGATACGGCGCCGAGCAGGATCTCATTGGTGCTGGTGGCGTCCGACTTGAACTGGAAAACGGTGCCGCCACCATTCCAGGTGGCCGCCGCGTTGGTGAGGGCCGTTTGCCAGGAAGAAGGGATGGTGGACGAAAACTTATAGGTGGCCTTCGAATCCGCCCACTTGGGCCCCATCAAGACGTAGCAGCTGGAATCGGCGGCGGCCGCGGTGGCGGCCAAGGTGGTGAGCAGGGCGCGGGCGCGGCGGCGTTCGCCATCGGCGACCGGCTCATCGGCGTCGGCCAAGGTTTGTTCGATGGCATCGAGAACGGCGGCGGCGGGCTGGTTCAGTTCGGGGACCCGACCGTGGCGGAGTCCGTACTTCTCGCGCACGGCGTCACCGGCGAAGAACACCATCACGTTTTCGTGGCTTTCGAAGGTCGGCACGTCGGAGAAGACGACGTGGGTGTCGCCGACGACGCCACCCTTGACGGTGAAATGACGAAAGCGCCCCGCGCGGCCTTTCGACTGTTTCAAGGCCGCGTTCACCTGCACGGTGACGTCGGTGTAGATTTCGCCGTCGGTGCCGTAGTAACTACGGCTTTCGGCGACTTCACCCAGGAGAATGTCGGAGGCGGCGCGAGTATTTTCGCGGAGGTCGCCGCGGTCGCTAGCCCAAAGGCTGGCGCCGAGGAGAAGGAGGCCGAGTTGGGCAAAACAAAAAGACGAAAAACGCATTGAATCCTTATTCCTGCTTAAGAATTTCACGAAACAAATCTCGCGCGATTGTGATCTTCCCATATGGCGCTGATTTCTTATCGGCCCAAATCGTAAAAAGCACGTTAACTAGGCGTTTTTGGCCCATTTGCGCGCTTGGTGCTACTCATAAGAAGTAGGCGAGTCCCCTCATGTGGGGGTAAGAATTATTACCTAATTGTGAACAATTTCGCTTACGTGCCGATGACGGTTCGGCTGGAGGTAGTACTGGCTGGACGCGTTTGGCAGGGGGCGTGCTGCTCTGTCCTCTATGACACGACGAACGCTTCAGATGGAGCCAACGACTGCGGGGAAGGTGGGCGCCGGGCAGGTAGGCGCGGGGTTGGGCCAGCCGATTCCCACGCGCAATTTTGGCAAGACGAACGAGAAGATTTCCGTGATCGGGCTGGGCGGCTATCACCTGGGCAAGACCAAGGACGAGAGCGAGGCGCTTCGGATCGTGCGGAAGGCAGTGGACGAGGGAATTACTTTCCTGGACAACTGCTGGGATTATCACGAGGGCGAGAGCGAACGGCGGATGGGGAAGGCGCTGCGGGGTGGATACCGGCAGAGGGTGTTCCTGATGACGAAGTTCGACGGGCGGACGAAGGCCGCCGCGGCGAAGCAGATCGACGAATCGCTGCAGAGATTGCAGACCGACCACGTGGACCTGATGCAGTATCACGAGAATATCCGGATGGAGGACCCGGACCGTTTCTTTGCCCCGCGGGGTCCATTGGAGGCGTTGGTGGCGGCGAAGAAGGCGGGGAAGATCCGTTACATCGGTTTTACGGGGCATAAGGATCCGGCGGTCCATTTACGGATGCTGGAGATGGCCGAAGCGAGGGGATTCCAGTTTGACGCGTGCCAGATGCCGTTGAATCTGTTGGATGCGCATTTCCGCAGTTTCGGAAAGCAGGTGTTACCGAAACTGGTGGAGCGAGGGATCGCGGTGTTGGGAATGAAGCCGCTGGCGAGCGGCGAACTCGCGAAGCTGAAGGTGGTGCCGGCGGTGGAATGCCTGCACTATGCGATGAACCTGCCGACGTCGGTGGTGATTACGGGATGCGACAGCATGGCGCGGTTGAAGCAGGCGCTGGAGGCGGCGCGGACATTCCGGCCATTGACGGCGGCACAAGTTGCGCAGTTACTGAAGAGGACCGAGGAAGCAGCGAGGGCGGGTCAGTATGAGGCGTTCAAGACGGGGACGAAGCATGACGGTACCGCAAGTCATGTGGAGTGGATGGGTTAGCGGGACGACGCAGTTAGTAACACCCGGCAGACCAGCTGCCGGGTGTTGGTGCTGTCGGGCAGTTACATCTTGGGCATCAGAACAGTATCAATGACGTGAATGACGCCGTTATCGCAGGCAATGTCGGTCTTTTCGACCTTGGCGTTATTCAGCATAACGGTGCTGCCTTTGACCATGATCTTCGCGGAGCCGCCTTCGACGGTCTTGGCCGACTTAAGCTTGACGACATCGGCGGCCATGACCTTGCCGGAGACGACGTGGTAGAGCAGGATCTTCTTCAGTTTGGCCGGATCTTTCAAGAGGCCTTCGACCGTGCCGGGGGGCAGTTTGGCAAAGGCGGCATCGGTGGGAGCGAAGACCGTGAAGGGTCCGGGTCCTTTGAGGGTATCGACGAGGCCAGCGCCCTTGACAGCGGCAACCAGTGTATTGAAGCTACCAGCGGAGACGGCGGTATCGACGATATCGGCCGCCGAAGCGGAGAGAGCAAACATCGCCACGCAGGCGAACATCTGAGCAAACTTATTCATTGAATTTTCCTTTGGTGGGGCTGATCCACTGGTTTGGTAGATGTGCGCTTCTGTCGTGAGACTTAGTTTTTCTCAGGGCGCGGGAGAAGGTAAGTGGTGAAAACTTTCAAATCCAAAGCGGGGCGTATCTCGTACTGCTCGGTCTGTTTTGTAAAGGATAGATACGAATAAACTTACTTGCTTTCTTCTTGAAACACGAGGCTCAAGGGGCGATCTTCCGGGTGTCGCATCCGAACGATTCCGGGACGGTCGAGTGGTCCGGAAAGATGGGTGCGGGCCAAAGCGGGGTCCTTAGGACCTAAACTTCGTTTGCTCAAGGAGAGCTATTATGTCCGACCAGAACCAGATTATTCCCGAGGCGGTGGCCGCTTCGACCAATCGCCGGAGCCTGTTGAAGAAGATTGCCGCCGCGGGAGTGGCGCTGCAAGCGACGCAAGGCGGACTGAGGGCGCAAACGCCGTCGCCGGCCGATGTGGCGCAGTTTGCGCTCAATCTCGAATACCTCGAGGCCGAGTTCTACTCCATCGCGACGACCGGCAGGAAGTTGAGCGAACGGGGAGTGCCGATTGACGGGGCGGGCACGCCGGGCCCGACGACGACCGCCTACGGTCAGGTGTTTTTTAGTAACAACGCGGTGTTATCCGAAAAATCAGCCAACGATACGGCGGACGACGAGATCGCGCACGTGAAGGTGTTGCGGGGGGCGCTGCAGGCGAACGGCGTGACGCCGATCGCCAAGCCGGCGATCAATCTGGATGCGCTGGCGGGATTGGGAGCGTCGCTGGCGAATCAGCAGGCGTTTATCGTTCTGGCGCGGGCGTTTGAAGATATCGGGGTAAGCGCTTATGCGGGCGGGGCGGCCCTGCTGGCGGGAAGCCCTTATCTGATGACGGCGGCGCGGATCGCGGCGGTGGAAGGTGAACACGCGGGCAACATTCGCCTGGCGATGGCGAAACTGGGGATCGGATCGCCGAAGCTGGATGCCGCCGACGTGCTGCCGCCACCGACCGGGACCAACGTGTACTCGACGAACAAAGCGAACGGGCTTTGCGCGTTTCGTACGCCGGGGCAAGTGCTTTACCTGGCTTACGGGTTCCAGCCGAACGTGGAGGCGGGCGGGTTCTTCCCGAACGGCGTGAACGGCATGATTCGGGCGTCGACGTTCCCGGCGACGGCGGCGAACCTAAGTTAGGGCGCATCGCGATTAGCCGCCCTGGAGCCGGGGGAGCCACATACCCAGGGCGGCGGCGACGGTGCCCGCGAGAGTGATGAGCGCGAGGACGGCGAGAGTCGTGGCAAGAAGCAAGCGGCTGACGGCGCTGCCCTGCTCCGTGAGGCGTAAGTAGAGCTCGAGGATCGCCAAGGGCAGCAAGTATTGAGCGAAGCCGAGCAAGGTGAGGAACGGACCTTGAAAGGTGTGGGGATCGAAGCCCACGGGACGGCGGTGAACGAAGAGCCAGAACATGAGGCCGATGCGAAAGAACCAGACGCCGCTCGAGACGAGGAAGAGTCGCAGAGCCCAGCGGCGGTGAGCCGCGAACTGGCGCCGGCGGGCGTAATGAAGAGCGGCGTAAGCACAACCCAGGATGAGGAGCGCGTTGAGGCTGATGCTGAGGTGTTGGATCAGGCCGCCGACAGTGCCGCGGGTCCAAACCATGAAGAGGCCGCCAAGACTGATGGCGAAGGCAGTGGCGAGGTAGACGCGCCCGGCGTAGCGGTGGAAGACCGGAAAGCTCCGGCGGATTGGGGGCACGAGTTGGATGCCGCCTAAGAGGGTGATGAGGACGGCGAGCAAGAGATGCGCGGCGACGGCGGCATTGCCCAGCGGGTCACCGGGCACATAGCCGTGGGGCATGATGCGATTCCAGAAGGGGGCGGGTGTGCGCCCGTAGAGCGCAACGACGTAGAAGGCAAATAGCAATTGTCCGCCCAGGGCCACGACGAACCACGCCTGGGCAGACCAGCGCAACGCGTGGGAGGCAAAAAGGGCAGAGTTCGAGGGCATGCGGCTACAAGCAGGGAACGCAGCCACAGGGCGGAAAGTTCGGAAGAATTGCAGCGGACTGGGGGCGAAAGGAAGGGAGCCGCAAGGGGAGGGAGATTGCGGCTCCCGCAAAGGTTAATTGGCAGGGATGGCGTCGACGTCGAGCAGCGCGCGCACCGAAGCGGTGCCGATGCTGAAGCCGCCAGTGAAGGCGGTGACGCGGAAGACGCTGTTTAAGGCTTCGGCAGCGTCGCGAGAGAGTTCGACACCGACATTGTTCAACTCGACGAGCGCGCCGCCGCGGGGAGCTAACGGCAGCGTGAGGTTGGTGGGAAGGCGGAGGGCGAAGAGCGGAAGACGGCCGACGACAGCGTTGTTGACGACGACCAGACCGGTGAGGACGGGGACATTGTGGGTGGTTTCAATGGTGAAGTTCAGTAACTGCACCCGGGTGGTTCCGGCTTCGAGGGAGAGTCCGCCGGTATGGAAGATCTCGCCGCGGGCGTTGGTGGCGTCCACCGAGCCCTGAGTGATGGGGAAGGAGGCGACGGCGCCGACGAGACGGCCCTGGCCGAGCACGCCGGGCCTGACCTGCAGAGTGGTGAGCGCGGTGAGGAAGCCGGAACTCAGCGTAACCGAGGTACGGCCGCTTCCTACCGGGACCGTTTGAGCAGACGCCGGAAGCAGACAAAGAGCACTAAGACAGAGAAGTGACAGGATGTGCTTACTCATGTCATGAAAGATGCTTTATGTGGGGGATGGATTTAGTTTGTTGTGTCGATTTACAAGTTAGTGAGTGGGGATGCGCTAACGGTGGAAGGCGAAGATGGGGGCGTCCGGGTTGCGGCGGCCGAGGAAGAGGTCACGGACGAGGGTGGAGGCGATGACGCTGAAGGTGATGCCATTGCCGCCGAAGCCGAGGGCGAAGAGGGCACGGGGGAAGTCGGGGTGTTCGCCGATGTAGGCGAGGCCGTCTTTGGTGGAGCCGAAGACGCCGGACCAACTGAAGGCGGGTTCGAAGGTGCGTCCAGTGAGGCGTTGGAACTTGCGCTGGAGAATGGCAGTTTTACGGGTGAGGGCCTGATAGCACTGGGAGGCGCTGAGGCGGTCGTCTTCGCCGCCGACGATGAGGCGCTGGTCGGCGGTGGTGCGGGCGTAGAGATAGGGGTCGCCGGTTTCCCAGAGCAAGGTGCGCTGGGGCCACCAACTGAGGTCGTCGAGGGGTTCGGAGATGACGGCGTAGGTGGTTTTGAGTTGGACGAGATGAGGGGGCATCATCGTTTTGGTTTCGTACCCGGAGGCGAAGAAGACGCGGCGGGCGGAGACGCGGGGACCGCGGTCGGTGGTGAGTTGAACCGAGCGGGGGCCGGCGAGGTAACCGGTCATGCGGGTGCGGTCAAAGACGCGGAGACCGCCGGTACGGACGTGGTGGGCGAGGAGATGGTGGGTGAGGCGGTAGGGGTCGACCTCGGCGGCGATGGCGGAGCGGAGGCCCGCCGGCCTTTGCAGGTGGTGGGTGCCGGCGAGTTCTTCGGCGGTGACCCAGTGGACATCAAGACCGGCGGCTTGTCGAGCGTGGAGTTCGGCGGTGAGGAGGGGGAGATGCTGACGGTGGCGGGCGAGGAGGAGGCTGGGGCGGTAGGCGAAGGCACAGTCGTGGCCGCGGGCGAGGGTCGCGAGGCGATGGATGGCTTCGACGCCGAGTTGGTAGGCGCGCTCCGCGTGGCGGCGTCCGACTCGGGGGATGAGCTGATGGAGGGGCGTATCGATCTCGTACTGGAGGAGGGCGGTGCTGGCGCTGGTGCTGCCTTGAGCGATGTCGCGGCGGTCGAGGAGGACGCAGTCGACACCGGCGCGGACCAGGGCATCGGCCACGACGGCGCCGGTGATGCCGCCGCCGACGATGACGGCGTCACATTTGACGTCGGCTTCGAGGGGAGGAAAGACGTGGAGGAAGCCACTGCGCAGGCTCCAGTAGGGGTTTTCGGAGCGAAGTTTCACGTTGGGTACGACCGCATGATCTAATTTTTTTTCGGCTAGGGGAGGCGAAGGTGAGACGCGGAGATGCGGTTCGCTGGTGAGCGGCGCAATTCCAGGGTAGCAGCGAGGCCGGCCGAAAAGCGAATTCATTGATAACAGGGGAGATCGAGTTTTGATTTCAGGCGAGAAACGACTCGCGAAGGGGAGTGACTTGTCTTAGGATCGGAACCAGCAATGATTCCGAGTGAGAAACAGGAAGCGGTGGGGCGGGCGCTGAGGGAAGTATGGGGGACGGCGGCGATTGACGAGGCGGAGCCTATGACCGCGGGGCGCACCAATTCGCTGGTGTATCGCGTGGTGGTGCGAGGGGTATCTTACTTGCTGAAGATCATTGAACGGCAGGAGGATCCCACGAGGCATTACGCTTGCATGCGTGCCGCAGCGGAGGCGGGACTGGCGCCACGGGTGATCTACACGCAGGTGGGCGACCGGTTGTCGCTGACGGAGTTTGTGAGGGCGGAGCGGGTGAGCCGGAGCGAAGCGCTCCCGAGGCTGGGGCGGACGCTGCGCAAGTTGCACGCGCTACCACCGTTTCCGCAAGCACCGTTCAATACGACGTGCACGTTTCTGCTGTCTGCCGGAGCCGGCAGAGATGGATTCGTGGCATCCGCGGCAAAGCTGTTTCCGGAAGAGGATCGCACGCAATTACTGGAGCTCTATCAGGAGTTAGTTGCTAGTTACTCGACGCGCGAGGAGGATCTGGTGGCGTGCCACAACGACTTATTCAAGCCGGATAACATGCTCTTTGAGGGCGGTAAGTTGTGGCTGGTGGATTGGGAGGCGGCGTTCCTGAACGATCGCTACGCGGAGTTGGCCGTGGTGGCGAATCAGGTGGTGGCGAACGGCCAGGACGAAGACGCCCTGCTGCAGGAGTACTTCGGACGGGCGCCGCGTGAGGAAGAAAGGAGCCGGTTACGGCGGATGCAGAGGCTGGCACGGGTGTTTTACGCACTGGCGTTCGCGGCGGCGGCGGGCGCCGGCGTGGGAGATCAGCCGCTGCCGGATTTGGACGAGTACCAACGCCAATGGTGGGAAGGCGAGGTGGCGCCCTTGGACGCGGCGAGCAAAATGACCTACGCGCGGGTGCAGTTGGCGCACCTGTTACAGTGAGCTCGATGCCTACCGCGATCCTCGTACTGACGACGCTGAGCCAGGAGGCTGATGTGGAGCGGATCGCGAAGCATCTCCTCGAGGAGCGCCTGGCGGCGTGCGTGCAGGTGCAGCCGATTCGGAGTTGGTACCGGTGGAAGGGCGCGGTGGCGAATGACGCGGAGTTTCTGCTGCTGATCAAGACGCGGGCGGAGCGCTTCCCTGCCCTCGAGGAACGGTTGCGCCAGATGCATCCGTACGAACTGCCGGAGATCGTTCGCGTGCCGATCGAGGGCGGCTTGGCGCCTTACCTGGAGTGGATTGAGGCGGAGACGCAAGAGTAGCCGGGGCTATAGAATCAGGTCATGTTGAATCGCCGCAGTTTTCTGGGAGCGACGGCCGCCGCAGCACTCGCCCAGACCCCGTATCCGCCGGTGCTGGAAGGTGCGCGGGTCGAGACGTACAAAACGGTGGGCGAGACGGCACTGAAGCTGTGGATCTACTCGCCGGCGCAGAAGCCAGAGAAGCCGGCAGCGGGCATCGT
>JBGAHE010000122.1:0-20809 GCA_044226365.1 Bryobacteraceae bacterium
ACGCTCGTGCACGACGACGTCATCGACATGGCCAATACGCGCCGCGGACGTCCTTCAGCCAACGCCATCTGGGGCAACCACGTCTCCGTCCTCGCCGGTGACTGGATCTACATGCAGGCCTTCCAGATCACGCTCGAACTGCGCGACTTCCGCATCATCGACATCCTGATGAGCGTCACCCAGCGCATGGTGGAAGGCGAACTTCTCCAACTCGAACGCATCGGTAAGCTCGACGTCACCGAAGCCGACTACATGGAACTCGTCGACCGCAAAACGGCCGCACTCTTTGGCGCCTGCGCTGAAGTCGGTGCGCTGATCGGCAATCGTCCCGACACCGCCGCTCAAGCTCGCCTCGCCGAGTTTGCCTGGAACCTCGGCATGGCTTTCCAACTCATCGACGACATCCTCGACTTCACCTCGCGCGAGAACATCCTCGGCAAGCCCGTCGGCAACGATCTGCAGGAAGGCAAAGTCACCCTCCCGCTCATCTACGCCCTGGCCACCGCCAATCGCGAAGAAGTCCGCCTCGTCGAAACCGTCCTCAAGGACAAGAGCTATGACCGCGTGCCCTTCTCGCGCATCCTCACGCTCATCGAAGACCATCGTGGCGTGGAGCAAGCCCGCGAACGCGCTGCCGCCTTTGCCGGTCGCGCCCGCGAACTGATCCTCTCCTTCGCCGATTCGCCCTATCGCCGCGCGTTGCTCTCGGTCACCGAACTGGTCACCGACCGCGACCGCTAAGGCTGACAGCCCTTCGTCATCGTGTTGGCCCGGCTGCCGTCGTTGCCGATCCCGCGGAGTAGTTCGTCGAACGTCTGCAGCGGCATGCCCGCCCCGTCGCGCCCCACGGCCGGTACCAGCGCCCAGCGATCCTCAGCCACGGACCCCGCTTGGGCGGCATCCATCGCCAGTACTCCCGGCGCCGTCTCCGCATGGCCGTTCGGCACGCAGATCGACGGATGATCGAACGGCGCCCGCTGATAGCGCACCCGCTCATCGGTCAGCGCCTTGAGGAACGCCACCACTGCGGTCCGCTCGCCTTGATTCAGGCGAATATTCCCGATGCCCGGCCCTAGATTGCCGCCCGCTGGAAAGTCGCCATTGCGGCCGTAGAACTCGAGCACCTGCTCGAGTGTCGCCTGGCTGCCGTTATGGAAGTATGGCCCCGTGAACTCTACATTCCGGAGCGACGGCGCCTTGAACGTCCCCGCGGCCGTTCCTGGCGACGCCGCAAACAGCGGCAGTCCGAAATCGTCCGAGCCGCCCAAACCGGCATCCTCGGCGATGGGCCGCACTCCGATCCGGAAGAACCCAAAACTCGCCGGTGCGTTCGCATTTAGCCCGCGCTGGACCGCCGTCCACCCCGCCGCCGTCGTCTCCGGACCGTTGTGACAGTTCAAACATTGCGAACCGCCCGCCCGGAACTCGTTCAAGCCCTGCTGCTCGAGCGCCGTTAACACCGTCCGGCCCTCGAAGAACTGATCCACGCGCGAGTCGTTCGCCACCAGCGTCGACTCATAAGCCTGAATCGCCAAGCCCCAGAACAGTGCGAAATTCTGCTCCGCCTGCGAGTAGCCATCCACCTCCTGAGTTGCGCTCGTGTATTCCGGCCGAAAAGCCGCCCGCACCAGCGCCGCGTACGACCACTCCGGCCGCAGACCATTCCCCTGCGGATTCGCTAAAGCGCCCAGCACGCTATCCGTCGGCGACACCTGCTGCCGCGCGAGCGGCGTCAGGCTGAACAGTTTGCGGCCCAACTCCGGCCAACCGCGCCCCGCCCACGACATCTCCACCGCGTTTAGCGCCGGCCCTACCGCCTGCGATGCCAAACTTGCGTTATCCAGCCGCACTACTTCGCGCTGCAGCAACCCGTCACGCAGCACCACCGCCCGCAGCCCGCTGTCGCTATCGCCAAACGGCGTCGCGCCCGTGAACACGCGGCTCGCCCGCCCATCCCAGAAGTTGCGCACGTTGAAGACCGCGTTGATCACCGAAGGCGTATTCCGCCCGGTCACCTGCCGCACGTGCACCCCATTCGGCATAAACGGCGACGCCAGGCTCAGCAAGTCCGCCAGATCCGTATCGCTGCCGGGCTGCACCTGCACAAACGCCTTCGCCACCACGCCCATGGACCCCGCCACCAGTTTCCGGTCCCGCACCACGGCCGACTGGTTATTGTTCGGATTGCTCAACTGATGGAAGGGAAAGTCCGCCGCCGTCAGCACCTGATTCATCACCGCATCGGCGCCCGAAAGCTGATTCTGCAAACGGTGGTCCGCGCCCGCATGAAAGTGGCAAGTCGCGCACGCCGTGCGGCCGTCGCTTCCCGCCTGCATATCCCAGAAGAACGCCTTGCCCAACTGCACCAGCGCTCCCTCATTAGCGACGTAGCGGTCAAGCCCCGTCGGCTTCGGCACCGTCACCGTCTTCAGCGACCCCAGCGGCGGGTTCTGCCCCCCGCCTCCGCCTCCCCCGCGTTGCGCCAATAGTGGCAGCGTCATCACCCAAACACCCAACAGCCAACTCCGCATCCCGTTCCGGCTCCTTGCGAAGCATAAACCACCGTCGCCGTGCAAAGTTTTGCTAAGGAATGTTATTCGCTCAAGGCTCGAACGAGTATCCCTGACCGCGCACCGTCACGATGTGCCGCGGCGCCTGGGGATTCTCCTCGAGCTTTTGCCGCAGCCACGCGATGTGCACATCCACTGTCCGGGGTCCGATAAAGGGCTGCTCCGCCCAGATGCGCGTCAGCAATCGCTCCCGCGAGAGCACCAGTCCGCGATGATCAATCAAATGACGCAGCAACTGCAGCTCCTTCGCCGCCAGCGCCACGGGTTTCTGCCCCCGCAGCACCTCGCGCCGCTCAAAGTCCACCGTCACATCGCCGAACTGATACTTCAGCACTGGCGTCAGCGGCGCCTTGCCGACGCGGCGGAGCAGGGCACTGACGCGCGCCAGCAGTACCTTCGAGTCGAACGGCTTCGCCAGATAATCATCCGCCCCCGTCGCCAGACCCTGCACCACATCATCCGTCTGAGACCGTGCCGTCAGCATCAGAATCCCGCCGTCGAAACCCCGCTCGCGGATGGCCGCGCACACCGCAAAGCCGTCCATGCCCGGCAGCATCAGGTCCAGCACCAGCAGGTCAAAATGCTGCTCACTCGCGAGCGCCAGTCCGCGCTCGCCATCGTCAGCCACCGCCACCTCGTGCCCTTGCGCCCGCAGCAAATCCGCCACGATCAACTGCACGTCCGGCGCGTCTTCCACCAACAGGATGCGCGTCGTCGTCACGCCGACTTCTTCCCGGGCAGCCACAGCGTAAACGTCGCCCCGCCCTCCGGACGATTCACCACCGTCACCCGACCGCCGTGCCGCTCGGCCGTCTCCTTCACCAGACTCAACCCCAACCCCGTCCCTCGCACCTGCGAATTGCGGCTGCGCTCGCCACGATAGAACGGTTCGAAGATCCGCTCCAGTTCCTCATCCGGAATGCCTGGTCCCCGATCCGCCACTTGCATCTCCACGCCGCCCTCCGCCGCCAGCACCGACACCCCGATCCACTTGCCCTCCGCCGCGTAGCGCGCCGCATTCGAGATCAGATTTCGCACCGCGAACTCGAGTGCCACCGGATCGCCACTCACGGCGGGCAACCCCTCCGCCACTGTCACCTCGAGAACGCAACCGGCCTGCTCCGCTTCGCTCGTGATCGCCGCACACGTCTGCTTCACCAACTCCCCGATTGCCACCTCCCGGCGCGGCTCCTCCTGCCCCGCCCGCAGCGACTGCGAGTACGCCAGCACCTTCTCGATCATCGACGTCAACTCTTCGGCATTGCGCAGAATCAACTGCCCGTAGCGCCGCATCGCCGTTGGCTCTTGCACGACGCCTTCCGCCAGATTGAACGCTGCCCCGCGAATCGCCGTCAGCGGTGTGCGCAGGTCATGCGACATCCCCACTGTGAAGCGGAACTGCGTTTCCGCCAGCCGTCGCGCCCGCCCCGTATACCGCACCAAGACCCAGGCCGCGCTGCCCAACGGGACAATCAGCCCCAGCGAAGTCGCCAGATTCAGCCAGCGGCTGCGCGTCACCGCGGCCTCGAGCGACCCCACTCGATGCCGCACCGCCAACACCCATCGGCTCGGCCCGTCCTCGTCATTGCCGCGCCGCCGCCGGTGCCCGTTCGGACTTGCGATCTGCCGTGGAAACAAGCCCTCCAGCCGATCCGCGCCGTCGATGACGCTCGCCCGGTCCGCGCGCGTCGCAAACACCAGCGGACCCTTCTCCTGCGACCACTTCTCTTGCCACCACTGCACCGAAACGTCGTAGTTGGCTTCTTCCCCCGGATTCAGATACTCCCGCACCAAGCGCGGCAGCACCTGGTCGCGGACATAACCCTCATCTACCTCGAAGATCATCCACTCGAGTTCCCGACCAGGTCCCCGCCGTCGCCCGTCGCTCGCAAGCACCGGCATCTCGATCAAGGTCGAATCCGCCGGCACCCTCGGCGGACCGCCCTCGCCCGCCGCCCGCATCACGAGGCTCGCGCGCAACTCTGCCCACTGCGTCGGCCAAACTGCCGGCTGCAAGGCTCCCCGCGAGTCCAGCGCGTAGAGTTGCAACTGGTCTTGCTCGCGCACCGCCACCGCGATGCGCGCCAAAAGCTTCACGTCATGGCTCGCCGCCCAATCCTGATAACGCTGCTGATGCGCCTGCGCCACTCCACTCTCGGCCAGTTCGTCCGCCTCCGGCAACAACGCCCGGCAGTTCTCGCGCAGCTCTTCGTTAAAGCGATGCGCGAAGCGCCGCGCTTGCTCGTCCAGGCTCGCTCGCAGCCGCGCGCCTTCCGCCCGGCTCACTTCGCCGATCCACCGGTATTGCAAAACGGAAAGCCCCGCGCACCCCAGCGCAATCAGCCCGAACAGCGTCCATTCCAGCCGATTCTGCCGTAAGTGTCTCACTGGAATCCTGTCTACCGATCATAGTCCCGCCCCGCCCGCTCTCCAGGCGCTTCCTACCACTACAACGCGCTGTCGCTTACCCTGTCACGTTAAGGAACGTTATGGCTAAGTTGCTGGCAATGCAGCGTAAAACTTCGTTAAGAGCCGATGAAGACCGGCAACCTTTTGCCGCCGGTCGCGTACCCTGAAGTGTGCGAATTCCATGGTTCGGATACGTTTTGACTGCCGGTAGCGTCCTGTTGGCTCAGCCCCCCGGGCGCGGACCCATGCGCGTCAGCCCCTTGGTGGCGGCCCTCGACGCGAATCAGGATGGCTCCCTCTCGACGGATGAACTTTCCGTCGCCGGCGCCGTCCTTCGCAAGCTCGATCGCAACGGCGACGGCAACCTCACGCGCGATGAAGTGATGCCGCCCCGGCCCGATCAGCCCGCCGGACCCGCCGGCGGCGACGACCTCGTCACCACCCTCTTCTCCTTCGACGAAAACCAGGACGGTAAGCTCTCGAAGTCCGAAGTCCCCGAGCGCATGCAAGGCATCTTCGCCCGTGCCGACGCCAATGGCGACGGTCTGCTCACCAAAGACGAACTCACCAAAGCCAGCGCTTCGCAGGATCAGCGCCGCAATGCCGGCGGACGCGAAGGCCGTGGCGGGCCCGGCGGCTTCGACCCCGTCTTTCGCGCTCTGGACACCGACCAGGACGGCACTGTCTCCGCCACCGAGATTTCCGCCGCCACCACCGCCCTCGCCACGCTCGACCGCAACTCCGATGGCGTCCTTTCCGCCGACGAACTCCGGCCTATGATGCGCGGACGCGGCGGCCCCGGTGCCGGCCCCGGCGGCGGCCGCGACCCCCGCGAGATTATCGACCATCTCTTCGAAGAGAACGACTCCAATCACGACGGCAAGCTCTCCAAATCCGAAGCGCCCGAGCGCATGCAAGAGCTCTTCGCCCGTGCCGACGCCAATCAGGACGGCTTCCTCACCAAGGACGAACTCGCCAAAGCGTTCGAGAACATGGGGCGTCGCCCGTAATGCGCCGCCGCGACCTGTTGCTCTCTGCCGGCGCGCTCACCCTCCGCGGCGCGACGCGCCCACCAGCGTCGGTCTTCCGCTATGAGCACGTCCTCGGCACTTCGCTCGAGATGCGCTTCGATGCCCCGGACCCCGAACGTGCCGCCAACGCGGCGCTCGACGAGATCGAACGCCTGCGGACCATCCTCAGTTCCTACGACCCCAACAGCGAATTCAGCCGTTGGGCCGCCACCAGACACCAGGCCGTCCATGTCTCGCCCGAACTGCTCGAAGTGCTCTCGCTCTACGACCACTGGGGCGCCGCCAGCCAAGGCACCTTGAGCGCCGCTTTCGCCGCCGCTCCCGGCGGTCCTGATCGCCACTGGCGCCTCGACCCAGCCTCCGGTACCGCTACCCGTCTCACGGACACTCCCCTCGTCCTCAACAGCTTCACCAAGAGCTACGTGCTCGATCGCGCCGCCGACGCCGCCCTCCGCGATGCCGACGGCGCCCTGCTGAATCTCGGCGGCGACCTCGTCGTGCGTGGTCGTCTCGCCGAGACCGTCGGCATCGCTAATCCGCTCGACGACACCGAAAACACTGCGGCTCTCGAAACCCTCGCCGTGCGGAACGTTGCCGTCGCCACCTCCGGCACCTCGCGCCGCGGCCTCCACCTCGTGGACCCGCGCACCGGCGAACGCCCCTCCCACATCGCCAGCGCCACCGTCATCTCCCCGAACGCCGTGGAAGCCGGTGCCCTCGCCACGGCCTTCGCCGTGCTTCCTGCCCACGAGTCCCGCGCGTTGGCCGCTCAGCGCCCCGGCGTCGAGTACCTGCTTCTCGCGGCGAACGGCACGCGCCACGCCAGCGCCGGCTGGAACTCCACTCGCCTCGCGCCCGTCGCTCAAGCTCCCGCTGGCTTCGAAGCCGTCATCCAACTCGAACTCGCCCGCATCGACGCGCAACGCTATCGCCGCCCCTACGTCGCCGTTTGGGTCGAAGACAAAGACCGTTTCCCGATCCGCACCCTAGCCCTCTGGATCGAGAAGGACCGCTGGCTGCCGGAACTGAAAGGCTGGTATCGCGACGACCGTCTTCGTCTCCTCGCCGAAGGCAACGACGTCGTCAGCACCCTCACCAGCGCCACTCGGCCCCCTGGCAAGTACACGCTCAAGTGGGACGGCAAAGATGCCAAAGGCGTCACCGTGAAGCCCGGCAAATACACCATCTGTCTGGAAGTCTCCCGCGAACACGGCGGCTACCAGATCCTGAAACAGGAAGTCGATACCACTGGCGCATCCAGGCAATTTCCATTGATCGGGGGAGCCGAAATTGCTGCCGCCAGCATCGACTTTCGCAAAGCCGGCGGCCACTAACCGCCGCGTTCCGGCGTGGAAGCGTCAACTCGCCGCGCTTTCCCGCTGGCTGCACATCTATCTCTCGATGGCGAGCTTCGGCGTCCTGCTGTTCTTCGCCGTCACCGGTCTCACCCTCAACCACGCCGAGTGGTTCGCTGGCGCCCAGACCACCAGACAACTCAAGGGCCACCTGAACCGCACCTGGCTCCAGGGACAGGTGGCCAAGCTCGAAGTGGTGGAGTACCTTCGCCGCACCCATCAACTCTCCGGCGCCTTAAGCGACTTCCGCATCGACGACGCCCAATGCTCGGTCTCGTTCAAAGGTCCCGCCTACACCGCCGACCTCTTCGTTGACCGTGCCACCGGCTCCTACGACCTCACCGAAACCCGCATGGGCCTCGGCGCGCTCCTCAACGACCTGCACAAAGGCCGCGACACGGGCCGCGCCTGGTCCTGGCTGATCGACGTCTCGGCCGTCCTGATGACGCTCGTCTCGCTTTCCGGCCTCATCCTGATCTTCTACCTGCAAAAGCGTCTCGCCACCGGTCTGTCGGCCTTAGCCGGCGGGGCACTCGCCTGCTACCTCGTGTACCGCTTCTGGGTTCCCTAGGGACGGAACGCGCGCCGCAACCGCCGCACCATGCGCTGCCACCAAGTCGGCGCGTCCTCCGGCTCAGCAAGAGCCAATGCCACCGGCGGACCGCCGGGAGGCGTGCGTCGCATACGGGAACCAGCTTGCGGATCCATAATCGAGAGTCTACTCGAATCCTACGGGCGGTGCCCGCCGCTTCGTCGCCTGCTCAAACGCGTAAGCCGCCTGAATCAACGTCGGCTCGCTGCACGCCATTCCCGTAAAGCTCAGCCCGTACGGCGCTGGCTTTGGCTGAAAGCCGTTCGGAAACGGCGTGCCCTGCGTGTTCGGCACAAAACCAAGGGGCACGATCACGGTCGGATAGCCCGGCCTGGCCGCGATGCCCGCTCCGCTCGCACCCGGGAATAGCAGCACATCCAGCCGATGCGTCTTCATCGCCGCATCGATGCCCTTGGTCCCGGCCAACTCCATATCCTTCGCCCGATCCGCCTCGTAGCGCGCCTTGTCGCCCTCCACGCTCATTTCATCGGAGATATCGAGCAGCGACTGTCCAAAGCGGATCGCGCCGCCATTGGTATGCGCCAGATTCCACTCCCGCAGCGCAGTCAGGCTCTTCACCGGCGCCGACGGACCCAGCGTCGCCAGCCACGCGTTGAAGTCGCGCTTCATCCCGTACTTCAACACCACCGAGCAATTCGCATCGCGCCCCCGCCCGCTGTTCAGCCCCGCGCAGACACCCCAGCGGTTGAACTCTTCCAGGCTCGGGATCTCCACCGGATCCACGATCACCGCCCCTTGCTGCTTCAGGATCTCGATCGCCTCGGTCAGCAGGCGCTTTGCCTCCGCGCTCAAGCCATTCCCGCCGCGCCGCCCGCCCGTCGAGGCCTCACCGTAGTAAGCCCGCGGAATCCCAATCCGCAGCCCCTTCAGACCATCCTGCTTGAGATACGGCGTATAGTCGCGATTGGCCGGCGGCTTGCACTTCTTCGTCGCCTCGTCCTGAGGATCGGGCGCCGCGCTTTCGAGCGCCCCCAGCAAAATCGCCGCGTCCGTCACTGACTTCGCCATCGGCCCCGCCGTGTCCTGATCGGCCGTAATCGGAATCACGCCATAACGGCTGATCCGCCCCACCGTCGGCTTGATCCCCACCAGCAGATTCTGGTTCGACGGACTCAGAATCGAGCCCGACGTCTCCGACCCCACGTTCGCCGCCCAGAAGTTCGCCGCCGTTCCCACGCCCGAACTGGACCCGCCCGTCGCCAGCACCGGCCGCCCATCGTCGTTGCCTTCGCGCGGATCCCGCCTCGGGTCATACGGGTTGTAGCCGAAGCCGCCCACCGCATTGTAGTTGCCCGGCATCGGCGACGGCCCACCCGCCACCCAGTTCGCCAGCTCCGTCATCCCCGTCTTCGCGATGATCACGGCGCCCGCGTCCCGCAAGTTGCGCACCAGGGTCGCATCGTAAGGCGGCAGATAGCCGGCCAATGCCAGCGCCCCACCCGTCGTTACGATGTCCCGCGTCAGCACGTTGTCCTTCAGCGCAATCGGAATGCCGTGCAGCGGACCTCGCACGCGCCCCTGCGCGCGTTCCCGGTCCCGCTCATCCGCTTCGGCTAGCACGCGCGGATTCACCGTGATGATGCAGTGCAATTGGTCTTCGTATAGGCCGATCCGCGCCAGATACGCCGCCACCAGGTCGTGCGACGTCACTCTTCCTTCCTCCATCGCGCGCCGCATTCCCGGGATGGAGGCTTCCACCACGTTGAACGGCTTTCGCACTTGGCCCGGCATCGCGCTGGCGCAAGCCAGCCACAGCAACAATCCACGCATCGGGTGACCTTTCTGCTCGGACGGGGAGAAAGGCCATCATGCCAGTTCCCCCCTCGAGCTGTAAAGCCGCCGCCCCTACGGACTCTTGCCCTCCACCACCTTCACGTCTTCGATCCAATAATCGAAGTCTGAGCCGCGCGTCAGCACGCCTGCCTCCACCTGCCGTCCCTCGGCCAGCTTCGCCAGGTCCGGCTCCTTGGGCACCGGAAACTCCATCGTCATCGGCTCCATCCACACCTTGCCCGCCGCATTCGCGATCGGCCCGTGTTTGATCGTCACGATGCGGTGCGGCGCATCCAGCCGCATCACCACGCCTTTCAGCCGATAGCGCTCTACTGTCCCATCGTCCACTCCGCGCTCGGGCGTGGACCGCCGGCACCCCGCCAGCACGATGCACAGCGCGGCCACGCCCGCCATCCAGCGCATCTACTTCCCCATCTCCTCATACCGCCGCGAAACGAAGTCCCAGTTCACCACCTTCAGCACCGCGGCCAGATAGTCCGCGCGGCGATTCTGATACTTCAGATAGTAAGCGTGCTCCCAAACGTCGAGCCCCAACAGCGGCGTCTTGCCCGCCATCCACGGACTGTCCTGATTCGGCGACGTCTCAATCGCCAACTCGCCCTTGCCCTTCGGCACCACCCACACCCAGCCGGACCCGAACACCGTCAGCCCCGCCGCGCGCAGCTTCTCCTCCAAGCCCTCCTGCGTGCCGAACGATTGCGCGATCGCCTTCTTTAAACCGCCCGCCGGACCCGCGCCCGGCTTGCCTAACGTCTGCCAGAACAGCGAATGGTTCAGATGCCCGCCGCCATTGTTCCGCACCGCTGTGCGAATCGCCTCCGGCACCGTGCTCAGGTTCGCCACCAGCTTTTCCACCGGCTCCCCCGCCAACTCCGCCCGTCCACTGAGCGTCTTGTTCAAGTTGTCAACGTAAGCCTGATGATGCTTGCCGTGATGAATCTCCATCGTGCGCGCGTCGATATAAGGCTCGAGCGCGTCGAAGGCATAAGGCAGTTTCGGCAGCGTCGCCGGCGCCGCTTTCTGGGCCAGGGCTGTCGTGGCCGCGGCGGCTTGCAATAAAGTTCTGCGAGTCATTGTTATGGGGATCTCCTGGAAAGAGGTTCGAGAATATAGTCCGAGCCACGCTTACGAACCCCGGCCACCAGTTTCATGCCGGGCCGCAGCGTCGCTAAAAATTGAGCATTGGGAACGAGAAACTCCATCGCCTGCGGAGCGCGCATCGCACTCATCAGGCCGGGGACCTCGTCGTGAAAAAGAGAAACGGCGCCGTCGCTCGCGTAGACCTTCACCACTTCGCCGCGCAGCACGTACTTCGGCGCTGCCGGCCGCGACGGTGTCGCGCGGGTCGCCATCGGTCGCCAAGGATCGCTCAGCCGCGGATTACTCAGCAGCGTCGCGTCCGTCAAACTCCGCAGAAATGCCAGCAAATCGGCCTTTTCCTGCGCACTCAGGTCAAACGCTTTGACGAACTCGCTCTTGTTCGGATTCTCCGCGCCCACCCCCGCGTTCGCTCCGCCCCGGACGGTCCGCCCCCCGACGCGATAGTGCTCGATCGCTTCCTCGAGTGTCGCCACGGACCCGTCGTGCATATACGGCGCCGTCAAGGCGATGTTCCGCAGCGTCGGCGCTTTGAACTTACCGATGTCCTCCTCCCGCTGCGTGAACTCATACAACCCCACATTTGGCTCCGGATAGCTGAATCGCCCCGCCCGGTTGTAGAGCCCGGTATTGTGAAACTCCACCTCGGCAAAACCCTTGCCCAGATAGTCCACCGTCCCCGTAAAGTTGAAGCCGCCGTGGCAATGGAAGCACTCCAGGCGCTCACTGAAGAACAGTGCCTCGCCCCGCTTGGCCGCCTCGCTGATCGCCCCCGGATCGTCTCCCCGGCTGTACTCGTCGTACGGCGAATCCCCCGAAAGAATCGTCCGTTCGAACGATGCGATCGCCCTGGCGACGTTGCCCATCGTAAATGGCTTCGCTTCTCCTGGGAACGCCGCCGCAAACATCTTCCGGTAACGCCCGTCCCCTGCCAACCGCGCCAGCAGCACGTCTTCCTTCCCCGTCATCCCCAGTTCCACCGGATGATCGCCGAACAGCGGTACCAGCGCCTGCACCTCGAGCGCTCGCACGTTCGGATTCGCCCACGTCAGCACTGGTGCGTACGCGACATTCACCAGACTCATCGGGCCGCGCGGATGCAATTGCCCCGTCGACCCCAACCCCCGCCCGCGCCCGTCGGTAAACGCTTTCGCCTGCTGATGACAACTTCCGCAGCTCTGCGTCTGGTTCAGCGACAGCCGCCGGTCATAAAACAGATAGCGCCCCAATTCCACCTTCTCCGCCGTCATCAGGTTGTCGGCCGGCACCTTGGGGAAAGGAAAGCCGGGTGGCAGCGTCCACTCGTAAGGACCCAGCTGAGCGCGCTCCTCGCTTCGTCGCTGCTCGCGCAACAGCCGCACGTAGTGCACCAACTCCCAGCGTTGCTCCGCGCTCAGTTTCGACCCGAACCCCGGCATGCGCCCGTCAATGCCATAGCGCACCACCCACTCAATCTCGCCGTCCTTCATCGACTCCATCAGGTGGTTGCTCAAGTCCGTCGGCCGCACCTTCAGCGTCCCGGCGACCTTCGTCCGCGCCCTTCCAGCCTCGCCATGACAGTTCGCGCAGAACTCCCGATAGCTCGTGCGCCCCGACTCAATCGCCGCCTCCGACCTCGGCACCGGACTCTGCACCCGCCGCGCTTCGGCCGGCGCATTCGACCGCCCGTGCGCATCATGTGCTGCCAGCGGCGCGGCGGCCACCGCCGCCAGCGCCGCCACCCACCAAGCCCTCCGCCGCATCGTTACCGCCTTGCCGCCGCGCGCGTCACCATCGCCGGACCTGCCCGGAAGAACGTCTGCGGCTTCGTCGGCTGATTCGGAAACGCGAGTCCCAGATGCGTAAACAACGGTCCGCACGCCGGCGTACTCGGCCCCGACATGCAACCCGCCATCATCTTGCCCGCCTGATCCACATCCGAATCCTCCAGCAGCGATGCCAGATCCGCGATCACCACCTCGCGCTCCGGATCGAAGTTGTCGATCCGGATCTCCGGCCGGTTCGACTGCGCGCATTCGGTAGGAATCGTTGTCTTGGTCTCATTCGGCGTGCAACCCGTACTGCCTAGATGGATCGCGTAGCCGCGCGGCGCGCCCGTGCTCGAAAAGTCGAGCCGGGCGAACTTGCGCCCGGCATTCCATACCCACGCCAGCGCCGTCAGGTTCAACGGCGAAGGCATCTTGGTGAGGTCGGTGTGGTTCTTCTCGAAAGGCACGCCCAGTTTGAAACGCACCCCCGTATAGCGCCCCGCCGGCGCGGTGCCTTTCACGCTCATGTTGCGCTCCGGGGTCCCGTTCGCGCAGGACCCTGTCGCGTCCTCAAAGTCGAGCAGTGCCACTTCGTCCAATTGCCACTTCTCGTCCTGCTCCAATTCCACCGCCACTTCCCGCCCGCTCTCCTCCACCAGCCGTAGCTGATGCACGTAGAACCGGAAGTCGCGCGGCGTGATCGTGGATTTCGTCGTGCCGATGTTCTGGTAGGACTTCCCGCACGCGAGCTCTGTGCCGCCCACCATGGCCCGAAAGCGAATCGTCACCGGTTGCTGCGCCATCGCGCCCCCGGCCAGCATCAAACCAAACCATAAAGTCTTCACCGTTGTTGCTCCTTCTAGAAGTGAACCCGCAAGGCCAACTGCAGCGACCGCGGTCCGCCGATCTGGAACTGCGGATTCTGCCCGCCGGTCACCCCGGTCGAGAGAATCGCCGTCGAACGGCCGAAGTTGCCACTGGTCATCACGCCCGTCGGATTCCCGAAGTTCGGCGTGTTGAAGAGATTGAAAGCATCGGCCCGGAAGTCCAGGCCCACGCCCTCGGTGATGCGGAACCGACGGCGCACCGAAAGGTCCACCTGCTGCAGTCCAAAACCGCGCATCACGTTGCGGCCCAACGTGCCCTGCCGGCCCTGCGCCTGCGGCGTCACCGCGTCGAACGCATTCCGGTTGAAGATCCAACCGCCCGGATAGCCTTCGCCATACAGATACAGCGGCTGCCCCGGCACCACGTCCGGCCGCGACACGCTCGTAATGCCCAGCCCCAAAGCGTCGCGCCCGGTTACCACCAGCACCGGGAGCGCCGTTCGCAGCCGCACGATCGAATCGAGTGCAAACCCGCCCAGGATCGCCTTTGCCGTCCGGTTCGCCCACGGCGTCGGAATCTCATAGCTCGCTGACCCGCTGAACGTCTGCCGCACGTCGAACGACGACGGTCCGCGATCGTTCCCCACCGCATACCGCGCGTTCGGCGGCAGGAAGTTGCTGTTCGATTCATCCGACGACGTATCGAGCGACTTCGACCACGTATAAGCCAACAGCGCCTGTAGCCCGCGCGACATCCGCCGCTTGAACTGCGCCTGCAGCGAGTTGTAGTCCGAATACGCCGTGCTGCTCACCGCATCGATGCGCGTGAAGTTCGCATTCTGCAGCACCGCCGGCAGCAGGCTCTCCACCCGGCCCAGCTTGCGCCCGGCCGCGCCCACGTAACTCAACGACACCGAGTTCGACGCGCCCAGCGGCTGCTCCACCGCGAAGCTGTATTGATACGTCCGCGGCGCCGCGTAGTCGCGGTAGTAGGCAAACAGTCGTGGATACGGCGGATTCGTGTTCAGCGCCGGCACTTCCGCAAAGAACACCGGATCCTGGATCGGCGTGTTTGCCACCGTCCGGCTCCGCGCAAACGGATACAAAGTCGGGCTCAGGGCCGTCCCCAGCAGCGTATAGCCCAGGTCGTAGAACATGCCGAAGCCCGCACGGATCACCGTGCCGCGGCCCGCGAAGGGCTGGTAAGCCACGCCCAGCCGCGGTGCCAAGTTCTTCTTCGGCGTCCGGTAGAAAGGCGTACCGGCTGGCGCGATCGTCGCCGCGCTCGGATTCTCAATGCCCAGCACGGTGCGCGCCGGCGTCCCGGTGGGCGCCGGATTCACGTCCCACCGCAAGCCGTAAGTCACCGTCAGCCGCGGCGCCATCCGCCAGGCGTCTTGCGCGTAAGCGGAAAAGTTCTGGTAGGTCGGCTCGAGGAAGCCCGGAATCTGCGTCACCGTCCCGGTCGGGACGATGCCCGTCGCCAGTTGCGTAATCGTCGGCACCGTCAGCGTCTTGCCGTACTCGCGACCGCCGATCGTCGGCGTCAGCCGCCGATAGTCCACGCCCAGCTTCACCCCATGCGCACCCACGCTCCAACTCACCGCATCCACCACGTTGATCTGCCGCTGCACATTGCGGCTGAACGTCCCGGGGCTGATCGTGTTCTCGTCGTTGCCGCCGATCGTCAGGTAATAAAGCGACTTCGACGGATCGGTAAACGCCGGAAACAGCAGTTCGCTCGGCAGTAGCTTCGCCCCGCCAAACGTGTCCTGCTCATAAATCTGCGCCGCCATCGACGTGCTGTAGTTGAAGCGCACATCGTTGTTCACCTGCGGCGAGATCACCGCCGTCGAACCGAACGTCAGCGTCTTCGTCTCGTTCGGCAGCCGCGCCACAAAGCTCGCCGTCGCATACCGCGCCCGCTCCCGGCTCTCCGACGGCGCATAGTTGTAGCGCCCAAACACCGTCACCCGGCTGGTCACCGCATGATCGATCCGCACGCTGGTGGCATTGAGATTCGAAGGGTTCGAGAACCCCGCCGTATAGGGCGTCTCGAGTGGCGCCTCGGCCAGCGGCGACGCCACCGGTAGCGGATACGCCTCGAGCAGCGTCTTCACTGCGCCGGTGGCATTCTGCCGCGCCGCCAGTGACGGCACTCGCGCCCCGGTCAGCACCACCGGCTGAATCAGCCGCAGCCCTTCGTACGACGCAAAGAAGAACGTCCGGTTCCGCCCGTCGTAGACGCGCGGCAGCCGCACCGGCCCGCCCACGGTAGAGCCAAAGTCGTTCTGCCGTAGCGCCGGCCGCTTGATCCCGTTATAGTTGCCGAACCAGCTGTTGGCGTCCAGCTTGTCGTTGCGGAAATAGTTGAACGCACTGCCGTGCAGCGCGTTCGTCCCGGAGCGCGTCACCACCGCCACCTGCGCCCCCGGCTGACGGCCGTACTCCGGCGCGTAGGTCGACGTCTGAATCGTGAACTCCTGCACCGCATCCACGGACGCGAGCGAACTGGTGCCGCCCTGCGCCGATAGCGACGGCACGCTACCTCCGGACCCCTCATACGGCGACGTCGCCGCCGGCAACCCGAAGTTCGCGCTCACCCCATCCACGCTGAACGCGTTGGCGCCGGGCCGCTGGCCGTTCACCGAGAATTGCCCCTGCGACACGATGCTCGCCGGTGTCACTACCACGCCGGGCGCCAACTGAATCAACGCCTGAAAGCTCCGTCCGTTCAGCGGCTGATTCTCAATGAATTTGCGATCCACGCTGGTCGCCACCGCCGGCGACTCGCGGACCAAGGGCGCCTCATCGGTCACCAGCACCGTCTCATCGCGCTTGGCCACCATCAGCCGCACCCTCACCGACCGCTGATCGTCCGCGTTCACCACCACGCCCGTTACGCGCGCCTTCTGAAAGCCCGCCTGCTCAATGGAAATCTCGTACGTACTCGCCGGAATCTGCGCAAGCAGAAAGCCGCCCGAACCGTTGGCGACCGTCTTGCGCTCCCAGCCGCGCGCCGGGTCGGTCAGCGTCACCGTCACCCCCGCCACCGCCGATTCCTGCGGATCGAGCACCACACCGCTCAACGTCGCCGTCGACGTCTGCCCGTGGAGAGACAAAACAAAAGAAGAGTATGCGGCGGCCAGCACGGCCGCCCAACGAATGAAAGTCATGAAGTTTTCTGATTCCTAACTGGGAAGTTGTTTCTTGTGGAGCAGCGTGGTCCGGACCCGCTGATCTCTCCAGGCGACGAGGATCTGCTCACCCGTCACCGCTATCCTGGGCACGCCCGCGCCGCGTCCGGCCGGCACGCGAGCCACCACCATCGCCTCGCCCGGCCGGCCATTGGCGGCCAGTCTTCGAAGACGCAGCTCGTTCTGCTCGCTCGCGGTCTTCTCGAGCCACACCACCAGCCAGCCGCCGGCGCCGCTTTTCACCAGCGCCGGCCGCCCCAGCGGATTGCCGCTATCGATCCGCACCGGTTGCCCGAACTGCTCGCCGTTGTTCTCCGATTGCACGAACTTGACGGCCGCCGTGTCGCCCGCTCGCGTCAGCCAGGCCACGCCCACGCGCGCCCCTGCGTCGCCAGCGACGGCCCTTCCGTCGGACAGGCATTGATCTTCCACCCGTCGGGATAGAGTGTCCGCGGCGTGCTCCAACGTCCGTCCACGCGGCGTATCACCGCGATGTCCCGGATCTCGCTCTGATGATCGCGATACACCGCAATCAGCCCGCGTTCCGTCCGCCCGATGCTCGTCGGGCAGCAGGAACAGGCGTCGAAGTCGACTTCGACATCCTTCACCAGCCCGCCCTGGGCATCGAACGTCACATAGCGCACCGTCTTCCGGTGGCCTTCTTGGTGATGATGCTCGCCCACCGCCGAACTGGCTTTCGGCGGCGTTCCCTTCGGCGGCGACAAATAAAGCGCCCCGCGCTCCTCCGGCACAAACGACAGGAAGCCCGCGTAGTCTTCGCGATCCTCCAGGTTGATGCCGTGGATCTCCCGCCACGCGGACCCGCCGGCGGCCTTCATCGCCAGGCGAATCCCATATCCGTACTTGCCGCCGTCGTTCGAACGTGTCAGCCAATGCGCCAGCATTCCGCCGTCGTTCAGCACCGCCAGGGCAGGGAGGTCCGCCCAGTTGACGAACCAGTTCGTCCCCCGCGCGATCGTCTCCGCCGCCGACCAGGCCGAGCCCGTCCAGCGCGCGTACCGCAGCGCATGCTCTTTCGGCGCCAGGAAGTCGATCCACGACAAGTACACCGCCTGGTCCGGCCCGGTGGCCAGAAACGGCATGCCGCTCTCAGCGAGCGCCGGCGGGTTCACCGTCTCAGTCCCGGCTCGCGCCGTTCCTGCGGCCAGTGCTCCCAGAGTCAACAAACAGCTGCGTCGTTTCATGTCAGGTCCTCGATTTCGGGTAACGGCACCAGCAACGGCCGTGCGGCCTGTTGCCGTCCCTTGGCCAGCGAATGCTTCACCAGCAGCGCCATCAGGCCCGCGCCCAGCAGCACTCCCAGCCACGGCATCCACTGCAGCCACTGTCCTTGCGTCCCTTCCGGCAACGCCAGAATCCGCGGCGTATACTCCGCCAGCAACGTCCGCTTGATCTCGTCGTCGCTGCGTCCCGCCGCCACCGCCCGCCGGATCTCCGCGCGCAGTTCATCCGCTTTCGGTGACTGATGCACCAGCAGATTCTGCCGCCAGCAACACGGCGCCATG
The DNA here is from genome assembly GCA_044226365.1 of Bryobacteraceae bacterium. Lineage (GTDB taxonomy): Bacteria > Acidobacteriota > Terriglobia > Bryobacterales > Bryobacteraceae > JALHNI01. The sequence goes on from JBGAHE010000122.1 coordinate 18,169, forward strand.
TAGCTGCCAAAAAGCTTCTCGAGCCGCGGATCGCCATTGGCGGCGTCCGCCCAAGCCAGCGCCGCGTAGGCGAGCGCCAGCGTGCACACACGTATGGCCTGCATGTTTTGAAATGTCCTCTCGGGATGAAGAGTCAGCCGGTGGCTGACCGCCTGGAATGGGCTACCAGGAGAGGCAGGGCGGAGGGCGTTGAAACAGTCCGAACCAACGCCAGGTCTGGCGTGGGCCCTTGTCTTTGCCGGCCAGGCACCGCGCCAGCACCACCAGCGCCATCGCTGTCGAGGATGCCTCGGCGCCGGTCCACGCCGCGGCCGCCGCGGGCATCGCCTGCCCGCATCCCGGCGGACACGTCCGCGCGGACAGCGTCGCGCGGGTAGGATCAGCCGCCTTCTTGCGGCAACAGCAAGTCTTCTTCGTTCGGCAGCATTGCGTCCCGCAGTTGCTTCCGGACGCGCTGAGCGCTACCAGCAGTCCCGCGTTCGACGCCAATAGGCAAAGCGCCATCAGCGCCACGCTGAAGCTCCTCTGCCAAATGCTGGTCATCGCCCGCGGCATGATTCTGCTTACTTCGCTCCGCTCTCGAGCTCACGGGCCAGCGTTCGCGCCGCTTCGATCTGCGACGTAGTCATCTGCGCCGTCATCCGCTCGCGCAGTTTCGCCGAGGCCGCAATCCGGCGTCCCGCTAACTCGAGCCACGCCGCCGCGCGCACATAGTCCTTCTCGCCACCCTGACCATTCGCATACATCAGCGCGAGGTTATTCTGCGCCACCGCGTAGCCGCGCTCGGCCGCCCGCTGATAGAGTTCCCTCGCTCGCGTATAGTCCTGCGCCACACCGCGGCCCTGCAGATACAGCGACCCCAGATTCGTCATGCCCTCGAGGTCATCCTGCGCCGCGGCCTTGCCGTACCACTTGGCCGCCTCTGCCAGTTGCTCGGCGACGTCGCTTCGGTCGCGTAGAGCACCCCCAGATTCGTCTGCGCCTGCGCATCGCCCTGTTCGGCGGCCTGCCGATACCAATGTTTGGCGAGCGCCGTATCCTTGGTGACGCCTAACCCCTGCTCGAAAAGCCACCCGACGCTGTATTGCGCCGCCACATGACCCTGCTCAGCCGCGCGCCGATAATACTCCATCGCCCGCAAATAATCGCGCGCTCCACCCGCCCCGCTGGCGTACTTTTGCCCGCGCTGATACAGCCCTTCCGCACTTTCCGTGCTTACCTCACGAGGCTTGCTGAGCGACGCATAGGTCGTCGTCGACACCCCCGCCCACGCCGCGCCCACCGTGAAGCACACGGCAACCAGCCCAATCGGCCAATGTTTCATGGAAACTCTCGCTTGTCATTTTTCCGTTCAGAAATAGCACCCCATCCTCCGCCGCCATGCAGCAGCGAGGACGAGAAGAACAGGAACCTAGAGCGAGAAGTGGGGAGGCCCGCGGGGAGCGCGAACGTCGCACGGCGTCGCCGCGGCCACCAGGGCCAGCGCCGGAAGAAGGCGGCCCGTGGGCATCGTCCCGGGGACTGTCGGCGCTTCGCTACTCAGGTCGGCTGGCGCCACCCCCGGTGCCGCCGTCCCCTGCGGATATTGAGCGCAACGCGTTCTCGCCGCCACCGCCGGACCGCCGCGCGACGACTCCTTCTTCATGTTCATCATGCCGCAACGATGCTTGCCATCGCGGCGGCAACAAGGAGGGAGTTTCGCTTCCGGATCGGAAGCCGAGGCGGAAAACAGCGGCATCGCCAGCCCGAAGCTGGTCACCAGCAACAGTAGAACTGCGCTTAGCCGCCGCACGTCTTCAGTCTACGCCCATTGCTTGGGCGTTGTCTCCTTGGGGCTCCATAAAATGCAATACGGCCGGCGACTCCCTGCGGAGCCGCCGGCCGTTCTGTCTTGGTTGGCCTGGCTTAGAACAACAGCTTCAAGCCAAACTGGATCGCGCGGCTCGGCACCGAAACGCCGGTGATCTTACCCACCGTCGTCGGCACGGAGATGTTCGCCGCCGGATTGCTGAAGCTCGGGTGATTCGGCATGTTGAACGCCTCAGCCCGGAACTGCAGCTTAAAGCGCTCCACGATCTGAATGTCCTTCAGCACGCTCATGTCCACGATCACCTGACCCGGGCCCCACAGCATGTTGCGGGCGCTATTGCCGTAGGTGTAGGTCGTCGGGATCGCAAACGCCGACGGATTGAACCAGCCCGCGATCGACTGGTTCGACGGATAGAAGTCCGACGAAACCACATTCGCGCGGTTCGCAATCCAGCCCGGCTGCGTCGACGAGAACGTCACGCTGTAAGGCGTACCCGAACGCAACTGCGTGATCGTCGCCAACTGCCAGCCGCCCAGGATCGCAGCGCCCACGCCGCTGGTCATGTACTGACGGCCCTTGCCGAACGGCAGGTCATAGGTCGCCGATACATAGGCTACGCGGCCGCGCACCGACTCCGAATTGCCGCGATCGAGATACGCCGCATACGGATTCTGCACACTCGCCGCGATCGGCACGTTGTCGATCGACTTGTTCCACGTGAAGCTGCCCTGCAGATAGAGCCCCGTCTTGTAACGGCGCGTCACTTCCACCTGCAACTGATGCGTCACCGAGTTGCCATTCGTATCGAGCGTCGAGATGCTGCCCCACGGC
>JBGAHE010000123.1:0-20802 GCA_044226365.1 Bryobacteraceae bacterium
CTGCTCGCCATCTACTCCGTCTTCTACCAGGACCCTGACTTCATCAACCGGCGTCTTGATCTCTTCGATCAAGTCACGCTCGAGGATCTGCAGCGAGTCGCTCAGCTTTACCTTGCACCCGCTCGCCGCCGTACCCTGGTCACCACGCCGCCCCCCGCTACCCGCGAAGAGGCTGCCTGACCGTGTCCGCCGCCCTCCTTCTGATCCTCATGTCACTCGCCCAAGATTCCGCCAACGATAAAGACACTCCGCTCTCGCAAGTCGAGCGGAAGAACCGCGCGCCCGTGTCGCCCGACACCTTGCGCGTCTCTCTGCCCAAGCCCTTTGAAACCCGCATCGAGAACGGCCTCACCGTGATGATCCTCGAGGACCATCGCACCCCCGTGGTCACCGCCGAACTCACCATCTACGGCGCCGGCGAACAGTTCGTCCCGCTCGCTGAAGCCGGCGTCGCGAACTTCACCGCCCAGTTACTCAATAAAGGCACCAAGTCCAAAAACGGCCGCCAGATCGCCGAAGAAATTGAACGCCTCGGCGCCACGCTGCAGATCCACGCCTCGTATGGCGGCGAGTCCACGTCGCTGCAACTGACGGCTCTCAAGGACACCTTCGAGAAGGCGCTGCGCACCACCGCCGACGTCCTGGTGAACCCCACCTTCCCGGAAGACGAAGTGAACCGTCTGCGCGAGCGCGAACTCTCCGCCATCCCGCAGATGCTGATGTCGCCGGATTACTTGGTCTCCTCGCGCTTCGGCTCGGCCCTCTACGGCGCGCACCCGCTGGCCGTCGAAGGACCTACGGTTCAATCGCTCAGCCAACTCACCCGCGCCCAACTGGTCAAATGGCATCGCGAACGTTACGCCCCGCAGAACTCGATCCTCACCATCGCCGGCGACGTCGACACCCCATCGCTCCTTTCGAAGATTAAGCTCCTCTCCTTCGTCTGGACGCGTATGGCGTTTGAACCCGCCCTGGTTCCCGTCCCCGCGCCCGCCGCCGAGCGCCGCATCCTCGTCGTCAACCGGCCTGGCAGCGTGCAAACCACGCTCCGCCTCGGCAACATGGCCATTGACCGCCGCCACGAAGACTACTTCGCCCTCACCATCGCCAACCGTGTCCTGGGCGGCGGCAGTTCCGGTCGGCTCTTCCTCAATCTCCGCGAAGCCAAAGGCTACACCTACGGCATTTACAGCCAACTGCAGGCGCGCCGCCAACCCGGCCCCTGGCAGATCAGCGGCGACCTGAAAGCCGACGCCAGCGCCGACGCCATGCGCGAAATCCTGCGCGAAATCGAGCGTCTCCGCCATGAGCCCGTCCCCGCCGCCGAACTCGACGAAGCCAAGCGTTCCATCGTCGCCAGCTTCGCCCTCTCGCTCGAACAACCTTCCCGCATCATGCAATATGCGGCGGACCGGTATCGCTACCGCTTCCCCGCCGACTACTGGGACCAGTACCCCGCGCACCTGGCCGCCGTCACCGCCGACGACGTCCTCCGCGTCGCTCAACGCTATCTCGATCCGGCCCGTCTTCAAATTGTGGCCGTCGGCGATGCCGCTCAGTTGCGCGAAGCCCTGGCCGAACTCGGCCCGGTCCACATCGAAGAGGCGGAAACGAAACCATGACCGTAATCCTGGATGGCATTACCCTCCACCTCGCTCACCCCGACGAAATCAATGTCAAATGGGTCGGGCAGGATGAAAGCCTGCGGCAGCTTCTGGCTGCCTGGCTCGTAATTCACGACGCCGACTTACCGATGAACCCCCGCCTGGTGGGCAAGCCCGGCGTCGGCAAAACCACCCTCGCCTACGCGGCCGCCGAAAGCCTCGATCGCGAGGTCTACATTATGCAAGCCACCGTCGACACGCGCCCCGAAGACCTCATCGTCACGCCCGTCATCGAAGGCGCCGGCCAACTCCGCTACGTCGCCTCGCCTCTGGTCAGCGCGATGATCCGCGGCGGCGTCTGCATTCTCGACGAAGGCAACCGCATGAGCGAAAAAAGCTGGGCCTCGCTCGCCCCGCTCCTCGATAACCGGCGCTACGTCGAAAGCATCGTGGCCGGCGTCAAGATCAAGGCTCACCCCAACTTCCGCATCGTCGCCACCATGAACGACGACGCCTCCACGTTCGATCTACCCGAGTACATCCACTCGCGTCTGCAGCCGCAGATTCTCATCGATTTCCCCGAACGCGACGAAGAGCTCGCCATCCTCCGCGAGAATCTGCCCTTCGCCGAAGCTTACGTCCTCGAATACGTCACCGACTTCCTTCAGCAGGCCCACGCCGCCGAAGAGCGTTACACCGTGCGCGACGGCATCAACGTCGCCCGCTACGCCATGAAACTCAAGCGCGCCGCCGCTTCGCCGCTCGATGAGCGCATTGCCCTCGAGCTTTCGATTCACGAAATCCTCGGTGATGAGGCCCTGCGCTATGTCCGCCAGCGATCCAAGTAACTCCGGCGCCTTCGACTTCGGCAGCCTGCAGCGCGGCGCCTTCACTTACTTCCCGGTCGCCCCGGGACGCGTGGAGTTCGCCGCGGCCGTCCGTCAACGCCTGCTCACGGAGCGCCCGTCCGTCGTTGCCGTCGAACTGCCCGTCACCATCGAGCAAGCCTTCCTCGACGCCGTCGACCGCCTGCCGCGCATGTCCGCCATCGTCTACCCCGACGAACTCGACGAAGAGCGGAGTATCTACGTCATCGTCGAGCCCACCGATCCCTTTGCCGAAGCTGTCCGCACCGCGCGCGAAATCGGCGCCGAGGTCGTCTTCGTCGACCCCGCCATCGGCGAGCGCCCCCACTTACCCGACGACTATCCGGACCCGCACGCCATCCAGTATCTCGGCCTCGACCGTTATCTCGAGCTCTACCGCCTCGAACCTCAGCCCCGCAACGACGAAACGGAGTTACACGCCTCGCGCCTCGCCTGGAAGTTACAAGGTGCGGACCCGTTCGCCAAGACCCTCATCGTACTATCGCTCAACTTACTCGATCCTGTCCTCGACGCCATGGAGCAACCGCAGCCGCCCCCGGAGCGGCGCCGCGGCATTCCGCCCGTCACGCTAGTCCACCCGCATCCCGATTGCCTCGCCGAGGTCTGCGTCGAGTACCCTTATCTGCAATATCAATACGAGCAGCGCCGCGAGAAGTTACAACCGCTCGACCGGGGACGCGTCCAGCTGGAACTCTTCCGCGAAGCCGAAGTCGCTTACGCCAAGAACACCGGCGACAAGGTCGAACACTGGCATCGCCGTTATCTCGCCCGCTACACGCGCAACCTCGCCGCCGTTAGCGGCTACTTAGTCGCGAGTCTGTTCGAACTGACCGTCGCCGCCCGCTCCATCGTCGACGACAACTACGCGTGGGAGGTCTGGAACATGGCCAACCACTATCCGCCGCAGCGCGAAGAGACCGACCTCGAAACCGTCAACCTGGCCGCCAGCGAGATCTGGATCAACACGCGCCGGGTCCGCTTGCGCCGCCGCCTGCCGCGCGCCAAACAGCGCCGTCCGGCCAACCTCAAGATGCGCAAGAAGGAGAGCCGTCCGGGCGAATGGGCCAAGGAACTCAACGGCAATTCCATCTGCTCTTACCCGCCCGAGGACCTCGTCATCGAATCCTACGGACGCTTCCTCAAGGCCAAAGCCAAGCGCATGCTCGCCGATGAAAGCGAACGCGTCGTTCCCTTCACCAGCAGCCTGCTCGATGGCATCGATATCCGCGAAACCATCCGCCACTGGCACGAAAAGCAGTTGTATGTGCGCGAAACGCGCCGCGCTCCGGGCGACGTCGGCGCCGTCGTCGTCATCTTCGATGAGGACCCCGAAGGCCGCTACAACTACATGACCACCTGGCTCGGCGAGCATCAGAACGAAAGCGACATGGCCTTCTATGCCACGCATCCGTTCGAGCACTTAGTGGGCCCCGGCATTGGCCGCGCCGAGTACGGCGGCTTCCTGATGACCCTGCCCGCCGGCCGCATGTTCGACGTCTGGGCCGACCCCGACTATGACTTCGCCGAAACCAAAAGCGAGCGCCTCCTGATGGCCGCCCTCGACTATTCCGTCGACCGCCACGTCGTCTACGTCGCCTCCAAGCCGCCCCGCACGGTCTTCCGCTCCATCGCCGCCCAGTTAGGCCGTAAGTTGATCTATCTCCCCATCGGCCAACTCAACCCCACCAAGCTCAAGAAAGTCCGCGTCGTCCACGTCCTCGATGGCCACGAACGGCGCACCGAAGCGAAAGACTATTTGTGGTGATACAACGGACGGATGCGCCGACGCGAACTGCTCGCCCTTCCGTTCACCCTGCAGGCACAGGACCCGCTCATCCTCACCGGTCGCCCGGAACTGCCCCCGGCCCCGCTCGAGTTACAGGCCGGCGCCCTCACGCTGCTCTTTGAACCAGCCCTCGGCTTCGTCCGCTATCTGCGCTTCGGCGAGCATGAAGTGTTGCGCGGCATCTACGCCGCCGTGCGCGACGAGAACTGGGGCACCGTCGCTCCTCAAGTCTCGAACCTCCAGACCGTCACCTCGCCCCATGGCTTCCAACTCGACTTCGACGTCGCCTGCCGTCAGGGCGACATCGACTTCGCCTGGCACGGCACGGTGAAAGGCGAAGCCTCCGGCGCGCTGCGTTTCGACTTCAAGGGCCAGGCCCGCAGCACCTTCCAGCGAAATCGCATCGGCTTCTGCGTCCTCCACCCGCTCAGCGAGTGCGCCGGCCAGCCCTGCACCGCCGAACAGGCCAATGGCGCCCTCACCCAGGGCCGCTTCCCGGACTTCATCGCCCCCCATCAGCCCTTGCTGAATCTCCGCGCCGTCTCCCACCGTCTGCCCGATGGCAGCGAAGTGGAGGTACGCTTTGCCGGCGACATCTTCGAGATGGAAGACCATCGCAATTGGACCGATGGCAATTACAAGACCTACTGCACGCCGCTCGCCCTGCCCTTCCCCGTCGAGGTCAAACAAGGCACCCGCCTCGAGCAATCTGTGATCGTGAAGGTCAAGCCCAAGGGCGCTCCCGCCCGCTTTCGTCAGCGCTCCTACGTGGAGTTGACCTCGAGCCCCGCCACCGGTCAACTGCCCGCCATCGGCTTTGGCCTGCCCAAGGGTGAATTGATTCTGCAGGGTCCGCGCGCGGCGTTGGTAGCCGCCGTCAAGCCCGCCCACTTACGCGTCGATCTGGTCTTCGACAAACTCGGCCAGTACCGCGGCCTTTTCGATCGCGCGGCCATGGAGGCTCGCGTCACAGGCACCAAACTTGAGGTCGTCCTCGAACTCGGTCCCCAGCCCGAACCGGAGTTACGCGCCATCGCCAAGCAAGCCGCGGACCTGAAGGCGCCCATCGCGCGCTGGCTCGTCTTCCGCGCCGGCCAGCCCTCCACGCCTCCCGAGGTGGTTGCCCTCGCCCGCCAGATCCTCCCCGGCGTGGTCGGCTCGGGCACCAACCAGTACTTCACCGAGCTCAACCGCGAGCGCCCCCTGCTGACGTCCCTCGATTGCGTCGCTTACTCCTTGAACCCGCAGGTACATGCCTTCGACAACGTGAGCCTCATCGAGAACCTCAGCCCACAAGGCGACACCGTGCGTTCGGCGAAGCAGTTCTGTGGTGCCAAGCCCATCGTGGTCACCCCGGTCACCTTAAAGCCACGGTTCAACCCGCAGCAGCGCTCCCCGGCCGCCGACTCGCGCCCGCCGAGCGACTACCGTCAGCCTTCGCTATTTGCCGCCGCCTGGACACTCGGCAGCGTGAAGTATCTCAGCGAGGCCGGCGCCGGCTCGGTGACTTATTACGACACCCACGGGCCCACCGGCTTACTCACCAGCGAGAGCGTCTTCGCCCTCTATCATGTCTTCGCGGACCTGGCCGAGTTCGTCGGCGGCTCGTATCAGGCGCTGGACTCAAACTCACCGCTCGAAGCCTTGGGCTTCGCGGTCCGGCTCGGCGCGCGCCGCCGGACGCTGGTGGCGAATCTCACAGCCGGGCCGCGCATCGTGCGCGTGCCGGCCACCGGACGGATCTCCGTCCGGACGCTCGACGACCGCACCTACGCCATCGCCACACAGCAGCCGCTCAAGTTCCGCCGCCCCGTGCGTACCATCGTGAACCCGGAAGCCACGCTGGACCTAGCGCTCGGCCCCTACGCCCTCGTCACCCTCGACCACGGCGCTTAGGCTTTGGCCGCCGCCACGCGAGGCCGCGCTTCGGGTGCGCGGTCATGCGCGCTGCCGTAGTCAAAAAGGCCGAAGCGAATCTGCAGCAGCAAGCGGTCCCGGCGCTCCGGTGCCAGGCCCTTGTGGAAGCAGAGTAAGTCCTCCACAAAGCCGAAGCCGGCCGGGCCGCACAGCGTCACTTCGTTCTCGCGCCCATAGCGTCCCAGCACTTCGTCTTCGGGCCGCGCTTTGAAGAACGACCACAGCCAGCGCAAAGGCTTCTTCCGATGGCTGCCGCGGATCAGCATATGCGGTCCCGCCGTATGGTCGACCTCAGTGATGTAAAAGAAGACGGTGAGCGTGCGGTAGTCGTCGTGATCCCAATGGTAGGCTTGGCCGGAGCGCAGTTGCTCCTCCGCGGTCGATTCGCGCGCGAAGCTCCACCAGAGGCGATTGCCGATGTGTTTCGCTGGCGCCCCGATGTAGCGCGAGGCCATCTCTTCGAGCAAGGGATCGCTCTGAAGTTGAGCGATCGCCGGGCAGTGCTCGGCAGTATTCGAATAGCGAGCCAGCAGAATGGGCTGCCCCCAGCGGCGCTCGGCTTCGGTCCGCTGGGCGGGGCGGAACCGGAAGTCCGGGTCGCGGTCCGGATGACAGTCGTGGGTGGCGGCGAACTCGCCGATCGCGTGCAGAGTCTCGGGAGGCAGCCGCAGCGGGCCGAAATAGCCGTCGCGGCGGACGGTGGCCAGGGCGTCGTCCAGGCGGACGTCGGGGAATAGCGTGGGCCGGCCGGAGCGCTTGGGCTCAGACCGAGTCCAGCGGACGGCAGCAGTGACCACCCGACGAACCGTATCGAAACGGCCCAGCAGATACATCAGCAGCCACGGCGGATTCGAGAGATAGCGGCGCAGCGTCTTCAGGTGGTAATTCTGCGACGCCGCGAGTTCGGCGCGAGCCGGAATCATCATGCGCACTCCTTCCGGATGCGAAACGAGGATCCGAAATCGATCAGCTTGATAGGGGAAACGGGCGACAGAGGCCACCGTCGTGCGAAGAACAGGCACGACCCTTGCAACACTACGGGAACCCGCTTGTGTACGCTTCCTAGGAGTGTACACCACCGTTGCCTGTCATTCGCGGAGCGAAGGGTTTAAACTTGGCTCAGATGCTTGTCGCTGCGTTCTTCATCGCCCCTCTGTTGCTGGCGGCCGCGCCCGCCAAGATCGACTTCAATCGCGACATCCGGCCGATCCTTTCGGACCGTTGCTTCACCTGCCACGGCCCTGACGAGAAGTCGCGCAAAGCCGGACTGCGGCTCGACACCAAGGAAGGCGCCTTCGCGCGCAAAGGCTTGATCATAGCGGGGGATGCCGCCGGCAGCCGTCTGCTGAAGCGCGTCACGGCCGAGAAGGGCCGCATGCCCCCGGACGGTCCGCCGTTAACGGCGCCGCAGATCGAGGCGCTGAAGCAGTGGATCGGCAATGGCGCTAGCTGGGACCTGCACTGGTCCTACGTGCCGCCGAAACGCCCGGTGGAACCAGCCGTGAACGCGCCCACGGCCATCGACAAGTTCGTGGTCGCGCGCCTGAATAAAGAAGGCATGAAGCCCTCACCGGAAGCGGCGAAAGGCACCCTGCTGCGGCGCGTCTCCTACGACCTCACCGGATTGCCGCCGACGCCCGAAGAGCTGCAGGCATTCCTGAACGACAAGTCCCCGCAAGCGTACGAAAAGCAAGTGGACCGTCTGCTCGCCTCGCCGCGCTATGGGGAGCGCCAGGCGATGCAGTGGCTCGACCTGGCGCGCTATGCCGACACTCACGGCTATCACATCGACTCGCATCGCGATATGTGGCGCTGGCGCGAATGGGTGATCGATTCGTTCAATCAGAATCAGCCTTTCAACGAATTCGTGATCGAGCAGCTGGCCGGCGACTTACTGCCCAAACCGACCACGAAGCAGATCCTGGCCACCGGCTTTCAGCGCAACCACATGATCAACTTCGAGGGCGGCGCGATCCCCGAGGAGTATCAGAACGAGTACGTCGTCGATCGGGTGGACACGGCCGCCACTGTCTTCATGGGGATGACCATGGGCTGCGCGCGCTGCCACGACCACAAGTACGACCCCATCAGTCAACGCGACTTCTATCGCTTCGCCGCGTTCTTCAATACGATTCCCGAGAAAGGTCTTGATGGCACGCGTGGCAACGCGGAACCGGTGCTCCCGTTGCCGACGCCCACGCAGGCCGAACGCGACGCTTACGTCAAAGCGCGGTTGCCCGAGGTGGAGAAGGCCCTCGAAGCGCAGGCCGTCAAGGACGCCTATCTCAAGTGGCAGAAGACAGCGAAATTCGCCGCCGACCCGCGCGCGGGGCTGCTCGCTCACTACGAGATGGACGGCTCGCTCACCGATTCGAGCGGACACTACCGGCACGGGGTCTCGCTCAAGGACGAGTTCGCCTATCTGCCTTCCTATGCCGGCAACCGCACCGCTGAACTCGCCGGGCGCAGCGAGGTAGAACTCGCGGCGCTGCCCTTCCCGAGTGCCAACGGGCCGGTGAAGACGATCTCGCTGTGGTTCCAGACGCGGGCCCGGACGTTCAAGAACGGCATCCTTTTCCGCACCGACGGGGAGCGGCGCGGCTGGTCGATCGAGCTCGACGATCCCTTTGCCGTTCCGCGGATGCAGCAGCGGGCACGCATCGTGATCCGCAAAGTGGAGCAGTGGCCGGACCGCGTGTGGGAAGCCCGGATGAAGAAACCGGTGCTGGTGCGCGGCGGCGGCGACCTGTGGATGCACCTGGCGTTCACCGCGGACAAAGTCTATTGGAACGGCGAGCCGGTGGAGTTCGAAGTCGTGAAGAACACGCTGACCAAGCCGTTCGTCGAGATCGACGGTCGGGTGACGCTGGGCGGCCGCATTGAAGCGGACCGGCTACGCGGACGCGTGGACGATCTCCGCTTCTATGACCGCGAACTCACGGCGGCCGAGATCCGCACACTGAAGGAAGAGGTACCGTTGGCCGAGCATCTGAAGTCGGTGAACCGGTCCAAGGAGCAGGAGACGGCGCTGCGCGACTGGTATCTGACCAACGCCGCCCCCGAGGAACATCGTAAGTTACAAACGGAGTTACTCGCCCTGCGGCGTGAGAAGGACGATCTGAGCTGGACGATTGAAACCGTCATGGTGATGAAGGAGAGCGAGAAGCCGCGCGATACCTACTTACTGGGCCGGGGCGACTATCGCAACCACGTGGAGAAAGTGACGCCGGGCGTGCCGAGCAGCATGCCGCCGCTGCCAGCGGGAGCGCCGGCGAACCGGCTGACGCTGGCCCAATGGCTGGTGAGCCCGGAGCATCCACTGACGGCGCGCGTGGCCGTGAACCGCTACTGGCAGATGTATTTCGGCCAAGGCCTGGTGAAGACGAGCGAAGACTTCGGCTCCCAGGGCGAGCCGCCGACCCACCCCGAGTTACTCGACTGGCTGGCGACCGAGTATGTCCGCACGGGCTGGAATACCAAGGCGCTGCACAAGCAGATCGTGATGTCGGCGACTTACCGGCAGTCGTCGCAGGCGACGCCGGCGGCGCGCGAGCACGATCCCGAGAATCGGCTGTTGGCACGCGGACCGCGCGTCCGGCTGCCGGCGGAGATGATCCGCGACACCATGCTGTCAGCCAGCGGGCTCATGAATCCGAAGATCGGCGGGCAGAGCGTGCTGCCGTATCAGCCGCCGGGGCTGTGGGAAGAACTGGCGTTCGGGGCCGAGTTCACCGCGCAGGTGTATCAGCAATCGCATGGCGACGACTTATATCGCCGCTCCATGTACACGTTCTGGAAGCGGACGATGCCGCCTTCGACGCTTTCAACCTTCGATGCGCCGGATCGCGAGAAGTGCGTGGCGCGCCGGGCAGTGACGAATACCCCGCTGCAGGCGCTGGCGCTGCTGAACGATACCACTTACATCGAAGCCGCGCGGGTGTTGGCGCAGCGCGTGATGCGCGAGGCGGGTCCGAACCCGGCGAAGCGGATTGACCGGGCTTTTGTCCTGGCGTTGGCCCGTGCTCCGCAGGCGGAAGAGAGCAAGACGATTGCCGCCCTCGCGAAGCAGAAGCTGGCCGATTACCGCAGTCAGCCGGAAGAAGCCAGGAAGCTGGTGTCCGTCGGCGAGAGCAAAGTGGCGCCGGGGGATCCGGCGGAGTTAGCGGCCTGGACGATGGCGATGAGCGTGATTCTGAACCTAGACGAAACGATTACCAAGGAGTAGCCGCATGGAAGACCTGATTCGACTGTCACAAACTCGGCGGCACTTCTTCTCCTTAACGTCCAAGGGCATTGGCACGGCCGCGCTCGCTTCCCTGCTGGAGCGGGAGGCGCAGGGCAGCATCGGCTTGCCGGGCATGCCGCATCACAAGCCGCGGGCGAAGCGCGTGCTGTTTCTGCATCAATCAGGCGGCCCGTCGCAGATCGACTTATTCGACTACAAGCCCCAGATGTCGAAGTATCAGGGCGTGGACTTACCGGGTTCGGTCCGGATGGGTCAGCGCATTACGGGCATGACGTCGGGCCAAGCGACTTTCCCGGTGGCTTCCACCGTGTTCAAGTTCGCGCAGCATGGCCAACAGGGTGCGTGGCTGAGCGAACTGATTCCGCACACGTCGAAGGTGATTGATCAACTGTGCGTCATCAAGTCGATGAACACGGACGCGATCAATCATGATCCGGCGATTACGTTTATCCAATCCGGCTCGCAACAGCCGGGACGTCCGTCGATGGGCGCGTGGGTGAGTTACGGGCTGGGTTCGGAGAACGATAACCTGCCGGCCTATGTGGTGCTGATCTCACAGGCGAACGCGATCAACAATGACCAGCCGCTATTCTCGCGGCTGTGGGGCAACGGCTTTTTGCCCTCGTCGCACCAGGGCGTGAAGTTCCGCTCGGGCGGCGACCCGGTGCTCTATCTGAGCGATCCTCCCGGCGTGGACAAGAATACACGACGCCAGATGCTCGATGCCGTGGCGAAGCTCAATCATCTGAAGCATCAGGCGTACGCGGATCCCGAGATCGAAACGCGCATTGCGCAGTACGAGATGGCTTACCGCATGCAGACCTCGGTGCCGGACCTGATGGACTTATCGAAGGAGCCCGAGAGCACGTTCGACCTATACGGCCCGAACGCACGCAAGCCCGGCACTTACGCGGCGAATTGCTTACTGGCGCGACGACTGCTCGAGCGCAATGTGCGCTTCGTGCAGCTGTATCATCGCGGCTGGGACCAGCACGGCGACCTGCCGCGCGACCTGGCTTTGCAGTGCCGCGGGACGGATCAGCCGAGCGCCGCGCTGGTGACCGACCTGAAGCAGCGGGGCCTACTCGACGATACGCTGATCGTGTGGGGCGGCGAGTTCGGCCGCACGGTGTACTGCCAGGGCAAGCTTTCCGAGACGAACTACGGCCGCGACCATCATCCGCGTAATTTCGCGATGTGGCTGGCGGGCGGCGGGATTAAGGGCGGCCAGGTGATCGGCGAGACGGACGACTTCTCTTATAACATCACCAAAGATCCGGTCCACGTCCATGACTTACAGGCGACGATTCTGCATTGCCTGGGCGTGGACCATAAGCGGCTGACTTACAAGTACCAGGGCCGGCACTTCCGCTTGACGGACGTGCACGGCAACGTGGTGGAACGGATTCTAGCCTAAGGCTTCACCAGCGCCTGATAGACGAGGGTGAAGAACTTCGTCTGAATGTCGGTGGCGTTGGGCATGAGCTGAAGCATGAGCACGAGGGTGGTTCGGCTTTGCCGATCCACCTGATAGATCGTGCCGTAGGCGCCGCCCCAACCGAACGCGCCGACGCCGGCCATGCCGTTAGCTCCGTAGCGATCGACCGTCTCAAAACCCAGCCCGAAACCGAGGCCGGTGTTCGAGTGCAGCGTGCCGGACTGGTTGGTGACCATCAGTTCGACGGCGCGCGGCGAGAGCACGCGAGCGGTTTCTTTGCCGAGTGAATAGACGGCGCCGCCGTTGCGAATCATCTCGAGGAATCGTGCGTAGTCGTGCGCGGTGGAGGTGAGTCCGGCGCCGCCGGCAAAGCTTTTGCGGGGTCCGTCGACGTACATGCCCTGGCCTTTGGAGCCTTCGGGCGCGCGAACGATGGTGCCCTCGGGACCCGAAGAGTAGACGGTGGCGAGACGATCGGCTTCGTTGGTGGGGAGGAAGAAGCGCGTGTCCTTCATGCCCACCGGACCGGTGATGCGGGTGCGGATGAACTCGTCGAGCGGCATGCCGGAAGCCTTTTCAACGACGCAGCCCAGGATGTCCGTGTTGTAGCCGTAGACGTAGGCTTCGCCGGGGTGAGAGACGAAGGGCAGCGTGCCGAGGCGCTCCATGGTGGTGCAAATGGGCTCGTTCTTATCGGCGGTGTACCAGCCGTTGCCGGCGGCGGGGCCGAGTCCTTTGGCTTCGTAGAGACTGGCGATGTGCTTTTGCGTGCCGTAGGAGATGCCGGCCGTGTGGGTGAGCAAGTCCTGAATAGTGATGGCGCGCTTGGCGGGAATGCGGATGATGCCGGAACCGTCTTCCACGGCGACGAAGGTGCGCTTGAAGGTGGGGATGAAGTTGCCGACGGGCTCTTTGAGGCCGATCTTGCCTTCTTCGACGAGGGCCATGACGGCGGCGCTGGTGATGGCCTTGGTTTGCGAGGCGATGCGGAAGACGGTGTTGACGGTCATGCGGCGGCCGGCTTCTTTGTCGGCCCAGCCGACGGCGCGTTCGTAGACGGTCTTGCCATCGTGGAGGACGAGGGCGACGGCGCCGGCGATCTTGTTCTCGTTGGTGTAGCGCTCGAGCAGGCGGTCGATGCGCGACAGGCGCTCGGTGGAGAAGGCGGGGTCCGGGACGGCTTGCGCGAAGGCGCGCGAGAGCGTGACGGATAAAGCGAGGGCGAGGCAAAGCGTGTTTTTCATGGCGAAAGGAACACGATAGCAGATGGGCTATGCGGCTTTAGCGGCGGGAACCGGAGCGCCGCAACAGCGCTTGTATTTGACGCGGCTGCCGCAGGGACAAGGGGCGTTACGGACGGGCGTGCGAGCCGGGGGAGGAGGCGGGGAGGAGACTCGGGCGGCGACGTCGTGAAGCTCGATATCCGAGTGGAGTTGCTCCATGAAACGGTCGTCGGGAGCGAAGACAGCAGGGCGCTGCGCTTCAACCAGCTTGACGATCTCCATGGCGGCCTTGAGGCGGACGGTGGCGGAGGCAGATTCGTCCGCGAGAATGTGTCGAAAAGTGTCGATGGCGGCGTCGGCCAAGTCGCCGAGTTCGTCGACCACGCGGTTGGCGCGTTCCTGACGCAGCGTGAGCATCGTTTGAGCAAACTCGGGAACCTGGCGGATCCAGAGATGGACGGTGCTGCGGTGGACGCCCGCTTCGCGGGCGGCGGCGGAGACGGATTGGCCCGCCACCAGGCTCCGCAGGACCAACTGTTGCTTCACGCTCAAAGTGTCGAGGAGTGTTGAATCGCTCATGGTTTTTACCCGCCTTGAGCTTAGCCGACGGTGCGTGCATGACTTTTCGACAAAACGCCGCAAAGGCCTGGAAACGCAGGGCCAAAAAACTTGTCATGCGCAGTGAACGCCGCGCTACTCGCCGATGATTTTGATGAGGACGCGCTTGGCGCGGCGGCCGTCGAACTCGCCGTAGAAGATCTGTTCCCAGGGGCCGAAGTCGAGTTGGCCGTTGGTGACGGCGACGACGACTTCGCGGCCCATGACGGAGCGTTTGAGGTGAGCGTCAGCGTTGTCCTCGCCGGTGTTGTTGTGGCGGTACTGGCGGAGGGGCTCGTGGGGGGCGAGGCCTTCGAGCCATTTGTCGAAGTCCGCATGGAGGCCAGGCTCATCGTCGTTGATGAAGACGCTGGCCGTGATGTGCATGGCGTTGACGAGGCAGAGACCTTCGGAGATGCCGCTAGCGGCCAGCGCCTTTTCGACATCGGGAGTGATGTTGAGATAGGCGCGGCGGCTGGGCACCTGGAAGTGGAGTTCGTGGCGGAAGGAACGCATCCCTTCGAGGATAGCGTCAGGGTCGCGCGAGCCAGGCGGCGAAGGTGGTGGGGGCGAGGTGGGGATTCAGGCCGGGGGTGATGGACTGGTCGTGGGCGGCGGCGCCGAAGTAGCCGGCGTGGGGGACGGTAACGACCTGGCGAGGATCACCTTTGGCGGCGAGCAAGCGGCGGGCGAGTTCGTCGAGACGAATCGGCTCGGGGCCGGCGAGTTCGGTGGTGGCATTCAAGGGCGGAGCGACCGCGAAGCCGGCGAGAGCCGTGGAGACGTCGGCGGCGGCGAGAGGTTGCATGAGGACGTTCGAGAGGTGGGCGGTATCGCCTTCTGTGTAGGTGTCGACGATGCGGCCGAGGAACTCGAAGAACTGCGTGGCGCGCACGATGGTGTAAGGGATCGGGCCGGCCTGGATGAGGCGTTCCTGGGCGACTTTGGCGCGCATGTAGCCGCTATCGGGAAGACGGTCCGCACCGACGACGGAGAGGGCGAGATGGTGTTGGATGCCGGCTTCGGCTTCGGCACGGAGGAGATTGCGGGTGGAGGTTTCGAAGAAGGCGAGCACGGGCGCATCTTCAAAGGACGGCGAATTGGAGACGTCGACGACTACGTGCGCGCCGGTGAGGGCGGCGGCGAGTCCCTCGCCGGTGAGGGCGTTGATGCCGGTGGAGGGAGAGGCGGCGATGACCTCGTGCCCTTGGGTGCGCAACTGCTTCACCAGGTTCGATCCGATCAAGCCGCTGCCACCGATGACGACGATTTTCATGACAAGTTCCTTCTTTCAGAGGCAGCCAGCAGGCCGCCTCTGCTAACCAGGACCAAACAGGGGAACGGTTTGTGACAGGTTTAGGATTTTTTCAGGGCACGAAGTTTGTGGGGGTTCATCATCCACAGGACACGCTCAATGCCCTGCTCGGAGGCTTCGAGGCTGACCAGGGCGACGAGGCCGCCGTCGCGTTCGATGAGGACCGAAGGCTGGCCGTTGGTTTCGAGAGGAGTGAAGGTGGCGCCCTGCCAGAAGTGAGCGGCGACGGCGACGATGAAGCGGGCCAGGGTGGGGCGGCCGGCGACGGGGCGGCGGGCGGCTTGAGCGAAGCCGCCGCTATCGGCAAAGGAGACGACGTCGGCGGCGAAGAGTCGCTCCAGGCCAGCAAGATCGCCTTGCTGGGCGGCGGCGATGAAGGCCGAGAGGAGTTCGCGCTGTTGCCCGGCGGCGACGTTGGCGCGGCGGCCGTCGGCGATGCGGCGGCGGGCGCGCGTGACGATCTGGCGGGCGTTGGCTTCGCTGGTTTGCAGGATGTCGGCGATTTGCTGGTGCGGATAGTCGAAGGCTTCGCGGAGGATGTAGGCGGCGCGCTCAGAGGGGTTCAGGTTTTCGAGCAGGAGGAGCACGGCGAGCGAGAGGGCTTCGCCGCGTTCAGCGCCGAGTTGCGGGTCGGCGGCGGTGTCGATGGGTTCGGGGAGCCAGGGGCCAACGTAGGTTTCGCGGCGCGCGCGAGCGGACTGCATGGCGTTGATGGCGAGGCGGGTGGTGGTGGTGGCGAGGAAGGCGGTGGCGTCGCGAACTTCGGAACGGTCCGCGGCTTGCCAGCGGAGCCAGACGTCCTGCAGGAGGTCTTCGGCTTCGGCGACGCTGCCGAGCATCCGGTAGGCGATGCCGAACAGTCGGGGGCGAGCGTGTTGAAAGGCGGCTTCCGCGAGAGCGAGCGACTGCATCAACTCACTAGTTTAGTGAGTGAGCGAGTAGACGACGGCGTTGAGGCCGATGCGGTAGGCGAGCGAGGCGAAGTTCTCGGGATAGTCGGGATCGTCGGCCCATTCCCAGGCGTCCCCGAGGTCGGAGTTGTGGCAGATGAGGACCTGGACGCGTTGGCGGTCGTCGAGGACGGCGCGCCAGTGGGCGGTGGTGCCGTCATAGCGCTCGTAGGTGCGGCCGCTGCGGATGTATTGGCGGCCCGGCACCTGAAAGCGCTGGCCGAGGTCGTAGAGGACGTGGAAGACCTGGTCGTTGTCGGCCAGGTCGATGACGGTGCGGTCCGGGAAGATGCGGCGGAGGGATGTCTCAAAGTTGATCCATTCGGCCTCGCCGTGGAAGTCGTCGACCATGAGGAAGCCGCCGCGATCGAGATACTGGCGCAGGCGTTTGGCGTGAGACTCGGAGAGATTCCAGTGGCCGACCTCGACGGCGTAGAGCCAGGGCCAGTTGTACATGTCGTCGTCCTCGACGTCGATGATCTCTTCGACGGAGCGGGTGTGGATGCGGGTCAGGCGGCGGACGCCCTGGAGGAAGACGCGTTCAGCTTTGTTGGAGTCCGTGCCCCAGGAGCTGCGGCGCCAGCCGCCGGAGACGGAACGATAGCGAAGGCGGGCGAAGGTAAACTCGCCGGGGACGTCCTTATCGGGCGGGTCCTCGGCGGGATTCTGCATTTCGTATTCGTACTGCGCAGCTTTCCGGCCCGAGACGGCATAAGCCGCCACAGCGGTGATCACCAACAGAGCGGCGATGACGGAACGCGCGGGGCGCATGGCCCATACGGTATCACCTTTATTTGCCGTGAACTGCTTCGGCGTAAAGTAAGTCGCCCGTGAAGCCATCGTAGTAAGTGATGACGACGTGCGGGCGGGGGTAGGCGACCCAACGCTCGCGGCCCTGGGCGTCGGGGTTGGGATAGACATTGTTGATCTGGGCGACGGCGTAAATCGGGAAGTGGCGGAGCTTGGCGGGCACGTCCTGGCGGATGAAGGAGGCCCAGCGGATGTCGCAATCGCGGCCCCGCGAGTTATAGGGGCCGTTGATGGGGCGGTTGCCTTCGCTGACGAGGGGATGGTTCTGCGAGTTGTGGGGGCCGGCGGCAAACTCCCAAACGGTGTCGGTGACTTTGACGGCCCAGCTGTTGTGCAGGTCACCGGTCATGACGATGACGGGGCGGCGGAGCGAGTCCCAGAATTGGATGAGCTCTTCGCGCTCCCAGGTAAAGGCGGTCCAGGCGTCGTCCTTGCCTTCGATGGGGTCAGTGGAACCGGGCGAGCCGATGTGGGGAATCATCAGATTGACGCTGGAGGCAATGAAGAAGAAGTCCGCGTCACTGGCTTTCATCGACTCCTTGAGCCAATCGTGCTGCTTCTTGCCGAGCATGTAAAGGCCGGGTTTGCCGGGGTTTTGCATCTCGTGCATGTCGCGCAGGCCGCGCGTATCGAGCAGGTAGACTTCGGCGTTGCCACAGCGGAACTTCGCGTAGTTGTGGCGGCCGATGGAGTAAGCGCAGGCGCCGGGCTGGACGGCGGGTGGCGAGATGCGCAGGCGATGGGCGTCAAGCACTTTGACGATGGAGTAGACACCGGCATTGGGATTGCCTTCGCCGACCGGAAGCTTGGACTCGGGTTCGAGGCCGGCCATCTGACCGCCCCAGTGGACGTGCAGATTGGTGATTTCGGCGGGGTCCAGACGGGTGAAGTCGGTTTTGGGGTTGGTGAGGATGTCACCGGAAAGGGTGCCTTCGCCGAAGTGCAAGGGCTGCTGAGTGGCGAGGGGCGTGGAGCCGGCGAGGTAGTCGTACCAGGCGTGGAGCGAGATATCGCGGAAGACGGCCTGGCGCGATTTGACGCCCGCGGAGCCGGTGCCGTAGACGTCGTTCAGGATCTCGTGATCGTCGGTGGTGAAGTAGCCAGGAACGTTACGGTGCCAATCGGCGAGGGCGGTGCCGCGTTCGAGATAGAGCTTGTAGTTCTCCCAGACGCCGGTGATGGAGGGCGCCACTTGAACGATGGGCGGGGTTTGGCGTTCGGTGATGCCGACCTGCTTGCGCCACTCGGTGGCCGGATAGTCGCGCTTCTCTTCGTAGAGCCAATCGCCGTTCATGATGCTGAAGAGCACCTTGGAGGCGTGCTGGCGATTCATGGTGGTGTAGGCGGGAATCTTGGGGTCTGTCTTCTGGTTGGCGCAGGAGCCGAAGGCGAAGGAGAAGTTGAAGAGGCCGCGCGGGTTGGTATCACGGTGGCGATAGTCGGTGACGGAGGGGAGCGTTTTGAACGTGCCTTGCTTGCCGCCGCCTTCGAGCTGATAGAAGTAGCGCGTGTTGGATTCGAGGCCGGTGAGGTGGATCCATGCCGTGTTGTCGTGGGCGGGTTCGGTGTCGACAGCAGCGGAGACCTGGTTGAGCGCGGTGGGACTGGTGCCGTAGCGGACACGCAAGGAGCCGGCACGCTCGGTGCGCCCCCAGACCCAGATGTCGGTGGGGCCGACGCTGCCCAGGAGGGGTCCGTGGGTGACTTTGGGGCCGGTGCTGGAGGTTTGGGCGGCGGCGGCGGAGGTGCCGAGGAGAGCTAACTGGCGGCGGTTGAGCTTCATGACCGCTAACAAGGATATCGCTAGCGGCGGTTACGAAGAGTGAGGCTGATAACCGAAGGCGACGACAGTGACGTCGTCGGCTTGAGGAGCGGAGCCGGCAAAGTGGATGGCGGCATCGCGAAGGCGCAGGTGGAGTTGGTTCGGCGAGCCGCCGGGGACGAGCGCTTCGCGGACCCGCGCTTTGCCAAAGCAATCGCCGGCGGCATTGCGCGAGTCTTCGACACCGTCACTGAAGGCGACGATCACGTCGCCGGGATGGAGCTGCATGGTGGCGACTTCGTAGGGCGCTTCTTCAAAGAGGCCAAGCGGCATACCGTTCGACTCCAGGCGTTCAATCCCGCCGGCTTTGCGAACCAAGGCGGGCGGACAGATGCCCGTGTTGGCGTAATGCAGCAGGCCGTCAGCTTGGAGAATAGCGTAGAAGACCGTGGCGTACTTCTCGCCGCCCATGCGTTCAAGCAGGAAATGGTTGACGCGCGTGAGGTGATCGACCATCGACTCGGGGCGGTGATGCGCGGCCACGAACATGCCTTGGAGTAAGGCGGCGGCGAGTGCCGAACTGACGCCTTTGCCGGAGACGTCGGCGACGACGATGGACCAATTGCCGTGGTCCGCGGGGCGGACGTCGAAGTAATCGCCGCCGACTTGCGCGGCCGGGGTGCTGGAGCCGCAGACGGAGAACCATTCGTCAGTGGGCAAAATGCGCGGAAGCAGGCTTTGCTGAATGCCGCGGGCGATGCCCATCTCTTCATCGAGCTTTTGGCGGACGCGCTCTTCTTCGAGCAGGCGGGCGTTCTCGAGAATCGTGGAGGCTTCGAGAGCGAGCGTCTGCAACAGTTCGCGGTTCCCGGCGGAGAGATCGGCGGGAGCGGCGCGGCTATCCAGATAAAGGACGCCGACGGTGTCCTGCGCGGCATCGAGGAGTTGGGTGGAATCGGGGACACCGCCCGGGTTGGTGCGCAGCCTGACGAGCGGCACGCAGATGACGCTGCGGAGTTCGAGCTGGGCGACGGTCATGCTGGGGTCCGAACCCGAGTAGGGGTCGAAGTTCATGGTCAGCATGTCGCGCCGGCTGGCGAGGGCGCGGTGGATGAGCTTGGTGGGAACGCGGAGGTCTTCGGCGGCGAGGGCACGCCGGCCACAATCGCGGGCGATGCGGATCTTGAGGTCGTCGCCCTCGCGGAGGAGCAGGAAGCCGCGTTCGGTGGAGGTGATGGTGAGGCCGGCATCGACGACGGCGGCGAGCACATCGTCGGTGGAGAGCGCTGTTTGCAGCACGCGGGCGACTTCGGTGAGGCTGCGGAGCTTGGCGAGATTCTGCGCGCCAGGCGTGGCGGGGGTCTGGTCGCCGAGGCTGCCCATGAGTTGGGCGATGCCTTCGCTTTCGAGGGCAAAGGTGAGGCGGTAGCCATCGTCGACACCGAAGTCGATCACGTCGCCGGACTTGAGCGCGGTGGGCGCGGCGATCTTGTGGCCGTTGACGAAGACGCCGGAGCGCGAGTCCAGGTCGGTAATCAGGTACTGGTTGTCGGTGTGGGTGAGGCGGGCGTGACGCCGTGAGATACGGTTGTCGCGCACCACCAACTGGTTTTCCGGCTGACGGCCGATTTCAAACGGCCATTGGTCAACGGCGTGACGACTGCGCCCGCCGGACGGATGCTCCACCAGCAGAAAAGGGTCCGCTGGCAAATCTAGCTCCCGGGGGTGGCTTCCCCGGCCGGATCGTGCATTTCGCGGGCGCGGATGGCGCGGCAAAGGGCACAGTAGCCGCCCACTTCCGTGCGGGCGATCAGGATCTGGAAGCCGAAGTCCTGCTCCACTTGCTGGCGGATCTTCTGCAAGGGCTCGCCGAAAAACTCTTCCACGCGGCCGCAGCGCAGGCAGATGATGTGCGCATGCTCCGGCTTCATTTTCGACTCGTAATAATGCTGATCGCCACCGTAGTGCATGAGGTCGAGTTCGTCGACCAGGCCGCCGTTCTTAAGCATCTTCAAGGTGCGGTAAACGGTGACGCGATTGAGCTTCGGATCTTTGGCGCGAGCGAGCAGATAAAGGTTCTCGGCGTCCAGATGGGTGGCCGAGGAATTGAGAATGTCGAGCAGGATTTGCCGCTGTCTTGTAAGGCGCACTCCCTTTTCCTTTAGGGCGTCCTTGGCCGAGGCACCGCTCTTGGGGACACTTTGACTTACAGGCATGGGAACTCTTGCCTCCATGGTCGCATAAACGGCCGCGGACCTGAAGCGGAT
>JBGAHE010000124.1:0-20970 GCA_044226365.1 Bryobacteraceae bacterium
GAGCGCTTTGGTGGCAGCCTCGGCCGCCAGCGACCCAATGCCACTGCCGAGCACGACCGCCGCCACGGGCTCTCCGCGGGACTGGCCCAGGGCCTGTCCGCCCGCCAGCGTCTCCCAGGACATCTTGTGCCAGGCGCCGCCGGTTTGTTCCATCACCACCAGAATCACGAGAGCACCCTCATTTCGAACTTCAGCTTCTCCACCAGCTTGGCGGCCTGTTCCTTCGCCGTGCCCTCAAGCATCTGCGTTTGCTTCTGCCGTTCGGGCTCATAGATGCGATCGAGGATCGTGGCCGCCGCCCCCGTGTCGATACTGCCGGCGTCGATCGCCTTCAGTTCTTTCGTTTTGGCCTTTTTGATGCCCATCAGGGTGGCGTAACGAAGCCGATTCAAGCCGCTCTGAATGGTCAGCACGGCCGGCAGCGGCATCGTGATGTATTGGAACCAGCCGTCTTCGAGCTCGCGCTTCACGCGGACCGCGCCCGCTTGCGGCTGCACTTCCATGATGATCGTGGCGTGGGAACTGCCGAGCAATTCAGCGAGGATCACGCCCGTCTGCCCGGAACCCACGTCGTCCGATTGCAGGCCGGTGAGCACCAGATCCGGCGACTCGGTCTTGACGGCGGAGGCCAGCAGCTTCGCGACGGCCAGCGGGTCGAGTTTCTCCGGCTCTTCGCAAACCAGGTGGATGGCCCGGTCAGCGCCTTTGGCTAGCGCCTCCCGAATGGTGGAGGCGGCGCGATCGGGCCCCAGGCACAGCGCGATCACTTCGCCGGCGCCCTGCTTTTCCTTGAGCTGCAGCGCTTCTTCGAGCGCGTAGGCGTCCGGCTCGTTGATCTCGAACGTCAGGTCCCCGTCATCGATCCACGAGGCGGCAGCGTTCAGCCGCAGTTGTGAATCGCGGGCAGGCACTTGCTTGATCGCGACGATGATTTTCATGAGGTATATCGTTTGAAGATGAGGCTGCCGTTGGTGCCGCCGAAGCCGAATGAATTCGAAAGCGCGTAGTTGATGGCCATGGGGCGCGCGACGTTCGGTACGTAGTCGAGGTCACAGCCCTCGCCCGCCTTCTCGAAGTTGATCGTCGGGGGCGCGATTTGATCGCGAATCGCCATCACGCACAGGCCGGCTTCCAAGCCGCCCGCGCCGCCCAGCAGATGACCCGTCATCGACTTGGTGCTGCTCACCGCCAGTTTGCCGACATGCTCGCCAAAAGCGCGGTGGATGGCCGTGGTTTCGATGCGGTCGCCCACCGGCGTCGAGGTGCCGTGCGCGTTCAGGTAATCGATCTGCGTGTTCTCGAGCTTCGCGTCGCGCAGCGCATTGCGCATCACCCGATACGGGCCGTCGCCGTCAGTGGACGGCGAAGTGATGTGATACGCATCGCCGGACATGCCGTAACCCACCATCTCGGCGAGAATATTGGCGCCGCGCGCCAGGGCATGATCCAGCGACTCGAGGAACAGCACGCCCGCGCCTTCGCCCATCACGAAGCCGTCGCGATCGGCGTCCCACGGGCGGGAAGCGCGTTGCGGCTCGTCGTTGCGAGTGCTGAGCGCGCGCATGGAAGCGAAACCGGCGACACTCAGCGGCGTGATCGCGGCTTCGGCGCCGCCGCAGATCATCGCGTCGGCGTAGCCGTGCTGGATGAGGCGGAAACTGTCGCCGACGGCGTGGGCGCCCGTCGTACAGGCGGTCGCGGTGGCCGAGTTCGGCCCCTTGGCGCCCGTGCGGATCGAGACGTAGCCCGAGCCCAGGTTCACAATCGTCGCCGGAATGAAGAACGGTGAGACGCGCGACGGGCCTTTTTCCATCAGCGCGGTGTGTTCGCGTTCAATAACTTCGAAGCCGCCGATGCCGCTACCGATGTAGACGCCGACATTTTCGGCTTCCTCGGGCGTCACCTTGTAGTTCGCCATTTCGAGGGCGAAGTCCGTAGCGGCGACAGCGAAGTGCATGAACCTCGCCATCTTCTTGATTTCTTTCTTCTCGATGAACGAGGCGGGATCGAAATCCTTCACCTCGCCCGCGATGCGGCAGTCATGCCGCGTCGGGTCAAACAATTCAATCTGGCCGATTCCACTCTGGGCGGCCTTGATTCCGGCCCAGGTCTTTTCCGTGCCGACTCCCAGACTGGTTACGAGTCCAACACCGGTCACCACAACTCTACGAGGCAAACAATGGCTCCTCTCCCTATTGTAGGAGGATGTGCGAGGGAACGAAAAGATGCGCCCAAAAAGCAGAGGGCGGACTGCTCAGCAGCCCGCCCCGCACCGCTTTGAAAATCTCTATTCCTTGCCGGTCTTCGACTTGATGTAGTCGATCGCGTCTTTCACCGTCTTAAGCTTTTCGGCTTCTTCATCCGGCACATCGAGATCGAACGCTTCTTCGAAAGCCATCACCAGCTCAACGATGTCCAACGAATCCGCGCCAAGGTCATCGACGAACGACGCGTTCGGGTCCACCTGCCCCTCGTCAACGCCCAACTGTTCGACAATGATGTCCTTTACCTTCTGTTCAACAGCCACGAATATAGAACCTCCCTTTGGTCCGTAATCGCGATCATAGCCATGATCGTAGCTCGGGCGCAACTACACGCTTCGCAAAAAAAATTCCGACGGCGTAACCATCGCGGAGATCAGTGCGCCTACACTTTCAATCCCCGTTACGTAGGCGGGCGCGACATTCACCCCTTAACCCAACATCGCGCCCGCATCCCTAAAATTCCTTAAGCCATTCCGGCTTCCCGTAAGATTTCCCGTAACTTTATCAGATCCCGCTTGAAAATCGCCAATAATCTTTCCTTGGGCACCGTAAAAGTCTTCTTGCCCTGATCGGCGCCTCCCAATTCCGGATATTCGAAGTGCAATTGCAGCGGACCCGCGAAACCGGCCGCCTTCGCCATCCGGAAAAAGCGCTTGAAATCAACCATCCCGTCGCCCAAGGCGCACCAGCCGGGCACCCACTGGCCCTTTTCGTTTTTTTCCCAGCGAAAATCCTTTACCGAAATGCCGCGCGTGTAGGGCATCAACAGACGAGTGGTGTGTTGCCAGTTGCCGTAGCCGCCTTCCACCACCGCATGACCGATGTCATAGTTCACGCTCACCTGGTTGGGGGAATGGTCCTTCAGCAGCGAGTACAGGTCCCACATGGAGGCGCCCACCTGATTGACGCCGGAATGGGTGTGGTACATCGCCGTGAGACCGTACTGCTTGTTCATCGCGGCGAGATCGCGCACCTTGGGACGAAGTTCGTCCAACTGGGCGGGGATGCTTTTGCCTTCCACGTACTTGAAGCCGCCCCAGCGATAGCGCGGGATCTTGGCGGCCACCAGCGCCTTCATCACGGCTTCGGTGTGCGGCGTGGTGACGTCGACGATGCCGGCGGTCACCATCGGCATGCTGAGCTTCTGGGCGCGAATTGTCTCCACGGCTTTGGGCAGCGCCTCAGCCACTTCGGCCGGCTCCACATGCCCGCCGGGCCGCACCGTCAGGTCGATGCCGTCGTAGCCCATTTCCGCGCAACGCGAGGCCATTTCGCTCACCGTGGTCCATTGGAAATGTTTCGAGAACATCACCACCGGCCAGCGCGCAGCGGGACTCTGATCATTGGCCGCGGCCAACGCGGCGGGAGCCAAAGCGACAAATTGACGGCGATTCATGCCCGTCATTCTATCGGTTCGCGAATCCATTCGGCTAAAGTGCGCGCCGTTTCGCTAAACCGCTGGGACCGGGCCCAGGCCCGCGCCGCCGCCGCCATCTTCTGCCGGCGGGCGACGTCCTGCAAAAGCCCTTCGATCTCCGGGATCAGATCGCGATACATCGCCACCACGCCGAACTCCGGACGCATCACGCCGCGCGCACCATCATGATCGAGCGTGACGGCCGGCAAGCCCGCGGCCAGCGCTTCCACCAGCGTGAGGCCGTAGCTTTCATGCCGGGAAGGGAAGACGTACAGGTCGGCGATCTCGAAGAACGCCTGTTTGCGCACGCCCATCACATAGCCGGGAAAGGCGACCTTGGTCTTGTGCAAACCGTGAGCCAGCTCACGCAGCTTAGCGAGATACTTCTTGCCCATCATGTAAGCGGCCTCGCCGCAGATCACCAGGTTCAGGCCGTTGGGCGGAAAGCCGGGCTGGCGCTCCCATTCGGCGATGGCCTCCAGCAGCAGGTCCTGGCCCTTTTCGGGCGAGATCCGGCTCAGGCACAGCAGCGTCGGCACGGCCGGATGCAGTTGAAACTGGTCGCGCAGCTTCTGGACTTCGAAGGCAACATCTTCCTCTGGAAATGTTTCGAGCGAATGTCCCCACGGCATCACACGAATCTTCGCGGGCGGCGTTTGCGGGTAGCAGGAGAGCAGCACCTGCTTCATCGCCGGCGAGGGCACAATCACGTGCCGCGAATACTGCAGACTCTGCCGTTGCTTTTCGAAGACGAGCTTGGCGATCGAGGGGTACAGGGCGCCGAAACGGTCATAGAGCTGTACCAGGGTCTCGGGCCGCACGTACCCTTTGGCGTAGATCTTGGCCACGTAGGCGACCACGTCGACGTGATAGATGCTGTCCATGGTGAAGCCGCGTTCGGCGAGCCGCGGAAAAACGGGTGCTTCGGAGATGTCGTTGATCAGCACGCGCGTGACGCGTGGGTCATGCCGCAGAATGAACTCGGTGGCCGCAGCGTCGAAACGGTGGCAGAAGTCGGCGTATTGGCGTTCGGAATAGCCGACCAACTCTTCGCCGGTGGGGGCGTCCGGGCCCAGGACGGAAGGGTCGAGAAGCTGTAGATCGAAGGGCCGGGTCCGACCCCATTCCGCCATCAATTGGTTGGCAATCGCCGCGCCGCCGCCCAGCGGCACCGGTTGACCCGCGAACCCCCCGTGCGCGGCCGAATAGATCACTCGCATGGCTGCTCAGAGCGTAGCAGAGGATGATAGACTGTAGCCGCCTTGCGTATGAAACTGACTCTTCTGCTCCTGCCTCTTCTTCTGCCGGCTGCCGACCGCGTCAAGGTAAAACTGCCGGCCCCCTACGCCACACCTTCGGTGGCCAACGGCGCCAAACTGATTGAGAAGCCCGCCGGCGCCAAGCTCACCGTGCCGCCCGGCTTCAAAGTGGAGGAATGGGGCACCGGCTTCAAGAAGCCCCGCTTCATGGTGCAACTGCCTTCCGGTCCCGTCCTGATCGCCGATAGCGTCGCCAATGGCGCCGTGGTGGCCGTTTCCGGCAGCAACCGCAAGGACCTGATCACCGGGCTTGACCGTCCCTCCGCCCTCGCGCTCTGGAAAGACTATCTCTACGTCGCCGAAGCCGAAGCCATCAAGCGCTATAAGCTCGATGTGGTGGCGCTCACCGCCGGCCCGGCCGAAGTGATCGTGCCGTTGAAGAACTACGGCAAGGGTCATTGGACCCGCTCGCTCGCTTTCGACAAGAAGGGCGAAACCCTCTACGTCGGCGTCGGCTCCGGTAGCAACATCGACCTCGGCGACCCCGAGGACCGTGCCGCCATCAACACTTACTCGCCCGATGGCTCGAACCATCAGATCTTCGCCACCGGCTTGCGCAACCCCGTCACGATTCGCATCAACCCGGCGAATCAGCAGCTGTGGGCGACGGTTCAGGAACGCGACGGTCTCGGCGATGGTCTGGTGCCCGACTTCTTCACCTCCATCGGCAAAGGGAAGTTCTACGGCTGGCCCTACGCCTACATCGGCCAGAATGAAGAGCCGCGCCACAAAGGCGTGAAGCCCGACATGGTGGCCAAGTCCGTGGAGCCGGATGTCGTCTTGCCGGCCCATGCCGCGGTGATGGATTTTATCTTTTACACCGGCAAGCAATTCCCCGTGAAGTATCGCCACGGCGCCTTCCTGGTCTACCGCGGCTCATCGAACCGTACGGACCGGCTGGGTTACTCGCTCAACTTCCTGCCGTTCAAGGGCGGCAAGCCAGTGGGCGACCCCGAAGAGTTCCTCAGCGGCTTTATGCTCGGGGAGAAGTCGCGCGACGTTTGGGGCCGCCCCGTGGGCGTGCTGCAGATGAACGACGGCAGCCTGTTGCTCTCCGAAGACGGCAATAATCGCATCTTCCGGATCTCCTACACGAAGTAACATCGCAGCCCGTGGCCAACGCCGCGATTGCTGCGGCATAATATCGGTATCGCTGTACCCCGACCGCATCAGGACGCGCAAACCCGGCGCGCCATGAACCCTGTCCGCGAAGGTTTGGCCCGGACGGGCCTGTACCACAGCCTTCGTCTGCCCGACGGACGAGTGCTCGAAGGCGCCATGCCGCTTGAGTATCTCGAGGACCGTTGGACGAAGTTCCAATTCCCGGCGGACCTCACCGGTCTCCGCGCGCTCGACGTGGGTCCCTGGGACGGATACTTCACCTTCGAGCTCGAACGCCGCGGCGCCGAAGTAACGGCCATCGACTACGTCGACCTCGACACTTTCCGCAAGCTCTATGCCCTGATGGGCTCGCGTGCCCGCTACGAGCGGCTCGACGTTTATGACGTTTCGCCCGAACGTCTGGGCCACTTCGACATCGTCCTGCTGCTGGGCGTGCTCTATCACTTGAAGCATCCGCTGCTGGCGCTGGAGCGCGTGTGCGCCATCGCGCGCGATTGCTGCATCGTCGATACCTTCGTCATCGATCCGCAGGAGTTCCGCGACGGCAAGTCGCCGGCGATTCCTTACGCCGAATTTTATGAGCACGACGAACTGGGTGGCCAGATCGATAACTGGTGCGGGCCGACGGTGAGTCAGGTGCAGGCCTGGATTCGCGCGGCGGGCTTTGCGAGCGCCGACATCCTGAACGTGACTGGCACAACCGTTTGCGTGCGCGCCAATCGTCACTGGCGTGACCTACCCGCGGTGACCGAGCCGCCGCTGGTGCTTCACGGCATCAACTCGCCGATGCGCGGCGGCCGCACCTTTCGCGCAGCGCAGGAAGAGTATCTGGCCTTTTGGTGCGCGTGGCCGTCAGCGGAGCCACCGCCGCTCGACGCGATCTACCCCGAGGTGGACGGCTTCGGCACGCCGCCCATCTATGCGACCGTCACCGCCTCGGGACTGCTGGTGAATACGCGCCTGCCCCCCGGGCTGGCTCCGGGCCAGCATCACGGGCGCCTGCGGATTGGCGGGTCCGATTGGTCCGCGCCGGCTGACTTCTACGTCGACCTACCGGTCAGCACGCAGTCTGTGGTGGTGCACTCCGTGCAGGACGGCATCACCTTTGCCGAGGGTCAGGTAGATTGGGCCAACGGCGGCTGGGTGACGCTATGGCTCGAAGGCTTGACGCCGGAGGCCGAGCCCGGCAACGTCGCCGTGCTTTGCGATGGCGTGCCGCATACGCCGCACGCGGTAGCCGGGGCGCAGGTGAACTTCCAGCTGCGTCCGCTCTTCGCCGCGGGCGAGCACCAGCTAATGGTAGAGCATCGCGGGCAGCGGTCGCCCGCCGTCGCCTTCCGTCTCAGCGGCGAAACGCCCGCAATCAAGGGGTTCTAGGCGAGCGCCTTGTCGATGACGGCACCCTGAATCTCGGTGAGCCGTTCTTTGCGGCCCAAGTGCAGATAGCTCAGTGCGTCCTGGTTCAAGCCGAGTTGATGCAGGATCGTCGTGTGGACGTCGCGGAAGTGATGCACTTCCTCCACCGCCTTGAGGCCGATGGCGTCCGTGTTGCCGATCGCCTGGCCGCCTTTGATGCCACCGCCGGCCATCCACATGGTGAAGCCCAGGTTGTGATGGTCGCGGCCCTTGCCGGTTTGCGCCTCCGGGGACCGGCCGAACTCGCCGCCCCACAGCACCAGCGTGTCTTCCAGCATCCCGCGCTGCTTCAGGTCCTTGATCAAGGCCGCCACCGGCTGATCGGTCTGAATGGCCATGCGCAGATGATTCTCTTCGATGTCGTTGTGCGCGTCCCACTGCAGATCGCCGGGGCCGCCGCCGGAGACGACGCAGACGAAGCGCACGCCGCGCTCCACCATGCGCCGCGCCAGCAGGCAGCGGCGGCCATAGTCGTCGGTGGGCTCTTTGCCCACGCCGTACATGGCCAGCGTTTCGGGCGATTCCTTCATCACGTCGAACGCCTCAGGCGCTTCAGTCTGCATCTTGAAGGCGGTGTCGTAGGCCGAAATGCGGGCCGCGAACTCGGGATCCTCGCCGTCCGGATTCACTTCGTTTAGGCGCTTGATCAGGTCGATGGTCTTCTTGCGGCTTTCGAACTTCACGTTCGCCGGCAGATCGAGGTTCAGCACGGGCTTGGGACCCGGCCGCAACATCGACGGCTGATAAACGGCCGGCAGGAAGCCGTTCATGTACATCGGCTGGCCCGCTTCGAGCGCGCCATCGGGATCCGGTAACACGCAGTAGGAGGGCAGGGAACTGGACTCTGACCCTAACCCGTACACCACCCACGAACCCATGCTCGGAAAGCCCGGCAGAATGCGCCCGGTCATCATCTGATACTGAGCGGCCGAGTGCACCACCATATCGCCGGTGACGCTGCGCAGCACGCACAACTCATCGACGATCTCGGCTTGCTTGGGGAACAGGTCCGACACCCACAAGCCGCTTTGGCCATATTGCTTGAACGTACGCTTGGTGCCCAGCAGCTTCGCGTTCTGCTGCACGAACTGATACTTCGCTTCCCCGAACTCGGCAGGACGCTTCTGGCCGTGCAACTGATTCAGCAGCGGCTTCGGATCGAACGTTTCGAGGTGCGAAGGGCCGCCGGCCATGAACAGGAAGATGACGTTCTTGGCCTTGCCGCCAATGTGTGGCGACTTCGGGGCCAGCGGATTTACCGGCTTGGCCGCCTGCGCCATCTGCGCAAATGCCAACGAGCCGAAGCCGCAAAAGGCGTCGGTCAAAAACTCGCGCCGGTTGCGGGTGGGCCGGCTGTGCTCTCTGACGGGTTGCTCAGTTGACATATAGGAACGCATTCAAATTCAGCATGGCTAAGGCGAACTCTTCGAGCGGCTGCGACTTCAAAAACGCGAGCGCCGCCTGCTTCTCGGCGACCGAGGGCAGGCGGCCCGTGGTGAGCCGATAGGCCAGATCCACCTGCTTGGCCGACCCGGCGCCCCCTTCATTCCGCAACCTTGTCGCGAAGGATCGCGCCAGGCGATTGGTCATCTCGCCGTTCAACATTTCGAGCGCCTGGGGCGCATGCGTCGACGACTCACGCCGCGCGCAGCTCGAAGCGAGGTCCGGCTGGTCAAAGGCTTCCATGAACGGCAGGCGTAGATTGCGCTTGTGGATCAGGTAAATGCTGCGCCGGTCGTGCTCGGTGACGTCCTTGGTGGGCACCCACTGGTGCGGCTTGTAGAGCAGGTTCACCAGTTCTGGCTGCACGGGCAGCAGCACCGACGGTCCGCCGACTTTCGTGTTCAGCGCGCCGGAAACCGCCAGCATGCTATCGCGCAGTTGCTCGGCATCCAAACGCCGCCGCGGGAAGGCCCACAGCAACGTCTTATCCGGGTCTTTCTGCTGGCCCACTTTGCCGGAGACCGGATTCGCCACCGCTTGCTGATAGGTGTTCGAGAGCAGAATCTCACGGTGGAGCGGCTTCATCTGCCAGCCGTTCGAGGCGTAGCGATTCGCCAGATAATCGAGGAGTTCGCGATGCGTGGGACGCGAGCCCATACGGCCAAAGTCATTCGGCGTGGCGACGATGGCGCGGCCGAAATGGAAGCCCCAAATGCGATTGGCCATCACGCGGGCCGGCAGCGGATTGTTCGGGTTGAACATCCACTCCGCGAGCTTGGTGCGCGGCTTCTCGGTGGTCAGCGGTAACTCGGGCAGATCCGGACCCGCCAGGATGCCCGGCGGCCGCATGCCGACCGTCGCACCCTTAGCGGCGTAGTCGCCGCGCGCGAGCAGATGGATGGGCGAAGTCTTGCTCAGGTCATCCTTCACGCTGAACAAGGCCGGCAGCGGATCGGGCAACTCGGCTTCTTTCGCCTTATACTGATCCTGCATCTTGACCAGTTCATCGCCCTTCAGCATTTTCATCTTCGACTGCATCCGCTTGAGCGAAGATTCCACGGCGTCAAACTTCTTCTTCCACGCGGCCTGATCGGCGTTCGAGGTGAGCGCCACTTCCTGATCGAACGTCGAGGCGAAGTAGCCTTGCACGCGGTAGTAATCCGATTGCTTGATCGCGTCGAACTTGTGATCGTGGCAACGCGCGCAGCCCAGTGTCATGCCGAGGAACGCCGCGCCCACGATGTTGGTCATCTCGGTGAGCACTTCGTTCCGCGACGACGCCACTTCCTGGTTGCCGGCATTCCGCCGGATGGCGCCCAAGCGCTGCAGCCCCGCCGCAATGCGCAGCGTCTCATTGTTGGGATTGATTTCGTCGCCCGCCAACTGCTCCTTCACGAACTCCGGGTAGGGCTTATCCAGGTTCATCGCGTGGACCACATAGTCGCGATAGCGCCAGGCATCGGGACGGTGATTATCGTATTCGAAGCCTTCGGTTTCGCCGAAGCGGACCACGTCGAGCCAGTGCTGCGCCCAGCGTTCGCCGTAAGCGGGCGACGCGAGCAAACGGTCCACGACTTTGGCCCATGCCTGCGGCGACTTGTCCGCGAGGAAAGCGTCGATCTCGGCGGGCGTCGGCGGCAGCCCGGTGAGGTCGAGCGACGCGCGCCGGAGCAGCGTCACACGGTCGGCGCGTGGCGCCGGGCGCAATCCGTCTTTGTTCAAACGCTCGAGAATAAAGGCGTCAATCGGCCCGCTGGCCCAAGCTTTGTCCGCCGCGGAGATGAACTTGGGCGTCGGCGCCACGGTGATGGGCTGGAACGACCAGTGCCTTTTCTCCGCCGCCGTGTAGGTCGGCATCGGAGCGTGGGGATACTGGGTTACCGGGGCATCGGCGGCCAGTAAAATCGAAGATAACAGCGCCAGGGCCGGTCTCATGTCGCCCATATTCTACATTTCCTTCACGACGGGGTAAAGGCCCGTTCATCCTATTCAAACGTATAGCGATACGCCCATTTGGTCTTTGCGCCGGGCGCCGTATCCACCCGAACGTAGGGCTCGGGGCACACGGTGCTGCGGATCGACCAAAAGACGAGTTGCTCGATCGGCCGGTCACCCTGGACGCGCACGGCGGCCCCGGTGTCCTTCCGCGCCACGCGAATGTCGTAGTCCGCGGCAGTGTGGCCAAAGCCCTCAAACGTCCCGAAGACGCTTTCCCCCTTCACCAGTTCGCGGCGGTAACGGATGTCGCCGCCCTCGATCTGCGATAGTTCGCTCGACGGCGCGCGCTTCGCCTTCAGGGCAAACGGAAACTTCACCTCCACCTGCGGCCCCGTCGTTTTGCCGTCCAGCATGAAGAACTGGTGGTTGTATTGGTTGAGCGCCAGGGGCTTTTGGCCCGTGTTCTTCAACTCGTGCTGGATCACCATGCCCTGACCTTTGAGTCGCACGGTTTTGGTGTAGCGATAGCCGTAGCCGTTGCCCTGGAGGGTATGCGTGAAGCGGATCGAGCTTTTGCCCTTCTTCACGGTCCAGGTGCCGCTATCGACGATGTCGTAGGTACGGAAGCGCTCGTAGGGCTTATTCTCCGCCTTGCGGACCATCCCCACGCCCACCCGCAGGAACAGGTCCCCGGGCTTGGCTTCCTCGTAGCCCACTTCGCTGAACTCTTCCACCGGTCCCTGGATCGAGTCGTGCAGCTTGGGGTCATAACGGTCGAACCATTGCCCGAAGTACTCGTGGTTGGCCGACTTCAAGCTGCCGATCTGCCCCGACCAGTCAAAACGCGTGCCGCGATAGTAGCCGTTTTGGGCGTCCGGCAAATACAACTGCGCCGTCAACTTGCCCGACGTAATCGTCGCGCTGGGGAAATCCGCCGCCAGGGTCAACATCAGAGGAAGCAACATCATCGTTCATCTAATCTACAATCGCCGCCGTCGCCGTGTTCTGGAACTCCGGACGTAGATTGATGTGCGCGTACGGCATCAACTGGATCATCACGATGCCGATCATCTGCTCCTGCGGATCAATCCAGAAGTATGTGCCGTAAGCACCGCCCCAGCCGTAGCTCCCCACCGACCCCAGCATCGCCGCTTCGCCGTTGTGCTCGCGCACCCGGAATCCGAGTCCGAAGCGATAGCCCTGCAGGTTCTCCTGCCAGAGCGGAATCCGGCCAATGTGGTTCGACGTCATCAACTCGATCGTCTTGCGGCTCACCAGGCGCTTGCCGTCCAGTACGCCGCCATTCAACAGCATCTGGCAGAACTTCAGATAGTCCTCGGCAGTGCCGGCCAACCCGCCCGCGCCCATGTGGAACTTGCCGTGACGCGATGCCGGACCCGGCGCCGTCAGCTTGCTCAGCTTGCCGTTCTTCTTCTCGTAAGCCGTCACCAGCCGCGGCAACTGCGCGTCGGGCAGGTAGAAGTGCGTATCCTTCATGCCGAGTGGGGCGAAGATGCGCTCGGCGAAGAACCGGTCCAGCGTCATGCCCGAGATCACTTCCACCATGCGCCCCAGGACGTCAGTCGCCGGCCCGTATTCCCAGGCCGTGCCTGGCTGAAAATTCAGGGGCAGCTTCGCCAACTCGCGGACGTACTCGGCCATCGTATTCTCCGGTTTCCGGAACTCCGCCAAGCCCTTCGCGAGCTCGAGCGTCGGACCACCGGTGCCGCTGGCCAGCCCCGCCGTGTGCGTTAGCAGATCGCGAATCGTGATCTCGCGCACCGCGGGCACCGTGTGGAAGCCGCCCGCGGCGCGCTCGTGCGGCGCGTTCGCTACGGCCACGCGAGGGTTCTTGAACTCGGGCAGAAACTTCGACACCGGGTCGTTCAGCAGAAAGCGGCCCTCCTCGTGCAGCATCATCACCGCCAGACTGGTCACCGGCTTGGTCATCGACGCCAGGCGGAAGATCGAGTCTGTCTTGAGCGGCTGCCGCGTTTCGAGGTCCGCGACTCCCTGCGCTTCGAGGTGCGCCAAACGCCCCTTGCGTGCCACCAACGTCACCGCGCCGGCAATCTCCTTCTGGTCGATGTAGCGCTGCATCAGCGCGCGTACCCGCTGCAGGCGTTCCGAAGAGAGGCCGACTTCGTCGGGCGTCACTTTCGGTAATGTCGCGGCCAGCACCGGCCAACAGGAGAGCAACAAGAGAGTTCGCAACATGGCCCAGACATCATATGCGCTCGGCTTCCCGTCAGCTTGTAGAACTTCCCTACGCACGTTAGAAACTGAGAAAAAAATAGGAGAATTTTCCCCCTTTCCCGACACTATTGGGTATGAGGTACTCTCTCTGGTTTCCGACTCACGGCGTTGAGGCCGGATCCCTCCGGGGCTTCCTGAACCGGCTCTTTGTCCAGCCCGCCTATCGCCTCGATGCCGAGCGCCAATCCCTGGTCTCCCGCGCAATCTCCGAACTGTGTGTCGACCGCGGCTGGAAATTGCTCGAGGTAAAAGCCGGGGAGTACGGTGTTTCAGCCACCGTGGAGTCGAACGTCAGCCCCGAGCGCATCATCCACGACTTCAAAATCGCCGCCAGTCTGGCGCTTGCTTTTCTCGATGGCGATGGCCCCGATCGCAAGCGCTTCAACCGTCGCGCGCACTATCGCGAAGTGGATCCGGCGGCCTTTTCCATGGCCACCGCGGCGGCTGTTTCCCGGCGCTAGGGCGAATCCAAAAATTCACCGATCTGTGATACATTGGGCACGCTTTGGTGGAGCTTGTAGTCTGGCTCCGCGTGTTCTCTACGTAACGTAACCCACGGAGGTTTGCCTATGCAGACTCGGTTGTTTGCAGTTGTTGTTCTCGCCCTGGTGTGTGCTGGTTGTCTGGCCGCGCAGACCTTGGGCGATGTTTCCGGCGAAGTTCGCGATGCGACTGGCGCCACGATCCCTGGAGTGAAAGTCACCATCACGAATGTCGCCACTGGCGCCGCTCGCGAAACGCTTTCGAACGACTCCGGTAACTATGCTTTCCCCGCGCTCACTCCCGGCGCTTATACCCTGAAAGCCGAAAAACAAGGCTTTAAGGCTGCTTCGATGAACTCGTTCGACCTGCAGGTCCAACAGAGTGCCCGTCTCGATCTCACCATGGAAGTGGGTTCGACGAGCGACTCGGTCGAAGTGAGTGCCTCGGGCGCGATTCTCCAAACCGAGAACGCCACCGTCGGCACCGTCATCGGTCAAAAGCCGATGGTGGAAATGCCGCTCAACGGCCGCAACTACCTGGCGCTCACGGCTCTGTCGCCGAACGTCAGCTTCGGTTTCCCCAGCGCCGGCCAAGCCGACGGACGTCAGGGTGGCGATCGCGCCAACCAGAACATCTCCGTCGCCGGCATGCGCAATAACTTCAACCGCTTCACGCTCGACGGCGTGGAGAATACGGACCCGAACTTCAATACCTATGTCATCTTCCCGTCGGTGGAAGCGCTGCAGGAGTTCAAGGTCCAAACGGGTGTCTATCCGGCCGAGTTCGGCCGCGGCGCCACGCAGATCAACGTGTCCACCCGCGGTGGCGGAAATCAGTATCACGGCTCGGTCTTCGAGTTCCTGCGCAACGAGAAGATGGACGCCCGCAACTACCGCTTCACGGGGCCGGATCGCGTGAAGGACCCGTTCAAGTGGAACCAGTACGGCTTCATGTTGAGCGGCCCGGTGTCGATTCCCAAGCTGTTCAACGGCAAGAACCGCCTGTTCTTCATGTCGAACTACGAATGGTTCCGGCAGCGCCGCAACGTGCAGGGCATTTACACCTTGCCCACGGCGGCGAACTTTGCCGGCAACTTCCAGCAGGCTTCGGTCGGCGGCGGCCTGATCTTCGACCCTCGCACCCGCGCGGCCGACGGTTCGGGCGCGCAGCCGTTCCCCAATTCCACCATCCCGGCCTCGCGCCTGGATCCGACCTCGCAGAAGCTGCTGGCCTTCTATCCGAAGCCCAACAACGAAGCGGCGGGGTTGAACAACAACCACGTCATTTCCCTGGGCCGGCCGATCAACAAGGATCAGTTCATCCAGCGCTTTGACTGGGTGGAGTCGTCCAAATCCAACTGGTTCGGCCGTTATTCGCGGTCTGACGAAAACATGCTGAACGAGAACCTGTTCCTGAACGGGGAAGCCATCATCACGAAGGCCAGCCAGTGGACGGTAACCAACAGCCGCGTGATCACCAACTCGGTGGTGAACGAGTTCCGCTTCGGTTTGACGAAGTTCTACAACACCACCGGCCCGCAGTTGGCCTTCACGCGTGACGTGGTCGGCGAACTCGGTATCCCGGGTCTCGCTTCCGGACCGCCCGTGCAGTGGGGCATCCCGAGCGTCTCGATCAACAGCTATAGCGGCTTCGGTAATTCCTCCGAAGGTCCGTACGAAAACAACAACCGCGCCATGCAGTTCATCAACAACCTGAGCTGGGTGCGCGGCAAGCACAGCTTCAAGTTCGGCGGCGAGCTCCGTCGCGACGAATACAACCAGGTGGGCAACCAGTTTGCCCGCGCCCAGTTCACCTTCGATCGCAACGCCACGCGCAGCCTCTCCAACACGGCCAGCGGCAACGCGTTTGCTGACCTGCTCCTGGCCGAAGTCTTCCAGTCCGAAGCGGCCGTCTCCATCGCTCGGGCCCAATTCCGCGCCACCGGCTTTGCCTTCTATGTGGACGATACCTGGCGCTTCAGCTCGAAGTTGACCTTCAATCTCGGCTTGCGCTACGAAAACACGCCCCCCTGGGAAGACCAGACCGGGACGCTGTTTAACGCCATCGTGCCGGCCGACATCCGTCCCACCAATCCGCTGGCGGCGATCGTGCAGGATCCGAACCTTCACCCCTATTTCCTGCGGCAGGGCGCTTCGCGCACCAACTGCTACGAAGGCCTGAACCTGCGTTGGGTGGCGGGTCCGGAATTCCCGAACATCCCGATCCAGACCCGTTGCGACGGTTCGCTCGGCAATCGCCTGGTGGGCCGCGACAACAACGACTGGGCGCCGCGCTTGGGCATGAGCTACCAGCTCAGCAGCAAGACCGTCATCCGTCTCGGTCTGGGCGCGTTCTACTCGCAGGACACCGGCAACCCGCGCTTCGACATGTCGCGCAACCTGGCCGGCCGTCTGCGTGACAACTCGAGCCAAACCACCCCGAATCGCAACTGGAGCAATGCTCTCGCTGCGATTGCCGGCGGCGTGGCCAACGTCAACCGACCCTACTCTTTCGCCAATCCGTACGACCGCCGCACGCCCTACACCCTGCAGTACCTGTTGAACGTGCAGCAGGAACTGGCGTCGAATCTGGTGGCCGAAGTGGGCTACATGGGCTCGGTCTCGCGGCGCCTGGAAGGTCTGCGCGCGGTGAACGAAACGATTCCGGTCGATCCGGCTGTGTCGTCGCTCTCGCTGAACGCGCGTTCGCCGTTCCCCGAGTTCGGCCGCATTCAGCTGGTGGACAACGGCGGCAAGGCGAACTACAACTCGCTCGGCAGCAAGCTCACCAAGCGGTACTCCTCGGGCCTCACGGCGATCGTGTCGTACACCTGGTCGAAGTCGATCGATACGGCGTCGGCCATCCGCAACCAGGGCGGCGACGTGCTGTTCCCGCAGAACAGCGGCTGTCGGCAATGCGAACGTGCGTTGTCCGGCTTCAACACCGCGCACCGCTTCGTGACGTCCGGTCTGTATGACCTCCCGTTCGGCAAGGGGCGCAAGTTCGATATCTCGAACGGCTTCCTGAACGCGATTGCGGGCGGCTGGCAGTTGGGGTCGATCTTCACCGTCCAGTCGGGCTTCCCGATCACGGTGGTGAACGGCGCTGATACGTCGAACACCGGCGCCTTCTTCGATCGTCCGAACGCCACCGGCCAGAATCCGCAGGTCTCCGGAGTCACCACCGAGAACGCCTTCAACACGGCGGCCTTTGCGGTCCAGCCCCGCGGCACCTACGGCAACGTGGGCCGCAACACGCTCGTCGGACCCTCCTATGTTCGCTGGGATTTCTCGAGCCTGAAGAACTTCAAGATGCCCTACAACGAGAACCACAATCTCCAGTTCCGTTTTGAAGCCTTCAACTTCCCGAACCATCCCAACTGGGGGAATCCGGACACCAACATTCAGTCCGGCAACTTCGGCAAAATCCGTGGCACGCGCGGCGATATGCGCAATATGCAGCTCGCCCTCCGTTACACGTTCTAGGCGGGGATCCGATCCCCACCAACGCGGGCCTGTGAGGTATCCCCTCACGGGCCCGTTTATTTTTGTTTTCAGCAAGTCCCGGGTTCGTTTCGTCACGTGGGCCTTGAAAAGGGCCTTGAAGTCTTGTTACTATAAGGCGTTGCGGTCTTTTCCCGCCTGCTTGTTCTACTCCGGTTTCCTCTGGTAGAGTCGAGTTGTGCGCGCCGAAGGCGATCGCACAGAGCGGACGGGTGGCGGAGCGGTCAATCGCAGCAGACTGTAAATCTGCCGGCCCATGCGGCCTACGAAGGTTCAAATCCTTCCCCGTCCACCATTTAGTTCGGTTCGGGCCGATGTAGCTCAGTTGGTAGAGCGCGTCCTTGGTAAGGACGAGGTCACCAGTTCAATCCTGGTCATCGGCTCCAGTAAGCTTTCTTCAAGCACCTTCAGGGAAGGACACCATGGCGAAAGAGAAATTTGACCGCAGTAAGCCGCATGTGAACATTGGCACGATCGGGCACATCGATCATGGCAAGACGACGCTGACGGCGGCGATCACCAAGACGTTGTCGAAGCACAATCCGAAGAACGCGTTCCGTTCGTTCGATTCGATCGACAATGCGCCGGAAGAAAAAGCGCGCGGCATCACGATTGCGGCTTCGCACGTGGAATATGAGACGGCGAACCGTCACTACGCGCACGTCGACTGCCCCGGCCACGCCGACTACATCAAGAACATGATCACGGGCGCGGCGCAGATGGACGGCGCGATTCTCGTGGTGGCGGCCACCGACGGCCCCATGCCCCAGACGCGCGAGCACATCCTGCTGGCTCGTCAGGTGGGCGTGCCCTACATCGTCGTGGCGCTCAACAAGGTCGACATGGTGGAAGACGCCGAACTGCTCGAGCTCGTCGAGCTCGAAGTTCGCGAACTGCTCTCCTCCTATCAGTTCCCTGGCGATTCGCTGCCGGTGTGCAAGGTGTCCGCGCTCGGCGGTCTCAATGGTGAGCCGCAGTGGGAAAAGGCGATCGACGACCTGATGGCCGCGGTGGACGAATACGTGCCGCTGCCGGCGCGCGTCACCGACAAGCCGTTCCTGATGCCGATCGAAGACATCTTCTCGATTCAGGGCCGCGGCACGGTGGTCACGGGCCGTATCGAACAGGGCATCTGCAAGGTCGGCGAGGAAATGGAGATCGTGGGCTTCTCGGATACGAAGAAGACCGTGATCACCGGCGTCGAAATGTTCAAGAAGCTGCTCGATGAAGGCCGGGCGGGCGATAACGTCGGCCTGCTGCTGCGCGGCATCGACAAGGACGCGGTGGAACGCGGCCAGGTGATTGCGAAGCCGGGTTCGATCAAGCCGCACAAGAAGTTCAAGGGCGAAGTTTACGTGCTGTCGAAAGAAGAAGGCGGCCGTCACACGCCGTTCTTCAATGGCTATCGGCCGCAGTTCTACTTCCGCACGACCGACGTGACGGGCGTGGCGCACTTGCCGGCGGGCACCGAAATGGTGATGCCGGGCGATAACGTCACCATGGAAATCGAGCTGATCACGCCGGTCGCCATGGATAAGGGCCTCCGCTTCGCCATCCGCGAAGGCGGCCGCACCGTCGGCGCCGGCACCGTGTCGGAGATTGTTGCCTAAATTAAGCTAAGATAGAGAGTGGCCCCGGAGATTTGCCGGGGCCACCTCGTACAGGGGCATAGGCTAACGGTAAACCTGCGGTCTCCAAAACCGCCTTTGGGGGTTCGAATCCCTCTGCCCCTGCCAGAATTTTTGTCCGTGAGTCAGGAAGTGAATTGTCAGAATGGGGAGCCAAGTTGTGAGTGAAGCGGTTCAGCGTCCATCGACCGATGCCTCGGCCGGAGCGTCGGGTGTCGCCACATGGCCTGCCCAGATTAAAGAGTATTTCGAAGACTTGAAGTCCGAAATGCGTAAGGTGACTTGGCCGACTCCCGACCAGGTGAAGGCCACGACGGCGGTCGTCGTCGCTGCTGTCTTCGGGTTCGCCGCCTTCTTCTTTGCTGTCGACATCGCAGTCGCCAAACTGATCGATCAGCTGTTTAAATCCTTCGCCAGGTAGGTTCCATGATCGCTCAAGACCCGGAAGAAGATTCCCTCATGGACCCCAACGATCAGGCGATCGAACACGTCGCCGCTGAAGATGTTGAAATTCCTGAAGGCCCCGTCGAGGCGGCCGAGGACGAAGGTCTGCCTCCCACTGAGGCCCCGCCTTCGAACATGTTGTGGTACATCATCCACACATATTCCGGCTTTGAACAGAAGGTCGCCGAGAGTCTGAAGACCCGCGCCTCTGCGTTCGGCTTCGATCATCAGATCGGCCAGATCCTCATGCCCCGCGAAACCGTGGTCGAGTTGCGCAATGGCAAGAAGGTCACCTCGGAGCGTTTGCTCTACCCCGGCTACCTGATGGTGGAGATGGAGATGGATGATCGCCTGTGGCACGAAGTGAAGGCGACTCCCCGCGTCACCGGCTTCGTCGGCGGCGGCACCAAGCCCATCCCGATGACCGCCGATGAAGTGAATTCCATGCTCTACCGGCAGGCCAACACGGCCGACCGGCCCCGTCCCAAGCAGGTCTTCGAGAAGGGCGAAACCGTCCGCATCAACGATGGCCCGTTCGTCAACTTTACCGGCAAGGTGGAAGAAGTCCATCCCGAACGCGATACGTTGCGCGTCCTGGTGACGATCTTCGGACGCTCCACCCCCGTCGAACTCGAATTCCTCCAAGTCGAAAAGGTTTAATTAAGTAGGTATCGTTCCATGGCTAAGAAAGTAACTGGACAAGTCAAGCTGCAGATTCCGGCCGGCAAGGCCACCCCGGCGCCGCCCGTTGGTACCGCTCTCGGTCCCCAGGGCGTCAACATCATGGAATTCTGCAAGCAGTTCAACGCCAAGACCTCGGCGAAGGATCAGGAAGGCCTGATCATCCCGGTCGTCATCACCATCTACAACGATCGCTCGTTCACGTTCATCACCAAGACCCCGCCGGTCGCCATCCTCGTGAAGAAGGCCGTGGCGCTCGCCAAGGGTTCCGCCGAACCGAACAAGAACAAGGTCGGTAAGATCACGATGAAGCAGGTGGAAGAAATCGCCAAGCTGAAGATGCCGGACTTGAACAGCTTTACGCTCGAGTCGGCTATCTCTCAGGTGAAGGGCGCCTGCGTGTCGATGGGCGTCGACGTCATCTCGTAGTTCACTTCGCTTTTCGAAATTCCTGTGGAGTCACGCCCACCCGGGTCCGGAAGGACGCCGTCAGGTGGGCGTGATTCGCAAAGCCCGTCTGTAACGCAATCTCCGCGATTTCCCATTTGGTGTGCCGCAACAGGGCACGCGCCTGCCTCAGTCTTTCCTCGATCACATATTGCGCCGGTGTGAAACCGAAGGCTTCCCGAAACGCCGGCAACAGAGCGTGTCCGCTCAGGCCTGTCGCGTGCGTCAGGTCAGCCAGGCGAATCCGTCCCCCCAGGTTCTCCCGCACGAACTCTTCC
Source organism: Bryobacteraceae bacterium (assembly GCA_044226365.1). Taxonomy (GTDB): domain Bacteria; phylum Acidobacteriota; class Terriglobia; order Bryobacterales; family Bryobacteraceae; genus JALHNI01. Next base: position 20,640 of record JBGAHE010000124.1, read on the forward strand.
AGCCGGCGCTTTTGCTCCGGCCGGAGCCGCGTCTGGACGCGTGGCGGCTCATGCTGATAGCCGGCCAGGAAGTGCAGGTACAGGGTGCGTGCCAAGGACTCGCCCGCCAGTTCGGCCAGGTCGTCCGGCCGCGCGGTGAACGCTGCCAACCGCTGCACGCCGCGATAGAGAAACTCGTCATAGTGACCGGCGCGCGGCCGCACCGGAGGCGGCGTGAGCCCGCGGCCAGCTAGCTCGGAAGGCAGCGCCGGGTCAAAGAACAGTTCGGCATAGCGGACCGGTTGACCTTGCGCCAAGCTTGCATAACGCAGTTCGGCGGGAATCACCCATA
>JBGAHE010000125.1:0-19715 GCA_044226365.1 Bryobacteraceae bacterium
TGACGTTCGCCGAAGCGGTGGCGATCGTGAAGGGGAAGGCGGGGTTCTTTCCGGAGTTGAAGATGCCGGGGAGGCTGCGGGCGAAGGGGATCGAGTTAGAGCCGATGGTGGCGCGGGCGCTGCGGGAAGCGGGGCTGGTGGATGCGGCGGGGCGAGCGACGGAGTGGCACGGCCGGCCGGCGGTGCATTTGCAGATTTTTGAGGAGGACAGCTTGCGGCGGATGGCGAAGCTGCTGCCCGCAGTGCCGCGGAGCTTTCTGATCGGGGCGCCGGACCAGGCGGCACGCTGGCTGACGCCGGCGGGGCTGCGCGAAGTGAAGACGTTCGCGACTGGCATTGCGCCGCATACGGCGATCGTGGAGGCGCGGCCGGGACTGGTGGCCGAAGCGCATGCGGCGGGGCTGACGGTGGTGCCTTATACGTTTCTGCTGCGACCGAAGGCGGCGACGTATCCGGACTTGCCGCCAGCGATGCAACAGCAGATCGCCAAGATGTATGCGGCGCTGCCGGTGGAGCCGGGGGCGTTGACGGCGGCGATGCGGAAGTTTGTGGAGACGTATCAGGTGGATGGGCTGTTCACGGACAATCCGGATCTGTTTCCGCGTTAGGGCTGGGGCGCGGGCGGAAGCACGTAGAGGTCTCGCTGGACGCAGCGGTGCTGGGTAATGGTGCCGCGGTTCGCACGGATTTCTGGAGAGGTGGCGCCGGTGGCGAGGGTGAACTGGCCGGCGGGCAGGTCGCGGAAGGCGTAGAGGCCGTCGGCATCGGTGGTGGTGCGGAAGACCTGCCCGGCGACGGTGACTTGGACGGAGGTCTGCGCGACGGGGGTGGATTGCTCGCCGGTGGGGGAGAGCTGGCGGAGTTGCCCGGTGAGGGCGGGGAGCGGTTGGCGGTCGCGGCTTTGGCGAAGGGTGCGGAGGGCCGCGGCTGCTTCGCGGAAGGGGCGCGTGCCGGAACAAAAGCCGGTGTGCGCGCGGCCGTCCGGGCCGAGGTGACTGAGGACGAGGTAGCGTTCGCCGGGTGTGAAAGGGATGCCACAATCGCTGCCGCCCTGCCCGGTGAAGACTTCCATTTCCTGGAGGCCGGCGGGAAGGGCACTGAGGGCTTCATCGAGGCGGAACTTCACTTGGACGCGGTCGAGAAACGAAGGGGTGGGGGACCGTTCGGTAACGTCGAGGACGGTGACTTCAAGAACGGTGACCTCGAGGACCGTGCCGACAAAGGCGGGTCCGGAGCTTGGGGAGCGGGAGGCCGGGGAGACGGAGTAACAGTCGATGGGGGGCGCGCAGGAGCAGGCCCAGGCGGGGGAACCGAGGAGAAGGGTCCAAGCGACGGTGAGGAGGGCGTGGCGCATGGTCGGTTAGACTCGCGGTTGACGGGTTTTGTTTCAGGGGTGGGGTGCAGCCTGCCAGAAGCCGTCGGCGGTGCCGTCGGGGCTCGAGAGGACGACGGTGTAGCCGTCGGGGTCGCGCAGCCAGCACTCCCAATGGTTGGGGCCGCCGTCGTGGTCGGGCGGGTTGCGGTGCTTGGGGAGTACGATTTCGGCTTGGAGGCCGGCAGCGCGCTGGACGGCGGCGTCGAAGTCGTCGACTTCGAACCAGAGGAGGACGCCGTTGCCATAGGGGCGTTGATGGGGATCGCCGATGGGGGCCGTGGTGGTGCTCGACGCCGAAGTGGTGAAGTTGGAGGACGAGGGTGCCGTGGTGGGTGAGGCGTTCGTACTCGTCGCCGCCGTGGGCGCTCTGGCAGCCGAGGAGTTGCTGATACCAGCGGCTGCTGCGGGGGACGTCGGTGACGGCGAGGAGAGGTTGGGCGCGCATGGCTCGACTATCGTACAGCGGGGCAGCGCGCGGCGCGAAGTTAGGCCTGAGGTTGTCAGTCCGTGAACTATTAATTTCTTCGTTGACAAAAGTGGGGCGTTCTATTAATTTTCTAATAGCAATGGCTCGCAAGAAATCCGTCAACCTCACCGATGCCGAGTTGCGCCTGATGGAAGTGGTTTGGCAGCGGGGGCCGTCGACGGTGGCCGACGTCGCCGAGGCGGTTCCGGCGCTGGCTTACTCGACCGTCCTCACCACGATGAGGATTCTGGAAGAAAAAGGCTACCTGACGCACACCAAAGAAGGGCGCGCGTTCGTCTATGCGCCCGTAGTGGATCGGGCGGAGGCAAGCCGGAGCGCGGTGCGGCATCTTCTGACGCGCTTTTTCGGCAACCGGGCGGACCTGCTGGTGCTGAACATGATCGAGGACGAAGCCCTGAGTGCGGCGGAGATCGAACGGGTGAAACAGCTTATTCAGAACGATGAGGAGAAGGCGCAATGACGCTCGCCACGGTGGCTGCCGAAGTTCTGTCGGGGATCGTGAACAGCTTTCTGCCGGCGCTGTTGCTGGCGGGAGTGACCTGGCTGTTTTTGACGTGGATGCCGCGGGTGAATGCGGCGACGCGTTATGCGGCGTGGTGGATGGTGCTGGCGGCGACGCTGGCGCTGCCGGTGCTGCCGACGGCGGGGGTGCATTGGGAAAGGCTGATGGCGGGTTCCGCGCCGGGGGTGGCGCCGGTGGTGGCACATGTCGACCTGGGACCGGTGTTGACGGTGCCGGACCACACGCCAGTGGTAGCGCAAGGGGAACAGAGCGCGTGGCGGTTGCCGATTCGGCTGGGCGGCGGCAAGGCGGTGCTGGCGCTGGCGGCGCTGTGGGCGGCGGGCGCGCTGGCCGCGTTGTTGCGGTTGTGGTTGGGGTACTGGGATTTGCGGGGCATCATCCGGCGGGCGCGGCCGGTCGATCCGGCGATGCTGGCGGGCGGCCTGGCGATCTGCCCGGTGCGGCGCCCGGTGCGGTTGTTGGCGAGCGAAGAGATCGGATCGCCGCTGGCGGCGGGCTTTTGGCGCCCCGCGGTGCTGGTGCCGGAAGCCTTGCTGGGGCGATTGGATCGCGAGTTGGCCGACCATGTGGTGAGCCATGAGTTGGCGCATCTGGCCCGGCGGGACGATTGGGCGAATCTGGGCGGGCGTCTGCTGGCGGCGGTGATGTGGTTCCATCCGGTGGCGCGGTGGATTCTGAAGCGGCTGGAACTGGAGCGGGAGTTGGCTTGCGATGACTGGGCGGTATCGGCGACGTCGCGGCGGGCGTATGCGGCGAGCCTGACGCGGTTGGCGGAATGGCGGATGGATCTGCCTTCGCATCCTCTGGCGGCGACGATGGTGGGCCGTGAGTCGCAGGTGGGCCGGCGGGTGCGGCTGTTGCTGGATCCAAGGCGGAATGTGGCGCTGGGAATCTCGCGCGGCGTGCTGCTGGCAGCGGTGATGCTGGTGGGTGGGCTGGTGCTGGGGGCGGCGCAAGCGCCGAGCCTGGTGCTGTTTGCGGAAGATTCGTTCGACTGGCCACCGGCGGCGCCGAGTGCTCCTCCTGCCCCTCCAGCTCGGGTGGCTCTGGCTGCTCCAGAGGCGCCTCCTGCACCGGAAGCTCCGCCGCCGGAGAGCGATGTCGACGGAGACGTACCGCCCGAGCCGCCGCAGCCTCCAGCCCCGGCAGCGGTTCCGGTGCCGGCAGTACCGCCCGTGCCGCCCGCTCGCGGAGTGCCGCCAGTTCCGCCGGCTCCTCCCGCGCCCCGCGCGCCGGGCTTTCTCGCGGCTTTGGCGCAGGCCGGTTACGGCGACATGAGCGTGGAACAGGTGATCGAGTTGAAGGTTCAGGGCGTGAGCCCGTCCTATCTCCGCGAGATGAATGCGCTAGGCTTCGGGCGTTTGTCGACGGCGCAACTGGTGAATTTGAAGACCCACAACGTCTCTCCGACTTACCTGGTGGAATTGCGGAATGCCGGGATCCGCGGCTACACGATCGAACAGGCGGTAGACCTGCGGATTCACAACGTGCGGCCCGATGAGGTGCAGGTGATCCACGGGTTAGGCTTTGGTCCTTATACGGCGAGCGAGGTCCGCGACTTTGCGGTGCAGGGGGTGCGCGAGGAGTTCTTCGTGGCGCTGAAGGAGAACGGACTGACGAACGTCTCCGCGCGGGACGTGGTGGAGGCGAAGGTGCACGGAGTGAACGCGAGCGATCTGAGGGCCGCGCAGAAACTCGGCGGGACCCGGGAGCTACGGCGAGTGATCAAGTTGAAGCAGGCCGGCGCACTCTAAAGCGATCATTCCGGCCCCATCAAACAAGGGAGATTCCAGAAATGAAGTGTGGGGAAATGTTGTTGGTGGCGGGCGCCTTGGTGCTCTTCGTTTCGCTGAATGCGCAGGTTTTTGAAGGTCAGGAGTGGACCTTGCGCCGGGTGACGGACCCGAAGATGGTGAGCCTGAAACTGGAGACGAGCCGCAAGACGGGCACGGGCTGGAATCGCTCGAGCCATACGACGGACATTCCGTGGACGTCGGTGAAGGGGCTGGAGCCGAAGAATCTGGAGACCGGCAGCACGAACGCAAAGTTCGAGATCGTGCGCGATGCGGGCCGTTTTCTGTGCACGGGCATCACGGGGATGGGGCGCGGCACGGGCAGCTTTACGTTTGCGGCGAATCCGAACTATGCGGCGCAGCTGGGTCAACTGGGCTATGGGACGCCGGACCGCGACCAGATCTACAACATGGCGCTGCATGACATCTCACTCGAGTTCGCACGCTATGTGCGCGAAACCGGGTTGCAAGCGTCGACAAAGGAATTGATCGAGCTGCGGGTTCACGGCGTGACGCGCGAGTACATTGCGGAGATGCGCGGCTTCGGATTTACGGAGCTGACGGCCCGCGAGTTCGTCGAGATGAAGATCCACGGGGTGAAGCCGGAGTTCGTGCGGGGGCTGAAGGCGGCCGGTTATCAGTTGACCGCGCGCGAGATCGTGGAGATGAGGATCCACGGCGTGACGAATGAGTTTCTGCGGGAGCTGAAGCAGGCCGGGTTCGACTTGCCGCATCGGCAGATCGTGGAGATGAAGATTCACGGCATTGACGCCGCCTACATCCGGGAATTGAAGAGCTACGGGCTAACGCCGCCGGCCAAGGACTTAGTGCAGATGAAGATCCATGGCGTGAAGCCGGAGTATCTGAAGGCGCTGAACGAGGCAGGCTATCGCAATCTTTCTTCGGGCGAGGTGACGAACCTGAAGATTCACGGCGTTTCGCCCGAGTTTATTCGCGAGACCAAGTCCATGGGCTACAACTTCACGCTGCGAGAACTTGCCGAGATGAAGATTCACGGCGTGGGCACGCCCTATCTGCAGAAGCTGCGCGCTTCCGGTTTTCAGAATCTGACGGCGGATAAAATCGTGAAGCTGAAGATCCACGGCATCGACTAGTTCTCGAAGACGACGTCGAACTCGTAGTAGCCCTGGTTGTCGCCGGGCTGGGGATCCTTGAGGGCAAAGGCGAGGCGGCCCGATTGCACGCGCCATTCGAGGGAGCCCACTGCCCCTTCAGGAGCGGCGCCCGGCGTCCCGCAGGACTCGTGGTCCCAGCAGGCGGTGCCCACGGCGTTCCTCACTTCGAACCGCCGGCCAGCGGGGTTCGGAAGTTCGGCGGACCAAGGACGGTGAGCCGGCAGAATGACGTGATAGGTGCCGGGGCTGGTGAGTTGGACGGAAGCTTGAGCGGGTGTGCAAAGCGCCCGCCCGGCGAGGCACTCAAAGGGTGCGAACGAGATATGGGAACTGACGGTGTAGGCGTCGGAAGCGACGGCGGGGCGGAAGCGCCAATCGAAGAGGTCGTGATTCTCGTAGCCTTCGCCGGTGGAGGCCGTGAAGCCGAGGAAGGCGCGGCCATCGGCCGGCAGCAGGCGGCGCAGGTCCACCGGGGTGCGCAGTTCGAGGACATCATCGACGGTGACTTCGAGAAGCGGCGGCCGGTAGGCGATGCGGACGGCGTGAGGGCGGCCATCCTTGAGCTGGACTCCGGGCCGCCAATTCGCGGCCAGACGGGGCGGGGGCCAGCGCAGGCGCCGCTGTTCAGCATTGGTGGCGATGACGATGCCGTTGCCGGAGCCATCCTGCGGATTGCGATGGGTATCGAAGAAGACGGCGAGGCTATTGGCGATGCCGCGCGCGTCGTTGCCGTTGGCGCCGTCACCCAGGGCGAAGCCGCCCGAAGCGCCGTAGCCGGCGAGTTCGTCGAGGCCATTGTTCTGGAGGACGAAGGCGAAGCCATCGGCACCGTTGCCCAGGCCACCGCGATCCGAGAGGCGAAAGCGGAAGCTGATTTCAAAGCCATCGCGAACGGGTTGACGTTCGCGCAGCCAGGCGGCGCCACGCCGATACTTGCGAGCCGGGGTGAGGCGGACGGCGCCATCGTTCATCACGGCGTCACCGAGGAGCGCGAGGGTGGGCTCCTGCGCCAGACACAGGGCCAACAGCAGGCTGGTCATGACACCTCTATTTAAGCGGAAATCTGGGAAGCTACGGAGATGGCGGATGTCGTCTTTGCTTTCTTCGAGGCGTGTGAACAGGGAGACGTGGCGCGGCTGCGTGAGACGCTGGACGCGGAGCCAACGTTGGTGACGGAGGAGAATCCGGATGCGGCGCATCCGGGCTGGACGGGGTTACATACGGCGGCGAAGCTGGGTCATACGGCGGCGGTGCGCTTGCTGCTGGAGCGCGGGGCGGATCCGAAGGCGGTGGAAGTGGGCGATGCGACGTCACCTTTGCACTGGGCAGCAGCGGGCGGGCATCGGGACGTGGTGGAGCTGTTGCTGAAGGCAGGGGCGGACCCGGTGGGCGCGGGCGATGAGCATGAACTCGACGTGATCGGCTGGGCGACTTACTTTGCCAAGCCAATCCGCGAGGAGGTGGTGGCGTTGCTGTTGCAGTATGGCGCGCAGCATCATGTGTTCTCCGCGCTGTGCATGGGTGACGCCGAGTTACTCCGCGAGGTGACCGCACGCGATCCACAAGCGCTCCAGCGGCGGATGTCGAGCTTTGAGCAGGGACTGACGCCGCTGCACTTCGCGCTCGACCGGCAGCGGCACGATTTGTTGGCGGTATTGATTGAGTTGGGAGCCGAGCTTGAGGCGACGGATGAGCGCGGACATACCGCGCTCGAGTTGGCGACGTTTCGCGGCGATCGTGAGGCGATGGAGTTGCTGCAGGCGGCGGGGGCGAAGGTAAGGTCGCGCGAGAGGTCGGCAGAGGCCACGCAGGCGCTGGCGGCACTGGGCGAGTCCGTGAGCCGGCTGGTGCCGATGCTGGACGTCGAGGATGTGGAGGCGACGCTGCGGTGGTACGAGGCGATCGGCTTTACCGTGCGGGGACGGCATGAGGACACCTGGGGATGGCTCTCGTACGGGCCGACGCAACTGATGCTGAGCAAGCAGCCGCGACGGGAGAAGCGCGAGGTGAGCCTGTGGTTCTACACCCAGCAGATCGAGGAGCTGTACCGGCTGCTGCGGACGCAGCCGGTGGAGTTCACCGAAAGCCTATACGAGGCGTTCTACGGCGCGCGGCAGTTCGGCATTCGGGATCCGAACGGCTATGGGCTGACGTTCATTCAGCCGGCGGAGCGTTCGGCGTAGGCCTGGCGAGCGCGCGCCAGTTCCCGGTGGTGCTTTTCGGCCCAGAGCCAGACGCCACAAAAGGCTTCGCCGAGGCTGAGGCCGAGAGGGGTGAGCGCGTAGTCGACGTGGGGCGGGACCACGGGGTGGACGGTGCGCGTGACGAAGCCATCGCTTTCCATTTGGCGCAGCGTTTTGGTGAGCATCTTTTGGCTGATGCCTTCGACGAGGCAGGCGAGTTGGGTGAAGCGGAGGACGCCGTGTTCAGCGAGGACGTCGAGCACGATCATGGTCCACTTGTCGGCGACGCGGCCGATGATCTCCTGCACGAGGGCATCGAGTTCGGCGGCGGTCAGTTTTTTAGGGGCGGAAGTGCCGTGTTTGCTCATTTCTCACCACTGGGTAACTATAGCACTGGCGGGTGCCTACTTTCTTTTGGAGAGTGCCTTCCGTATGCTGGCCTTAGATAAGGAGATTCGAAGCTATGAAAATGACAGGGCAGACGGTGCTGGTGACGGGCGGCGGTTCGGGTATTGGGCGGGCGCTGGCGGAGGCGTTTCACGGATTCGGGAATCAGGTGATCATCGCCGGCCGGCGGCGTGAGGTGCTGGAGGAAGTGACGCGGGCGAATCCCGGGATGAAGGCGGCGACGCTGGATGTGCAGGATGCGGCGAAGGTGGAGCAGTTTGCGGCGGAGATCGCGCGCGACTACCCGGCGCTGAGCGTGCTCGTCAATAACGCGGGCGTGATGAAGGCGGAGAATCTGCTGGCGCAGGATCAGGCGGTGGTCGAAGCGACGATCACGACGAATCTGTTGGCGCCGATCCGGCTGACTTCGGCGTTGTTGCCGCTGTTGCGCCGGCAGGCGGAGGCGACGGTGATCAATGTGACGAGCGGGTTGGCCTACACGCCGCTCGCGATGGCGCCAACTTACTGCGCGACGAAGGCGGCAATGCATTCTTACAGCGAGTCCTTACGGTGGCAGTTGCGGGAAACCCCGGTGGAGGTGCTGGAACTGGCGCCGCCCTATGTGCAGACGGAGTTGATGGGGCCGGGGCAGGCGGCCGATCCGCGGGCGATGCCGCTGGGCGAGTTCATCAGCGAAGTGATGAGCATCCTGACGAATCAGCCGGAGGCGCGCGAGATTCTGGTGGAGCGCGTGCGGCCGCTGCGATTCGCGGCCGAGCGTGGGGCGGCGGGTTATGAGGAGTTCTTCCGGCAGTTCAACGGCACTATGGCGCACTAGAACATGGCGCACTAGAAGTAGAGCTTCAGCGCGAACTGAATCTGCCGGGCCGGGAAGGTGGAGCGGATGGTGCCGAAGGCGGCGCTGGCGCGGTCCGTATTGGCGAGGCCAAGGTTAGTGGTGTTGAAGAGGTTGAAGAACTCGGCGCGGAACTGCAGGCGCATGTCTTCGCGCGGAAGCGGGAAGGACTTGAAGATGCCGAGGTCGAGCTGGTTCAGGTCGAGGGCCCGGGCGGAGTTGCGGGGCGCGTTGCCGAAGGGCTGGCTGGGGTCCGTGGGGAGGGTGACGTTGGCCGGGTTGAAGTAGGCGTTGGTGAGGTCGGGCGAGTTGACGGCGTAGATGTCGCCGTTGACGTTGGGGCGGAAGGATTCGCCGCCACGGAAGCCCGAGAGGTTGCCGACGACCTGGAAGGCGGCGGGGATGGAGCCGGCCCAGGCTCGGAGGTTGAGCGGCGGGGCCGAGAGATAGGTGTTCACGCCGGAGAACTCCCAGCCGCCGAGGATCGAGTCGACGAAGCGCGAGCTTTGGCCCAGATACTTGCGGCCGTGGCCGAAGGGCAGATGGTAAACGAAGCTCAGAATGTTGGTGACGCGCTGATCGTAATTCGACGGGCCGCGTTCGGCTTCCATGTTGCGGATGTTCTGCGGGCTGGCATCGTTGCCGCCGCTGGTATCGAGCGATTGCGCGGCGGTGTCTGTCGCTTTGCCGTAAGTGAGGGAGTTGAGGAACTGGAAGCCGTTCGAGAAACGCCGCTCGACTTTGATCTGCAAGGCGTCATAGCGGGAGACAGCGGCGGGATTGAACCAGGTGATGGCGCCGAATTGTTGAATGGGGCGGCGCGCCTGCAGGCTGAGGTTGGAGGTGGCGGTGGGCTGAGGGTTGGCCTGGTTGAAGTCGCCGATGACGGGGATATTGGTGCCGTGGTTGCCGACGTAGGCGAAGTCGATGATGAGGTTGCGCCAGAGTTCGCGCTGGACGGAGGCGAAGTAACTCTGAATCACCGGAGCCTGGAGATTGCGGGGGATGTAGGTGATGTTTGAGAGCAGGGGATTGAAGTTCCTGGGGTCCGTGAGGCCGGCGGGATAGCCTTGCTGGGTGGTGCGGAAGGAGGGGTCCAGGGGGTTGGATTGGTTGACGGTGGCGATGACGACTTGCGGGCCGTTGATGCCGAGCAGGTCCGCACTGCCAACGCGGTTCTGATGGACGTAGCTGAGGCCATAGCCGCCGCGGAGGACAGTTTTGGGAGTGATGCTGTAGGCGAGACCGAGGCGCGGAGCGAAGTTATTGCGGTCCGGGTCGACGAGCGTGCGGTCGTAGAGGCTGCCGTCCTTGGCTTGGAGGAGGGTGTTGGTAACGGGGTCGTAGTTCGAGAGGATGTTGTCGCGTTCCCAGCGCGGCGTGGCGAATTCATAGCGCAAGCCGAGGTTGATGGTGAGGCGACTGTTAACGCGGAAGTCGTCCTGTAAGTAAGTGAAGTGCATGTGCTGCCGGTAATTGCCGGCGACATAGTTGGCGAGAGCGTACTGACTGCGGAGGCCGAACATGAAATCGGCGAGTGAGTAACTGGTGTTATCGACGGGTACGGTACAGCCGGCAGCCTGGCCAAGCTGGGCGCAGGTGGGACGACTAAAGAGGCCAGCATAAGCGTCGCGGCCGTAGAGCGGGTTGATGTCGTTGACTTCGGTGTGGATGGTTTGGAACTCGTAGCCGGCTTTGAGGGCATGGCGGCCGAGGAGACGCGAGAGGTTCAGCTTGTAGTCGTAGCTGAGGGGATTCTGGAACTGCGGGTTGGTGGACTGGCGGCCCAACTGGCTGAGGCCGGTGATGCTGGTGGCGGTGAGGCCGCCGGTGAGTTCGGGTGTGGTGGGCAAGCCGGTGATGCCGTAAAGAGCTTCCATACTGGCGCCGCCGCTCAAGGGCGGGAACTTACCGGCATTCGACCGGCTCATGCCGAAGCGCGCTTCGACGACCGTGCGCGGATTCAAGGTCCAGGTGTAGCCGGCGCCCAATTGCTGATTCAGGACGCGGGTGAAGCCGTTGCTATTGCCGCCGGAGAGGCCAGGAATGTCGGGCTGGGTGAAGATGTTCACCTTGCGCTGGCTCCAGCGGACGAAGCCGGACATGGTGGAGGAGATCTGGCCATCAAGGCGGGCGTCGTACTTGTCGTTGAAGTTGTGGTTGGGCGTAAGTTGCTGGTAGTTGTTCGAGCGCGTGGTGACGCCGCCGGTGTTGGGCGCGGGGAGATCGCCCAGCACTTTGGCGGCGAACGGCGTGATGGCGCTGAGCGGGATGGGCGTGTTGGCGGGATAGACGTTGCCGGTTTGCGGATTGACGACAGCGACGGGCAGGATGCGCTGTAAGTCGTTGGGCGAGGGCAGGCTCGAGAAGTTGAGCGTCTTATCGATGCGGCGGAAGCCTTCGTAGTCGCCGAAGAAGAAGAGACGGTTCCGAATGAGGCGGCCACCGAGGGTGGCGCCGAACTGATTCTGCTGAAGGACGGGCTTTTTGAAGGTGGCCGGGCGCGCGCCGAAGATGTAACCGATGGCGTTGAGGTCCGTGTTGCGAAGGAACTCGTAGGCGGTGCCGTGGAAGGCGTTGGTCCCGCTCTTCATGGCGACGTCGATGGTGCCGCCGCCGGAGCGGCCGTACTCGGCGCTGTAGTTATTGGTGATGACTTTGAACTCGGCGACGGAATCCGGCGCGGGCTGCGCGACCTGGTTAGCGAAGCCCTGATTGCTGGTGCCGTAGGCGTTGTTATCGATGCCATCGAGGAGGAAGTTGTTGTAAGTGCTGCGGAGGCCGTTGATGGAGAAGGCGCCTTCGCGCGGGGTGCCGGAGTAGGCGAGCGGGGTGCGGAGAACGCCGGGCGAGAGCAGGGCGAGGTCCGAGTAAGTGCGGCCGTTGAGCGGGATCTCGACGATTTGCGTGGCGCGGATCACCTGGCCGCGGTCGCTCGAGTCTGTTTGAAGGAGGGAAGCGGCATCGGCCACTTCGACGGATTCGGTGACGGCGCCAACTTGTAGGGAAAGGTCGACGCGCTGGCGGGCGTTGACGCTAACGGAGATGTCCTTGGCGACGGCGCGCGAGAAGCCGGGGGCTTCGGCCGTCAGTTGGTAGGTGCCGATCTTGACGTTGGTGAAGGTGAAGGAGCCATCGTCGCCGGGTTCCGACTTGACGGTGAGGCCGGTGCCCTGGTTGGTCAGCGTCACCGTCGCGCGAGCCACGGCGGCGGCGGTGTGGTCGCGCACGGTGCCCAGCACTTCGGCACTATCGAATTGAGCCAGCGCGGGAAGCGCACACCAAAGCAGGAGCAGAAGACGACCGGAAATCGACATGAACAGAGAGTAGCGGGCGAGGCTCAACAGGGAATGTCAACGCGATGACAATTCGTTGTCGACCACCGTTGTCTCCGGCTCGCAATCGGTATATAGTGCCCGCACAACTCTCGAGTCGTTGAGGAATTCCATGAATCGAATTGCTGCAAGTCTCGTTGTACTCCTTTCTTTTTCCGCCGCCTGGAGCCAGACTTTCTACGGCACCTTGGTCGGCACCGTGACGGACGCTTCCGCCAGCGCGATGGCGCAGGCGAACGTCACGCTCATCAACCTAGGCACCGCTGAGCGACGCACCGCGCAAACCGATTCGTCGGGGGGCTATCAGTTCGTCAATCTCGTCCCCGGGCAGTATCGGGTGGAGGTGGAAAACAGCGGCTTCCGGCGCTTTGCCCGCGAGCCGATCACGGTAGAAGTGCAAAGCACGGTGCGTATCGATGTCGCGATGCAGGTGGGCGACGTGAACCAGACGGTGGAAGTGACCGGGCAGACGCCGCTGCTGCAGACGGAGAACGCGTCGTTAGGGCAGGTGGTCGAGCAACGCAAGGTGCTCGAGATGCCGCTGAACGGCCGCAACGTCTTTAGCCTGGTGGCGCTGGTGCCGGGCGTGGTGCCGGGCGGACAAAGCGGCACGACGCCGACAGGGCAGAATCCGTTTGCGTGGGCGAATTTTCAGATCGGCGGCGGACAAGCGAACCAGAGCGCGTCCTACATCGACGGCGCGCCGAACAATGCCAGCTATGTGAACCTGACGGCGCTGGTGCCCACGCAGGATGCCGTGCAGGAGTTCAAGGTGCAGACCAACAGCCTGGGGCCGGAGTTCGGTCGCTTTGCAGGTGGCGTGATCAACCTGACCACCAAGAGCGGCACGAACACGTTCCATGGCAGCGCCTACGAGTTTCTGCGGAACCGCTCGCTGAATGCGAACACATTCTTCAACAACCGGGCGGGTGTGGGGCGGCCGGCGTTCTCGCAGAATCAGTTCGGCGTGAACCTGGGCGGGCCGATCCGCAAGGATAAGACGTTCTTCTTCGCATCTTATGAAGGCTTCCGGCTGCGGCAAGGACAATCCTACGTCTACTCAGTGCCGACCGACGCGATGCGGGCGGGCAATTTCGCCGACTATCGCAATGCGTCCGGAGCGATGATTCCGGTTTACGATCCGCTGACGACTTGCGGCCGGCTGGGCAACGCCGCTTGCGCGACGGGGGCCAACGGCGCCGAGACGATTTCGCGTTTGCCGTTTCCGGGCAACGTGGTGCCGAACAATCGCATCGACCCGGCGGCCCGGGTGATGACCAATCTGTGGGGGCGCGCGACCGGGCCGGGGCTGCCCTTCACCGCGGTGAACAACTTTACGGCGAACGCCAGCGTGGGCGGCGATAACGACCAGGTGAATTTCCGCGGGGACCATACGTTCAGCGACAAGCAACGCGGGTTTGCGCGCTACACGCGGTGGACGAATCTGAACCTGCCGATTGATCCTTACGGCACGAAGACCTGTGTGGACCGCTGTACAGAGACGATGACCACGCATCAGGCCGTGCTGGGCGATACGATTTCCGTGACGCCCACCATGTTCCTCGACCTGCGGCTGTCGTTCACGCGCTTTATCTATGACCGGACTTCGCTGACGGCGGGCTACGACCTGGGGCAACTGGGCTGGCCGGCCTCGCTGAACAACAGCGTGGCCGTGCGGGTGAGCCCGATTCCGCTGGTGACCGGCTATAACGGGGTCTTCAGCACGAACGGTACGGGCAGCACGATCGTGGCACGCAACGACATCTATTCGTTGAGTCCGAACATGACCAAGATCTGGGGCAAGCATACGATCAAATTCGGGGGCGAATGGCGCCGGCTGACGCACAACTACTATCAGCAGAACAACCCGTCGGGCTCGTTCAACTTCGATGCCTTGATGACGTCGGTGAATCCGCTGGCGGCGGCGGGGACGGGCAATGGCTTTGCATCGTTCCTGCTGGGCATGGGTTCCGGCGGCGGCGTGACGCATAACAATTTCGTAGCGGGGCAGATGCTGTACGGCGCCGCCCATGTGGGCGATCAGTGGCAGATCGGTTCGCGGCTGACGCTGAACTATGGCGTGCGCTGGGAGCGTTTAGGCCCGTGGAGTGAGCGCTTCGATCGGCTGGTGGTGCTGCTGCCGGATGCGCCGAACGATTTGAACGGCCGCGGGGGCCTGCAACTTAAAGGGCGGATGGGCCTGGTGAACTCAGCGGACAGCCCCAGCCGGAACAACAATGAGCCGCGCAACGTCTTGTCGCCGCGTCTGGGCCTGGCTTATCGCATCAACAGCCGCACGGTGTTCCGCACCGGCTGGGGCGTGTTCTTCCTGCCGAACGATGTGGCGTTCAATACGGCGCCGAACATCGACATTTCGAACGCCTATACGACGCCTTATCTGGGGACCGTGGACGGATCGATCACGCCGGCGGATCGGCTCTCGAACCCGTTTCCGAACGGCATGATTCAGGCTCCGGGACGGAGCGCGAATATCCAGAAGCTGTTCTACGGGCAGACGGTGGCGGCGCCGCTGTATCGCGATCCGCGCGCCTACACGCAGCAATGGAACGTCGACATTCAGCATGAACTGCCGGGGGGCGCGGCGATTGACATCGCGTATGCGGGGTCGAAGGGGACGCACTTGCCGGGTCCGAACCAGGTGCTGAATCAGTTGCCGGATCAGTTCCTGTCGCAGGGCGCGTCGCTGTTGCAACAGGTGCCGAACCCGTTCTTCGGCGAGGTGCAACTGGGAACATTGGCGCAGCCGAACGTCTCGCGCGGACAGTTGCTGCGACCGTATCCGCAGTACACGGGCTTCAACCTGGTGGCGCCCATGAATCGGAACTCGATCTATCATTCGGCGCAGGTGAAGGTGGAGAAGCGGTTTGCCAAAGGCGCTTCGGTGCTGGGCTCGTACACGTTCGCCAAGCTGATCAGCGATACGGATACGCTGACGGCGTGGCTCGAGCCGGGCGGAGGGCTCGCGGTGCAGAACTTCAACAACCTGCGGGCCGAGCGCTCAGTGGCGTTGTACGACGTGCCGCATCGCGCGGTGATCAGCTTCATTTACGACCTGCCGTTCGGCAAAGGCAAGTCGCTGCTGGGCGACGTGAACGGCGCGGTGAATCGCATTGTCGGCGGCTGGGGAGTGAACGGCGTGAGCACGTTCCAAAGCGGCTTCCCGCTGTCGATGTCGATGGCCGTGAACACGACGAACTCCTTCGGTGGGGGACAACGGCCGAACTCGACCGGAGTCAGCGCGAACCTGGACGGCAAGGCGCAGGACCGGCTGAATCGCTGGTTCGATACTTCGGCCTTTACGGCGACGCCGTCGTTCGCCTTCGGCAACGTGGCGCGTAGCTTGACGGATGTGCGGTCGCATGGCATTGCCAATTACGACTTCACGATCTTCAAGAACACGCCGATCAACGAGCGGTTTGGCTTGCAGTTCCGTACGGAGGTCTTCAACCTGTTCAACCGGGTGCAGTTCGCCTATCCGGCGACGGCGCTGGGGAATCCGCAGTTCGGCATTATCAGCGGGCAGTACAACAATCCGCGGCTGGTGCAGTTCGCGTTGCGGCTACAATTCTAGGCGCGTGCGAATCACCGCCTTTTTCTGGCTCTGCGTGGCGGGATGGGCCGCGGCGCAGAGCCTTTCGCTTTTGAGGCCCGCGGGCGTGGACTTTGTCCATCGCAACTCGCCCACGCCGCAGAAGTATCTGATCGAGACGATGGGCGGCGGCGTGGCGATGCTCGATTACAACGGCGACGGGCGGCTGGACCTTTTCTTCGTCAACAGCGGCCGGCTGGGAGAAAAGCCGGGCGACTTTGCGCGGCGTGAGCCGGCGTACTGGAATCGGCTTTACCGGCAGAACGCCGATGGCAGCTTTACCGACGTAACGCAGGAGGCGGGCCTGGCGACTGCGCCCAACGTTTACGGCATGGGCGTGGCGGTGGGCGATTACGACAACGATGGCGATCCGGATCTGTACGTCACCAACTACGGCGGCAACGTGCTGTATCGCAACGACGGCCGGGGTGGCTTTGTTGATGTGACCGCGCAGATGGGCGTGAGGGCGGGAGGCTGGTCCGCCTCGGCGGGCTTCTTCGACTATGACCGCGATGGACGGCTGGATCTGTTCGTGACGCGCTATCTGGACTGGGACCTGAATCGGAACATCCTGTGCGGGACGCCTTACAACGCCTATTGCCGGCCGGACAAGTTTCCGGCGACGACGAATGTGCTGTTCCATAACGAAGGCGGGCGCTTCGTCGACGTGAGCGCGAAGACCGGGATTGCGGCGGCACGGGGCAAGGCGTTGGGCGTGGCGTTCAACGACTATGACGGCGATGGCTGGGTGGACGTGCTGGTAGCGAACGATGGCATGGAGCAGTTTCTGTTTCATAACGAAGCGGGCAAGGCGTTTCGCGAGGTGGGGCTGGAGGCGGGGGTGGCGTTCGCCGACGACGGCAAGTCCTTTGCGGGGATGGGGACGGCGTTCGCCGATTATGACCGCGACGGGCGGCCGGACATCCTGATCACGGATCTGGCGCTCGAGAAGTACGCGCTGTTTCATAACGAGGGCGGCGGGCAGTTTCGCTACGCCACGGCGGACTCCGGCCTCGCCACTCTGACGGCGCGCAATTCGGGCTGGGGCGTGGTGCTCGAGGACTTCGACAACGACGGCAATCGAGACATCTTTGTGGCGCAGGGCCATGTACTGGACAACGTGGAGCGCATGCATGCCGGCTTGCGCTATCTGGAGCCGCCGGCGTTGCTGTTGGGTAGCGGGGGGACGTTCCGGCAGGCGGACCTCAAGGCGCCGGCCGTCGCCGGGCGCGGAGTCGCGGTGGGCGATTTGGACAACGATGGGGGCCTGGAGGCCGTGGTGGCCGTGCTGGGCGGCAAGCCCCTGCTGTTTCGGGCGCGACCCACGCAGCATTGGCTGACGGTGAAGCTGATCGGCCGCGCAAGCAATCGGGACGGCCTGGGCGCGACGGTGCGCGTGGGGACGCAGGTGGCGGACGTCACGACGGCGGGCAGCTATCTTTCGGCGAGCGACGCGCGCGCCCACTTTGGACTAGGATCATTGACGGAGGTGACCGTGGAAGTGCTTTGGCCCAGCGGCCGAAAGCAGACCCAACGCACAGCCGCCGATCGCGTGGTGACCCTGACGGAGCCCGAATGATTGCGCTGTTGCTGTTGGCCGCGCAGCTTTCGCCCGAGTTGACGCAGCATGTGAATGCGGGCTTGAAGGCGAAGAACGCGGGCGACCTGCGCACGGCGATCGCCGAGTTTGAGCAGGTGGTGCAACTGGCCCCCACGCTGCCGGCGGCGCACATCAATCTGGGAGCTGTCTACTACCAGAGCAAGGATTATGCGCGGGCGATTCCGGCGTTGCGCAAGGCGCTGGAGCTGAATGCGCATCTGCCGGGTGCGCACGGCATGTTGGGGGCGTCGCTGCTGGCGCAGGGCTATGCTGTCGAGGCGATTCCGCATTTAGAGAAAGGCGAAGTGACCGATTTGCTGGGCGTGGCGTTGCTCGAGGCCGGCCGCGAGCGCGAGGCGCTGGACCGGTTGGAAGCAGCCCTGGCGCAGCGTCCGAACGACCCGGATCTGCTCTATTACGTGAGTCGCGCGCATGCGCAGTTGGCCCGGCGGGTGGAAGAGCGTTTGGGGACGGAGTTTCCGGAGGCGGCGCGGACGCGGCAGTTGCAGGCCGAAGCGCTGGCGGCGGCCGGCCAGCGGGAAGCGGCGGCAGATCGCTATCGGCAGGCGTTAGCGGCGAGGCCGGATTTGCGGGGCGTGCACGGGGCACTGGGGGAACTGGCGCAGACGGCGGGCGAGTTGGAAGCGGCGGAGAAGGAGTACGAGGCGGAAACGAAGCTGGCGCCGGGAAGTCCGGAAGCAGCTTACCGGCTGGGCTACATCCGGCTGGAGCGAGGTGAGGCGAAGGCGGCGTTGGTGGAGCTCGAGCGGGCCGAGCAACTCAAGCCGGGAATGCCCGAGACGCTGCTGCAGTTGGGGCGGGCGCGGGTGGCGTTGGGCCAGTGGGAAGCCGCGGAGAAGGCGCTGCTGGGAGTGCTGAAGCAGGAGAAGACGTCGGCGTTGGCGGAGTCCGCGCACTTTCAGTTGGCGGCGATCTACCGCAAGCTGGGCCGCACGGCGGACGCCGAGCGCGAGACGTCGGCGTTTCGCCAGATCCGGGAGCAGCGGCGGAAGTAAGTTAGCGGGCCGAAGCGGCTTTGGCCTTGGAGCTCATCGAAGCGCGCAGGGCGAGGTTCGCCAGCGCCATCACGACGGCAGCGGCGGGGAGCACCATGAGGGCGGCGCGGACGCTGGAACCACCGGCAATGTAGCCGATGATCTGCGAGCTGAGCGCGAGGCCGGCCCAACCGGCGGTGATCACGATGCCCATGGCGGTGGCGGTGCCCTTGGTGAAGGCGTCACCCACCATGGCGAGCGTGGTGGGGAAGACCGGGGCCATAGCGAGACCGGCAAGAACCAGGCAGCCGATGGTGACGGCCGGGCTGTTGGTTTGCAGCATGGCGAACGTGGTGACGGCCATCATGACGGCGGCGCCCAGGGTCACCGTCTGCGGCGGCGTGTTCTTGAGCATCTTGGAGACGATCAGACGGCCAATGGTGAGCGCGCCGGCAAAGCCGAAGCCGAGAATATTGGCGGCGGTGGTGCCGTCGACGCCCTGTTCTTTGAGGTATTCCACTTCCCAGTTGAAGACGCCCACTTCGCAGGTGACGTAGACGAAGAGCATCAGAGCCAGCAGCCACAGAGCGGGGCGGCTGAGCAGGCTGCCGATGTCGCCACCGTCGCCGGCAGTTTGGGGCTGCGGTCCGGGGATGGCGGTGGTGCCGTTGAGGATCAGCGCGATGCCGGAGATGACCGCCACCAGATAGCAGAGCGTGGTGGCGTTGCCGCCCAGGAGGTTGGCGCCAATGAGGGGCGTGGCCATGGTGCCGACGCCGAAGAAGAGGTTGAGGAAGTTCAGGGTGGAGGCGCGCTGTTCGACATTAATATCGCTGGCGAGGGCGTTCGCCGCAGTGACCAGGATGCCGCCGCCGAAGCCGAGGGCGAAGAGGCAGCCGAGGACGGGTCCGTAGGCGCCGCCGGTGCTGGGCAGAGCGAACAAAGACAACGAAATCAGGAACATGGAGACGATCAGGGCCGGCTTTTTGCCGAACTTGTCCACCAGCGGACCCACGGAGATCGAGGCGACCATCAGACCGACAGCCTGCATTAAGGCGATGGTGCCCTTTTGCTCTTTCGTCAGGTCGAATGTTGGCATGATGGTGCCAAGCATTGCTGCGACGCACCCGTAGGTAAATACGCCGCTAATGGCGGCTAAGATGAGGCGCTGGTTATTCATACCGCGATCACTGTATCAGATTTGCCGGTGGGCGACACTGGTTTTAGAGTGCTACGCAGATCCAACTGGATCGACATGCCGTCTAGTACCAGCTTGGGTTGCTCCGGAGGGCGCACACCCGCACAATGAGATGATGAGGAACTCTACGTGAAGGTAACGATTATTGGTTCGGGTTATGTGGGGCTCACCACCGGGGTTTGCCTCTCCTTTGTTGGGCATGAAGTAACATGCGTGGACGTCGACCCCCGTAGAGTC
>JBGAHE010000126.1:0-19714 GCA_044226365.1 Bryobacteraceae bacterium
CTCCTCATCGGCGAACACGGCGAGTATCCCGTCAACGAGAAAGCGCAAACGCTCTATCCGCGCTTTGAAATGTTCCTGAAGATCACCGACGTCTTCCGCGAAAGCAAGCGCTCGGTGCCCGTCTTCAACGACAAACACCTCTCCTTTGACTGGCGCCAAGCCCGCCGCATGGTCGAGATCTCCCGCGAGCTCAAGTTCCCCATGCTGGCCGGCTCCTCCGTCCCCGTGGCCCAACGCATCCCCGCCATCGACGCACCCTTCGGCGTGAAACAGAATCACGCGGTCGCCATCTCCTACAGCGGCCTCGACATCTATGGCTTCCATGTTCTCGAAGCCCTCCAGTGCATGACCGAACGTCGCCGCGGCGGCGAGACCGGCGTCCGCTCCGTTCAGTGTTTGCAGAACCAGGCCTGCTGGGACTTCATCAGCAACAACGGCTGGGTGAAGTCGCTTTTCGATCAGGCCCTCACCCGCAGCAACACCCGCAAGCCCGGCAATCCACGCGACCTCGTTAAAGAACCCGCGGTCTTCATCGTCGACTACGTCGATGGCCTTAAAGCCGCCGCCTTCCTCATGACCGGCATGGTGGAAGACTTCACCGTCGCCATCGACCTCGACGGTCAGCCCAAGCCGCTCACCACCCTGATGAACCTGCAGAACTTCCGGCCGCACCACCACTTCGGCACGCTCGTCAAAAACATCGAAGTGATGTTTGAAACCGGCCGTCCGCCCTATCCGGTCGAACGCACCATGCTCACCAGCGGCATCCTCGATTTCGGCCTGGAATCCCGCTTCCGCGGCTACGTCAAACTCGATACGCCCCAACTGGCCAACGTTCGTTACCAGACCAGCACCGCCTCCCACTTCTCCACCAAAGGCTGGGGACCGGACGGTAAGCGTCTCGACTGACGCTAGACTGAAGAAGCCGCATGGCCCCCACGCTTGACCTCGACTCGTTTCCGACCCTAGAAGCCCTCGCCGTCGCGCTCACTCCGCATCTGGTGACCTACAACCCGCAGTTCTCCTACGTCTTCGCCGGCGTGAAGCTGCACGAAGAAGACTTGAAGGACTTCCTCGAAGAGCCCATCACTGCCTTGCCCCCCAAGGCGCTCGAACTGATTGCGCCCCTTCAGTTGTTCTTCGTCCCCTACCTGGAACAGGTTTCTCCCGCCGGCCAATCGCCCGCCCTTCTCAAGGTCGCCACCAAGCGCCCCGCCGAAGGCACTTACGGCTACGCCGCCGGCTTTGTCCGCGGCAACGGCCACGCGCTGTTTCTGGCCGCGCAGGAGTCGAACCTCAACGACTACCACTACTACTTCTTCCGCTCCATCGCCGCCATGGTCACCGAACGCCTGCCCGACACTCTCCAGGACGCCTACATGGCGCTCCTGCAGGATGAGCTCAAGGGTCAGGTCCACGGCGAGATGGACGAAGCCAGTTGGCGTCTCAAGCAGGAGTACCTCGAAGCCAACGCCGGCCGGAAGAAACCGGGCAAGGGCTTCCGCGAGTACGCCCGCCAATCCATGATCGATACGATGACGCTCTACCTGCATGGCATCTGTTGCGACATCGACGTTGAGCCCGGCCCTCGCCAACTGGCCAGCCGCAATATCCGCAAGCGCCTGGAACTGCTCGATGCCACTTATCCGCCGCCCAACGGCCTGCGCGTCCTCCCGCCGCCTGCCCGCAAGCGCTAAGGCGCCTTGCTCGCCCGTCGGGCTTCCGATACCCTGACCAGGAGAGGTGCTCCGATGAAGTTACTCCTGGCCGCCCTGTTCGCTCCTGTACTGTTCGCCCAGTCGGCGAAGCCTCCGCTGGTGCGCGAGAACGCCACCATCCAGGTCAGCGAGCACGTCTGGGTCATTCCCGATGACCATGTCCCCATGGTCCCCAACGTCGGCATCGTCATCGGCCAGCGCGCCATTCTCGTCGTCGACACTGGCCTCGGCCCCCGCAACGCCCAGACGATCCTGCGTGAAGTCGACAAACTCGCCAAACGCCCGGAGCTCTACCTTGTCACCACCCACTTCCATCCCGAACATGCGGGCGGCAGTTCCGGCTTTCCGGCCCGCACCAAGTTCATCGTCTCGAAGATCCAACAGCAGGACCTGGACGAACTCGGTATGGGCATGATGGAAAGCTTCTCGCGCATCACGCCGCTTCACGCCGAGTTGCTCAAGGACGTGCGCTTCCGCAAAGCGGACCTCATCTTCGACGAGAAGCACACCATCCAACTCGGTGGCCTCGACGTGGAGTTGCTCTCGCTCGGCGGCACGCACACCCGCGGCGATACGCTCGCCTTCGTCAGGCAGGACCGCGTGCTGTTCTCCGGCGACATCGTCATGAACCGCGCCTTCCTTTCCTTCGGCAAGTACGGCGGCGTCCAGCACTGGATCGACGTGCTGAACCGCATCGACCAACTAAAGGCCGTAAAACTCGTGCCCAGCCACTACGACCTGGGCGATGGCTCGCTCACCGGGCAGCAGCGTCAGGTCCTCGAGCAGATTCAGACCCGCGTGCGCGATCTGAAGGACCAAGGCAAGTCGGCCGAAGACTGCGTCCCCGTCATCACCACCGAACTGCAAGCCAAGTATCCCGATTGGGTGGCGCCCAATCGTCTGGCTCCCGCCATCCGCACCGCCTACGCCGAAGCGAAGTAGCTGGAAGCGCGATAAATTAGGGCCTGCATGCGGCTTTTCTTTGTGGTGTCCGTCTTCGCCGCCTCCTTGGCCTCCGCCGCTCCACATGACATTGATAGCCGCGCCTGCGCGAGTTGCCATCGGGAGATTGCCGTCAGTTATGCCGAAACTGGCATGGGGCGCTCGTTCTCGCTTCCGGCCTCGCTGCCCGATTCGGCCGCCGAAGGTACTTACCATCACGATCGCTCCGACACGCACTTCGCCATGCGCCGCCGCGACGGGCAGCTCTACCAACGCCGTTGGCAGTTGAATCCCCAGGGCGCCGAGATCAACGTCGAAGAGTTGCGCGTCGATTACGTCATGGGCTCCGGCCATCACGCGCGCTCCTTCTTACATCGCACGCCGCGCGGCACACTCCTCGAACTCCCGCTCGGCTGGTACGCCGAGGGCGGCGGACAGTGGGCCATGTCCCCTGGTTCAGATACGGCCCATCCGCGCACCCGCCGCTTCCTTTCCTATCGCTGCCTGTCGTGTCACAACGCGAACCCGCGCATTCCCACCGGGCATGACGCCCCGGGCGCCGACCCCATCTTCACCGGCGAGTTGCCCGCCGGCATCGATTGCCAACGCTGCCACGGACCCGGTAGCGACCACGTGCGCGCCACCGGCGCCGCCGCTCGACGCGCCACCATCGTCAATCCCGCGCGCCTCTCGCCCCAACGTCGCATGGAGGTCTGCCTCCAATGCCACCTCGAAACCACCAGCGGACGCATTCCCTCCGCCATCGTCCGCTTCGACCGCGGCCCATACTCCTTCCTTCCCGGCCAACCACTCAGCGACTTCCTCCTCGCCTTCGATCACGCCCCTGGCACCGGCCACGACGACAAGTTTGAAGTCGTCGGCTCCGCCTATCGTCTCCGCCAATCGGCCTGCTTCCTGCGCAGCCAGGGGCAACTCACCTGCGATACCTGCCACAACCCTCATCGCGCCCCGCGCGGCGCCGCCGCCGTTCAACACTACGCCGCCGCCTGTCAGAAATGCCACCCCAGCCTCGCCGCGCAAACCGCCGCCAATCGCCATCCTCGCGGTGAAAACTGCGCCGGTTGCCACATGCCGCAACGCCGCGTCGACGACACCCCCGGCATCGTCATGACGGACCATCGGATTCAGCGCGGACCGCTGCCGCCCGGCCTCACCGCGCCCTTCCGCGAGCACCCGCCAGAGGAGTACCGCGGCCCGGTCATCTCCTACTACACGCCCGACGATCCGCTCTATACGGCGGTCGCGCAAGTGGGCCTCAAGAACAATCTCGCCGCGGGCCTTCCCCAGTTGAAGCAGCAACTGGCCCAGCAGAAGCCGCAGCACCCCGAGTTCTACCTGATCCTCGCCGACGGACTTCTCGCCTCTGGTCAACGCGCCGAAGCGATCGCCGCTTACGAACAAGCCTTGCGCCTGAACCCTCGTTCCCCTCGTGCTTTGCGTCTCCTCGCGGCGGCCGACCCCGCCCGTGCCGCCAACTTACTCAACCAGGCGCTCGCTCTCGATCCCCGCGACCCGGTCACCTGGTTCCAGCTTGGCCAACTGCAATCCTCCGCCGAAAAGATCCGGCAAGCCATCACCCTCGATCCTTCCCTTCCGGACCAGCACCGTGGCCTGGCCGAAGTCCTTCTCCGGAGTGGCCAGCATCCCGCGGCCCAAGCGGCCATCCAGGAAGCTCTGCGTGTCGATCCCTATGATGCGGCCGCCTGGAACTTACAAGCCCGTCTCGCCCTCGAGTCCAACGCCATCCCCGCTGCCATGGTCAGTTTCGTCAAAGCGACGCAACTCGCGCCGCGCCAGGCCACCTACTTTTACGACCACGCCCTGGCCCTCGCCCGCACCAACCAATTCGACGAAGCCATCCGCCAGGTCACCACCGCCATCAACCTCAACCCGGATCTTCCCGCTGCGCACGAGTTACTCGGCGGCTTACACGAAACGCGCGGCGACCCCGCCTCCGCCATCCGCGAATACCAACGCGCTATTTCCCTGCAACCGGACTCGCCCCGGGTCCACTTACGCCTCGGGCTACTCCTCGCCGCCCAAGGTCAGCCCTCTTTAGCCCGGCAGCATCTTCAGAAAGCCGCCGCCAACGCGGCCTTCCGGGGCCCGGCCAACGAGGCCCTTCGAAAGTTGAATTAAAGATCCAGCCAGTCCTTAGCCACTTCAAACACGCGCGTTAACGTCACCGGGTTCGTCGTCGCCAGCAAGGGAAAGTCGCCGGGTGCAATGCACAGCAGCTCGTCCATGCCATCTCCCACGAATAAGTACGCCGTGTTTCCCCGATACTCCGCATACTTCTCGAACTCCTGCCACGTGTACTGATAGAACATCTCGAGATCGACGTAGGTCCCCAGCGTATCCATCTGCGTCGGCACCGGACTCGCCGTTTCCTGATCCGCCGTCACTAACAGACTGCTAAAGGGTTTCAGCTTATTTCTTACCCCATAGGACACCACACACAGCGAAGGCCGCGCCCGCCTCACCGCCTGCATCAGCGACCATTCGACGAACGTGTTATTGATCAGCAGCGTTCCGTTTCCACTCAACAGCACCGCGCGCACAAACTCCGCCAGTACCGGATCTTTTGCCAAGTCGCCTTCCGTCGTTCGCAGCTTCAATTGCTTCAAACGCTGATCCAACTGCCGCGGACCCGGAACCTTGTCCACCTCCACGATCCGCTGCACCTCGGTCATCAAGCGGCCACGGTAAGCCTTCAGTTCCTCATAACTCAGATTCACGCCGCCGCGAATCACCGGCGCGCTCGCCGAAATCGCCCAGGCTCCGTACCGCTCCTTGGTATAAAGCTCCGCCAGCGAACGCCCCTTACCGCCCGCCAACAACGCCGGCAGATACTCGGCCGTCTCGTCGACATTCAGCTTGATCCGCTTGCCGCGTTTCTGCAGCCGTAACCACATCCGATCGGGTGCCGCCGGCAACTCCGAGGGCGCGGTCACGATCACCAGCCGCGGATGACCATGCCGCGCCACCTCCGCCTCCAGCACCGGATCGAGCCGGCCAAACACTTGCGCGATCGCCCGCCGCCACTCCTGGTTATGCGGACTCCGGTTCAGAAAATCCACCTGGTCCAGCGTGAAGCTCCGGCGCGGCCACGTCTTCTCGTTCACGTTCATCCGGCGTTCCACTTCGCGCAGCGGAGCAAACAACTGCTCCACCTCGGCCGGATCCGTCTTCGCCAATAGCGTGAAGAGCCGTTCGTGATAGCTCTGCTCGGCCGGGAACATCAACGCCCAGTCCTGCAGTTGCTGAAAGAAGAACGTCGAGAAAGTCGCCGGCAGACGGTCAAACAGACCCTCGTCGATCAAGGCTTGCAGCACCGGCGAAAGCGGCATCGTTAAAGAATCTCGCGCAGAGCCTTGCCCGCCATCTCGCGCGGCTTGAACCGCAGCAACTCGGCCGCCGTCGCGGCCACGTCCACATGGCTCACCGGTCGCTCCGTCTCGCCCACCGGAATCCCTCCGCCGAGCGCCAGCATCCATAAGTTGCGGCACGAGGCGTCGCCGCTTCGATGATTCAGGAACCCGTTCGAAGCATTCTGATCCCCGTCGCGCCCCAACTCCGGCAAAATCAGCACCGTGGTTTTGTCCTTGTACCGCGGGTTGCTCTGCACCTCGTCCCACAACATCCCCGTCATGCGATCCGTCCGCGTAATGGCCTGGAGATACAGTGAGTAGGACCCCCAGTGCGCTACGTCCATGTCCCAGAAATTCACCAGCAAAAGCGACGGCGCAAACTCCCGCATCACCTCCCGCGTGATGAAAAACGTCAACTCGTCGCCGGACGACGGCGATTCCGGCCCGTTGATGTACTCCACCAGCCCCCGCGTCAACGTCTGCCGGACGTTCTGATCCAACTCACGCCCCGCCTTGAAGATCGTCCAGCCCACGCCTTCGTAGCCTTCGGAAAGCACGGACTCCAGCCGCCCCAGCACCGCCTCGCGGTCCGCCAGACTCTGCCCCTTGCCACCCTTCTTCACCACGTCGCCCACCGCTTCCAGCAGCAGTTGCTTGGGCAACACGACGTTGGCCCCGTACGGCGCGCCTAAGCCGCGGTCCGCGCTCCAACCCATCTGCGCGAAGCTCTTGTTCGTCGCCACCACCCACGCATCCATCGGATTCGCGCCCGCCTGTTGGCGATACTGCTCGAACACCGTGGAGGAGGCCGGTGGCTGGAAGCCGAAATCGTCCACTCGCTGCCAATTGCCCGTCACGATGCTCGCCGTCGAGTTGAAGTGCGACAGCACACCGTTGTTGGCGCACGCTCGAAAAAAATGCCCCTTGGGCTTGAGCGACGCCAGGCGGGGAATGTTGATCAGCCCTTCGGACCCAAATGTCTCCGAATAGCGCACCCCTCCGCCAAAGGTGACGATGATCACCTTGTGATCCCGCCGCGGCTCCGGCTGCGGCCCGCCCCACAAAGGCGTGCCGGCGATCCGATCCGCAATGGAAAGGCCCGCCAATTGAACGAACCGGCGTTTCGACAGGGGAAACATTAGTAGTCGGTGATCTCGCCCGCTTGGTTGCGCCGCCGGATCTTCTCGCCCAAATCGAGCGGATGATCGTAGCCGGCCTGAATCTCGCCGCCCGGCGTGTAGTAAGGTCCCAGGTCCACCGCCATGCTTCCCTTACCCTCTTCCACAAACGTGATACCCGTGATCAGCTTCGCGGACTTGTAGCCATAGCGCCCGGGATCGATCAGACGCAATGGCGCTCCGTGCTTCCCCGTCAGCGGCTTCCCCGCCATGTCCATCGCCAGCAACACCCGCTTCGCCAGGATCTGTTCGAGCGTAAAGTACTCAAACCATTTGTCCGCACAATCGATCCGCACCGCCCGGGCGTTCTTCATCGGCTTCGCCATCTCCAGCAGAGGGCCGAAGCGGAAACCGCCCCAATCCGTCCGCGAGGACCAGCCCTGCACACACTTCAGCCGGGAGTTTTGCGTCTCTTGAGGCAGCCGGCGCAACTCCGCCACCGAGAGGACTTGCGGCTTCTCCACCAACCCCGACACCCTCAGCTTGTAAGCCGCAACGTCGATGGCCGGTGAAGGGTTGTACCACATGATGCGGAATCCCAACTCGTCAGCCTTGTCGCTCGGCATCAACAAGTCGGCGCCGCGTAGCGCGGCCCCACCCGCTACGGCGGATAGGAATGCTCTGCGGTCCATATGCGCCTCGATGGACTCGACTATATCGGAACGGCGTTAGCGGGTCAAGACGCTCTCCCGGATCAGCCGCGCCCGCTCCGTCTGCGTCCATTCGAAGATCAGATCCTTGTCCGCGTCCGTCAAAATCGCGTCAGAGTGTAGAAAAGTGTAGATTCCGAGGGGCATCCCCCCGTCCTGCACCTGATTGGCGATCTCCGAAAGCCACCGTTGACGCCGCACCGACGGATACTCCGCCCAGTGCGACAGGTTCAGCCGCGCCCGGCCTTTCTGAATGTCGTCCCGCACCAGCAGCGACGCCGGCGCGACATAGCTGTACCAGGGATACTGCGTCACGTCGGAGTGGCAATCGCGGCACGCGGCTTCCAGGCGCCGCATCACCGCCGGCGGCACTTGCGCCCCTGGCAGCATCGGTTTGGCGTTCGGCACCGGCCGGGGCCACGTCGCGATCGACGACGCCACCACCGTCCCCAGCAACACAGCTCCCCACACCTTCCACCGCATCACTTCACCGCCGCCGACCCTTCGGTGAGATGCACCGTCCGGCCGCCGGCCACCTTCTCCCAGGTCTGCACGTCGCCATTCGGCCAACGCACCTCCACCCATTCCGCTTCCGCCGCTTTCCCCAAACCGAAGTGCAGCGTGAATGAGTTCTGCGAATAGAAGCTGCTCCCACTCATCACTTCGTCGATCATCCTCCGCCCCTCGCTCACCACCGTCACGCGCGCCCCGATGGCACTGCGATTGGACTTGGTCCCCGTCAACCGCACATTCAGAAAATTCCCCGCCGTCCCGCTCCGCTTCAAGAGGCTCGGCGTGCCGTTCATGTTCACGATCACGATCTCGGGCCTTCCGTCGCCGTCCAGGTCCCCCGTGGCCAGGCCGCGCGCCGCCCGTAAGGTGGCGAACGCCGGACCAGCCACGTCGGTCACATCCTCGAACCGGCCTTGCCCCAGATTGCGATACAGCACCGTCGGCTGGTGATAGTGCTCGCCAATCTTCGCCGTCTCCACTTCTGGAAAGACATGGCCATTGGCGATGATCAGCTCGCGCCACCCATCATCGTCCACATCGACAAACGCCACGCCCCAGCCCAGCAATTGCCGCGCGCCCAGCCCCGCCTCTTTCGAAACGTCCGTAAAAAAGGCGCCATCGTCGTTGTGATACAGCGACGTCAGGTCGCCGAGAAAATTCGTCTTGGCGATGTCCAGCCGGCCGTCGCCGTCGTAGTCCGCCACCGCCACGCCCATCCCGGCCTGGGCCCGGCCATCGAAGTTA
This sequence comes from Bryobacteraceae bacterium, assembly GCA_044226365.1. Lineage (GTDB taxonomy): Bacteria > Acidobacteriota > Terriglobia > Bryobacterales > Bryobacteraceae > JALHNI01. The sequence continues at coordinate 9,138 of JBGAHE010000126.1, forward strand.
AAGGCGACTCCCGCCTCCAGCCCGCGCTCTTCAAACGTCCCGTCGCGCCGATTCCGGTACAGCAGACTGGCGATCGCATCGCACGCCACATAGATGTCCGGCCAGCCATCGTTATCGAAATCCGCGGCCACCACCCCCAGTCCGTAGCGGCCTCCCGGCTTCAGAATACCCGCCGCCTCGGAAACATCCGTGAACCCGCCCCGCCGATTGTTTCGATAGAGAATGTTGTGCGCCAGGGGCAATCCTCGCGGCCCGCACATCACCGCCAGCCCCTTCCATTCGCAGGTGGGACCACTGCCTGGCCGCGGCGCCGTCTCCAGCTTCGACTCCACATAGTTCGCCACAAACAAGTCCAGCCAGCCGTCGCGATCGTAATCGACGAACGTGCACCCGGATCCAAACCTGACCCCGGTTACCGGCAGGCCCGCCTTCGCCGTCGCGTCCTCGAACGTTCCGTTCCCCGCATTCCGATATAGCCGGTTCACGCCATAGTAAGTCACCAGCAAATCCGCGCGGCCGTCGTTGTCATAGTCGCCCACGCAAACGCCCTGCGCCCAACCGGTCTGGGTCAACCCTGCCTTGGCCGCCACTTCCGTAAAGCGGCCCCGGCCATCATTGCGATAAAGCTGGGGACGGCCCGCCTCGCCGGGCTTCGCCTTGAGCGTCGTGCCATTGGCGAAGAACAAGTCCTCGAAGCCGTCCTGGTCCAAGTCGAACACGGCCACGCCGTTGCCCGTCGTCTCCAGGATGTATTCCTTCCGCGTCAGGCCGCCGTAGACGTTCTTGCCCGTCAGGCCCGCGGCGGTCGCGATATCGGTGAAGCTGGTGTTCCAGGCGCCCCAAGCCCCCAGAACCCCGGCCAGGAAGGCTCCGGCTACCAGGCTCACTCTCATGCGGAGCCCATTTTATCCCATGCATTAAAATGGGCCTAACCGATGACGCTGGTCCTGCTCCTGCTTTTCGCGGCGGCCGCAAGCTTTGAAGAAAGCTTCCGGGCCGGCTTGCTGGCGCTTCAACGCCAGGACTTTCGCACCGCCGCCAACGAACTGGAAGCGGCCAGTCAGTTCGCGCCCAACAACGGCCGGGTCTGGATCGCGCTCGCGCAGACCTACCGCAAGCTCAACGAGCCCGCCAAAGCCGATCGCGCCGCCGGCCAGGCCGAGAAGCTCGGCGTCCGCGACGCCCTCGTGCAGAAGAGTCTCGCCATCTACTATTCCGAGGCCGGCATCCCCGCTCGCGCGGCCGCCGCGCAAGCCGCCTACGCCACTCTCACACCTCAGGACCCTTCCGCTCGTGAGCGCGCCGAAGCCCTCTATTTCGCCGCCGCCCAGCCCCTGCTTCAACAGCAGAAATTTGGCGAAGCCATCGCCCTGCTCACTCAGGCCCGCACGTCACTCTCAGGCAGCGCGCAACTCGAACTCGCTCTCGGCGTCGCCTACTACGGCATGCGCCGCTTTGACGACGCCGCCACCGCCTTCCTCGCCACCATCGCCTTGGCACCGGAAACCGAGCAACCCTACCAATTCCTCGGCAAATCGCTCGACCAGATTCCCCAACGCCTCCCCGACGTGACGCGCGTCTTCCGTCAGTACGTAGCCGCGCACCCCACCAGTTCGCTCGGGTACGTTCTCGAGGCCAAGGCGCTTAACGCTCAATCCCTCGAACCCGAAAAGGCTCAGAAGCTCATCGAAAAGGCCATCGAGCTCGATCCGCGCGACGCCGCCGCTCACTTCGAGCTCGGCGCCCTCTACTTCCGCCAACGCCGCTATGCGGATTCGGCCCTGGCCTACGAACGTTCCGCGGAGCTCGATCCCCGGCAAGCCGCCACCCACTATCGGCTGGCCAACGTTTACAGCCGGCTCGGCAAAACGGCCGAAGCCCAGGCGCAACGGGAACTCCACGCTCAGCTCGTTCGTGAGCAGGAGTCGAGCGGACGTTAGCCCGCATGATGCGCGAAGGGAAGTCGGCAAACGCAAAAAGCGGCCGCCCTCCTGCCGGAGGCCACGGCCGCTCAAATCAACGAACGTCTGGACTGGACCGAGCGCCGGTGCTAGTTTCGCCGGGGACCCCGCCGCCACAACGCCACCGCCACCAGACCCGAGCCCAGCATCACGAAGGCCGACGGCTCCGGCGTGTCCGTCTGCGGAAACTCACCACTACCGCCTTCGAAACCGCCGACCTCCTGCGTGATGGGATTCGTGTAGATGCGGAAGCCGCTCAAGTCGAAATCAGCCGGGTTCAACGTCTGCACCAGCTCAAACAGCGCCTGCGCGCCCGGAGTCAAAGCGCCAGTGCCATCTACGATCCGGCGATTCGCCTTCACCACATCCACCGCGATCGACGGATCGGCCAGGGCCATCGAATCCAGAATCGCTACCCAACTGTACTTCTGCAGAGCGTTCGGATCATTCTGCATCCCGAGGGTCGTCCCGCTCAGATCGGCCAGGGTGGATACCGTCGCCTCATAAGGCAGCGTCGTCGCATTCGGCAAGAACTGGTTGCAGAACAGCTGCTTCAACTCACCATCGACGTTGAAGATGAAAACTCCGGACCCCGCTGAGTCCGACACAAACTGCATCTGCGCGATCGTCGCCGAATAGGCCGAACTCGCTAACAGACAAAGACACCATCCGAGCTTCCTGAACATAGATTTTCCTCCGCTTGATCTCGAGAGCGCCACGCTTGCCATTCCCGCGGGATTTAGCAGCAGGTCGCCGGCTGAACTAGAACCAATGTTCTAGTACTGCAGCCCTAGAGATACGCGCAGAAATATTTCGTTTCAGCTCAGAGCCCAGGAAAAATCCTCCAGTCCGCTAACCCAGGGTCGAACTGATGTCGCGCACCCAGACCGTCAGGGCATATCCGGGAACGCGCTTGGGCGGCGTGGTGGCAAAGCGGGCCCAGATGGTGAAGCCGCCAGATCCCGGGCCGACCGAGTACAGGGTGGTCGGGGGATCGTCGTCGTCATCGCATTCACTGCCGCCCATCGTCTGCTTGTAGAAGGTCGCCAAGTCGCCATAGTTCGTCTGCAGATCGGCCGTCACGGAAGAATGGGTGGTGACCCAAGGTTTGGTCCAATCCTCATGAACCTTCGTCCGAAAAGCGACCGCCACGATTGGTCCGGACCCGTCGGCCTCGGCGGAAAAACTGAGCGCGCGCTGGACGTGGGGAATCATGTCGTAGGTCGTGTCACTTTGGAAGATGCTTTGGGTGAAGGAATAGACCCCTAAGCCGCCCATCATCGCCGGACCACCTTGCGGTAACTGATGAGCTTCCTGCCGGGGATAGGCGCGGGCCGCGGGAATCTGATGCTCCTTCGTCGGCGCGTTCACCCGATCGCTGGTCGCCGGATAGCTCGCCTGTTTGCCCAGCGTGTAATCGGTGAGGTCATCGGGCGCGTAGCAATAGGAATCCACCAGGAACAGAGGCCGGGTGAGACTGTTCAGGATGACCACGGCTAAGCCCCCTGGCACATCGGCGGGATCGAACAGATCCGCGGGATTCAAGGCACCATCGGCCAAGGCCAGATCGCCCATCTGCGAGGCCTTGGCAATCTCATGAGCGTGAGGATTCGCGATCAGGGCCACCGGAGCCACCACACCTGAAGTATCGAGAGCCATTCCGCTAGTTCCCTGCCTTTCCCAGAGTCAAATCCGCCAGAGCATCCTGGTCATAGATCTTGAGAACCGTACCCGCCACCAGCGGCGCAGTGGCATCCGACAATTGGTCGCGGTTCTGGTCGAAGATGCTGCTGGCCAGACTCGGGTCGCCGTAAGCGGCTTTGGCCAACGACGCCAAGGTGTCTCCGGCAACCACGGTCTGCGTGCGAAAACGAACGGCGGCCGAGGTGGCGCGCCACAGATCGAGCGCCTGGCCGAACTGCGTGATCACGTCTTCGGTGACGTCGGCTAAGGCATAGGTGTAAACGACATTGTCCCAAGCCTTGGCGCGCAATTGACCTTGAGAAACCGCCTTCTGCATATCGGCCGCGGGAATGGCCGCGCCCGCCGGTGGCGCAACGTCAAAGGCGGCCATCTGCGCTTCGAAGTCGTCCCAGTGCGCTTTCATCTGCGTGTAAAGGCCGGGAGGCGTTCCGGCGGGAGCGGCCGGATTCGTGACGCAATAGGCCAACATTTCGGCCACGGAAGACTTCAGCATCGGCGCGGGACAGCCAGGCTCGTTGTTCCAGGCGTCCCAGGTGGGCGGCGTATAGGTGGGGTCCAGGTTCACGCCGGGAAACTGCGCGGCAAGCGCACTGAGCGGATGGGCCGCCTGATACGCCGCGTTCTGGTTCTTCCAGTGAGCCACCGCCTTCTGATACTGCTGATACTGCCAAGCCTCGAGCAGTTCGAACCCCCAGTCCCACGCCACCGCGGCCTTGAGATAGGCCGCCTCCAGACTTCCGATCAAGCAATAGATTCCCAGGCTGGAGGTCCGATGTTGCGCCACCTGCAACGGGGTGAGCGAAGGATCGTTCAGTGAACTGCTGGTGAGGTGATGCCGATAGGCACGCAGCCGCGTCAACACACCGGTGGTGGCGTCCAAATCGAAATACGCGTCGGTGTTCTTGATCCATTGCTGGGTGGTCTTATCGGGGACCATCGGCACGTAGCGCTGGCCGTCCACCTGAAGCTTCCCCATCGCGGACCAGACGTCGGTGAAGCCTTTGTTGAGGCTCATCAAATCGTCCACCACGGTATCGGCTTGCCCCTTCCAGATGGCGTCGATGACGTCGGCTTTCAGCGCATCCAGGCTGCTTTGCAGTTCCGCCTGCGTGAGGGGCGGGGCGGGCGGTGGCGGGGGATTCAGGGCGTCTTCGAGTAAATCGAAGACAAACAGCCCGACGGCCAGCGTCATCCCCACGGGCGCGCCGCCCGGAACGGCGAACGACACCATCATGGCGGTATTCAGGCCGGAATCGATCAGGCGCTTGGCATCCATGGATCAGTTCGCCTCCATCGCCATCTGCACCATGCGGGACATGAGCTCGAGCCGCCAGTAACGCACGGACAAGGCGCTCGCCGACGGACCGGCGGCCGTGGTGACCAGGCCGGCGCAGAGCGGCACCAGTCCCACGGGCTTGGCCGTCCCTGGCGCGTCATCCCAAAGCTGGCCGCCATCGATCCAGGCCTGATAGACCGCGCCAAACTGGGCCGGCGCCACGGGGTTCGGCCCGACCGGACCAGCCGCCAGCAAGCCTCCGGCGAGGGTGGTGGTCACGGTGAGAAACAAGCTGGAATCAAGGGCCGGCTGGGCATTGCTCACTTGCTGCTGGAACGAGGACCAGAACGTCTGTTCGGTGAGCGCGGTGAGGGCCGCCGGAAAGCCAGCGAGGCCGGCGAGCTCCGGATCCATCGCGATCACGCCATGGTTCGACAGATTGCCATGGATGTCGGCGAAGCAGAAGCTGACGGGCGTGGGCGGCCGCGTGAGCTTCGCGTCGGCCTGGAAGGCGATCTCGCCCGTATCCGCCACCAGCCACACGCCCTCGCCATCCACCGTCAGGCTCTTGCCGTCCTTTTGAAGAGTGGCGTTGGACGCCGGCACGTCATCCAGAAGGATGTCCTGTAGGCCGGTTAAGCGAACTGTTTTCGGATCGATCGGAAAGAAGGAAGAACTCCGGGTGAGAACATCCGCCGACACACTGGTTCCCGCCGGCACGGATGACGAAACCACAAAATCAGCGGCCATGGGCAGGAAACGCTTCATGAGCGAGAAGTCGATGCTGATGGTCGCCACATTGGACTCGTTACCGCTCTGGTCCACCACCGAATAGGGGAGCTGGAACAGGTTGGCACTCGTGCCGCCGCCGCGGAAGATGATCTCCGGCTTGGTGGCTACGCCGCCCTTCTCCCACGTGGCGCCATCGGGTGTCGCGAGTTGCCCCAAACGGGCGCTCTTCACATCCTGATAGCCGAGCGGGACGACGCAGTAGTCCAGGAACGGGATCTGCACGACGTCGGCCCGGTTGGCGCCTTTCAACTTAATGTCGTAAGCCACGGGAAGAAAGCTGAAGTCCAACTGCAAGGTCGCTGACGCGGTATGGGTGCCATCCGGCGCCACCAGCACGTAGCCGACCGACACGCTGCTGGACGTGAGTCGTGATCCGTCCGGAGTGAAGAGGAGCGACTTGCCGTTGACCGACCAGTTGCCTAAACGGTCGAGCAACGCGCCGGCGTAGAGTTGGACCGTGTAAGGTGCGGTGACTCCGGGATTCTCTGCCGCTACATCCACCGTCGTCACCACCGTGCGCGCAATCGAGGTGCGGGTGATGTCGGCCGGCTTCGCGGGCAGCAGAAATACGGTCAGGTTGGCCGGGTCCGACGTGGCGTTCCCTTCCTTCACCACATAGCTGACGTTTGCGCGAATCATGCCATTCGCCAGCGTGGCCGCGGGCGTGAAGATCACCTTGCCCGCCACAGGATCCACCGTCCACGCGCCTTCAGCAGTTGTGGTGGCGCCTGACAACTGGACGTTCAGGAGGGCGAACGTCACCGGCTTGGTGCGATCCGCCGTCGTGAACGAGAGGTCCTTCGCGGTGGGTTTGACGGACACGGCGGGAAAGTTCACCGTCGCAGAGCCGGACTTCGAATTCACGCCCCCGCGGCTGACCGCATAGTCCACCGAGATCTGCGTCAGTGAGTCAGGCAACGCAGTCGGCGTGAAGGCGAGTTGCCTGGTACCACTCCCGGACCACGCGCCGACCTTTAAATCATTTCCTTGCGTATCTTTCACCGTGGCATCAAGGTCGCCGGAAACCGTCGCGCCGTTCCGGAGCAGAACGACCTCGATCTCGGCCGCGGGAAACGCCACCTGGGCGGAGCGATTCGTCGCATCCTGAGAAAGCGCCGCCGCGGGGAAAAGGACCGCAAGCGCGGCCACCGAGCCGGTGTCGCCAAAGCGATACGCCACGGTTTTGAGCACCGCCTTCACTTCCACGCCCGCGTTAGGGGTGAAGACGGCCTGCTTCTTCGTCGCGTCCTGACTCCACACACCCTCGGCATCGGCTGTCGACCCGAAATATTGGAACTCGGCCGCCACCGGAATCGACACCGCGGACGTCCGGTCGCTCGCCGCCACGGTGACGTCGGTCGCCTGGGCCGGCATTTGATTCGAGGGAGTGAACTTGATGGTGAGCTTCGCCGGGTCCGTAATGGCCGACGGAGCGCCGACAGCCTCAAGGACGTAAGGAACCGTCACCGTGGCGGCGGGACGTTTCGCGGTGTACTTGATGTGCTTATCCACGGCGACCCAACTGCCGTCCGCCGTATCGACCTGATCCACCTGTTGCCCTTGGGCGTCGTGGAGATGAACGGCCTTCACCAGCACGAGTTCGCCATTCTCCAGCGGGACGTCGACGTCCACCGACGTGACCGTATCGGCCACGTCAATCTCGAGGTCCTTAATGTCGAACCGGGCTACACCGGCCGAGACCACCTTGCGGCCGCCGCCAAACACGAAGCCCCACAGCAACCCCCCGGCCGTAATGAATGCGGCCACGCCGCCAATGATCTTCGCCACGCGCTTGCGGTAGGCGACCAAATCGAGCTGGTCCTGTATGGCCTGGAGCCGGCGGCGACGGGCGGCAAAGCGGTCCACTGTTTCCGCCAGCCGATTCGTCTGGGTGCAGGCTCGCCTGGCGAACTCGGCGCCGGTCTTCTCGGCCATGGTTCTGGCGTGCCCGGAGCCATATCGCCGCGCCGCGTCGGCATACGCTTCGTCCGCCGCATCGGCGGCTTCGGAGGCCGCCTGGGCCTGCGTTCGGACCGCAGCACGATGAGTTTCGAGATCGGTGGGCGTAGCGGCGTCCAGGGCTTGCAAGGCCGCCTGGCGGGCCGCGTCCGCCGCATCGAGTACCTTGCCCGCCTCCTCGCCGGCCGCCGTTTCAAACACAGCCGCCGTCGGCACCGGGGGCGACACCATCACCTGGTAGGGATTGTCCGTATTCAAGCCCGACTGCGGAGATTCGTACTGCGAGGCGGGCGGGAGTTGGACACGTTGATAAGGACTTTTCGGATCAATGTGGCCTCCCTGCTGGAGTATCTGGTCCACTTGATCCACGGCCCGACGAACCGCAGCGGCGGCGTCCTCCACTTTGGCGGCGTTCACGCGCAGGTTGGCGGCACTGGCGCCTTGGGACTGAATCACGTCCATCTCGACGCTCCGCGGATCGTCATCGTTGTTGGGATCCACTTCATCGCCTTCGAAAGGCAGCACATTGATAGGTAAGTTCGGCGGATTCGGTCCGGGAGTGCCTCCGAGCGCCTTTTGCAGCGAACCGAAGAGTTCGCCTTGCGTACCGGAACCCACTGGGAATTGCAGTTCCTGCAACCCGCAGTGGGGTTGAAGCCGCAACTCCGCGGCGAAACCCGCGAGGATGGCTCCGGCGATGTCAGCGGCCGGAACCTTCAGATTCTGGTTATAGATGTTTGAGCTGTAAAGCGTATTGCGCAGCGCCTCGATCACCGGCAATTGCTGTTGAGCCGCGAGGGCGTTGTAGCCCGCAATGGCCCTGATGATGTGACTGGCCGTCGCTTCAATCGCACTCAGGAAAGCGGTGGGAGTCGCGTAGTTACTATCGCAAGGCGGGGCCACGTAGAGCATCGCAACGTTCTTGGGGTTGCCATCGGGACAAAGTTGGGAATCAAAAACATCGACGAAACAGACGCCTTCATACCAACCGGCAACGTTGCTCACCTGAGCCGCGTTGACATAGGAGAAGCGGCAGGGGTCGACATTGCTGTAGGCCGCGGAGGCGGTCGCGCCGGCCGCTTTGCTTAAGAGCTGAAGGTGGCGGTCCTGATAGTCGTCATAGGCGCCGGGATTACATCCCTGATGGGGAGACAGGTTGGCGCGCTTCTGCCCCGCCTTGGTGAGCGCATCGAGAAAGCCCCCATTCACCCCGCCCAGGCCAACACAGAGGCCATTCGAATTTCCGGCGTTCACCGACGCTAGATTCAGGCTGCCTTGATGCCGAGCCTCGTACAACGGCGGATAGAGGCCCGAAAACTGATAGAAACGAACCTGGACCTGCGTCCCGGGAAGAACAGTCACGCGGAATTTCTCCTCTCAGCACGGCGCGAGTTTTGCAGTGTATCACGGGGAGCACGCAAGTCCCGTCGAATTAGTCAGTTCCCTCGAGGGCCCGAGACGTGACCGCCGTCGGGTGGGCGATCGACTTTGAGCCGGGGCAAGGATCTGCGATCGGAAGCTCGGGTCTGCCGGGTAACCTGGGGAACCTGAGGGGTGAGATCGTTTGTTTTGATCGAGATCGCCGGGTTTGTTTGCTAACTTTTATTTTTCTTTTGGAGATGGCGAGGGGTTTCGACGCTGACGGGGTGAGGGTTACGCCAGCCGCGGTGGGCCTCGACCGTGGCGCGGACGCAGGCGCAGACCTCGTCGTAGACGACGGGATGCTTTTCGATCACGGCGATGATCGCGTCGTTGACGAGCGGCCAGAGATGCGCCTGGGTGGGGGGAGTAAGTGGGGTGGCTTTTGATGAGGACCACGCGATGGTCCGGGTGCTTCTGCTTCAGTTCGGCTTCGTCCGCGCGGCGGCGGGCTTCGCAAAGGGCTCGCCATTCGGCTGCGGGCAGCAGAATCCAATCGCGACCCGAGTGATGATCGGGGACCGGAAGGGTATCGTAGTCGAAGTCGGTGTAGGCAGGCATGGATAGGTTCTCCCGAGACGAGAGTAGCAGCGAGCCGGAAGAGACTAGGCCGGTGAACCGGCGGTCGAGGAGTGTTTTCAGAGAGATGGGGGTAGAAGATTCGCGGTGACTGACTCTGACGGCATGAGCTTAGGTGCTCCACGGCGGGCGTAGTCGCTTCCGCCTCGGCACCCGCATCGGGGATGGGGGAGTGCCCGCAAAAGAGTTGAGATTTTGGGGGCTGGGAATCCACTAGTTGGTATGCGTGGTTTGCGTAACTTTCAGCCTGGACGGTTATACGGGATTACCCAGCGGGGGAATAAGGGGCAGTGGGTTTGCCGGGATGAGGAGGATTTCGCTCGGTCGTTTGAACTGATGCGGAAGTATACGGCGCGGTATGGCGTTAAGGTGCATGGGTGGTGCTTTTTGCATAATCATGGTCATTGGATTTTTGAGGCTTCCGATGCCGAGTCGATCTCCAATGCGATGCGGGATATGCAGGGCCAGTTTTCGCGGTTTCTCAATCAGAAGTATCGGGGGGCGCCGTGGTTGTTGTTTGGGTCGCTGGGGGGATCGCGGCGGCGCAAACGGGGGTGGACTCGCTACCTCAGGGCGGGGCCGACGAACTGGTCGCCGCGGTTCGATGCGCAGTTGTTGAGTGATTTGGGGTTCAAGTCGTTTTTGCGGTATGTGGAGCTGAACCCGGTGCGGGCGAAGTTGGTGGGGGCGGCGGAGAGGTGGGCTTGGTCGAGTGCGCGGGCGCACGTTACTGGGGTGGATCCGACGGGCGTGTTGTGTTTTGAGCAGTTTAACCGGTGGTCGTTGGATTGGGGGGCGTTTTTGCGGGCGCCGATTGAGGCGGAGAAGGTGGCGGTGACGTGGGAGCGGGTGCGGTCGGGGTCGGTGTGGAATCGGCCGGCGTGGGA
>JBGAHE010000001.1:0-165883 GCA_044226365.1 Bryobacteraceae bacterium
AAGTGAGCGCGGAGATCGTCTTTAGCGAAGTCTCGAAGTTCTACGGCGAAGTGCTGGGCGTGAACCGGGTTTCCCTGAAGGTACCGCCCGGGATCACGAGCCTGGTGGGTCCGAATGGCAGCGGCAAGACGACGCTGATGAATCTGATGTGCGGGTTAATCCATGCGGATCAGGGCACGATCACGGTGCGCGGGATGTCGCCCCGTGATCCGGAAACGCTGATGCGGAAAACGGGCTACTGCACGCAGTTCGATGCGGCGCCGCGTGGCTATACGGGCTATCAGTTCGTGTCGGCGGCGCTGAAGTTGTATGGCTACGACGATCGCGAGGTCGAAGAGCGGACGTGGAAAGCGATTGACCGCGTAAAGCTGCGGGAAGCGGCGCATCGCAAGGTGGCTGGTTACTCGAAGGGCATGCGGCAGCGCATCCGGCTGGCGCAAGCGATCGCGCATGAGCCGGACGTGCTGATTTTGGATGAGCCGTTGAACGGGCTCGATCCACTGGTGCGGGCCGAGACGATCGCGCTGTTCCGCGAGTATGCCGCGCTGGGGCGGCACGTGATTCTGTCAAGCCACGTGCTGCAGGAAGTGGACGTCATCTCGGATCAGGTGATTCTGATTGCGAACGGGTCGATCATCGCCGAGGGGCAGATCCACGACGTACGCGAGGAGATGAGCGAGCACCCCAGCCAGTTCCTGATTCGCTGTCCGGATGCGGCGCGCGTGGCGTCGCTGCTGTTTGCCGAGGATCACATTACCGAGGTGCGGCTGCATGCGGATCGTATGGGACTACTGGTGCTGACACGAAGCCGCGAACGGTTCTCGCACTTACTCAACCAGATTGTGCTAGGCGGGCATAACATCGAGAGAATTGTGCAATCGGACGCCAACGTTGATTCGTTGTACGAGTATCTGATCGGAGGCGGGCGATGAGCTTCAGAGTGAAACAGGTGATGACGATTGCCCGCCTGGAGATGGGCAAGGCGTTCTTTTCGAAGCGCGGTTTGTGGGTGTATGTGCTGGCGCTATTTCCCGCCTTGATCTTCGTAGGACACAGCCTGGATGTGAAGTGGAAGCGGCAGCGGTGGAGCTCGCACGTGACGGCGCGCGAGACGATTGAGACGGCGCAGCTGGGGGAGAGCTACGCGGACGTGCGGACCCGGCTGGGTTCGCCGCTGCGCGATTACGACTTCGAGCGCCGGCGGCGCCGGAATCGGTCGCGCGAGGAGGATCAGCCGGAGGAGCGGCATCGCATGATGCAGTACTTCGACGGGCAGCGTCGCTATGACCTGCACTTTGTCAACGATCAGTTGACGAGTAAGAGTCAGAGTCCGCTGGCGTCGCTGGAGGAAGATACGAAGGTGCTGGCCGGTGTCTTTCAGTACTTCTATCTGCGGCTGGCGATCTTTTTTGGATGCCTGGGCATCTTCATGAACTTGTTCCGCGGGGAGATGCTGGATAAGACGTTGCACTTCTGGTTTCTGGCGCCGGTGAAGCGAGAGGTACTGCTGCTGGGGAAGTACGGGGCGGGGCTGGTGGCCTCGGCGGTGATCTTCGGGGCGGGGACGGTACTGATGTTTTGGGCGATGTTGTGGGGGCTGGACCCGGCTGATGTGCAGTCGTATTGGCAGGGGGCGGGACCGAGCCATCTGTGGTGGTACACGCTGGCGGCGATGCTGGGCTGCGTAGGCTATGGCAGTGTCTTTCTGGCGGCCGGCTTACTGCTGCGGAATCCGATTGTACCGGCGGCGGTAATTCTGTTGTGGGAGTCCGTTAACGGGTTCCTGCCCAGCTTGCTGCAGAAGATTAGCGTGCTGTATTACCTGCAATCGCTCTGTCCGCTGCCGCCGCCGACCAATGAGGGGATGCCGGTGGTGATGCGATTGATTCTGGTGCCGGCGGAGCCGGCGGCGGCGACGATGGCGATTCTCGGGCTGGTGGGAGTGACGGCGCTGGTGCTGTGGTTGGCGAGCCGCGCGGTGCGGCGGCTCGAGATCAACTACGCGACGGACTAACCGGTCAGGTTGACCGATTCTGCGTTCACATTTCGGACATTTTGTCCGAAATGCAGTGCATACCTACGTATGCCAGAAACTGAAAGCTGGGAACTGCTCGGCGTCCAGGCGCTGTTTGCCAGCGTGCGGATGCGGCAACTGCTGGACTTCGTGCGCCGGGTGGCCCGGACCAACGAAGCCGTGCTGGTGACGGGCGAAAGCGGCAGCGGCAAGGAAGTGATCGCGCGCGCGATTCATCATTTCTCTTTGCGCGCGAGCCGGGACTGGGTGGACATCAACTGCGCGGCAATTCCCGAGCATTTGATGGAGAGTGAACTCTTTGGTTATGAGAAGGGCGCGTTCAGCGGGGCGCTGGGCAGCAAGCCGGGGCTGATTGAACTGGCGGACAAGGGCACCCTGTTTCTCGACGAGATCGGGGAACTGGATGCGAAGCTGCAGGCGAAGCTCTTACGCGTGCTCGATCATGTGCCTTATTTCCGCGTGGGCGGCACGCGCAAGGTGTCAGCGGATGTGCGGGTGATCGCGGCGACGAATCAGAATCTCGAAAAGATGATTGGCGAGGGGAAGTTTCGCCACGACCTCTACCATCGGCTGAGCGGCATGGAAGTGCAGGTGCCGCCGCTGCGGGAGCGGCCCGAGGACGTGGAGGTGCTGGCGTTGCAGCATCTGGCGCGGAACTATCCGCACATCGTGCTGACCGATGAGGCGCGGGCCCGGCTGAAGGCTTATGCGTGGCCGGGCAACATCCGCGAGTTGCGGCATGTGCTGTCGCGTTCGGCCGTGCTGGTGGACGATGGGCGCTTGACCGCTGAGGCGTTGCAGTTGCCGAAGACGGCGAGGGCGGAAGAGGCGTCGCACAATCTGGAGGCGCTGGAACGGCAGGCGATCCGGCGGGCGCTGGAGGAGACGAGTCACCACTACGGAAGGGCCGCCGGTTTATTAGGGATTTCGACGAAAACACTAGGGCGCAAGGTGAAGGCTTATGGCTTGGAACCAGTCGGGCAGTGAACGGCGTTGGGGCTTGCGGCAGCCGGCGCATGGCGAGGTATGGCTGCGAGCCGAAGGGCTGCAGGTGGATGGCCGGTTGCTGGACCGGAGCGGCTTGGGATTTCGCATGGCTTATGCGAGCGGCGAACTGGCGATCGGCCAGGAGGTGGAGTATCTGATTGGCGAGCAGCAGGGCCGGGCGCGGGTGGTGTGGAACCACTTTACGCGCCGGCATTGGGAGTGCGGTCTGTTGATGGTGGTGTGATAGCTTAGCCTTCATGCAACTCCCCAGTCGTGAGTGGGTGCGTCATCAGGCGATGAACCGCCGGGCGCTGTTGGCCACTGCTTTTTCCGCGATTCCGCTCGCGGCGCAAACCCAGGTTGAGAAGAACGCGCCGGTAAAGCCCAAAGAGAAGATCAAGATCACCAAGCTCGAGACGTTCCTGGTGAAGCCGCGGTGGATGTTCTTGAAGATCCACACCGACGCGGGCTTCGTCGGGTTAGGCGAACCGATTACCGAAGGCCGGGCGATTACGTGCCAGGCGGCGGTGAAAGAGATCGAGCCCTATTTGGTCGGCAAGGACCCGCGCGCGGTGGTGCATCATTGGCAAGCGATTTACCGGCATGCGTTTTACCGGGGCGGCCCCATTCTGACGAGTGCGCTTTCGGGCATCGACCAGGCGTTGTGGGACATCAAGGGCAAGGCGCTGGGCGTTCCGGTCTACGAGTTGCTGGGCGGCCCGACGCGCAATCGCGTACGGGTTTACGCGCATTCCGGCCGGCCGGAGCAGATGCAGGAGCAGGTGAAGCTGGGCTTTACGGCGTTTAAGACGGGGCCCGCCAAGCGGCGTCCGTCGCGTTATGTGGAGTCGCCGGCGGAAGTGCAGTACGCGGTGGAGCGGTTTGCGGCGATGCGCAAGGCAGTCGGCGATACGTGCGACATCGGCATCGACTTCCACGGGGCGATTTCGCCGGCGCTGGCCAAGCTGCTGATCAAGGGGCTGGAGCCCTATAACCCGATGTTCATCGAAGAGCCGTGCCAGGCGCAGAATCACGACGTGATGGCCGAGATCGCCAAAGGCACGCATCTGCCGATTGCCACCGGCGAACGCGTGTTTACGAAGTGGGGCTTCCGCGAGGTGCTGGAGCGCAAGGCGGCGACGATTCTACAGCCGGACATGTGCCACGCGGGCGGCATCACCGAAGTGCGTCTGATTGCAGGTATGGCGGAGGCTTACTACGCGAGCATCGCGCCGCACAATCCGCTCGGGCCGATTTCGCTCGCGGCTGGGGTGCAGTTGGCCGCGTCGATTCCAAACTTCCTGATTCAGGAGCAGGTGAGCCTGGGCGAGGGCTATGTGAAGCAGCCCTTCAAGGTGCGAACCGGTTACCTGGACCTGCCGACGACGCCGGGCTTAGGCGTCGAGCTCGACGATAACAAGATGGCCGATAAGATCGGTCATGACTGGAAGAATCCGGAAAGCTACGATGCCGAAGACGGCAGCGTCGTGGACTGGTAATGCGACAATAACGGCGAATGACGCCCGAGCAAGCACGGCTGCGTGAGCAGCGAGGCTGGTATTTCTACGACTTCGCCAACTCGGCGTTCGCTTCGACGGTACTGACGCTTTTTCTGGGACCGTACCTGACGGCACTGGCGAAGGCGGCAGCGGATGCGGACGGGTTCGTGCACCCGTTCGGCATGGCGCTCGAACCGCGCTCGATCTGGAGTTACTGCATTTCGGCGTCCGTCATCGGGCAGGTACTCTTCCTGCCGATGGTGGGCGCCTTTGCTGATTATGGGTCGCGCAAGAAGCAGTTGATGGGGGTGTTCGCGTACCTCGGTGCGTTCGCCACGATGGGGATGTACTTTCTGGAGGGGACACGCTATCTGCTGGGCGGGGCACTGTTCATTGTGGCCAACGTTTCGTTTGGCTGCGCCAATATCATCTACAACTCGTTTCTGAACGATGTGGCGCTGCCCGAGGAGCGGGACCGCGTGTCGTCGCGCGGCTGGGGCCTTGGGTATCTGGGCGGCGGGTTGGTGCTGGTGCTGAATCTGCTGCTGTATCAGAACGCGGAGAAACTTGGGATCAGCGAAGGGCTGGCCGTGCGGATCAGCCTGGCTTCGGCGGGCTTATGGTGGGGCGCGTGGGCGCTGATTCCGCTTTCGGTGCTGCGCAATCGCGGCCCGCAACGGACGCTGGCCGCGGGGCAGAATCTCGTCGCCACGGGCGTGATGCAGTTGGTGCATACGGTGAAGGACTTACGGCTGTACCCGGAGACGTTGAAGTTCCTGGTGGCGTACCTGCTCTACAACGACGCTGTCCAAAGCATCATCGCGCTGGCCGGGCAGTTCGGCAGCGACGAACTGGGCATCAAGATGGGCACGCTGACGCTGGCGATTCTGATGGTACAGTTTGTGGCTTTTGCGGGGGCGATGGCGTTTGACCAGATTGCGCAGCGGGTAACGGCGCAGCGGGCGATCCTGTTAGCGCTGGTGATCTGGACGGGCGTGCTGATTTATGCGTATGGGTTTGTGCGCTCCACCCCCGAGTTCTTCGCGCTATCGGCGTTGGTGGGGTTTGTGATGGGCGGGACGCAGGCGCTGAGCCGGTCCACTTACTCGCTAATGATTCCGAAGGGCAGGGAAGCGGAGTATTTTGCGCTGTACGAAGTGAGTGATCGGGGGACGAGTTGGATTGGTCCGCTGGTGTTCGGGCTGGCCATGCAATTTACGCGGAGTTACCGGGTATCGATTCTGTCGCTGATCGTGTTCTTCATTGCGGGATTTCTGATTCTGTGGCGGGTGGACGTGAAGCGAGCTTACTTCGAGGCGCAGCGTTGACGGTGGCGCTGGACGGGACGCCGCTGGCCGGGCCGGTGGGCGGCATCCGGCGCTATGTCATCGAACTGCAGGCGGCGTTGACGGCGGAGTTTCCCGCGGATCGCTTCCTGCTGGTGTCCGATCAGTTGGGCGCTCCGCCGCAGGGGCTGGATCGCTATTGGTGGTTCTGGGGACTGAACCGTCGTTTAGCGGGCGTGGATTGCTTTCATGGGACGGACTTCAGCGTCCCGTATCTGAAGCGGCGACCCGCGGTGTTGACCATTCATGACCTGTCGCCCTGGAAGTTCGACGACGCCAGCGACCGCGTGCGGCGGCGCGTGCCTTGGCTCATCCGGTTGAAGCGCTACACGCTGATCCTGACGCCGAGCGAGGCGGTGCGGCGCGAAGTGGTGGCTCATTTTGAAGTGAAAGCCGAAGACGTCGTGGCGGTGCCGCTGGCCGCTGCGGCGCGGTTCCAGCCGGTGACGCCGCGGGCTGGTAACTACTTTTTGTGCGTGGGGACGATCGAGCCGCGCAAGAACCTGAGGACCCTGCTGGAGGCGTTTCGGCTGGTGCGCGAGGCGGAGCCCGAGGCCGAGTTGTGGGTAGTGGGGCGAGGGTCGTTGCCCGAGCAGGAGGGCGTGCGGAGCTTAGGAGCGGTGGCGGATGAGGAGTTGCCGGCGTTGTACGCGGGGGCGCGGGCAGTCTGCTATCCGTCTTTGTATGAGGGCTTCGGCTTACCGGTGCTCGAGGCCTTGCAATGCGGCGCGACGGTGATTACGTCGCGCGATGCGGCGTTGGTGGAAACCGGTGGCGACGCCACGATGAAGGTGGACGCGGAGGACGTGCGAGGTTGGGCGGCGGCGCTGCGGGTGGTGCAACGCGACCGGGATCGATCGCAACGGCGGGCGGCGCAGTTCAGTTGGGCGCGGACAGCGCGAGAGACCCGGGAAGTGTATGCCGAAGCCATCCGGCGAGCGTAAGAGTGCGTTGCTGGTGTGTCCGGAGGCGCCGTTCCCGGCCGTGGGAGGCGGGGCGCTGCGGACGGCCTCGCTCGCCACTTATCTGAGGGCGAACTACGCGCTCGATCTGATTCTGTTTCATGAGCCCGGTGCGCCGGATCCGGCGGCGGCTTTGCCGCGAGGTCTGGCGCGGGACGTTCTGACGATCGAGTTGCCCGCGCATCGGAAGGATGCGTTGTCCAAGGCCATGCGCAATCTTGATCGGCTGTGGCGCTTCATTCCGCCGCATGAGGATCGCTTTGGCGGGTTCGAAGGGCAGATGACGGCGTGGCTGGGTGAACGTCGTTACGACTTCGGCTGCCTTGAGCATTTTTGGACTTCGCCGTATGCCGGCTTGCTGCGTCCGCGGGTGCGGCGTCTGGCGTGCGATTTGCACAACATCGAATCCGTCTTCTATGAGACCCGAGCGCAAACCGAGGGCGCGCCGATGGCTTGGGTGTGGCGGCGTTTTGCGGCGGCGAATCGGCAGCGCGAGCGGGAGCGGCTGTCGGCATTCGATGTGCTGCTGGTGACCTCCGAAGCCGACGCCAGACGGGTGGGGTTGCCCTCGACGGTGGTGTATCCGAATGCGATTCCTTGGCATGATCCGCCGGCGGTAGCGAAACAGCGGACGATCGCATTTTCGGGCAACTTGGAGTTTCCACCGAATATCGAGGCGGTGCGGTGGTTTGCCCGCGAAGTGTGGCCGCGTCTGGCGGAGCGATTCCCGGAGTTGGAGTGGCGTTTGATCGGGAAGGGGCCGCAATTTGTCGCCGGATTGGTGGAAGGCTTGCCACGGGTGCGGTTGACGGGTCCAGTGGAGGATGCCGTGCGGGAATTGGCGGCGGCGCAGGTAGCGGTGGTGCCGATCCGGTCCGGGTCCGGCACGCGGCTCAAAATCCTCGAAGCTTGGGCCGCCGGGACTGTAGTAATTTCCACCGATTTGGGCGCGGAAGGACTCGACGCTGGTGGCGGGCTGCGCCGGGCGAACACGGCTGAGGAATTTGTCGACGGAGTTGCTCAATTGTTAACAAGTGAAAACGAGCGCGACCGCATCGCTATGAATGGGCGGGAGTTATACGAAAAACACTACACGTGGGCGGCGGCCTGGATTTCACTGGAAAGTAACCGGATCTAAGTCGCGGTATCGTTTCGAAGCTGGCGTCCGTCAACTATACTGGGAATAACGGACGCTTTGAACCACGCAACTCGCACGGGGATGAAATTCGCGATCGATGCCCACGCTATCGGGCAAAAACTGACCGGCAATGAGGTCTACATTCGTAACCTCTTGTCGTGCTTCGCGCAAGAAGATCGAGAAAGCGAATTCGTCACCTACATTTCGACCCCCGAGGCGCTGCCGGCCATCCCGCAGGGCTTTCGGACGCAATCGGTTTCCACGAACCCGTTTGTACGCTTGGGCGCGGAGATCCCGCTCAGTCTGATGCGCGAGAAGCCGGACCTGCTGCATGTGCAGTACACGAGTCCGCTGGTGTGTCCGGTGCCGATCGTGGTGAGCGTCCACGACGTCAGCTTCCTGGAGTATCCGAGCTATTTTTCGAAGGCGCGCGCGATGCAATTGCGCGTGACGGTGAAGCGGACGGTGCATGCGGCGGCCCGGATTCTCACGCCGAGCGCGTTCTCTCGGCGGTCGGTCGCCAAGGCGTACGATCTCGATCCGGATCGCATCGCGGTGATTCATAACGGCGTGTCGCCACAGTTTCGTCCGGTGCCGCAGGAGACGGCGGCCACTTGGCTGCTGCGTCACAAAGATGTGGCTTGGCCGTTCGTGCTGACGGTGGGCGATCTGCAGCCCCGCAAGAATCATCTGGGGCTGATCAAGGCGTTTGAGAACGTGATTAAGGCGCATCCGGAGCTGCCGCATCGGCTGGTGTTTGCCGGCAAAGATACGTGGTTCTCGCCGACGGTTCGCGCGGCGGCCAAAGCGAGCGGAGTGGCGGATCGCATCGTGTTCCTTGGCTTTGTGACCGATGACGAGTTGGCGCACTACTACTCGGCGTGCGACGTGTTCTGTTTCCCGTCGTTCTACGAGGGGTTTGGCATTCCGATTTTGGAGGCGATGGCCTGTGGCCGGGCCGTGGCTTGCAGCAATACGTCGGCGATGCCGGAAGTGGCCGACTCGGCCGCGCTGCTGTTCGATCCCCAAAACACGGACGAGATGGGCCGAGCGCTGAACGACCTGCTGATTGATCCGCAACTTCGCGCGCGCATGGGACGTCTGGGATTACAGCGGTCGACGCTGTTTCACTGGAACCGCGCTGCGCAGGAGACGTTGGCCGCCTATTATGAGGTGGCATCGGAAAGCCGGGCGCGGAGTGTCACCGCCAAGACCGTACCGGTGCCTCGTTCATGAAGTATTTCCTAGTCGGACTGCTGACGCTGCCTTTGGCGGCGCAGGAATCGCTGCGTTACACGATTAACTGGGCCAGCGGCTTGAGCCTGGGGGAAGCGACGTTGTCGTCGTCCCCGGCGAAGACCGAAAAGGGCCAGCCCGCTCTGCATTTCCAGATGCGCATGGATGCGTCGATTCCCGGCTTTGCCGTGATCGACGAATTCAAGTCGCTGGCGTCGGCGCAGTATTGCTCCATCGAGTTCAACAAGAGTCTGGTACATGGCAAGCGGAAGTCTAAGGAAAAGGTAGAATTTGCCGGCGGTGAAGCAACGCGCAAGACCATGGATGGCGGTGGCAAGACGACCTTCTCGACGCCGAGTTGTCCAAAAGATGCGCTGACTTTCTTGCAGTTTGTGCGGCGCGAGATTGCGTTAGGCAAGGTGCCAGCGTTGGAGCCGGTGAACTTCGGTGCCACCTATCAGGTGCGCTTCGACTATGCGGGCGAGCAGAAGATCAAGGTCGGCGACACGATGACGCCCGCCGATCGGCTGATCGGTTTCGTGAAGGGGCCCAAGTCCGACTTCACGTTCGAGGCCTTCTTTGGCCGCGATCCGCAGCGGACGCCGCTGCTTTTTAAGGTGCCCTTTACGCTGGGCACGTTCTCCATGGAACTGGTCCGTTAGCGATGGCCCGTCTTCGGGTGGCGTTCTTCTCTCCTTTGCCGCCGGTGAAGAGCGGGATCGCCGACTATTC
Source organism: Bryobacteraceae bacterium (assembly GCA_044226365.1). Lineage (GTDB taxonomy): Bacteria > Acidobacteriota > Terriglobia > Bryobacterales > Bryobacteraceae > JALHNI01. The sequence continues at coordinate 9,936 of JBGAHE010000001.1, forward strand.
AGCGGCCTTGCTCGAGCCTTTGCGCGATCAGGCGGACGTGGCCGTGTTCACCGAACGGCCGCCGAACTTCGACCCTCAGCAGTACGACTCGTTGCTCTATCAGATGGGCAACAACCCCTATCACGACTTCACCTATTCGCTCGCCCTCGAGCATCCGGGCGTGGTGGTGATGCACGAAAGCAATCTGCATCATCTGCACGCCGAGCGGACGATCAAGCAGAACAACTGGGACGCGTATGTCGAGGGCGTGGCCTACGACGGCGGCGAGGTGGCGCGGGCTTTTGCGGAGCGCGTGCGCCGGCTGGAAGTGGGTCCCGATTACGAAGGCGTGCCGATGTTGCGGCGGCTGCTGGAGCGTTCGCGCGGAGCGATTGCGCATTCGCAATACGTCGCGGATGATTTGTCGCGAGCCGGGTTCGCCGGGCCGACGGCCGTGATTCCGCACGGGGCCTGGATCCCGCTGGATGCGGACCGGATGGGCGCGCGGGAAAAGCTGGGGCTGGGTCCGCGGACACCGCTGGTGGGCGTGTTCGGCTTCCTGAAACCTTATAAGCGGATCGCCGAGAGTCTGCGAGCATTTCGGCGTTTGCTGCGCGTGGAGCCTTCGGCTCGCATGATTCTGGTGGGCGAGCCGCATCCGGATCTGCAACTCGACCATCTGCTGGGCACGCTGGAATTGCGGCACGCCGTTCGCGTGCTGGGCTTTACGCCGATCGAAGACTTCACCAACCTGATGGCCGCGTGCGATGTGATTCTGAACCTGCGTTATCCGACGGTGGGCGAGAGCTCGGGGACGTTGTTGCGAGCGCTGGGCCTGGGGCGCGCGGTGCTGGTGTCGGATTTGGGTTCCTTCCGCGAGTATCCGAGCGAGATTTGCCTGAAGGTGCCCGTTGGGCCGACCGAAGAGGACCTGATCTTCGAGTATCTGAATTTGCTGATCGCGCGACCGGACTTGGCGCAGGCCATGGGCGCGCGCGCGGCCGAGTGGGTGGCGCGCGAGTGCAGTTGGCCCGTGGTGGCGGAACACTACGTCGACTTCCTGACCGCGGTGAAGGAGGGTCGCTCGTGGCGGACGCCTGTCGCCGCTCCCGCCGCGGAAGTAGCCACCGCTGAGATCGAGCCCGAAGATGTCGCCAAGTGGGTGGCCGACGAGGGCGCCCGCGGCTACCTGGAGCATCATGCCGCCCGCTTTCAGAAGACGCTGGAACTGACGCCGGCGGGCGACGCATCGCAACGCATTCTCGAGATGGGCGCCTACATGCAAATTACGCCGGCGCTGCATTTCAAGCTGGGCTACGGCGAAGTGCGCGGTTGCTACTTTGGTCCGGCCGGCAAGACCGATGCGCGCGAGGTGACCTCGGCGAACGGCGAGCGCTTCGCCTGCCAGATCGATCTGTTCGATGCCGAACACGACCCTTATCCGTATCCGGACGGACACTTCGATACGGTGTTGTGCTGCGAACTGATCGAGCACCTGAAAGAAGACCCGATGCACCTGTTGGCTGAGGTGAACCGGATTCTGAAGGTGGGCGGACATTTCTTGCTGACGACGCCCAATATCGCGAGTCTGCGGGCGATCTCGGCGATCCTCCACGGCTATCATCCGGGGTTCTTCCCGGCGTATCTGAAGCCGCCGGTGGATGGCGACGCACGGCACGCGCGCGAGTATACGGCAAAAGAAGGCTACCTGCTGCTGCACGATGCCGGCTTTGAGGTGGTGAAGCTGGAGACGGGCCCGTTTCGCGAAGAGCCTAAGCCCGAACTGGCGTGGGTGGCCACGATGCTGAAGCAATTTGGCATGCCCGAGGATCTGCGCGGCGATGGTCTTTATGTGCTGGGCCGCAAGACCGGCGGGGTGCGCAGCCGGTATCCGCACTGGCTCTACAATTAGCGGCAGCGATGCAAATCATGAGCCGGCGAAGTTTGCTGCTGGCGGCGGTGGCGCGACGGACTGCGCTCGTGATCTCCGTGCGCGTGCTTTTCGACCGCGGAGCGCATAACGGACGCGGGCTCACTGACGCCGAGCGGCACCGTTTTTATCGCTTTCAGGAGACGGCCCGGCGCGAGTTCGCCCACAGCGGTTTGCGTTTCGACGTAGACTTCGCCGAGGCGTATCTCCGAACGCAAAGCTATTCGGAGATTCCGGATCAGTTCCTCGCGGTGGGGCGGATCAACGTCTTTGTATCGGACACGCTGCGCCTGGACGTGGATAGCCAGCGGACGGGCGGTGCGTCGGCGGGGCCGCGAAAGAGTTTACCTGGCCTGGCCGGAAGTCGCTTTTACCTCACGTTTCTGGGCCTGCGCGAAGCCAGCGGGACGACGCTGATTCACGAATATGCGCATCACTTCACGCGAGATACGGCGGGTAGAGCGTCGACCCGCGGGAACTATTGGGCGGACCTGCGGAACGACTATTGGCTGTGGCGACAGCGCCGCGGCAACTGGATCGAGGAGTTTCGCGCGGGAGCGGGATTGCCCTGGGCGCGAGAAGCGTAGTAGTTCTAGATCGGTTTGCGGCGAATTCTGTTATTCTAAAGGGGTCTTTGACCGCTACCCGTTCATCACGTGTGCCTTCCGGCCGTCACTACGGTACGACCCCTCTTGGTTCTCCCTCGAGCGACCTTATCGAATTTCAGTGCAGTCTGACAGAGACGAATTTACTCAGGACCGGATCCCATGACCAACATCTTTGTCGGTAATCTCAGCTTCCAGACGTCGCAAGACGAACTGTATGCTGCTTTCGCTAATTTTGGCGCCGTTGAGCGCGTGAACATCGTAACGGATCGCGAGACAGGCCAGTCTCGTGGCTTTGCGTTCGTTGAAATGACAGATCGGACGGCGGCGGAAGCGGCTATCTCCGCGTTGAATGGCAGCGAGTTGAACGGTCGCGCTATGAACGTGAACGAAGCCCGTCCCAAGCCCCAGGGCGGCGGTGGCGGTGGCTTCGGCAATCGCGGCGGCGGCGGTGGCTATGGCAACCGTGGCGGCGGCGGTGGTGGCCGTGGCGGCCGTGGCGGCGGCGGTGGCAACCGCGGTGGCGGCGGCAACCGCTGGTAAGCTTTCTTCGGAAACAGAAAAGGGGCGAGCCTTCGGGCTCGCCCCTTTTTGTTGGTCTCGATGAAGCGCTCAGCCCATCATGATGATGTTGATCGTTTTCCAGCCGATGTAGCACAGCGCCGGCAGTTCCAGGAAAGTGAACAGGCGAACGAACGCGCGCCCCAGAAACTCGAAGCGCAGAAACAGCGCGACCGTGGCGCCGAACCAGACCACGTAGGGATTCAGGGCCTCGAAGGTCTGGACGTGCGCGGCCGCCAACCCCCAGAAGATCAACGGCCAGTTTGATTCCTGCTTCCCGGTAAAGCGGAAGACAATCAGCCAGAAGGACATCGCCAGCAGGCCAATAGTGGCGACGAGAAACATTCGCCGCCTAGAAGGCCCACAAAAGGCTGAGGAAGCCAGTGTGGGCTCGATAGTTCTGCTGATTCAGAAAGCGCTCCTGGTAGTCGTAATATTGGTAGCCGAAATTGGCGCGCATCTTGGGATGGAAACGCCAGGACAGCCGAGCCTGGGGCGAGGCGAAATGCAGCGGGAAAGTCTGTGCCTGGATAAATCCGGCGATGCTGCTGCCGAAGGCATTGGCGGGAACGGCCACTGACCGGCCGTCGCCCAAGTCCTGATTGCGCGTATAGCCCGCGCTGAGGTCGAGATTCTTGGCCAGCATCACGCGACCCAACACATGCACAGCATGAATGTTACTAACATACCAGGAGCTATCGCTGCTGACGAGCGAGCCGCTGGCGAAGTAGGCGAGCCCGGTGAGCGTGTCGAGATGCATCTTGGAGTAGCCGCCATCGAGGGAGAAGCGCTCCAGCGGGGTCCAGGTGAGGTTGGCTGCGTAGTGGCGGCCCTTTGAACTATGGCTCCACAACGAGACCGAGTTGAAGTTGTAGCGGTTGCGCGCCTGCGCACTCAACAGGAGTGAGCGGTGCTTGAACTGGACCCGCGCGCCGAGCGAGTGGAAGTTTCGTTCGCTGAGGCCGTAGATGGGCCGATCCGCGCGGCCGATTTCGCCGTCGAGGTTGATCTGCAACGGCTTGACGGGCTGCAGGCGAATCCCGGCGAGGCCGGTGTGCAAGCGGTTGGTCTGTTCGGCGGCCGTGCGATCCGCCGCGAACTCGTCGGCGATCTGCTCAACGGACCGGATGCGGCGTTCGGTGAACTGGTAGCCGCCGAAGACGCCGAGCCGGCGGGTGACCTTGTAGTTGACGTCGGTGGTGCTGGTGATGGCGCGGATGCCCAGGAAGTTGAAGTTCAGGTTCGTGAACGAGAGCGCGGAGTTGCTGAACTCGCGGTAGGTGGCATCGCCTTCCATCCGGGTCTGGTTGAAGGCGAGGTGCTGCGAGATGCTCAGCTTTTCGGTGGGGAAGATGCTGCCGGTGACATTGGCCGCGAGCACGGGCCGGCGGCCATTGCCGAAGACCAGGAACTGCCGGTTTTGCAGAGCGCCAAAGCGGGCGGTGCCCAGCGCGAGTTCGTCAAAGATGAAGTTGCGCTGGCCTTCGACGTAAGTGAAGCGTCCATTGAGCGCCCACCAGTGCTTGCCTTCGGTGAAGAGATGGGCGCGCCAACTGGGGTTCTCGCCGCGCCAGGGCTCGGCGCGCTGAAAGCTGGTGAGCTTGTTGACGTTGTTAGGGTCGTTGCCGTCCGAAGGCGAGGGGAGGTAGTCCCGCGGATCGTCTTTGAAGTACTCCCAACCGCGCTGCCAGAAGAACTTGAGTGCCGAAACTTTTACTTCGCCACCGATGCGGATCTCGTTCTGTTGGCGGCGCAGGTCACTGAAGTAAGGGAATTCGTTGCCGCGCGAGTCGAAGAGCTGAACGGTGGAGAGACCCGCGCCGGACTGGCTGTTGCGGCCGTAGCCGATGAAGAACTGGATGTTCGACTGAGGCAGAAGGGTGAGCGTATGGTCCTGCCACTGGCGGCGGGTGTTGAGCAGGTGCTGGCCGTTGCTGATGGTGAGCGCGGGGTTAAAGTAGTCGTTCAGACGCCAGGTGAGGTCGTAGCGGTAAAGCTTGTTCTTCTGCACGCGCAGAATGGCCGACTGGTACGGGTCGTTGCCGAGGCCCTGCGTGTTGAGCAGGATCTCATCGAAGAAGCGACCGCGGCCTTCGCGGGAATTGATCTGCAAGCCGCTCGACAGCAGACGCAGGCCGTTGCCGTAGTTAACGTCCGAGCGGTATTTGCCGAGGTTGCCGTCCACCGTGTGGAAGCGTACGCCGGTCTCGAAATTCTGCAGGATGTTGTAGCCGCCGATATTGGTGCCGCGCGCGGGTCCCACGGGTTCGTTGGTCGGCGCGACGGTGGCTTGACCCAGGAGAGCGGCCACGGAGAAAACGCCGAGGAGAGCGAGTTTCGTCAGTCTCTGCATGGCTTATCTCCGGAACAGACGGTCCGAGTTGGAACCGTGAATCTTCACATGACAGGTGGTGCAGTTCTGATAGCGCGGGTCGGTCATGTTGTGGGACGAGGATTGCAGCTCAATCCCGTCCCCTTGCCGTCCGAAGTTGCCGGCGCCGTTGTGACATTCGAGGCAGAGGGTAAAAGTCACCGGGCGCTTGAGCAGCCTTGCGTTCATCGAGCCGTGTGGACTATGGCACGTCTCGCAGCCGTCGACGCGTACCCCAGCATGTTCGAAAAGGAACGGCCCGCGCTTCTCGACATGACACTTGAGACAGGGCTCCTCGTTCACCAGGCCTTGCGAGACAAGATGGGGGCGCTGGCCCATGCGCCACGTGGGGGCATCGGTGCCGTGGGGGTTGTGGCAGTCCGAACATTGCATGGTGCCCTCGTTCACGCGGTGCTTGAAGGGCATCGAAAACTGGGCGCGGACCTGCGTGTGGCAATTGCCGCACAAATCAACCTGTTTTTTGGCGAGGAGAAATTTCGGGGTGGTGGACTTGTGGATGCTGTGGCAGTTGGCACAGACGATGTCGGCCTGCGTGTGTTCTGATCGCCGAATATTCGCGCGAGGGATCGACTTCGAATGGCACTCAAGGCACTTGTCGAGGGTTTGCCGTGTCGACTTGGCGGAGAAAGCGAAGATCTTCGTCTTGTCGCCACGGCCCTCAATGTGCGCCTGACCCGGTCCATGACAACCCTCGCAACTGGAGGTCTGTCCCTTGTAGTGCGCGTTTCGAAAGAAGTCGCGCATCACGTCGGGGTGACACATGCGGCAGGCATTGCTACCGACGAACCCCTTGGCGTCTGCCGTTACCCCTTTGGGCAATTGCGCCCAAGCGGCAGGCAGGTAAAGTAATCCCAACAGCACCCAGACATACATGACCCGTAGAAACACAGTACTCGGTAGTATATCCTTGCCGCGTCAATGATTGACTTGAAATTTACAAGAGAAGCGAGAGGCTGACCATCGCCACAAAGTTATGAATCCAGCCGCTGGCGAGCGAGGAGCCGCTGGCCGGCGCGATCACTTCGCGAGGGAACTGGCTGAAGTAATCTTTGACTTCGGCCCGGAAACCCATGCGGCGATTGACGTTGAACTTCACGCCCGCACCGAAGGTAACCAGCGGTTTGAACTCGGTGGTCTTGGTGAGATAAGCGAAGTTGCCGAGGGGCTGAGCGACGACTTCGTTGCCCGTACCTTGAAAGACTTTAATGCCGCCGCCGACCGAAACGAAGGGACGAATCGGCGAATCCGCCTTGGCGACGTGCAGTAACACGTCGTAGTGGATCGCATGGGCGTTGGCGCCGAAGGTGGCGTTGGTGCCGCCCGAAGCCAGGCGCGCGTCGTTCTTGAGAAAGGTGTAGCGCAGCTCGCCGCCCACCAGGCTATACATGTTGTGCCCGACGTAGCCCGTGGCGCCCCAGCCGTTATTGAACTTGGCGTCGGCCGTCAGGCTTGAGCGGCTCACCGTTTTGCCGGTGTAGAAGCTGCCGCCCGCGCCGCCGCCAATTTCCCACTTCTGAGCCAGGGCGGCGTGACTCGCCGTCAGAGCCAGCAGCACGGCGGCTGCGCGAACTTGGAATCGGATATTCATGAACAATTCTGCTTCCTTCCCCGGCCTGCTTCGGACCGGTTGGTGCTAGTTGATGACCCGGACCGGGACCGAGGTGGTCACACTGCCCTGTTCAATCACCAGCGGTACTTCGAGGCCGGTCGGCACGTCCGCCGGAACCTTCGCATTAATCTGATACACACCCACTTGGCCCGGCGTCAGGCCGGCGAATTCGATCGGCAGGACACGGCCGCCCAAGGTGACCTTGGGCTCCACCAGCGCGCTGGCGAGCGGCGAACTCGGCGAGGGCAAGCCCTCTTCGATCAGCGGCGAGGTGCGGCCCATCCCGGTGAGGAAGATCGTGATGCGGTCCTCACGCTTGACCGGATTCGAGCCTGTGGCCAGACCGCCATTGCGGATGTTGACGATGGAGGGTACTTCGCCCAGGCCGTCCACCTGCTGCCGGAAGACGCCGGGCGCCGTGGGCAGGATCTGCAGGTTGAAGTTGTCGCTCACCCCACCAGGCGTGCGCAGGATCATCGTCACGTTGCCGTCGATGTTGAAGGGCAACTGCGCGTTCACTTGCTTTTCGCTGACAAAGATCAGCGGCACGGGGATGCCGTTCACCGTGAGGCAGCTCTCGCCGAGCGCCGTGGGCAACGGGATCTGACGGGTGGCGGCGTTCACCGGGCTCATATTCTGTCCGGCGATCGAGATCAGGCCGCCGGGGGCCACCGGGCGCTGGCCGTCGGCCGAGTTCACCACGCGTTCAATGCGCGGCGGGGCGACCGAGGCGTCGTAGTTCCAGGGGAGCACCGTGAAGCCGGACACCGTGAGGGCCACCAGATTCGTACGGCTGGGCAGCGCCGCAATGCTGCGGGTAAAGGGCTGCGTCTGCGAAGAGAGAACTGGGGCTTCGATCATGCGCGTGGCGCGCTGGTCGGAGCCGTTCGAGAGATTCACGCGCTGGATCTGGCCGGGTGCGTCAGCCGCCGCGGCCGTCGTGCGGATGGCGCTGGTGTCGACGAACGTGAATCCGGAGGTTTGGCCGGCGCCCGCATCGAACTTGCGCGTGGCCACCAACGAAGAGTTGAACAGCAGGTTCCCGACGACGAACTGGTCGAAGCTCGAGGCGGCAAAGGCGCCCGACAGCGACGTATAGTCCTTGCGCGAGATGGTGAAGGTGTCGGCGTTGCCGTCATAGAGCATCAAGCCGCCGGTGGATTGCGCGGCGAGGATGCGACTGCCGTTGCCTGAGGCCACCAGCACGGTGTTGACATCAATGTTGTTCTCCCACACGCCGAGCGTCGGCAACTCGGTCGCCGCGCGAGCGGTCATGTCGATGCGATCGATGGTGTGAATCGGTCCAGCGACGCGCGAGGCCGCCAGCATCGTGCGGCCCGACGCGGCGATCGAACGCGGATAGTGGCCGGGGGGCATGATGATGGGCGTGGAGGGCTGCAGCGTTTCGAGGTCGTAGACGTGGGCGATCTGCGAGTTGTCGGCGCCGATCACCAGCCAACGGCGGTCAAAGCTGATGGCCATCTGGGTCGGCGTGTTACCGGTCTTGAGCGTCGCAATCTGCTGGTAGGTGTTGCCGTCAAACACGAGCACTTCGTTGGTGTTCTGACGCAGGACGAAGAAGCGGTCGCGCGAAGGGTCAGCAATGACGTCCACCAGCGTGCCGGGAATGTTGACGGTGGAGCCGCGCTGGTCGGGCTCGCGGTTGTTGATGAGCAGGCGCACGGTGGGCGGCACGTTCATCGCCGCATTCGACTTGATCGTCAGGCGCCCGGTCACCGTGCCGCGCGTGTTGGCGTAGGTGTTCGGATCGACCGAAACGCGGATGACAGCCGGCGTGGTGCCGGTGGACGGGCTGACGCTCACGCCCGGAATCGAAGAGGTGATCGTAAAGTCAGTGGCGGCCCCACTGGGATCGTTGAGCGTGAACTCCTGGGTCGAGATCCGGCGGTCGCAGAAGTTGCCGAGAAACATCAGGTCCGTCACCGACGGGGCCAGCTTCTGGGCCTGGCCCAACTGGCCCACCGGCAGAATCGTGATACCGCTATCAGAGATGACATAGGCCGTGTTGTTGTCGGAACTGAGGACGCCCTTGCCGGCCAGGTTCTCCTGAAGAACGATCTTTTCGCGGACGGCGAGGTTGTCGATGTCGACGACCTGGAGCACCTGCTCGATGGTGGGCCCGGCGGGCGTGCCGGAGCCAGTGCCGCCGCCGGTGGTCGGCGTCGTGGGCGTCGTCGGAGTGGTCGGCGTCGTCGTGGCGACGGCGGCCGGGGGAACCTGGGTGTAGATGACGCCGCGGGAAGAATCGACCACGTGACTGCCCACGTTGAGCAGCCCGAGGGCATTGGGATGCTGTGCAATCAGGACGCCGCGTTTGTCATGCAGCGCCCAGCCCATCGCCACGCGCGTGCCGTCGCGATTGACGCTCACCACGCGCGGCGCCTGCGCCGGCGACGAGGTGTAGCCCGCGGAGAACAAGCCCCGGCTGTTGACGTCATAGCGGAAGCGAATTGTATCGGTGAGGCCGTAGATCGTGAGCCCGTCGCCCGAGACGGCGATCGAGGCGGTGGTGAACTGCGACGGGAACGTGGCGGACGGCTGCGGAATCGTCTTCGAAACCACGCCCTGCACGGTGTCCAACTGCCGCGTGGTGCCCAGCACCGGGTCGAACAGCAGGAAGTCCGTGGTGGTGACCACCAGCGCCTGGCCGTCGAGTCCGAAGGCAACGCCCAGCGGCGGCGAGTTCAGGACAAAGGACTGCCGGCTGTTGGTTGGCAGGTCGATCAGCGTCAGCGAATTGCGCGGATTGGTGCCGGTCGGCGTGGCGCCGTAGTGCGAGATCAGCAGCCAGCGGCCATCCGGCGACAACGACAGCGAACCCGGTTGGGCCGCCACGTTGATCGACGTTTGGATGGAGCCGTCGGCCAGCGACATGACTTCGATCCGGTTGGCCGTGAAGTTGGCGACATAGAGGACGCCGCGGGCTTCATCGAGAGCCAGATCGGAGGCTTGGCCGCCGATGGGAATCACCTTCCCGAAAGGCGCTGCCAGCAAGCCTTCCACAAGCATGAGCCAGCACAAAAATACTCTTGTCCTCAGCATGGTACGTCGCTCCGCAATCATCGTTTTTCTCTCTTTTTATTGGCTCGCGCGCCGCCCACCAGCCGCGAGTTCGACCCTGAACATTCACTCGGATTCGCGGACCAGCTTTCGGACCTGCCGCGAATCACTCTCTCCACTTGGCCCGGCTACGCGGGCCCTCTCCACTGAACTACGGTTGCGGCCAAAGCCCGCCGGGCGGCGGGGCCGCTCTCCCGGGGCCCGCCCTTCACCTGAAGCGGCGGGCGCCGGGAGCGTATGTCCTACGCTTAGTCTTCGGCGCCCTTGCGACGGCGAAGTACGATTACTCCGAGAAAAGCAATCGCCAGAACCGCGCAGATAATCCGAACCATCGATGCATCCATCTCAATGTCTCCTTACCCTAGAAAATTCAGCCGGGTCTTAAGCGCCCACGCTAAACGGATACTGGTCTATCGGCGGATCGCCGCCGGAACTACATGTTGTTCATCATCGGGATCAGTTCGCGGATGATCTTCATCACGACCGGACCCACCGTGACGACAAACAGCGAAGGCAGAATGCAGAAGAAGATGGGAAAGATGAGCTTGACGCCCAGCTTGGCGGCCTTCTCTTCGGCGACCTGCCGCGCTTGTACACGCATGTAATCGGCATGCGCGCGCAACGATTGCGCGACGCCGGTGCCGAAGCGGTCGGCCTGAATCAGGACCGCCACCAGTTTCTTCAAGTCCTCCACCGAAGTGCGATCGGCGAGGTTGCGCAGAGCTTCAATGCGGCGCTTGCCGGCTTTGAGCTCGAAATTCACCAACGCGAACTCTTCGGTGATCTCCTTGTGCGCGTGTTCCAGTTCTTTGGCCACCTGCACGATGGCCTGATCGAGACCGAGGCCGGACTCCACGCAAACCACCATCAGGTCGAGCGCATTAGCCAAGCCGCGTTGAATCTCTTTCTGCCGCTTCTGGCCACGGATCTTGACGTATTCGTTGGGTCCGAAGAAGCCGGCGGCCGCGGCGGCGATGATGGCCACCATCTTGTTGGTGGAGTCAGTGTCGGCGCCGGCGACGGCCACCGCCATCAGGCTCGGCATCAGGACACCGAAGGCGACCTTCGCACCATACAGCATTTTGAGAGCGTTCTGCCCGCGGAAGCCGCTGCGAATGAGCCGCTTCTGCATGGCGGTGACGTCCTTGGGCGAGGCCGGCATGATGTCGCCCAGCCGGTTCATCAGGTCCCGGAAGACGAGGCTCGGATGGACCGGCGTCTCTTCCTGGTGATACCCCGTGCCGGTGACCCGCTCGATGGCCTCCTTGGGCTGCACCCAAAGCTTCATCCCGATAAACGAGATTGCCACGGCCACGGCCGCAAACACCAGGAACGTAATCAACAGCATCATAGGATTGATCTCTCTAAACTTCGATGTCGACGATTTTGCGGATACAGCCGTAGCCGATCAACTGGAGTACCACCGCGGCACCCATCATGTAGTTCCCCACTTCATCCACGAAGAAGAACTTGATGTAGTCCGGGTTGGTGATGAACATCATCACGGCGACGCCGATCGGAATACAGGTGAGCGCCGTGCCGGTCATCTTGCCGTGAGCCGAGATGGCACGGATCTTGCCGCGCAACTTAAAGCGTTCACGGATGACGACGGCCAGCTTGTCGAGAATCTCGGCCAGGTTACCGCCGGTACGCTTCTGGAGCATCACGGCCGAGACGAAAAAGTGAACGTCGAGCGAAGGGATGCGCTTCCCCAGTTTCTGCAGGGCGACATCGAGCGGCAGCCCGAGGTTATGCTCTTCGAAGGTGCGCCGGAACTCGCTGGCGAGCGGCTCCTGGAACTCACGGTGAATCATTTCGAGCGAGACGGAGAAGGCATGGCCCGCCCGCATCGAACGCGCGACGAACTCGAGGCTATCCGGGAAGAGCTCTTCGAAGCGCTTTAAGCGGGCATTGCGCTTGCGGCGCAGATGCAGAAACGGCAGGGCCGCCGCCGCCGCCGAAAGCAGCAGGGCGAAGTTGCGATAGGGCCCGAGGAAATTCCAGGCGATGAAAAAGGTAACCAGTGCCAGGCCCAGCGAGGTGTGGACCAGACGGGCCGGCTTCCATTTGACGCCGGCCTGTTCGATCATCTCTTCGAGCTTGGTGGTCCAGTCATAGCGCTGCAGCAATTGCTTGGCGAACTTACCCTGGGTCGGATCTTCGACCGAGAACAACGCGGGCGTGGCCTTGGCGGCTTTGGTCTTCTCGCCGCCCCGGTCCTTGCCGCTCAGCCGGCTCTTGATCTGCTTGAGGTCGGAATTTTTGAAAGCCTGCGTGACGACAAACCAGATGCCGACCGAGATCCCCCAAACGACCAGCGCGATGATGAGAAAGCTCATACCTCGACCACCTCATCGAACATGCTCGGGCTGAGCTTGATGCCGGCGGCGAGCAGCTTCTCGTAGAACTTGGGCCGGATGCCGGTGGCCGCAAACCGGCCGATCACTTTGCCTTCGGGCGTCAGGCCGCGCTTTTCAAAGACGAAGATGTCCTGCAGCGTGATCATGTCGCCTTCCATACCGGTGACTTCGGTGATGTTGATGACGCGGCGCGAACCGTCCGACAGACGCGAGGCCTGCACGAGCACGTGGACGGCGCTGGCGATCTGCTGGCGCACGGAGTTGATCTGCATGTTCGAGTTGGCGATCGAGACCATCACTTCGAGACGTGAAACACCGTCACGGGGGCTGTTGGCGTGGATCGTCGTCAAGCTGCCGTCATGACCCGTGTTCATGGCCTGCAACATGTCCAGGGCTTCTTCGCCGCGGACCTCGCCGACGACAATGCGGTCAGGACGCATACGCAGGCTGTTGATCAGCAGTTCGCGCTGGCGCACCGCGCCATTGCCTTCGAGATTCGCCGGCCGTGTTTCCAGGCGCGCCACATGCGGCTGTTTGAGCTGCAGTTCGGCGGCGTCCTCGATGGTGACGATGCGTTCCTTGGGTGAGATGAAGAACGAGAGGGCGTTCAGCAAAGTCGTCTTGCCGGCACCCGTACCGCCGATGATGATGACGTTCAAATGCGCCTTAACGCAGCCTTCGAGCAGTTCCATCATGCCCTTGGTGAGCGCCTTCTTTTCCACCAGATCGGCCGGCATGAGCTTGTCCTGCGAGAAACGGCGGATGGAGAGCAGGGGCCCGTCCAGGGCGAGCGGCGGGATGATGGCGTTGACGCGCGAGCCGTCCAGCAGACGCGCGTCGACCATCGGAGTCGACTCGTCAATGCGGCGGCCGACCTGGCTGACGATCTTGTCGATGATGCGTAGCAGGTGGGCGTCGTCGCGGAAGGTCACGGAGGTGAGTTCCAGCTGGCCTCGCCGTTCGACGTAAACCTGCTTGTGGCCGTTGACCAGAATGTCGGAGATGGTGGAGTCCGACAGCAGCGTCTCAAGCGGTCCCAGGCCGAAGACTTCGTCCAGGACTTCTTCGGAGATCTGTTGCTTTTCAAGCGACGAGAGCAGCGTCGGCTCTGAATCGATCAGCGTGATCAGCGCCTGGCGCACTTCGCTGCGCACGCGCTGGTTGTCAATCGTGGCGAGCGCCTCGAGATTGATCTTGTCGAGCAGCTTGCGGTGGAGCGTGAACTTCAGCTCCTGATACTCCGGCTTGAGCATCGCCTTGGGCTTGCCCGCGTTCTTCAGGAGCCGCTGCTCCCAGCTCATCTGCTGCTTATTTCCAGTTTCCGCAATCGGTACCATCGCGTTTCACGCTCTCCTTCTCGTTCATCCCCAGCCTGAATCAGGCTTGCGAGTAGGCCGTTTTGGGTTCGAGCAGACCACCCGAACGTCGTTTTTCGGCCGTCGCGGGTCCGGCCAACTTGCCCGCGAGGCTCTCAATGGACTTGCCGAGTTCCGAGTCGCTCCCCAACGGCTGACCCAGCGTCACGACGCGATGGAGCGAGAAATAGTCATTGGGGAAGGTGGCATGCACGGAACAGTTGAAGATCTTTTCCATGTCGGAGCGGTTAATGTTGTCGCGCTTGTTCACGCGATTGATCACCACCTGATAGCGGTCCTTGGCGAGGCCGATCTGCGCCAGCAGCGAGACGGCCTTGCGGGCCAGGTGCAGGCTGGGCAACTCCGAAGTGGACACCAGGTAAGAACTGTCGCTTTCGGCGACCGCCAGCAGACTCAGCTTCTGGAACACGGCCGGCAGATCGAGGATCACCCAGTCGTATTGCATCCGGGCATACTGCAGCACGTCGTGCAGCGCGCCCAGATTCAGCAGACCGCTAAACGGCGCCTCCGGCGCCGGCAGAATGTCCACGCCACCGGCGTTCACCGTCAGATTGCTCCAACTGGCGGCGGTCAGCTCGTGCGCTTGATTGAGCGCATCCACCAGCGAGTACGGATGATTGAGCTTCAGATAGAAGCCGATGGTGCCGCCCATCAGATCGCAATCGATCAGCAGCACGCGTTTGCCGCTCATCTTCTGGAGCGCAAAAGCAGTTTGTGTGGCGAGCGTCGAGGCGCCGGAGCCTGGCTTGGCGCTGGCGAAAGCGGCGATGCGCCCCATCTCCGGTTCGGGCGCTTCGCCCGGCGCGCGCATGCGCCGGATGCGCCCCATCGCTTCCCGTTGCTGATTGGCATCGAGGGGCGAGTAGAGGAATTCGCAGGCGCCCGCCCGGACGGATTGGATGAGCGCGTGGGGATCGTTGGTTTCATGGAGACCGATGATCTGGATCTCCGGCCTCGCCATGAGCGCGATCAACTGGCAGGCTTGATCGAGATCGGTGGCCAGGTCAACCAACACCACCTCGGGCTGCAACTGCCGTAAGCGCAGTTCCAGCGTTTGCTGGGTCGGATAGCTCTTCAGGTCTCCGACCACCTGGAACGCGCGGGCCTCGCTTTGCGACGAGGCGACTTCCTGCGCCAGGGTGCGGTTCGGACTGATGATCAGGGCTGTGAGTGGTGCTTCCCGCATGGGCTTCGTTTCGCCTTATTGCTGTTCTCCCGCGTTCGAGTTGCGCGTGGCCGCCTGGCTCGGAACGGGGGCGGCAGGAGTCAGAACTTGCATGGGTAACGAGGTAATGCCGGCCGACAGCTTGCGGCGGCCGGCGCCAGTATCGCCGGCCGGAATGACGTTCACCGCGACCGGTTGAGCTTCGGCGGGCTTCGGTTCGGCCGGTTTCGGCTCGGGCGCCTTGGTCTCCGTCGGAGAAGGCGTCGCTGCCGCAGCGACGGGCGCCGCTTCGATCGGCGTCGTTGAAGCCGGGACCGGGGTCGGAGCTTCGGGAGCCGGAGCCTGTGTCGGGCCAACCTCGACCGGGGCAGCCGATACCGGGGCAACCTGTCCCGGGGCAGCCGGCGCGGTCTCGGCCGCGGCTTCACTCTCTACCGGCGACGCAGTCGCTTTGGCGGTGCCTTCGACCGGCTTCGACTGCTCAGTCGACTTCACCGCGCCCTTCACCGGCACTTCCTTGCCGTCGGGCTTGCGGCCCCAGAACTTCAGCTTGCTGCGTTTACCATCGGTGTCGGGCTTGGTTTCCGCCTTCGTTTCCTTGTTCGGCACGACGACCGGTTCGATGGTCGAGTGACGCTGACCGGCCCCATTGCCGACCGACTCGCGGTCCATCTGCTTACGGCCGGGATGCATCGGGGGCACGGTGGCGCCACCGGCGCCCGGCACGATGTCGGTACCGACCTTGTCACCCGGATTCTTTCGCTGCATGAACTCGCGCATCCAGGCCGGTTCTGGCTTGGGATCGGCGGCATTGATCGGGGTGGCGACTTCGGGCGTGACGATGACCACCAGTTCCGACTTCGAGCGGTTCTCCGTGCGCGAGCGGAACAGCGTGCCCAGGATCGGAATGTTGGCCAGACCCGGGATTTTGTTGAAGCTCTCGTTGACGCGGTCGTCGATCAGGCCGGCGATCACGAAGCTCTGCCCGGCGCCCAGTTCAATGTTGGTTTCCATGCGGCGCGTAGCCAAGGCGGGGATGGTGAAGCCGCTGAACGTGACGGCGTTCGCGAGGTCGATCGTCGAGACTTCAGGCTTCACGTAAAGCTTGATCGTGTTGTTTTCGGTCATCAGCGGATTGAACGTCAGGCGAATACCGAACTCGCGGAACTGAATGGTGACCGCGCCGGCGTTCGAGCCGCCTTGCAGCACCGGGACCGGGAATTCACCGCCCACCAGGAAGCTGGCTTCCTTACCGTTGGTGGTCACCAGGTTGGGTTCGGCCAGGATCTGGAGCACGCCTTGCGCCTGCAGCGCTTTGACCAGGGCGGCGAGGTTGAGATCCTTGCGGAAGGCAAAGATATTCAAGGCGTCCGTAATGGTGAGCTTGCCGTCGGAGTTAACGCTGGGCGGGCTGAACTGCTGCGTCGACACCGAGCCAAGCGTGTTCAGCGCCCCAGTGGAGACCAGGTTGACGCCGAACTGTTGCGCCTGCGTGCGGTCGAGTTCGGCAAAGCGAACCTTGAGCACGATCTGCTTGCTCACCGGGCCGCCGGAGACGGCGAGGTTGCTGACGACGGTCTTGGCGAGTGGAGTTGCCACGGCGAGCGCGCGATCAGCGACGTCCTTGTTGCTGACGGTGCCGATCAGCGTAACCGAATCCCGGCCGGCGACGACCCCGATGTTCTCACCCGGGAACGTATCCTTCAGGAGCCGCTTGATGGGCTCGAGGTTGTGCTCGACGGTGACGTTGTACATGGTGCGCAGGCCGGTTTTGGCCCACACCACCACCGTCGCCGAACCGTGTCCCTTGCCGTGAAGCAGGAACTCCCGCGAGGTGGCCGGCACGGCATCCACCACGTCGGGGTTCGACGTCGAAATGCGGCTGATGTCGGCCGGGTAGTCGATCACCAGGCTCTTGCTGACGGTGACATGCAGATCTTCGATCGTCATGCCGCCCGCACTTGCGACCGTGGCCGGCTCCTGGGCAACCGCTGTTCCGGCCAGGATCAGCGACATGATTAACGCCAATAGTTCTCGCACCCTCATGACATCAAACCTCTCTCAAAAATCTTTCTTGGCTCTCTTGTTGTTCTGCTCGCCGGACTTAGAGTCCGGGGCCGGGGTTGGGGTTCGCCGGAGGCGCACTGGAGCCGTTTTCCCCGCTGCTGGACTTGATGGTTTCCACCGTCCGCGTATTGCCACGGATGACGACGATCTGTTCGGGCGGCGGAGGCGGTGCCGGCAGGCGCGGCGCCGGAGCCACCGCGACGGTGGGGGCCGGACGCCAGACCCGCTTGGGACGCTCGGTGGTCTCGGCCGGCCGCGGCGGTCCGCCGGAGCCCGGCAAGCGGCCATAGCCGTAGAGCTGGCTGATCGTCTTGCCGCTGGTGACCTTCTGATCCTGGTCGTTGCCGTTGCGCAGCACCAACTGGATGCGGCCTTCGTTGCCGGCCAGGGTGAGGACTTCGGCCTGTTCCGGCGTCGCCAGCAAGGTCACGCTTGGCGCCTGCATTGCCTGGCCGCGCGCATCGGGCTGAATCGTTGTGCCCGCCGAGAGCACCATCATGTTCTGGAGCACCGTGGTGGTGATCGTGTCGGTAGCCGTCGGGGGACGGCCGGTCACCAGAACGTCGACGCGCATCCCGGGCATCACGAAGCCGGCCACCGCGCTTACGTCGGTGACACGGACGGTGACCGCGCGCATCCCGACCGGAATGATCGGGGCCAGACCCGCGCCGCTGTTGCGGGCAGCCAGGCGGCCATCCATGACCGGCTCATCCTGGAGGATGTTGCTCACGATCGGCCGATCGAGCACCTCTTCCACCTTGGCGTAAGCGCCCTTGGGGAACTGGTCCACCGGCACGCGGATGGTCTTCACGTCGCCGGGCTTGATGGTGGTGCCTACCGGCAGCGGCTTGATCGCCACCACCAGGTCCTTAGTGTCGGAGGCCTGCGCTGGTTTCGCGGGACCCGAACCGCGATTGGTGATCGTGTAAAAAACACTGGAAACCACCAGGGCGAACAACAGGCTCACCCCCAGCACGGTCATAAATCTACGATCCATAACGAAGCTCCTCCAACAACAAATCCGAACTCATCAACGCGACAACAAAGCCAGCCACGCGCCGACCGTAATGGCCGGCGCATAGGGAATCGAATCTTCTCCGGCCACCGGCGGACGATTCCGCCACCAGCGCCTCAACCGATAAAAACCGAGTGCCGCCAAGGCGAAAACACCGCCCGCGGCCGCTGTCCACAACGCGGCCCACAACAACAACGACGGGCCGAGAATGGCGCCAAAGCCCGCCATCAGCTTCACGTCGCCGCCACCCATGCCGCCCAAGACGTAAAAGACCAGGAAAACGAAGAACCCACCGATTGCGCCGGCTAAGGCCATCAGGCCGCCCCACCAGCCGTCCTGCGCCCAGTTGAGCGCCACGCCGCCGGCCAAAGCCGCGGCCGGGATCCAGTTCGAGATCTGGCGCCGCCACAAGTCCTCGGCGGTGGCCGCCAGGCCCAGGCCGAGACAGAGAAGTACGTGAGCGTTGAGCGTCATGAGTGATGCCTGCCCCCAGGCGCGCTGAGGGCCGTTCCTCTAATCCTTCGGCGGTACGGAAATCTTTCATTAGTCGCGTGGCCAAAATCAGTCCTCCGGTAACCCTCGGGTAGTACTCCGGTTAGTGGCCTCCACGCGCCTCTCGAGCGACGACCGGCGCACGAACAAAAAGGCCTGGTTCTCCTTGACCTGACGGTCCTCGTCGACCAGCTTCCAATCGGGATGCAGCTTCAGCAGCGCCACCAGCGGCCATTCCTTGGGCGCTAGAACGACATCGAAGCGATGCTCGTCGGCGACCTTCTGCCACTCCAGATCAGCGCCGAACAGGCGCATGTACTCACGGCCCAGCTTGGCTCCATAGAAGTCGCTCCGGCCATCGATAAACACGCGTTGTTGCGGGTAGGACTGGTAAATCAGGTAGTCGCCCCATTGGTCGGTGGTGAAAACCCGGCGTTCCTGCAATAACTGCCGGTGCCGGTGCATCAGGGCCAGGGGAAACTTCTCTTTCGGGAAGTCCGTCGGCCACTTCATGCGCTCCGTGTTGATCCAGGGCAGCACGGCGAGAAAAACGAAGATCCAGACGCTGACGTGGCGGAAGCGAGGGGCCAAGTCCTGGCCGAGGCTCGACAAGATGGCGGCCACTGACTTGCGTGGTTGGCGGACCACCCACTCGTTCAGCCAGCCGCTGAGCACCGTGGCGATGAACGGGCCGGCCACCAGTACGAAAATCGTGGCGTGGCGCACCGAGGTGAGCGACTGATGAGCCCAATAGAGCACCCACAGCATGGCGGCCCAGTCGCGCGCCACCGGGCGCCACAGGGCCAGACCCACTGAGAGCAAGCCGAGGAACAGCAACAGTTCGAACTGCCGCATGCTCTCGCCGCGGAAGCTGGGAGATTGAAACTCCTGGACCACGTCGTGAATGAAGTCCGACTGCAGGTAATTGGCGATGTGCAGATGGAGGCGATAGCCGAACGGATTGACGAAGGTCGCCGCGCCGCAACCGGCGGCAAGCAGCGTGTAGCGCCGCAGGTCCGCGAGCCGCGCTACGGGCCGTCCGGCCATCCACTCCGGCACGCACTCGAGGGCGCAGGCGGCTACCAGCAAACCGAGGCAGGCGATCAGCGCCATGTAGCCGCCATGCAGGTTGGTCCAGACCGCGGAGATGGGAATCAACAGCCAGACGCTCCAATGCGCGGCGCGGCGGTCGCGATCGAGCAGCCACAGGCAGATCGGCAGCAGGAACAAAGTGAAGATATGCGGGCGAGCCAGGTAGTGGATCGAAGAGACTCCCACGGCCATCAGCGCCAGAGGCAAAGCGACGAAGAAGTTCGCGCCGCGCCAAATCATGTGGGCGAGCAGGATGGAGACCGACCCGATGATCAGCACCCCGGCGAGCAGCGTAATGGCTTTCAGGCCGCCATACTGGTGCAGCAGGGCGAAGATGACATCGGAGCCCCATTCCCAGGCATACCAGGTCTGGCCCGGCTTCGAGTACGAGAACAGGTCGTGATCGGGCACATAACCGTGCGAAAGAATGAACTCACCGGTGCGAATGTGCCAACCGGTGTCGCCGTCGGCCAGGAGGGCCGTCCAGCCCATGGGGCCGCTGGCAAAGATCCACATCACCAGGGCGATGAAGAAAATGTCGGTCAGCGTCGGCATTAGCCAACGGGCGGCTCGCGAGGGCAGACGGGCCTCGAGCGAAGCAGCGGGGAAGGTCTGGGTCACGCGGTCACCATGAGGCTCTCAGCCGGTTCCGAGCTGCCGGTCACCAGTTCGGCCGAACTCAAGCCGAGCAGGCGCGGGCCCTGCATGGCGAGATCAAGCCGGTCCTTCACGCCGGTCTTCTCGAAAATGTGCATCAGGTGGACTTTGACGGTGCCGGGCGTGATGCCCAGCGCCGAAGCGACGTCTTTGTTCTTCGCGCCACACATGATTTGTTCGATAATTTCGCGCTCGCGCGGGGTGAGCCGGACCGACGAGCGACGATTCAGGAAACCGGCCACCTGGTTCGAAATGGCGTTCTCCATCCAAACCGAGCCATGCGCCGCTGCCCGGACGCAATCGAGCAGACTGGAGACCGGCAGCGTGCGCCGCAGGATACCGCGTGCGCCCAATTGGAGGGCGCGGAAGGACTCAATCTCCGCGAGGTCCTGCACCCAGAGCACCGCGGCGCATTGCGGAAATCGCGCCTTGAGGTCGCTCAGCAGCTTGAAAGCCCCTCGCAAGCCCCCGGTTTGGTCCACCAGGATCACGCGGGGTTCGAGCGCGGCAATCGCGTCCAGCGCGCGGGTGGGATCGGGAGTGGAGCCGATCAGACGCAAATCGCTGGTAGCGGCGAAGATGCGTTCCAAGCCTTCCAGCACCACCGGCTGGGACTCGCAGGCATAGACGCCGATGGCGGGCGCTGGGGACGTCGAAGATGGAGTTTGAAGTTCGGTCACGCGTGGTCTGCTGTCGCTTTCCAATGAAGCTATCGGTCGCCTGCCTCAGCCGGAATAGACTGGGAAATGGGACGCTTCGGGTGGGCGAATTCGCCTTAGGCCCGTCCAGAGGAATAGGACCACAGGTTATCTCGCGACTGAAAATAAAGAACTTGCGAGAACCTTGTGTGGGGCGGGTCACATTTGCGGCGACGCAGGCCGATGAGTGCGGTATGACCGTTGATGTCGATGAAATCGAATCGAGTGTGAGCGACCGGCGCTCTGGCGGGGAGGTTTCGGCTCTTACGCTGATCGAAGACGTGCGGGCCATCCGGCAGCGCCTGGACGGCGTGGAGGTGGCTTTACGAGGCCTGGACCAGCGCCTCGAGCAACTTCCGGGTGGGGAGAGCAAGCCTTCCGACGGCGCGGCTGGAGCGCCGGGCACGGGCGACTTGCCGGCCCAGCTTCAGGGGCAGATCAAGACGTTGAAGATGATGCTGGCCGGGCTCGGCCTGGTGACCTTGGCCGGCATGGCCGGCCTCGGTTGGATGCTGCACCAGTTCGAATAGCGCGAACTGGCGAAGAAATGGCGTGCGGCCGGAGGTGCGTCTTCTTCACTGAGAGAGCAGAGACGGCAGCCGCGATTTTCACCGCACGCCAAAGTTGGAAAGTCGGGGAAAGTACCTGAATCGACCGTCGCAATGGAGACAGGCGACCGGAGGACGGAATGTCGATCGCGTTAGTTCACGCAATCAGGCGCGAAGGACGAGCGGTCAGCGCGCAGACAAGTGTGTTGGTGGGAAAAAACCTGATGCAAGGCGACCTCCTCTCGACCCAGCGGACTACATCCAGGCTAGCATGCACGCCAAGAGCCGGTCAATTTCAGCAGCCCGCCCGACCCGCGGCCCGCGACGAGGCTGGCGCCTTCCTGAAAGCCTACTGGGGAATGTGAGAAGCTGAGGGTTACTCTTCCGGCTGATTCGACCTGAATTCACAGGCCCGAATCACAAAGCCCACGTCGGCAATCAAGACCAGTATTTCGAAGAGGGATAATGTTGATTGCAAACCGCAAGCCTGCCGATGCCTCCGCCGTGGCGCCAACCAGCGCGGCGTTGCCGATGCCCGAAGCGCTCGGACTCCTGAGTTCGTGGCCCTCGAGCTCGGCCGAACTTCAACTGGAAGCGAAACTAATGCCCAATACCAAGACCGTGGTCACGCTAGGTCCGGCTTCGGACTCTCCCGAAACAGTCCGCAACCTGCTGCGCGTGGGCGTGGACGTCTTCCGCATGAATATGTCGCATGGGACGCAGGAAGATCACGCGCGACGCATCCGCACGGTGCGCGCGGTCGCGGCCGAAATGGGCATCGACGCCGGCATTCTGCTCGATCTGCAGGGCCCGAAAATTCGGTTGGGGACCTTCGAGAATGGCCGGGTCGAACTCGAAACCGGGCAGAAGTTCACCATCACCACCGAGGCTTGCGTGGGCAATCAGGAACGCGCCTGCACCAGCTATGCCGATTTTGCCAGGGACGTCCGCGAAGGCGACCGCGTGCTGCTGAACGACGGCGCGGTGGAGTTGCGAGTGCTCTCGACCGACGGGATTGCGGCTGAATGCGAGGTGGTTGCCGGCGGACCCGCGGGCGATCGCAAAGGCATCAACCTGCCCGGCGTCCAGGTCTCCACTTCGTCGCTCACCAAGAAGGATATGGCCGATCTGCAGTTCGGCATCGAGATTGGGATCGACTTTGTGGCCCTTTCGTTCGTACGCAAGCCGAACGACGTGGTGCGCCTGCGGCATTTTCTTGAAGAGCGGGAAGCGACGCCGATCGTCATCTCGAAGATCGAGAAGCCGGAGGCCTTTGAGAACCTGGACGCGATTCTCGCCGAGAGCGATGGCGTGATGGTGGCTCGCGGCGATCTGGGCGTGGAGACGGCGCTCGAGAAGGTTCCTTATATCCAGAAGTCGATCATTGATCGTGCCCGGCGTCAGGGGAAGTTTGTGATCACGGCGACGCAGATGCTTGAGTCCATGATCGAGAACGCCGTGCCCACGCGCGCCGAGGTGAGCGATGTGGCGAACGCGATCTACGACGGCACCGACGCAGTGATGCTTTCGGCGGAAACCTCCACTGGACGCTATCCGGTGGAAGCGGCGCGGATGATGAATCGGATTGCCGCCCAGGCCGAAGAGAGCATCCGCGCGCAGGGCTTTAAGGAGCTTTCAGACGATCACGAGCCGACCGTGCCGGAGATCATGGCGGACTCCGCCTATCACGCGGCCCGCAAAATCGGGGCGGCGGCGATTGTTGTCTTCACGGCCGGAGGCACCAGCGCACGCATGGTGGCCAAGTATCGTCCGCCGGTCCCCATCTATGCGTTCACCACCAGTGAACGCGTGGCGCGTCAACTCAGCGTGATCTACGGCGTCACGCCAATCATTGCCGAGACGGTGGAGTCCACCGATAAGATGCTGGCGCTGA
Organism: Bryobacteraceae bacterium; assembly: GCA_044226365.1. Taxonomy (GTDB): domain Bacteria; phylum Acidobacteriota; class Terriglobia; order Bryobacterales; family Bryobacteraceae; genus JALHNI01. The sequence continues at coordinate 33,457 of JBGAHE010000001.1, forward strand.
TGGATCGCATTCTCGAGCAGAAAGGCTTCGCCAAGCGGCGGGACCAGATTGTGTTCATCTCCGGGCAGCCGATTGGCCGCCCCGGCACGACGAACATGCTCAAACTACATCGGATTGGCGAAGTGTTTTAAGGTGGATCAGGGCGGCCGCCAGATAGAAGGCCCCGCCCACCAGGAGGGTGTTGCCCAAGCCGATATAAATGGCCAGGAAGATCGCGCTGGCTGAACCCAGCACGCTCGACGCGGCGTTCAAACTCCACGCCCAGCGAACCGCCGTGGGGAACCGCACTTCGAGCGTATGCAGCGCGGTGGGGAACGGCAGCCCCATCACAAAGCCCACCGGCACAATCAGTGCGATGGTGATCAACACTTTGGCCGCCCAGGGCCAGCCCACCAGCGCGGTGGTGAGCGCGGGCGCTACGAAGCGTAACACCGCCACCAGCGCAAAGACGATGCAGAGCGCCTGGCGTAAGCGCAGCGGATTGTTAAATGTCAGTTTCCGTGAAACCGAACTGCCGATGCCGCTGGAAACCAGCATCGAGAAGATGATCACCGTGAGCGCGTAAGTGGGGTGGCCAAGGAATAGGACGAACTTCTGAATGAGGGCGACCTGAATCAGAATGTAGCCCGCCCCGATGCACAGGAAGTACAGCAGGAACTGGCGCGCACTGCGTTCCTGGGGCAGCTTTGTGCCTAGCACCAACGGCGGCAGCGCCAGCACGACGATGGTGGCGAGGATACTGATCACCATCAGGCCGAAGAGCAGCGGTACCGCGCGATTGATCTTATAGTCGGCACTATCCTGTCCGGCCTGCGTCAGGAACGCCCAGAGGTCGCGCGGCTGAACGGTGTAGAAAAAGAACGGGCGATCGTCGCCCACCGGCGAGAGGTCGTAGCGGTAATTCGCCAGGAAGTTCTTCTTGTCCGGCGAAACCAGGTAACGGCCAAACTCATTGCGGCCGCCATCACCGGGCAGGTAGATGCTCTGCATGCCGGCCTTCTGCACGGTGGTGCGGGCGTGTTCAACGTCGGCCTCGGAGAAGGGCCGCCGCGAGATCAGTACGGTATCCTTCGAGCCCCAACCTTCGGTAGACCCCTCGCGCACAATGATCACGTGACGGGCAATATCCGCGGAGCCCAGCCGCTGTAGCGCTTCCTCGGCGAGCGTGAGCAAACGCAGGCTTTCCCGCGGCGGATCGAAGCCCCAACGCGTGAAGGCCATAAAGCCGTCGTCGGTCAGATGGCTCAGATAGTCGTAGAAGGCGTCAGTGGTGTAGAGGTTGTTCTCAGAGAGCGCGAAGGCGCCGGCGGCGGTGGAGGCCCAGGTGTCGACGAGGGTCGCTTGCAGTACCTGATATTTCTCGGTGCTGCGGCGAACAAAGCTGCGGCCGTCCTCCACGTGGATGTGCACATCGGGGCGGCGATAGAGATTGCGGCTCAGGTGCGCGAAGCGTTCGCGCATGATGGTGTCGGCGATGATCGGGTTGACCTCGACGCCGGTGACGTCGGTGGCGCCGGAGGCCAGGGCGCGCGAAACGTCCCAGCCGCCGCCGGGCCCGATGATCAGCGTCTTGGCGCCGGGGCGAATCGCGTAAGGCAGCCCCGGACCCTGCAGGAGCAGGTCGCGACGTTCTTTTTCCGAGAGGTTCTGGAAGTCGAAGTGGGGGACGCCCGTGGAGGCGTCGGCATCGATGATGATCAGGTGCCCGCCGGACCCCTCATCCTGCACCAGGCCAATGCGCGAGAGGCCGTTCCACTTGGTGAAGATCTCTTTGCCGATGGCTTGCCCCTTCGCAAAGCGCACATCGATCAGGCTCCACTTCAGGTTCAGAACGAATAGGCCCACCAAGCCGAGCGCCAGCGCCACGGCGGTGGCCCGCCAACGGGTTTGGCCAGCGATGTTGAACCACATAGCGGCCGAGGCGGCAAACAGCACTCCGACAGTAATAACGGTGTTCGGGCCGCCAAAGCCACTGAGAAACGGCAAGAGTAGCAGGCAGCCGCCGGCGGCGCCGAAGAGGTCGAAGAAGTAAACGCGGTCGACGCGTTCGATGGTCTCGTTGATGACGAGCGAAATGATCGTGCCGGCCAGAAAGAAGGGTAGGGCGCTGGCGAGGTAGACGGCGGCGAGGGTGCCGTTGCCAAAGTCGCCGCGGCGCGAGAGGAGAAAGATCAGAGAGATGACGACGGCGATGCTATTGATGGAAGCGAGCAATCCGAGCTTGCTGAAGGTGCCTCCGCGCCAGCCGGAAACGACGTAGGAGAAGACGCCGCCGGCACCCAGGCCGAACAGGGCGATCGAGATAGCCAGAAAGGCAAAGTGATAGTAAAAAACGACTGAGAACACTCGCGTGAGCGACAATTCCATCACCAGTGTGGCGAGCGTCGTGAGCGCCACACCGGTATAAATCTGCCACCAATTGCGAGTGCCTTGTTCTTGGGCCAAGGAAAGGGAGATACGGGACAATAGACTATGTTATCGCTTTAGGCTGCGGTCCAGCCGCCATCAATGGTGATGACGGCGCCGTTCACGAAGGCGGCCTGGTCAGAGGAAAGATAGAGAGCCATGTGCGCGATCTCTTCGGGTTTACCGAGGCGGCCGACGGGCTGACGAGCGTTTAGCTCAGTGCGGATCTTCTCTTTTTCGTGCGAGTGGTACTTTTCGATGTAGCCTTCAACGAAGGGCGTGTCGACAGTGCCGGGGCAGATACAGTTGACGCGGAGCTCCTGGGGATAGTCAACGGCGAGCTGGCGAGTCATGGCGACGACGGCGCCTTTGGAGGCGCAATACCCAAAGCGGCGCTTGACGCCGACCAGGCCAGCGACGGAGCCGAGGTTGACGATCGAGCCGTGCGAGGCGAGCAATAGGGGCAGCGCGTGCTTGGTGACGAGGAAGAGTCCTTCGACGTTGACGCGCATAATGCGCTGGAAGTCGGCGAGTTCGGTTTCAGCGACGTTCCCCACCAGGCCGATGCCGGCGTTGTTGACGAGGATGTCCAGCTTGTCGAGTGGCAGGAAGGCCGCGGCGACGGCATCCTCATTAGTGATGTCGCAGGCGATGGCTCGGCCTCCAGGGAGGCTGGCAGCGAGGGTCTCGGCGCGTTCGCGGTTCACGTCGCAGACGATGACGGAGGCGCCGGCGGCAGAAAAGATGCGGGACATTTGCTCACCGATGCCGCTGGCTCCGCCGGTGATCAGGGCGATTTTGCCGTCAAGTCGAAAAGGCTGTGCACTCATGAACCCATTAGTTTAGTCGTAACGCCGGATCCTTGTCACCTCGTGAGTTGTGTCCGACGACACAAAAAGTTGAGCGGAATGTGTGGATTAGGGCGAAGTGTGGCGCTTTCCCCACCGATCCCGGCACCGGCTGGCGAAAAATATGTGAGAACTTTTCGCCCGTCAAACCACTATTCAGTAGCCACCCATGGCGGCCTCCCGCAAGAAGTTCCAGCCCGCCCCGCCGCGGAAGCGTGACTGGAAAATTCGACAGTGCTATCACGTCTACCAACGCGGCTCCCGACGCCAGCGAGTCTTTCAGACCCGCGCCCAGTTGCTCGACTACCTCGACCGTCTGGACCGCCTCGCCCGCCGCTATCGCGTCCGCATCCATGCCTTCTGTCTGATGTCCAACCACATCCACTTCCTGCTCGAACCGCTCGAGCGCTGGGGCATCTCCAAGCTGATGCAGCATCTCCAGTCCTACTACGCGCGCGCCGTCCACCACTCGCTCGGCGTCGATGGTCATCTTTGGCGCAACCACTTTCACGCCAAGCACATCAAGACGGCCAGCCAATACCGTGCCACACTCCTCTACATCGAGCAGAACCCGGCCGCCGCCGGGGTCGCCCCGCGCGCCCATCGCTACGACTATTCCTCCGCCCCGGCCCACTGTGCCGACCAACCTTTCCTCCACCTGCAGCATCGCCACCGCCGAGTCTCTGTCCGGCTGTACCTTGACCGTTGGCGCAGCGAGTTCCCCTCGCCTCGCGACTGGCCCGCTTGGCTGCGGTCGCCGCTCGAACCGACCGAAGCCGAGGAACTGGCGGAAATCGAGCGCGTTTTGGGCAGCGACCGTCATCGCTGGCCTCGCACCTTCCCTCTCCCCCTCCGCGAGCCTCAGATCCTCGCCGCCGCCGTTGCCCGACACGTCCGCTATCCCCTTCTGCGATGATGCTAGCCATGCGCTTCCTGGCTCTGCTCTTCCCGCTTTCCCTCCTCGGCGCCGGCCTCACTCCGCAGGACTTCCTTCGTCTGCGCGCGGTCGGCGATGTGGCTCTCTCCCCCGACGGCGCCCGCGTTGCCTACACCGTCACCTTGCAGGACGGCCCCCGTCGGCCGTATTCGCAGCTCTTCGTGCTCACGCTCTCCACCAATCAGACGGTGGCCTTCTCCGAAGGAAAAGAGAGCTCCAGCAATCCCCGTTGGTCGCCCGATGGCACGCGCCTCGCCTATAGCGGCAAAGTGGGAGAGAACTCGGGACTGATCATCGCCAACGCGGATGCCACCGGGAAGCGCTTCCTCGCAAAACTAGGCGGCACCAACGCGCCGCTGCCCTCCACGGGCAACACCTTTGACTGGTCGCCCGATGGCAAGCGGCTCGTCTTTGTCGACGCCGTGCCCGGTCCGGAAACCAAGGATGTCGATGGCGATCCGATTGTCATCACGCGCTATCTCTATAAACCCGACGCCGGCGAAGGCAACTCACGCCTCAATGACAATAAACGGCTGCACTTATTCCTGGTCGAAGTCGCCAGCGGCGCTGTGACGCAACTCACCAGCGGCAATCACTACGAACATTCCGTGGACTGGTCCCCGCAAGGAGACGAAATTGCCTTTGCCTCAAATCGCGAACCGGACGAAGATCAATTTTTTAACTACGACTTACTCACCATTCGAGCGAGCGATAAGTCGATCCGCCGCCTCACTCATACCGAAAACATCGAATATCGCCCGACGTGGTCGCCCGATGGGCGTACTCTCGTCTATCAAGGATGCAAGCGAGGTCTTACCGACCTCGAAACCACGATGGAGGATACCCATCTGTGGACCATCGGGGCTGATGGAAAGAACCGGAAAGAGTTTGTGGCCCTTGACAACCGTCAGGGACCGCCAGTGTGGGCGCCGGAAGGCGACGCCGTCTATTTCACCGTACAGGAGCGAGGCAGCACGCACCTGTATCGTCAGGCGGTCGGCGGTGGCAAGGCGGAACTGGTGGTCGGCGGACCGGTCAGCGTGAGTAGCGTCTCCGTCGGCAAAGGCGGGCTCATTGCTTATGCTGTCTCTACTTCACAAGATGCGCCGCAGTTGTATCTGCAAGCCGGCAACGGCCCGGCCCGAAAACTCACCAATCTGAACGCAGACTTACTGAGGGGAATTGAGATTGCCCCGGTAGAAGCATTCACCTTTGTCAGTAACGACAATAAGTGGGTGGTCGAAGCCTTCCTCACGCGACCCTTGGGGATGACCGCCACGTCGAAGCATCCCATGATTACGGTGATTCACGGTGGGCCGCATGGGCAGCAGGGGCCGGCGTTCAACTTCAAGAATCAGGTCTACGCTGCCAAGGGCTGGGCCACGCTCATGGTGAACTATCGCGGATCGATCGGCTACGGGCAGGCCTTTGCGGATGGCGTCTTCGGCGATCAGAATGGGAACGAAGGGCAGGACGTACTCTACGCCATCAGCGCGGCCATGCGGCGGAATCCGTGGATCGATCGCGATCGGCTTGGGGTCGAAGGCGTCAGCTATGGGGGCCAACTGAGTTCCTGGTTAATCACGCAGTCTCGGATCTTCAAGAGCTCTATTCCTACGGCAGCGATTATCAATCTGGTGAGTTACAACTACACGACTTACTACAACCAGTACGAGCAGATGACCTTTGGAATCTTCCCGCATCAGGGCTCGCTGATGGATACCTTGTGGGAGCGTTCTTCGCTGAAGCATGTCGGGAAGGTCGCGACGCCCACCATGCTGGTGCATGGTGAGAACGATAACGACGTGCCGCTATCCGAAGCAGAACAGTTTTACATCGCCCTGAAAGACGTGGGTGTGGAGACGATCTTTGTGCGATATCCCCGCGAAGGCCACGGCATTCGTGAGTCGCGCCATGTGGTGGATTGGACGGAACGCTCGATTCGCTGGCACGAATCGCACTTCCCTCGCTGAGGGATTAGCGGCAGGGAGGCGCGGTGGAACGGCGAACGCGCAGCGCGGCATCCAATAAGACCAGTTCGCCGCGGCTATCCACGCCACCTTCGATCTTGGAAAGCAGCATGCTGAAAGCGCGACGGCCGATCTCCTCGCCGCGCTGCGCCACCACGGTGAGTGGCGGATTGAAGAACTCCGTCCACAGCGGATCGTCAAAGCCCAGGACACTTACTTGCTCCGGGCAGCGTAAGTTTAACTCGCGCAACGCTCTCAGGATGCCAAGCATCATCTTGTTGTTACTCGAAATAATCGCCGTGGGCGGTGTGGGCAGGCTCATCAGTTTGCGGCAGATGCGGTCGCCGGTCTCCACGCTTAAGTCGCCTTGCTCCACGTAAGGATCGAGAATTGGCAAGTGAAACTCCTGCATGGCGCGGCGAAAGCCTTCCAGCCGATCCGCGTGCGGAGAGAGGCGGAGGTCCCCCATGACGAAAGCAATGTCGCGATGGCCCAGTTCCACCATGTGCCGGGTTGCTTCGTGCGACGCGGCAATGTTATCCGTGCCGACCGCGCCACGGTGGACGCCGGCTGGAATGCGATCGAAAAAAACCAGGGGAAAGCGGCGGCGATGCAAGCGATCGTAGGCCGCGGCATTGTTCGTGTACGCGAGCAACACGCCGTCCACCCTTCGCGAGAAGAGCACGTTCAAGTGCCGTTCTTCCTGCTCGGAGTCCTCGTTGGAGTTGCAAAGGATGACGGAGTAGCCGGCGGCGCGCGCGCTGTCTTCCACGCCGCGGATCACCTCGGGGAAGAAGGCATTGGTGACGTCCGGAATCACCATGCCAATCACGAAGGTACGCCCGACTTTCAGGCTTCGGGCCACCTGATCGGGATGATAGTCGAGGGCCTCCATCGCCTCGCGAACTCGCTTGGTTCGCTCCGGACTCACCACCACATTGCCATTGATGACCGCGGATACCGTCGCCGACGACACATCGGCCAGGCGCGCGACATCCTCCATCGTTACCTTCAATCGTTGTCGCGTCATGCCGCCACCTTCTAGTTTAACGGCTTCAATCCATCCACAGCCCGCCGTTGACCTCCACCGATTCGCCCGTCATGTGCGAGGCCCCTTCGCTCGCGAGGAACGCAATCACCGAGGCGATCTCCTCCGAGGTTCCAGTGCGGCCTTGCGGGATGTTGCTCACCAGAGCCTTCAGTTGGGCTTCGCTGGTGAACTTCTCATGGAATGGTGTGGCGATCACGCCCGGGTTCACGGAGTTGACGCGGATGCCGGCCGGGGCGAGTTCCTTGGCCATACCCTTAGTCATGCAAACCACCGCCGCTTTGGCCGTGGCGTAGGCCATCACCCCGGGCCCGCCTCCGTTGCGGGCGGCCACCGAGGCGACGTTGACGATCGCGCCGGAGCCGCGCGCCAGCATGCCGGGCACCGCCGCCTGCGTTACGCGAAGTATGCTGCCGACGTTAGTCTCCATGACTTCCTGCCAGAACTCACCGGTGATCTCCAGCAGTTTGCGCCGTCCGATCATGGAGCCGGCGTTGTTCACCAGGGCATCAATGCGGCCGGTGCGCGCCAACACGTCTTCCACCAGTTGCGCGGCGGCCTGGGGCTCCGCCAAGTTCGCCTGGACGGCGAAGGCGCGGCCGCCCGCTCCTTCGATGGTGGCAACCACGGCAGCCGCCTTCTCTGCGGATTGATGATAGTGCACGGCGACCCAGGAGCCCTCGCGCGCCATGGCGACTGCCGAAGCCGCACCGATGCCCGTGCTGGCACCGGTAATCAGGCTGACATGTTCAGAAGGATAAACAGTAAGAGACATAAGGATAAACAGTAAGAGACATAAAGTTGGGGAGTCGTTTGGTTACTTCTTCACCGTGACGACGTAGTAAGGTGTTTCGCGCAAAGGATCCGGATGGAACCAGCCGTCGTTGCGTTCGTCGATGACCTCGAAGTAATACATGAAGTCCCAGCGGTCTTGGATGTCGATGCCCGGGATCGTGAACGCTTCGCCGGGTGCTGCTTCCAAGACCTTGAATGGCACTAACTGATTCACCGCGCGGTAATGCAGCCGCACAGCCTTCGGTTTGCCACTTACTTGCACCGCGAGTGTGAGGGGCTGGCCAGCGGTGACCGCGGTGGGCGCCGTATGGCGAATGGCGGGGCCGCTTGCTGCCTTATTGACATGTGGAGCCGGCCACTGACGCGCCGGTGCATCGGACTTCACCACAATGCCGCTGACGTCCCAGTCGCCGGCCGGCATCGTCACCGTCAGGCGGCCGTTCTCGGTCTTCAGTTGCTTCTCTTCGATGCTGTGGTCAGGATGCAGGATGAGGACGCGATAGGAGCCGTCCTTGATGACCATGGAGAACTGCTGCGGCCCGTTGCCGCGAATGGAGTCCGTGAACAGCACGTCCCCGGGCAGGTCCGTAGGGTCTTTGGTGACGGCGCGCACGGTACCGTAGGCCGAAAGTGGGAGGACTTTCGCTTCGCGCTTGCCCTCTCCAACCCAGCCGAAGTCTGTTTGGAAGCTGAGGCGCGAAGCGGGTTCGACGGCTTGGAAGCCCGGAGCCTCGGTGTTGCGCAGGACGTAGTTATCGGCGCGGTAGGCCGTGCGTGAGGTCTGACGGGTCAAGGGGCCGCCGAAGTCGAAGGCGCGCTCGAAGCGGCCGAGCCGCTTGGCGAGGTCTTCGCGCTGGGCCACCAACGCGAGGTCATGCCGGACGTAGGGGAGCTTGTCCGCCCAGTGGCCGATGTCGGCCGGTCCGAAGGCCATTTGATGCGGATAGAGTTGGTCGGTGAGGCTGACCAGCTTCTGCCAGACGGCTAAGCCGGCTTCGAACTCGCGGCGCGCCTCGGGTAGTACGGATTCGTCGCGCGTCCGGTCGAAGTAAGTCAGTAAGTAAGTGCCGCGTTGCTTGTGGGCATGGTAACGCCCGAGGTGCGCCAGGACGAGTAAGTCAGGTTCCGTGGAGAGCCACTCGCGATTGGGGCCGGTAATCTTCTTCTTGGCCCGCGCCACGGCTTCTTCGGTCAACTGAGCCATGGTGTCGAAGCGTTTGGCCGTTTCATCAGGTGTCTGTTTGGCGGAGGCGGTGTTGTTCAGGCGATTCGCCACAGCTTCGGGAATTCCGGCGACGTAGCGCCAGTCGCTGGGCGAGACCTCGCGATAGGAGTCCGCCAGGCCGCCGGGGTTGATCTCCGGCCAGATGTACATGTTGGGATCAGCCAGGTGGACAGCGACGATCTCGTTCACCACCTGGCTCGCCTCCGCGTAGGCGGCCATGACGTCAGGGGCCGCGGGACCAAAGCGACGTCGGAGTTCGTCTTCCCAAGCGCTCGCGGGCGTGGCGGGGTCATAGCTCAGGCGTCCCCACAACTGGTAGAAGAGCCAATAGCGTTCGAACTCCCATTTCCAGAACATACGTTCACTTTGCGAGTCCGCAAACACGCCCCACTTCCCGGGGCGATTGCCGAAGCCTTTCTGGGCCAGCGGTGGATCGATCTCGAAGCCTTCCGAGCCGGCGAGGCCGAATGTGGAAACGGCGCGGCGGACATGGGTGGGGTCACCCCAGAGGAGCAACCGGTGGGATCCCAAGCCCCAAAGTTCCCAATAGAACTTATAGGTGCGCGTCTTTTCGAGGAAGTTCAGGTAGCTGTAGTTGGCGTAAGTCTCGGCCGGCTGGTAGGGGCGGCCCGTGTCCTCGGACCAGTATTTTGTGGAGAGCCGGACGGGGATGCCGATCTCGCCCGCCGCCTTCACCATGCCGCCGGCGACGATCCAGCCGCGCAGGTCGAGGATCACAGGCCGGCCGGCGTCCTTGATGGCTTTGAAGACGTAGTTCTTGTAGAAGTCCACCTGGCGGGCCGGGGGGATGCCGCTCTCGTTGTTGGTGCGCATCTGGACGCTCGAGATCTCGGGGATCAACTGGAGGATCTTCTTGAGCGCGGCATAACTATAGGGGCCGATGTTGTCGTCGGTGAGGCCGTCGGTCATGGGGATCATGGGCGGGCGGCGATAGTCCTGAATGTTGTGCTCCCACACGCCCAGGGCGAAGTCGATGCCGCGGGAGACGCAGCCTTGCGCGATGTAGCGGAGCATCTCGAGGTTCTTTTCGCGCTGGGCGGCGGTCAGGTTCTTGGCGCGGATGGTGGGGAACTCGGGAAGGTCGAGCCAGAAGGGGTAGGGTGGCGCGAGGTAGTCCGTCTGATGGGCGAAGACGAGATTGAAGCGATTGAAGCGGTTGCGGGCGAGCATGCCGAGGTACTCGTCCCAATACTCTTTGGAGTAATACCAGTCGCGTTCGAGGTCGGCGTTGTGCAGGAAGTACCGGATGCCGCGCATGGGCGTTTTGGAGACGCCTTTGGCCGGGGTGATGCGGCCGGTGCGGCGGATCTGGTCGGCGGCTTCAAGCAAGCCGTACATGAGGCCGCGCTCGTCGGCGCCGGTGACCCGGGTGGCGGAGAGGGTCCAGGATTCGGGAGGGCCGGCGACGATGGCGTCGGCGAGGGAGAGGGTAACTTTTTTGTCGGCGAGGGCCTTCTGGAGTTCGGCGCGGCCGAAGTCGCGGGGGCCGGCCGCGAGGAGGGAGAAGCAGAGCGACAGAGCAAGAGCAGGCAGGATCACGGGCTGCATGGGGAGACGATAACACAGCCAGAGGCAGAGAATCGAATCGATTCGATTTTTGGTTGAATCATTCTTCATGCGGATATATACTTGCTGCCATGAAATTTGACCTGCTCCGTCTCGCGGTCGTAACTCTGTTGTTTTTTCTTGCTTTACCCGGTACCGGGTGGTCGCAGGCCACTTCGTCGGTGCAGATCTCCGGCACGGTGACCGACAATCAAAACGCTTCGATTTCCGGCGCCCGGGTGAAGGCGACGCAGGTCGATACGGGTCGTGAGTTCACGGCCACAACTTCGGCGGAAGGAGCCTACGCTCTCCCGAATCTGCCGATCGGCCCTTACCGGTTCGAGGCGGCGGCGGACGGCTTCCGCACCTACGTGCAGACGGGCATCGTGCTGCAGGTGAACACGAACCCGGTGATCAACGTCGCTCTGCAACTGGGCTCCGTCGGACAGGAGATTCAGGTGCAGGCCGACGCGACGATGGTGGAAACACAGAGCAATAGCGTGTCGCAGGTGATCGACCAGCGGCGCGTGGTGGATTTGCCGTTGAACGGCCGGCAGCCGACCCAACTGATTCTGCTTTCGGGCGCAGCCATTACGGCGCCGGCCAGCGACATGGCGAGCAGCAAGAATTACCCTTCGTCGACGACGATCTCGGTCGCGGGTGGCCAGGCGAACGGCACCTACTACATCCTGGACGGCGGCGACCATAACGACGCGTTCGGGGCGATCAACCTGCCGCTGCCGTTTCCGGACGTGCTGCAAGAGTTCAGCGTACAGACGAACGCAATTCCAGCGGCGTACGGCGTGCGGGCCGGCGCGGTGGTCAACATCGTCACCAAGAGCGGCACGAACGATCTGCACGGCAGTCTGTTCCACTTTCTGCGAACGGGCGTGACGAATGCGCGGCCTTTCTTTGCCGCGCGGCGCGACGACCTGAAGCGCAATCAGTTCGGCGGCACGCTGGGCGGGCCCATCGTGAAGAATAAGCTGTTCGTCTTTGGCGGCTATCAGGGGACGCGGCTGCGAACGGCGCCGCCGACCTCGACCGTCTTTGTGCCGACGACGGCGGTGCTGAACGGGGACTTCTCGCAGTATGCGTCGCCCGCCTGCGGCAAACCGCGGCCGATCATCGATCCGGCCAACGGCAATGCACCGTTCCCGGGCAACATCATTCCGGTGAACCGGCTGAATCCGCAGGCGTTGAATTTCCTGAAATACGTGCCGACGTCGGCCGATCCGTGTGGACGCCTGCTGTTCGGCATTCCGAACCAAAGCGATGAGGACCAGATCCTGGGAAAGGGCGACTGGAACCGGACCGCGAAGCACAATATCTTCGGGCGCTACTACTTTACGGATTGGCGCAATCCGGGAGTATTCGACGGCAAGAACCTGCTGCTGACGACGCGGCCGGGCGTGCTGGACCGGACGCAATCGGTGACGATCGGCGATAACTATAGCGTGAGCCCGTCGGTGGTGAACGCTGTACACGTGACCTGGTCGCGCAACCGGGTGACACGCGGTCCGGCGGATGGCTTGCCCACGTCGGCGGATATCGGCTTGAACGTGGCGCCGTCGCCCGGGAATTTCCCGGCGATCAACGTGACGAACAACTTCAATACGTTTTGCGGGACCTGTTCGCTGGCCTTCGTCAATAGCGGCTCCTGGCAGTTTGCCGAGGATTTGAACTGGGTGAAGGGACGGCATCAATTCGCATTTGGCGGGAACTACATCCGGCGCGAATTGGCCTTCCAGGTGTCGACACAGCAGAATCCGCAATGGGATTTCAACGGGCAGTTCACGAACGACTCGTTGTCGGACCTGTTGCTGGGGCGCGCGACGCAGTTCATCCAAGGCAACATCACCAAGGTGAACTCGCTGCAGAACTACGTCGGGTTGTATGCGCAGGACAAGATTCGCCTGAATGCGCGCTCGAGCCTGAATGTGGGCCTGCGCTGGGAGCCTTATCTGCCCGTGTACGACACCGAAGGGCGTTCGACACATTTCGACATGCAGGCGTTCCTCGCCGGGCAAAAAACAAGCCAGTTTACGAATGCTCCCGCTGGCTTGTTTTTCCCCGGCGATCCAGGGATGCCAAAGGGCGCGACATTTGCGAAGCTGGGCAACTTCGCTCCCCGGCTGGGGCTGGTCATCGATCCTAAGGGGGATGGGCGGACGACGATCCGCGCGGCGTACGGCATTCTGTACGACGTGATGCCGATGCAGTATTACGACCGGTTCGGCTTTGGCCCGCCGTGGGCCAGCACGGTGACGATTGTGGCGCCGGTGGGCGGGTTTACGGATCCGTTCCAGGGATATCCGGGAGGCAACCCGTTTCCGCAGCAATCGCCGCCGCCGAAGGATGCGCGCTTCGTATTGGCCGGGCAATATGCCAACATGCCGCTGCACATCAAGCCGACGTACATGCAGCAATGGAACCTGAGCCTGCAACGGCAGGTGGCGGGATCGTGGCTGTTGGCGGCGAATTACCTCGGCAATAAGTCGACGCACCGCTGGGTGACGCGAGCGGCGAATCCGGCGGTGTTCATTCCCGGCGCCACGACGGGGAATACGAATGCGCGGCGCATTCTCGCTTTGGCGAATCCGTCGCAAGGGCAGTATTTCAGTTCGATCAGCGAGGCGGATGACGGCGCGAATGCGAACTACCACGGCATGCTGCTGAGCGCGAATAAGAGACTGAGCGGCAACTTCAGCGTGCTGGTGAACTATACGTGGTCGCATTGCATTAGCGAGGGCGACGCGACGTCGGAAATTTCGGGCCTCAGCTACCAGAACTCGTTTAACCGGCGCGGCGACCGGGGTAGTTGCGTAGTGGACGTGCGGCACCTGTTCAACGCGTCGATGTTGGCGCAGAGCCCGAAGTTCTCCGGGCTGTGGACGAACCGGTTCTTCGGGAACTGGGAGCTTTCGACGATTTTGACCAAGCGGTCCGGCCTGTGGTTCAGCCCGGTGTCTGGACGGGATAACTCGCTGACCGGCAATGGCCTCGATCGTCCGGACGTGGTGGGCGATCTCCATGTGGCGTCGCCGGGGCTGAACCAGTGGTTCAATCAAGCGGCGTTTCGAACGAACGCAAACGGCACCTTCGGCAACGCGGGCCGCAACATCCTGGAGGGTCCCGGGGCGTTTACGTTCGATATGGCGCTGATCCGCCGGCTGCATCTGTTTGAGCGGCACCGCTTCGAGATTCGAGCGGAGGCGTTCAACGTCCTCAATCATCCGGTGTTCGGTAATCCGAGGAACAGCATTATCGACGCGAACTTCGGGCGAATTCTAACGTCGAACGATCCGCGGATTCTGCAGTTTGCGCTGAAGTATGCGTTTTAGCGCGCAGGACGTTACGAAACGAACCCAATTTTCTCGGGGCGCGGCAGAAGGCGCCCCGATTTGAGAGTAGCGCGGGCGGCCAAATTTCGTGCCGTTGGAGGATCGCCAAAATGAGTTAAGCCCAACCAGTGGTTGGGCTTAACTTTTTCGCGGATGAGCGGGAACGTCTTAGGGTTTCAGGCGGTTCTCGCGAGTGAGCCGGTCCGTGCGGCGATGTTCGATGAACAGACGCTGGTGTTGCTCGAGTTGGGGTAGGGCGCTGGAGGTTTCGCCGCCCGCGATGGCGAGGTATGCGTTGGGCGGCGAGGCGATGTTGTCGAGCAGGATCTGCACCGGCAGGTTGCCCGCGGGCAAGCCCGAGGGAACTCGGAGGTTGACCTGATAGATGAGCGAGCCGGGGCTGGAGCCGACGTAGAGGACGTCAGCCGGATTCAACTCGACACTGCCGATGCGGACGCGTACCGAAGCGGTGACGCCGGCCGCGCCGGGCGATGTGCCGCCGGCGGCGATGGCCGGGCTGGTGGCGCCGAAGCCAGTGGCGTAGATGGTAAGGACATCGCCACCGCGCGCGGGCGTGAAACCGGAGAGCGTGGCGGGCCCGATGAGAGCGCCGGTGACGGCATTGACGGCCGCGACGGGATTGCGTCCATCGAGGTTCAGTTGCGAGTACAGGAACTCGGGCGCAACCGGGGCGACGGTGACCGACGCGGGTTCCGAGGTAGCGGCGTCAGTCTGGTCACAGCGGCGGATCACACGGACGGCGGCGGTGCTGCCGGTAACGGCGGGCACGACGACGTTCAACTGGGTGGGGAAGACGTCGAGCATCGGGGCGCGCGTGCCGCCGATCTCGACGCAGACGCCGAGGAGGCGAGTCGGCAAGGCGCCGTTGACCATTTCGGTGGCGAAGTCGACGCGGCGGCCGGTGGTGCCGGCTTCGAGGAAGTTCTGCCCGAAGATGCTGATGATGCCGCGCGGGGCCAACGAGGTGACGGCGGGGACGCTGACGCCGACGCCGATGATGCCGCCATTCGAGATGATCGGGCGATTGGCCGGGGGTGGCTGCGTGCTGGGGTTGGCGGTGAGCGAGAAGACGACAGGGGTGAGCGAGCCCGAGCGCGCGGTGATCTGTACGGCGCCCGCGGCCGTCGGCGTGACGGTGACCGACGCCAAGCCGTCGGTGCCGGTGGTGACCGAGGGAACGCTGAGGGTGGCCGTGCCGGTGGTGACGGCGAAGGTGATGACGGTGCCCGCGACCGGTTGGTTCGAGGCGTTCAACGCGATGACCGAGAGCGCCTGCGGGAGGAACTGCCCGACGGTGCCGGTTTGGTTATTGCCGGCGCGGATTTCGAGCTTGGAGACAACGGTCGGCGGCGGCGTGGTGACGGGGGTGAGACGGCGGAGACGGTGATTCGACGAGTCCGCGACCACGATGTTTCCATCGGCAGCGAGAGCAACGCCGACAGGGAAGTTCAGCCGAGCGCGCGTGGCTGCGCCGCCGTCCCCTTCAAAGCCAGAGAAGAACTGTCCGGCGATGGTGTCGATTTGCGAGCCGCTGATGCGGCGAATTCGATTGAAGCTCTCCACGACGAAGATCGTGTTCTGCGAGTCCACCGCCACGCGAAGGGGGATGGAGATCGACGCCCCCGAGACGGGACCATCCGATGGAACGACCTCCGCCTGGCCGGTGCCGGCCACTGTGGAGATGATACCGGCAGTGTTGATCTTACGGATGCGCATGTTTCCGGAGTCCGCAATATAGATCTCGCCGTTGGTAGCAACGAAAACTCCGGAGGGAGCATTCAGGAGGGAAGAGACCGCCGGGCCGCCATCGCCGCGGAAGCCGGCCGGGAAGGGAGAACTGGGGCTACCGGCGATGACGATGGGGAGAGCGGCGGTGTTTGTGAGATCGAGGCGTAGGACCTGGTTGAAGTAGCTGTCAGCGAAGTACAGGCGCCGTTCGCCGGTATGCAGAAACATGCCTTCGACAACGTAGGGATCATTGCCGCCAATGGTACGGATGAGGCCGTTCGGCTCTACTTTGCGTAGCCGATTGTTGCCGCGGTCCGCGATGTAGATGCTCCCGTCGACATCAACGACGACACTGCTGGGCGAACTCAGGCGAGACGTGTTGGCCTGTACGTTCTCCGCGCCGCGGCCCGGTTCGCCGCCCACACCGGCAACGGTGGTGATGATGCCGTCGCGGGCGATTTTGCGCACGACATGGTTGCCGGTGTCGGCCACATAGAGGTTACCCGCTGCGTCATAGGACAGGTCTTCCGGGGCGGTGAACAAGGCGCCAGAGGCTTGAATCGATTCTCCCGCGAAGCGATTGGTGCCGGCGAAGGTGTCGATGATGCCGGTACTGAGAGCCATGCGCCGCAAGCGATGATTCGATGCGTCGCTGATGTAGAGATTGTTGTTGGCGTCGACTGATACCGCACTCGGGAAGTAAAGTTGGGCGATCGCACCGTTGCCTGTATCGCCGGCGAAGCCACCAGTGCCGGTGCCCGCGATGGTGGTGATGATGCCGGCGGGCGTGACTCTGCGGATTCGATGGACAATCCGGTCGACGAGAAACAGAGTGCCATCGGATGCGACGGCGACACCGTAGCCATCAATGCTGGCGCTCGTGGCGGGTCCGCCGTCGCCGGTAAAGTTGAACGTGCCGTTCCCGGCCACGGTATCCATCACTCCGTCGGGTTTGACTCTCCGGATACGACCGTTCCCGTAGTCGGCAATATAGACGGTGTGATCTGCGGCCACCGCAAGTCCATAGGGCTGACTAAGCCGACCGCCGATGGCGGCGGCGCCATCGCCACTGAAGCCACGCGACCCGGTACCGGCGAAGCCAGAGATGACGCCGCTGGTGAGATCGACTTTGCGGATACGGTGGTTACCGGTGTCGGCGATGAGCAGGCCGATGGTGGAGTCATAGGCCAAGCCGCGGGGCGTGTTTAGCACCGCTCGTCTGGCAGAGCCACCGTCGCCCGAAAAGCCCTGCTCGCCAGTGCCGGCGACTATGGAAATCGCAAGGGTGGATAAGTTGAGGGAGAAAACCCACTGGCTGGTGCTATCCGAAAAATAGAGCGTGTTGGCAGCGGAGTTCAACGCGATGCCGGTAGGAGAGTAGAGGTGAAGTTCGGTGGCTTTCTGGCCTTCATCGGGCGTGTAATCGTCACCGCCGCCAGCGATCGTGGTGATCACCAAATCGCGGCCGATGCGGCGCACACGCCCGTTATCGCGGTCACAGAAGTAGACGACGCCTTGGGCGTCCACCACGGAGGCATTGGGGCGGAAGAGGCGAGCATTGCGCGCCGGTCCATTATCACCGGACGGGTCGGCGCCCGCGATGGTGGAGATGTTGTAAGAGGGTAACTGCTGAGCCCAGGCGGTGGTGGCCGCCAGGGTGCAATAGAAAAGTGTAGAAAGCGCTCTTTTCATTTACGAAGCTAAATATAGCATCGAAGAATAAGTATGACGCAATCATAAAATTACATGACCGCAAATGGGGGGATAGAAAAAGTACGAAAGTACTTCGCTATTTTCCAATACAAAAGGTGGTGAAGATGCGGTTCAGAATGTCGTCGGCGGTGGTGGCGCCGGTGATGGCGTCGAGGGGGGTAAGTGCTGAATACAAATCGAGTAGCAGCATCTCGTGGGGAACCTGTTCATCGACCGCAACAAGGGCGCGATCTAAGGCAATGACCATCTCTTCCAATAAGCGGGCGTGACGGAGATTGGTGAGAAAGCCATTTTCCTGAATGCCATCGGGACAAATAGTTGTGTGAATTGCCTTACGTAACGTGTCAATTCCGTGACCGGTGAGAGCTGAGACTGGCAAGCATTCGGCGTGATTGAGACGCGGTAAATCGGACTTATTGCCAACAATCAGGTGCGGGCCAGTAAGACGTCGCGCGAGGTCTTCATCGAAGGGGTCCGGGGGCTGCGCCAGGTCAATGACGAGGAGAGTGCAATCGGCATCAGCCATGGCGGCGTAACTGCGTTCAATGCCGATGGACTCAACGCGATCCCGACTTTCGCGGATGCCGGCGGTATCGATGAACTTAACGGGAATGCCTTCGAGCGAGGACGTCTCTGAAACTAAGTCGCGTGTGGTACCAGGGATCTCGGTGACGATGGCACGGTCCTGATCGAGCAGACGATTGAAGAGGCTGCTTTTGCCGGCATTGGGGCGACCGACGATGGCAAGGGAGAGACCGTCGTGGACCAGCTTGCCGTAAGAGTAACTGCGGGCGAGAGCGCGTGCCTGCTCGAGTAAGGGGTGGAGGTGCTGAAGAATATCGGCGGCGGAGGCGACATCGACGTCGTCTTCGGCGAAATCGATCCCGGCTTCGAGCAGGGTGATGAGGGCGAGCAGCTTCTCTTTCAGGGGAGCGAGGCGGCGCGAGACGGCGCCATCGATTTGTTGGGCGGCGACGCGGGCCTGATAGAGGGTGGTGGCTTGAATGAGGTCGTGGACGGCTTCGGCGCGGGGAAGGTCGAGGCGGCCATGCAGGAAAGCGCGCAGGGTGAACTCGCCGGGATTGGCGAGACGGGCGCCGGCGGCCAAAAGACGATCCAGGCCGGCGCGCAGGACGACGGGCGAACCATGGCAGGCGAGCTCGATGACATCTTCGGTGGTGTAAGAACGGGGGGCGGCGTAGTAAGTGACCACGACCTGGTCGATGACGGCGGCTTCGTCGTCGAGGAGTTCGGCGAGGAACGCGCGCCAGGGTTCCCAGGCGGGAGGGTGGGAGAAACGGAGGACGCGCGAGGCGAGAGAGCATGCGTCGGGGCCGGACAAACGAAGGATGCCGAGGCCGCCGCGGCCGGCGGGCGTGGAAATCGCGGCGATGGTATCGCGGAGACTCATCGCTTCCATGGTCGCGCGATTTGCGGCGGCGTCCCTCGTAGTACACTGGGCGGTAGCTTCAGGCAGGCCCATCTCCGAGAGAGAGGGAATGCCGAGAGCAGGATCAATTAAAGAAACTCGTTCATGAGCCATCCGATTCGAGTGTTGGTGGCCAAGCCTGGCCTGGACGGTCATGACCGCGGGGCGAAGGTAATCGCGCGCGCGTTGCGTGACGCGGGAATGGAAGTGATCTACACGGGGTTGCGTCAGACTCCCGAGATGATCGTGAGTGCGGCACTGCAAGAAGACGTCCAGGTGATTGGGCTGTCGATCCTGTCGGGCGCGCACAATGCGATCGTGCCCCGTGTGATGGAACTGCTGCGTGAGCGGCAAATGGAAGAGGTAGTGGTTCTGGTGGGCGGCATCATTCCGGATGACGACGCCGAGCAACTCAAGAAACTGGGAGTGGCGGGAATATTCCAACCCGGCTCTTCACTGGAAGCGATCGTGGAGTTCATCCGCGCTTCGGTGAAACAGGTGGCCTAACCCGCGCACTTCGTGTGCAAAGGACAAGATGCAAGATAAACAGAACATCGCGGTGTTTGTCGATTACGACAACATCGAGATCGGCGTCAAATCGACGCTGCGGCGGGAGTTCGACGTCGCGCTCGTACTCAATGCTTTGAAAGAACGCGGGGATCTGGTGGCGAAGTTCGCTTACGCGAACTGGGGACGCCAGGAATACGCGGCGCGCCTGATGGCGGAATCGGCGGTGCAGATGGTGCAGCGGCTGCCTTCGCCGCGCGGCGACAAGAACGGCGGCGACATCAACCTGGCGCTCGATTCGCTGGAGATGGCCTTCACGCATAGCCACGTGAACGCCTTTGCGATCGTGAGCGGCGATAGCGACTTCATTCCGCTGCTGAACAAGCTGAAGGAATACGGCAAGGTGGTTTATGTGGTGGGCGGCAAGGCGTTCACGTCGACCATCCTGCAGCAGAACTGCCACGAGTTCATCAGCTACGAATCGCTGCTGATGGACCGGGGCGTGGAAGTGACGGCGGTGGAGCCGCCGCCACAGCAGCAGCCGCGCGAAGGCGGACGCGAGTTCCGGCGGCGCGATCGCCGCGACCGGAATCGCGACCGGGCGGAACAGGCCGCGGCGGCACCGGCGAGCGGCGAAGCGGCGGAGGGAGCGTCCCCGGACGCCGAGCGCGATCAGAATCGCGAACGCGAGCGGGACAAGAAGAAAGAATGGAAGGACCGTCCGGCGCCGCTCGATCTGGCGCTGGCGATGCCGCTGGTGGAGCGCGCTTTGCAGGTGCTCGAGCGCCGCGGCGTGCAACCGCAGTTGGGCTTGTTGAAGTCGACCATGCTGCAGTTGGACTCCTCGTTCAGCGAACGCAGCTTCGGGTCGGCGAGCTTCTCGGATTTCGTCGATAAGATGAAGCGCGCCGAATTGGTGAACGTGAGCGGCACCGGCGGGCGGTTCATCATTGAACGCCGCGGTCCGGCGCGTCCGTTGCCGGAGCCGGAAGACGCACTGCCGTTGCTGCGCGACGTGCTCGAGACGCATCGGATCGAGCTCGAAGACGGTGTGACGTCGGAGGATCTGGAAGCCTGGGTGAAGGAAGAAAGTTCGGGCTTCGATGTGAAGAACTTCGGCTTCCAGGGCTTTGTGGAGTTCTTGAACTTCGCTCAGGATAAGTCGGTGGTGAAGATCGAACCGGGCGAATCAGGTGTGACGGTGTTCCTGGGCGCTGAGTTCTATCCGCCGGCGTTGCCGCCGGCGCCGGTGGTGGAAGAGACGGATGAGGAAGATGACGGTCCGCAGCCTTATGTGGAAGGTCAGCCGACGTTGATGGATCCGAATCCGGCGCCGCCGAAGCCGAAGCCGGTGTCGCGCCGTCCGCGCAAGACGTCCGGGTCCGGCGATAAGAAGCCGACCGGGGGCGCGACGCGCCGTCCGCGCAAGCGTCCGAACTAAATGCAACGACTGACGATCGCCGGTGCGCTACCGCCGCAGGGACCTTACTCCCCGGCGGTGCGCGCCGGCGATTTTGTCACCATCTCCGGTCAGATTCCCGTGGACCCGATGACGGGTAAGTGGGAAGAAGGCGAAGTGCGCACGGAGTGCGATCGCATCTTCGCGAATTTCGACCTGGCCCTGCAGGCGGCGGGACTGGGGCGCGAACACGTGGTGAAGTGCACAGTGTTTCTGGCCGATGGCCGCGACTTCGCCGAGATGAATCAGCATTACGCCGCTTACTTCGGCGAAGTGAAGCCGGCGCGCTCCACCGTGGAGGTGCGCTTTCGCCAGCCGCGGATGAGGGTGGAAATCGAAGGGGTGGCCTATGCGCCGCCGGAAAAGGAATCGCTCATGATTGAACGCATCACGCCGCCGGGTTGCCCGGTACCGCACGGCCCGTATTCTCCGGCAGTGCGCGCGGGCGACTTTATCTATGTCTCCGGGCAGGCGGCGGTGGATCCGGTGACGCAGGCTTGGAGCTTTGGCGATGTTCAGCACGAGACGCGGCGGACGCTCGAGAACATCAAGCTGATTCTGTCGGGCTGCGGCGCGGAGATGAGCGATGTGGTGAAGTGCACGGTCTTTTTGAAAGACGGTCGCGACTTTGGGGCGATGAACGAAGTGTATGCCGAGTTCTTCGGCCAGTCGAAGCCGGCGCGCAGCACGGTGGAAGTGCGGTTCGCGAATCCCGAGATGAAGATCGAGATTGAAGCGATCGCCTACCGGCCGAAGAGCTAGCGCGCGAGCGTTTCTTTCTTTTCGAGATTCTGCTCGATGTCCGCCCGTTCGCGCCAGACGGGGTGGAGCTTCTTGTCGCGCATGAGCGGGAGTTGGTCTTCGATGTGGGGCGAACCGGGCTGGCTCGCGTTGCCGTAACCGAGAGCGCACTGAGCCTTTTGCGGCGTGCCGAACTCGATGGCGCAGACAAAGGTTTCGCCGTGCACGGGATAGAAGCGATTGCCCTGTTTACGGCCGAATTGCATGGTGCGGAAAACACCCATGCGGCCATGGGCGCCATTCCCCGGATAGTCAGCTTTGCCGCGCGCGAAGCGATAGACATCGCCCCAGGGCACGTCGAGCCGGCCGTAGGTGCGGCGGCATTCCTCGGCCGCGGCGCGTAAGGCTTCGAGGGCGACCTTGGGTTCAGCGATGCCGTAGGCGCTATCGAGCGGACGCGTGCGGTCGTACTTCACGCGGAGTTGAGCCTCGATGGTGTCGCCGGGCGGGAAGAAGCGATCGGCAAAGAGTTGGAAAAGCACAGCGCCCTGGCTGGCGGCCTCGGTTTGGCGGTCCCACTGTTCGAGGACTTTGGCGGCTTCGAGAATGAGCGCGTCAGGACTGGTGCGGGCGGCGGCGAGGAGTTCCGGCACGATGGCATCGGCGAGTTCCATGCGGGTGGAGTGCTTGTAGGCGAGGAGTTCGTCGTAGGTGATGGAGGGGTCTTCGGAGATCATGCGCAGGGAGCGCTTGGTGCGGAAGGAAAGGAGCTTGGAGTCGTCGGGGGCGACGAAGGGCGCGTATTTGGCGGGATCCATGGCGGGGATGGTGAATTGCCAGGGTGGCTCGTTGGCGTTCTGGTTGAAGCCGGCGGCGGGGTCGAGCGACTTGGGGAGCTCTTCGTATTTGAGGTAATCGGTCCAGAGCGTTTTGGACGTGTTGCCGGGAACGACTTTGGCCCAGTCCGCATAATTGCCGGAGGGGCGGCGGGGGACCAAGCCATTGAAAACGAGCAGAAGGTGGCCTTCGCTGTCGGCGTAGTTGGCGTGCCACATCGGAATGGCCTGCATCCGAAGCGCGCGTTCGAATTCGTTGACGGTGCGGGCGCCGCCCATGCGGAACCATTGTTCGAGCATCCGGGGACGGTCGAGGCCGGCGACGCGCATGGCGAGGGTGACGCCCTGCTCATCCAGGACGACCGGGCCGTGGACGCTGCGGCGGATTTCGAGCTTCTCGGTGCGGAGGGTGCCATCAGGCTCACGGACTTTGAAGGTGCGCGTGGTGGTCTCAAAGGCTTTGAGCTCGCCGTCGTACTCGTACTTGCCGTCGCGCGTGGTGAGGCGATAGAAGTCCACGGTGTCGATGGTGTTGACGGTACGTCCCCAGCCGGCGTGGCGATTGAAGCCGATGATGGGGACGGGGAAACCGATTTGGGGGGCGCCGTAGAGGTCGTAGCCGGGGCCGACGAGATGGACCTCCATATAGGAATAGAAGTCATCCCAGAGGAGATGGGGGTTGATGATGAGCATCGCTTTGCCGCTGGCCGAACGTGACGGGCCGACGGCCCAGGTGTTGGAGCCGGCGTCGGCGATGGGCTCGATCAGGTCCGGGGGCAAGGCGGCTTGCAAGCGACGCGGAAGCAGGGGCGCGGACTCGGTGCGCAGGCGGGCCTGGCTGCCCATGTACATATAGTGGACGGCGCGCAGGGTGTGGCCGATGACGTCGATGCCGGAGACGGGCAGAACCTGACGGTAGATCGGGCTGGTGTGTTCGGGATGGGCTTTGGCAAAGGCGTTGATGCCGCGCGCGAAGGCATCGACATAGGTGCGAAAGCGCGGGTCCTGGGCCTTGTGCCACTCGAGGGCGCGCTGGGGAACGCCGTTGGTGTGGATCCAGCGATCGAGGGCGAGGTTATCCCGGCCTTGAAACTGAGGGCCCCAGTACTCGGAGGCCCGGCCGCGGGATTCGCCGTAGAGGCGAAGGAGCAGGTCGGCTTGATTCTGCATTTGAGCCCAGCCGTGAGCGTAGAACATCTGCTCGAGCGAGTCCGCAAAGATGTGGGGGACGCCGTAGCGGTCCCAGAGAATTTCGGTTTTGCCGGCGGCGTGCAGGGAGGCGGCCAGCGAGAGGAAAAGCCAGAGACGGCGCATTGAGGCTCCTTCAAGAACCCGGCCGGGACAGGGAGCACGGGCGAAATCGTTCTCGTGATTTTAGCGGAATCGGGGAGGCGTGCACGGGGGAGAGGAAAAGTGCGTATAATATGGACATAATGCCAGCGAATTTCGCGCCATTATCCGAAGACCTGCTGGGGCCGCCGCTGCAGCCGCAAGTCTTCCGTCTCTCGCAGAGCGAGGGCCCGGTGAAGCAATTCACGTTATGGGGCGAAGCGCATGAAGCGCCGTTGACGCTGGGCAATTGTCACAAAGCGATCGAGCGGGCATTGGCCGGTGAGCAAGAGAACGATCTCTCCTGGTGGGGAGCCATGTTAGAGCGGCATCTCGATCAAGTGGTGAGCAGCTATATGGCGGGTTGCCGTCGCGCCCAGCGGTGGAATTTCGTCGAAATCGCGCTGGTGCACTGGTATGCGTTTGCGCTCAAGGTACGGTTGCGCACGGCACATCACTTCCCGACGGTGTGGAATGGCGCGAGCAAGACGTTCAACGCCTTGCAGGCGATTCAGTCGGCTTAATCAAAATAGCGTTGGAGTTCGTTTTTCGCTCGCTTGGCTTCGTCCTCGCCTCGCGGGTCTGCAGGCGGGCGGGGGTCGATTTCGCCGGTGGGGCGTAGGGCCCAGATCCAGAGCAGGGGGAAGGTCAGGTTGCCGGCGTGGAGTAGGAAGGCTCCTGGTTGCCGATAGCCGTGATTGCTCAACCATGCTGCGATGGCCGTAACCATCGGCATGGCGGCCATGAGGCGCTCGTGCCGAATGATATTGGGGCGGCGGGCAGGGTCCATGTAGTTTAAGACCGCCACCATCAAGGTGCCCCCGACGGCGATTGCAACGCCGAGCACGCGGTGGATGACGAGCAGGACTTGAACGAACTGGCCGGTGGGTTCGTTCGCGCTCAGAACTGCTGAGATGGCGGCGATGACGCCGAACGCAGCGAGGACAATTTTGGTGCTCGAGCCGGGATAATGCTCCAGTGAAAGGCGCATCATCTCCAGGAAAGCAGCGAGAGCGGTGACGGCCCAAGCGGTGGCTCCAATCTTCCAGACGACGGCGAAGGCGGGAGAGGACACGGGCAGGAATGATGAGGTGACTGTCCAGAGCGAGACCGCCACCATGTAGCAGCCGAAAAAGCGAAACCGCCGCCAGAGGCCTGTATGCGCCAAGTGCACAACGACGGCTAACTCCAGTACGGCGGCGATCAAGAGTAAATTGGACACCCGGCGCTTATCCTACGCCGGGTGTGGAACTTGTTGCAAGCTTCGGCGAATGCCGAAGGACTAGAAGCCGACCGGCGGATCCAGCGGAGGGGGGGGAACGCCCATGTTGCTGACCTCCTTCGAAATTGTGTTCTGCACGTTTTCGAGGATAAGTAATGCAGCTAATTTTGGGCGGACATCGGAACAGATTTTCAGGAGAGCGAAACGTGTGGAAGAAAGCTGGGAGAACGGCGGATCGACGGCCGGTGAGGCCTTGATTTCAGGTGAGTTCCGGGTCTGATGGAAAGGTCGACAAGGTTAGTCTTTTTCCACTTTTCAAGCGGCGGCGCAAAATGCCCAGCATATTGCACGTTTTCGGTGGAAATCCTTAGAATTGCGCGTGGACGGCGAATCGTGGCACGGAAACGGCTACACTGGGAAAAGTGTTGCCCGGGTGGCGAAATCGGCAGACGCAACGGACTTAAAATCCGTTATCCGGAAACGGGTGTGTGGGTTCAAGTCCCACCCCGGGCACCATGCGCGTACGTAACGCTGTTGACGCCGTAGGAATCATATCCTAAACCAAACTGAATTGTGCGCAGAACCTGCGTCGCGATGCGACTTTGGGCTAACGGCCGGTACGACCCGGGATCTTCCAAACGGCTTCGAGCACGCCCTGACGCAGGATGCAGAGTTCGTCGTGTAGACAGACTGTGCTGTCGGTGTAGCCCGGGATGAAGGGCACGAGTTCACCGACCTGCGGGTAGTCCGAAGGCTCGTTGAGTTCGAGGTTGCCATGTTCGGCGGAGAGGCCGACATTCTTGACGTTGAGGCCCACGGGGCGGGGGACTCCGTGCTGCACGCTCATGGTTTTGAATCCGCCATCGACAATGACGCGAGTGGGCGTGGGACGGCTGGCGACGCGCGTGAGGACGATCATGGCGAACTCGTGCGGGAGGCCCCATTTTTCGTAGCTCAGATCGGAGAAGACACCGCCGCCCGCCTGGACTTCGGTGAGGCCCTGGATGGGCGCGGCCATGCGAAAGGTGCCGCTGCCGCTCGAGGACACGATGCGAATCTCAAGGCCGGCGGCACGGCAGGCGTCGGCGGTTTCGGTGAGAGCGGTGAGCGCGTCGTTGATCTTGGTTTGCTTGGTGGGATCGTCAAAGGCGAGGACGTGACCTTCCCAACCCATCAGACCGTCAAGGCGGAGGTTCGGGGACGCGGCGATGGCTTGCGCGAGAGTCACGGTTGGCTCGCCGGGGGCGATGCCGCTGCGGTTCATGCCGACGTTCAACTCGATGAGGACGCCGATGGTGACGCCTTCCCGGGCCGCGGCAGCTTGCAGCATGGCGGCTTGAGCGTGGCTGTCGCTGGCGACGATGACGCCGGGGGCACGCCGCACCAGGCGGGCGAGACGGGCGAGCTTACGTTCGCCGACCAACTGGTTCGCGATGAGGATGCTTTGGACGCCCGCTTCGGCCATGGCCTCCGCTTCGTAGAGCGTGGCGCAGGTGACGCCGATGGCGCCGGCCTTGATCGCTTCAAGCGCAAGAGCGGGAGCCTTCTGACCCTTCATGTGCGGACGCCACTGGAGCCCGTGCTGGCGAACGATGTAATCGACCATGCGTTCGACGTTCCGATGATAGACGTCCAGATCCAGGCACAGGGCGGGGGTTTCCAAGGCTTCCAGGGGCAGGCCGATCGCATCGGCATTCGCACTCATGGACTCATCTTAGCGTTCCGGTCGATCAGGCTACGAGAGGGATCGGGCTACGATCAAGATTCGCCCATGTTCGAACTTATCGAGATCGACTATCCCGATTTCGGCCAAGCGGCCGAGCCGCCCGTGTTTGCTCTTGAGGACTACGTGCCGCGACTGGAGCGGGTGCGCGAGCGGATGCGGGAAACGGCGCTCAGCCATTTGCTGGTGTACGGCGATCGCGAGCATTTGGCGAACCTGGCCTGGCTGACGGGCTTCGACCCGCGATTTGAAGAGGCGCTGCTGATTTTGCGCGAGGACGGCGAGCCGCTGATTCTGGTAGGGAACGAGTGCGCGGCGTATTTGCCGATTAGTCCCTTGTTTGCCACGAAGCTGATGCGGCACGAGGTGTACCAACCGTTCAGCCTGCCGGATCAACCGCGCGAGAGCAGCCGGACGATCGAAGAAATTCTCCAGAGCGAAGGCGTGAAGCGTGGCGCGCGGGTGGGCTGCGTAGGTTGGAAGACGTACGACTCACCCGTGCAGATGGACTTGCCCGCGTACCTAGTGGACGCGATTCGCGCCAGCGGTGCGCAGGCGTTCAATGCGACCGGGCTGTTCATCGATCCCGCGCAGGGCTTGCGGACGCTGGCGACGCCCAAGGAGATTGCGCTGTTCGAGTACACAAACGGCCTGGCTTCCGAAGGCATGAAGCGGGTGCTGTTTGGGTTGAAGCCGGGCGAGACGGATCGGGCTGCGCTCGCCAGGGCGGGTTACGACGGATTTCCGCAATCGTGCCATTGGACAGCGAAGACGGGTCCGAAGCGGGTGAGCTTGGCCAGTCCGCGAGGTCAGAAGGTGGCGGTGGGGAATCCGTTCTCGGCCAACATCAGCTATTGGGGGGCGAATTGCTGCCGGTCGGCGTGGGTAGCGAAGGGGCCGCAGGATCTGCCGGCGGCGGCGCGCGAGTACGTGAATCAATTTGCGGGGCCCTATTTTGCGGCGATGGCGGAGTGGTTCGGTTTGCTCGAGGTGGGGACGCCGGGGGGCGAACTGTATGGGGCGATCGCGAGGAAGCTGCCGTTTGAAAAGTTCGGCGTGTTTCTGAATCCGGGGCACCTGATTCATTTCGACGAATGGACGAGTTCGCCGATTTATCGCGGGTCGGAGATTCCGCTCGAGAGCGGCATGGTGCTGCAATCGGACGTGATTCCGTCGTCGCCGGTGTATGCGTCGACCCGGCTGGAGGACACGTTCGTGGTGGCCGATCTCGAACTGCGTCTGGCGCTGCGGGCGCAATACCCGGAGGTGTCGGCACGATGCGACCATCGGCGCGGGTTCATGATGGGGGTGCTGGGAATCGAACTGCCGGATGACGTGCTGCCGCTCTCGAATCTGGGTGGGCTGGCGCCGCCTTACCTGTTGCGGCCGAATCTGGTGCTGTCGGTATAAGGCTACTTGCTGCCGATTTTGATTTCGAAGATCTTGGGCCAGAGCTTGCCGGTGACGAAGAGACGATCCGTCTTGGCGTCGTAGGCGATGCCATTGAGGACGTCGACGCCCTGGGCGTCGTTGGGCGGCAGAATGCCGCTGAGGTCGATCCAGCCTAGGACCTGGCCTGTCGTCGGGGAGATGCGGGCGATCAGGTCAGTCTGCCAGATGTTGGCGTAGATCTCGCCGCGGACGAATTCGAGTTCGTTGAGCCGATCGACGGGGCGCCCGGCGTCAGTGACAGTGATGGTGCTCATCACGGTGAAGTTGGTGGGGTTGATGAAGCGGATCTTCGCGCTGCCGTCACTCATGATGAGGCGCTTGCCGTCGTTGGTGAGTCCCCAGCCTTCGCCGGTATAGGTATGCTCGGCGAGCAGGCGGAAGCTGAAGCGATCGTAGACGAAGGCTTTGCCGCTTTGCCAAGTGAGCTGATAGAGCTTGCCGCCGAAGTTGGTCATGCCTTCGGCGAAGTATTGCGCCGGGACAATCTGCTTCTGCATGACCTTGCCGGTAGCTAGATCAGTCATGCGGAGGCTGGAGCGGCCGTTCAAGCCGGTGCTCTCGTAGAGGTGGCCGTCGAGATAAATCAGCCCCTGCGTGAAGGCTCCGGGGTCATGAGGATAGGTGCGCACCAGGCGATAACCGCTGATGGGCGCTGCCGCGTAGGCCATCGAGGTCAGCAGCATGAGGCAAGTTCCCAGTTTCAATGCTTTCATTTTAGGCGACATCGGGTTGGAGGTACTGGCGAGGTTGGCCGAAGGCGGCGGCGACGGCGGAGGCGGCGAGATAGCCGCTGCGCACGGCGCCTTCCATGGTGGCAGGCCAGCCGGAGCGGGTCCAGTCACCAGCCAGGAAAAGGTTGGGGACCTGCGTCGTGGCGAGCGGTCGCTTTGCTTCCAGGCCGGGGCAGGCCGAGAAGGTGGCCCGGACTTCTTTGACGACGTGAGCTTTCACCAATTTCGCCTTTTCGACGCCGGGCAGGAACTCGGCCAGTTCTTTGACGGCGAGGGCGATCACGTCGGCGCGGGGAAGGTCGGTGAGGCCGCGCGAGGCGGAGACGACCACTTGCAGATAGCGGCCTTCGTCCTTGTTGAAGAACCACTGGATGGTGCGATCCAGCAGGGTGCCATGCGGCATCTGGGTGACGGGACGGTCGAACCAGAGGTGAATGCCGGTGATGGGGGAATGCGTGAAGGCGGTCCAGTCAATGCCGAGCGGGGGCAGCAAGGGCTGCGCTTTCTCAAAGGGCAGGGCACTGAGGTACGCGTCGGCTGTGCGGGCTTGGCCGCCGGCAACGAGACCCTGAATGCGGCCGTCGCGGAAGTCGAGGGACTCGACGCTGGCGCGTTCGTGGAGGCGGACGGAAGGGAAACGGGTCCAGCCCTGGTGGCCGTACAAGTCGCCGAGCGGGACGGCGGGGACGCCCATCTCGTAGAAGTCGGCACCGGCGAGAAAGCCCAGCCAGAAGACCTGGAAGCCGTGCGAAGCGGCCATGCGGTCGAGCTCTTCGTTGATGGCGCTGACGAGCACCTGCCGCCAGAAGCGCTCGATCAGGCGAGGCGATTGGTTCTGTTCGAGCAGCCAGGTCTGCATAGAGATCTGGTCGAGGTCGGTGCGGGAGAGGCGCTGGCGCTTGAGGGCGAGCAGGGCTTTACCGAGGCTGACTTTCTCGCCGAGAGTCAGCCATGTGGCCCGGGAGAAGGCGCCGGCGAAATGCAGCGGCGGCGGCAGCCAGCCGGCGTGGAGGCGCGAGACGCGGCCGCCGGGCTCGATGAAGTCGATGTCGCGGTGGAATTCGATGCGATTGCCGACGCCGAGGCGATCGTAGAAGTTGAGGAGGTTGGTGCAGCAGCGCAAGAGGACGTGCTGGCAATTGTCGATGGTCTCGTCGCCGATGGTGTAGGAGGTCGCGCGGCCGCCGAAGTAGGGGCGCGATTCATACACGTCGACGTCGTAGCCATCGGAACCGAGGGCTGCCGCTGCCGCCAAGCCTGCTAATCCACCGCCTAGAATCGCTACGCGCGGCACCGGTTCTCTTCGCTCACGCTTTGATTATTGCGCGAGAATGGAGGTTCATGATTGCGCGCGCGCTGTTAAGCGTCACTGACAAGACCGGCCTGGTGGACTTTGCCCGGGCCCTCCACGAAATGGGCGTCGAACTGGTTTCGACCGGCGGGACGGCGAAAGCCATTAGCGCGGCCGGCATTCCGGTGCGCGACGTGGGCGACGTCACCGGTTTTCCGGAGATGATGGACGGGCGGCTGAAGACGATTCACCCGAAGATTGCCGGCGGCATGCTGGCGCGGCGCGATCAGCCGTCGCATGTGGCGGCGATGCAGGAGCACGGGATCCCGGCAATCGATCTGGTGGTGGTGAACCTCTATGAGTTCGAGAAGGTGGCCGCGCAGGCCGGCGCGACGCTTGAGCAACTGATCGAGAACATCGACATCGGCGGACCGACGATGATCCGCGCGGCGGCGAAGAATCACGAGAGTGTGGGCGTGGTGACGTCGTCGGCTGACTATGACGAAGTGATCCGTTTACTGCGCGAGCATGGCGAATTGCCGCACGCGTTTCGCTGGGAGTTGGCGCGCAAGGCGTTTGCGCGGACGGCGGCTTATGATCGGGCGATCAGCTTGCGGCTGGCGGAGGTGGACGCGGCGCCGACGGCGGTACCGGCGACGCTGGACTTGCGGGTGCCCAAGGCGTTCGACTTGCGTTACGGTGAGAATCCGCACCAGTCGGCGGCGCTTTATTCAACGCGGACGGGCGGTATTGCCGGCGCCGAGCAATTGCAGGGCAAGGAGCTTTCCTACAACAATCTGGTGGATCTGGATGCGGCTTGGCAACTGATCAACGAGTTCACGGAAATGCCGGCTTGCGCGATCATCAAGCACACGAATCCTTGCGGGTGTGCCGAAGCGGCGACGTTGGCGGAAGCGTACGCGAAGGCGTTGGAGGCGGATCCGATTTCGGCGTTCGGCGGCGTGCTGGCGTTCAACCGGCCGATGGATGCGGCGACGGCGACCGAAGTGGCGAAGCTATTCACCGAGGCGATCGCGGCGCCAGGCTATAGCCCGGAGGCGCTGGCCGTGCTGGCCGCGAAGAAAAATCTGCGCGTGCTGCGGGTGGCAAATACGAATCTGGATGAGCCGGTGGTCAAGAGCATTTCCGGCGGCTTTCTCGTGCAGACGGCGGACCGCGCGGTGCTGACCGACGCCCGCGTGGTGACTGAACGTCAGCCGACGCCCGAGGAATGGCACGCGCTGCGGTTTGGCTGGAAGGTGGTGAAGCATCTGAAGTCGAACGCGATCCTGTATGCGCGAGCCGGGCAGGCGATCAGCGCGGGGGCCGGCCAGATGAGCCGGGTGGATTCGGTCAAGGTGGGAGCCATGAAAACGCATCTGCCGCTGGCGGGTACGGTGGTAGCTTCTGACGCCTTCTTCCCGTTTCCGGATGGCTTAGAAGAAGCGGCGAAGCATGGCATCACGGCGGCGATTCAGCCGGGCGGGTCCGTGAAGGATCAGGAAGTGATTGCCGCGGCGAACCGGCTGGGGTTGGCGATGGTGTTCACCGGTATCCGGCACTTCCGGCACTAAAGACTGAGCAGGTCTGGGGCCACGGCGTCCCCAGACCTGCGCGGAATGTTAGTGGTTGTGGCGCGGGATCTCCTTGCCGACGTCCTGGTATTTGACGGCGAACTCGAGCACGCCGCCGGTTTCCAACTGACTGACGTGGGTGCGGTAGAGTTCCTGCCACGGGGTTTGATCGGGGCGGTTGTCGATCTTGAGGCGCGAGCGACGGGCGGCTAACTCTTCGTCGGAGATCAGCACGTCGACGCGGCGCGTGTTCAGGTCGACCTTGATTTCGTCGCCGGTTTCGAGAATCGCGAGATTGCCGCCGATGGCCGATTCAGGCGAGGCGTTGAGAATTGAGGGACTGGCGGACGTGCCGCTCTGGCGACCGTCGCCCAAGGTGGCCATCTGGTTCACACCGATCTTGATGAGAGCGTCGGGCGGCTGCATGTTTACGACTTCGGCCGCGCCCGGCTGGCCGACCGGGCCCACGCCGCGAATCACCAGGATGCAGGTTTCGTCGATGTTGAGCGACGGGTCGTTAATGCGCTCGTGATAGTCTTCGGAGCCTTCAAAGACGATGGCGCGACCGGTGAAGGTGTTCTCCGCGCCGGGCTTCGAGAGATAGCGCTGGCGAAACTCATCGCCGATGACCGAAGTTTTGACGAGGGCGGAATCGAAGAGGTTGCCGCTGACGACGAGGAAGCCGGCGTTGGGTATGAGCGGGTCGGCGACGGGGCGAATGACTTTCGTGTCCGCGCTGCGGCGCTGGGCGTACACTTCGCCGATGGTCTTGCCACTGACGGTGAGGGGCTCCTGCTTGATCAGGCCGGCCTGGATCAGTTCGCCCATAACGGCGGGCACGCCGCCGGCAAGATGATAGGCTTCGCCGAGATACTCGCCCGCGGGCTGGCAATTGACGATCAGCGGTACGGCGTGGCCGATGGTTTCCCAATCCTTGATGTCAATGTCGATGCCCATGTGGCGGGCGATGGCGTTGATATGAGGCGGGCAGTTGGTGGACCCGCCGATGGCCGAGTTGACGACGATGGCGTTATCGAAGGCCGCGCGGGTCATGATCTGGCTGGGGCGCAGGTTCTCGCGCACCATGTCGACGATACGGCGGCCGGTTTCGTAGGCCATTTGGGCGCGTTCGCGGTAAGGGGCCGGAATGGCGGCGCAGCCGGGCAGGGACATGCCCAGGGCTTCGGCCAGCGAGTTCATCGAAAGAGCCGTGCCCATGGTATTGCAATGGCCGATGCTGGGGACGGAGTTGGTGACCATCTCCATGAAGCCGTCGTAGTCGATTTCACCGGCGGCGTAAAGACGGCGCGCGTCCCAGATCGCCATGCCGCTGCCGGCGAGTTTGCCGTGGTGATAGCTGTTGATCATCGGTCCACCGGAGTAGACGATGGCCGGGATGTTGACGGTGGCGGCGGCCATCAGGCCCGCGGGGGTAGTTTTGTCGCAGCCGGTGGTGAGGATCACGCCATCAATCGGATTGCCGTGCAGAATTTCGACGAGGCCGAGATAGGCGAGGTTGCGATCAAGCGCGGCGGTGGGGCGGCGGCAGCCTTCGTGGATGGGATGGACGGGGAAGACGAACGGAAGGCCGCCCGCGTCACGGACGCCGTCGCGGAGCCGGGTGACGAGGTCCAGCAGGTGGCGATTGCAGGGGGAAAGGTCGTTGCCGGTTTGCGCGATGCCAATGACGGGCTTGTCGCTTTGCAATTCGGCGCGGGTGAGGCCGTAGTTGGGGAAGCGCTCGATGTAGAGCGCGGTCATCCCCGGATTGGCAGGGTTGTCAAACCAGTTGCGGCTGCGTAGACGTCCGGGACATTCGTTCTTAGGGTCGAGGCTCATGAACCCCTTATTGTATGGGATGCGTCGGAAGGGCCGAGAGCAGCGGGACGACAAACGGAGCGAGACCTTTGTAGGCGAGCATCTCGGGCGGGGCGGTGCGCAGGGCTTCGGCTAGAGCTTGACGCTCGGCGGCCGAGAGAGACGCGATCGGCTCGACGTAGGTCCGGACGGTGAACAGGACGCCGCCGGGAAGTCGGGAGAGGGTTTGGCGCTCCAAGCGGAGGAAGCAGCGGGTGAGGGCGTTGGCGACGGTGATCTGCCTTTTTGCTGCTTCGAAGGTGGCGTTGATCGCCGGGGGCAGATCCAGACGGTTGGTCACTTTAACGGCCCAGTTGACTCGCCAGACGGGGCGGCCGGGCTTAAGCCGGTCCAGGAGTTTGAGCGTGGGGTCGCCGAGCTTCGGGGCGAAGCCGGGGACGGGATCGTGTACGGCGAGCAGGGAGCGTCCGAGTTTGTCGGCGAGGCACCAGTCGTTGGGAAAGCAGAGTTGACCGGCGACCAGGGGCCAGCCGGGCGTGTCGCTCAGCAGGAGCAGGTCCTCGGCGACCTGGCGGCCGGCCCAATCGAGCGCGTTGTGCGCGGGGGGATCCGCGAAGCCGAGGGCGCGGGCGGCGGCCTGTTGGAGGTCTTCGGTGCCGGGGAGGGTTTGGACGTGAAAGGCGGGGTCAGCGGTTAGAAGCAAATGCTTCTGCGACAGTTGGTCCGCGCAGGGTTCCAGCAGCGGCTCGTCAAGCAAGGGGCGCACGCCGAGCGTCATGGCGTAGGGTGCGCCGTCGAGCGGAAAGTGCCGCATGGTTAGAGCTTGGGGAGGCGGCGGATCATGGCGGCGGTGTTGACGCCGCCGGGCAGGTCGATGGAATCGATGACGAGGCCGTCTTTGTTCAGGCAGCCGATGTAGCGGGCGTTTTTGCGGTCGCTGCCCATGAGGATGACGGTGAGTTGGCGATCCGGGTATTGAAGGAAGCGAAACTGGAGTTCGCCCTGGTCGGAACGCCAGCGGTCCTGACGGGGTTCGCCGAGCTTGCGGACGACAGCGAAGTAATCGTCCTGGGCGGTGAAGCCGAGGTCGGATTGAAGGACACTGCGGAACTCGACCGATTCGCCGGAAGTGCGGCCGCGGTAGAAGGCGACGGCGACGGCGAGAACGGCGATGGCCGCCACCAGAGACATCAGAATCATGCGGCCGATTCGCGATTCGGCCGAGGTCTCCATGCGCATATTCATGGGGCCGGGCGGGGGAGCCTGAGCGGGCTCGTCGCTCGTCGACACCGGGGCGGTGGAGATGGGCGGCATGGCGAGGACACGCTTCTCGTGGGGCCAAACGCCGCCGGCCTTATGTTCGAGCTCTTTCTTGAGACCGACGATCATGACCGGCTCTTCGACGCGCGAGATCTCGCCGATGTAGCGGCGGGGGACCCACAGGGTGTGGTCGCTTTTGGTGTTGGAGACGAGGATTTCGCTCCAAGTGGCTTCGCGGGCGCGCCATTCGTTGTGCTCAATGCCGACGATGGGCGGGTAGAACGAGAACGGCCGGTCCCCGGCGGAGTCAAAGGGCGGCGGTAAAGTGGGCAGCGGCGCTTCGTTCATGGATTGACTTCTCCATACTAGCGCCTGCTATTGGGGAAGCTTGGCAGTCTGGTGGGCGACCAATTGCCAGCGGCCGTCGCGCTTGAGCCAGGTGTGCATCAGCATGACGCGGTCGTCGAACTTGCCGTTCTGGTTGACGCCCCACATGTGCATGCGGGCATGGACCAGGAAGGCGTCGCCGA
Source organism: Bryobacteraceae bacterium (assembly GCA_044226365.1). Taxonomy (GTDB): domain Bacteria; phylum Acidobacteriota; class Terriglobia; order Bryobacterales; family Bryobacteraceae; genus JALHNI01. The sequence continues at coordinate 68,960 of JBGAHE010000001.1, forward strand.
TGGCTTGCGTCTTGACGATTTCCTGCTCTACGCCGGCGTACTTCTGCTTGCCGGAGGTGACCTTCGCGATGTAGGTGGCTTTGGTGTCCGTCACGCCCGTGGCATGGCCGTAGATTAACTGAGGGTGCAGGACACGCTCGAGCGTGGCGCCGTCAGGCTTCTGGATGGCAGCGATCCATTGCTTCTCCAACTGCAGAATGGAGGCGCTTTCGTCGGCAAAGGCCGCCAGCAGGACAAAAAGGCAAGTCAACATGCGGCCACTACAATATCAGGCCGATTGGCCCAACCGCATGACCACGAAGACGCCGGCCATCACCAACGCGGTGCCGGTGAACAGGCCCGGCGCCAGGGCTTCCCGGAACATGATCGAGCTGAGCGCGATGCCGCAAATGGGCACGATGAATGAGAACATGGTGAGCGTGCCGGCGGCGTGCTTCTTCAGTAACTCCGCCCAGACGATGAAGCAGATGCCGGCCACGATGACGCCTTGATAGAGAATCGCGCAGACGGCTTCGGTGGAGAGGGGCTTTAAGAGAAGCGGTTCGCTCGCGAGCGCGATGACGAAGAAGAGCGGCACGGAAAGCAGCATCTGCCAGACGATGGAGCGCGCCGGGTCGACTCGTTGCACCAGCCAGCGTGTGTAGACCTGACGTACGCCGAGCAGGAACGACGAGATGATCATCAGCACGTTGCCGAGCAAGGGGCGCGGGGCGAGGCCGGCATCTGGACGGCCCAGCACCAGCACCATGATGCCGGCCAAGGCCAGCGCGAGTCCCAGCAGTCGGATCCCGGTGAGCGGTTCTTCGTGGACGCCGAAACGGCGGCTGAAGTGCCCGGCGAGGTTCGAGAAGATCGGATAGGCGTTCAGGATGACGACGCCGTAGGCGGGCGAGGTGAGGGCCGAAGCTGTGTTCAGCAGGGCGATCTGAATGGTGAACAGGATGCCCAGCACCAGCAGCGGGATGTACTCGCGGCGAGTGGGCGTCATGCGAACGCCGCTCCATAAGGACCAGCCCGCAACGAAAAGGACGCCAGTGAGCATGCGCCAGAAGGCGCTCCACAGCGGAGGCACCGAGTCCACGCCGGCGCGGATGGAAACGACGTTGCCACCCCAAAGAATTGAGATCAGGATGGCGATGACCGCGCTGGAGGCGCCGATCGGCGTGGGCTTCATCTCGCTAGGCTTTGGCGAGATCCGCCGCGTGCCGCTGAATGCGGGAAACGGCGTTCGCCATCTGCTCCATGTCCGACCGGGGACCGAGCAACATGGTCTGCGTGAACCAGACCGCTTCGCCGCAGAGGCGATCGTTCACCGGGCACTGATTCTGCTCGAACCAGGCTTTCAGACGTTTTTCCCCGTAGACCCGCCGATAGGCCTTGCTTTCGAGCGTGTGCTTCAGCAGCGGTTCGCGATTGAGCGGGGTGTAGCCGCCGGAGCAGGGGATGCCTTCGGCGTGCATGGCCTTGAGGAACTTTTCGCGCGGCAGCCCGGCGAACTTCGCCGGGTCATAACGAAACATGTAGAGATGGTAGGCGTTGCGAGTGCACTGCGCGTAGGTCGCCGCAGGGCTGATGCCGGGAATCTGCTTGAGCATCGCCGTGAGCGCGGCAGCATTCTGTTCGCGGGTTTTCGACTGATTCTCAAGCCGCGACATCTGGGCGAGCAGCAGCGCGCCCTGGAACTCGGTGAGGCGCAGGTTCAGGCCGCGAGAGCGATAGCTGAAGTCCGCGCCGGGCACATTGCGGCGGCGGCTGTTGTTGTGGAAGGCGTAGCACTGTTCGATGAGCGCTTCATCGTTCGAGATGATGGCGCCGCCTTCCCCGCTATTCAAATTCTTGGAGGCCTGGAAGCTGAAGCAGCCCAGACGGCCAAACGTACCGACGCTCTTGCCGCGCCATTCAGCGAGATGGGCTTGAGCCGCGTCCTCAATCACGGGGATGTTGCGCTTCTGGGCGACCGCGACGATCGTATCGAGATCCGCGGCGGCTCCCCCCAGGTGGACGGGCATGACAACGGCCGTGTTCGGCGTGAGGGCGGCCTCCACCTTACGCGCGTCGATCTGGAAGGTCTCGCGATCGCTATCGACGAAGATGGGGAGGGCGAAGTTCTGCAGGATGGTGTTGAGCGTGGCGACGAAGGTATAGGGCGGGAGGATCACCTCATCACCGGGGCCGACTTCGAGCGCGCCCAAGGCTACCAGCAACGCGCTGGTGCCATTCGCGGTGGCGAGGCAGGCCTTCGCCCCGGTCACCTTGGCATAGGCAGCTTCAAAGCGGCTGACCTGTTGGCCCGTACCGCGGCCCCATTTGCCGCTCTTCAAGACCTGGGTGAGGCCCGTGGCTTCGGTTTCATCCTGGATGGGCCAAGATTGAAAGCTGGCCTGGCGCACTGGAGTGCCGCCCAGCAAGGCCGGTTTGTCGCCGGCGGCGGGTGCGGCGGCCGGGGCCAGCAGCGCACTACTGATAAAGTTGCGTCGCTTCACGATTCCCTAGTTTACTCCCGCGGTGGAATAATCCGGGGGCGAAAAGGCATCTGGTGGGCGATGCGCCTCTTTGCCTTTTTGTCCTGTCTGCCGTTGCTGGCTCAGTCGCCGGTGCTGGTGGAGCTGTTTACGTCGGAGGGGTGCTCGAGCTGTCCGCCCGCCGATGCGTTGCTCGCCAAGCTCGAGCGGCGCGAGGTGGTTGTGCTGAGCGAGCATGTCGACTATTGGGACCAATTGGGATGGCGTGATCCGTTTTCGAACGCGCAGTTTACGCGTCGGCAAGCTGTCTATGTGGAACGGCTGAACGCCTCGGGGAATTACACGCCGCAAATGGTGGTGGATGGCCGGGTCGAAATGGTGGGCAGCGACGCGCGCCGAGCAGTTGCGGCCATCGCCGAGGCGGCGGCGCGTCCGAAGGTGGCGTTGCGTTTGACGACGGTGTCGCGAGATACGGAGCGGTGGACGATCCGGGTGGCTGGCCAAGATGCCCCCGCAGGCGCGGAGATGTGGGCCGCCGTGGCGGAGCCGGCAGTGCAAACGCAGGTAGGGCGGGGGGAGAACGGAGGGCGTCTGCTCCGACATGTGGGCGTGGCGCGATCCCTGCGGTCATTCGGGACGGTGACCGCGGGTCCGCTCGACCGGGAGATCACTTTGCGCGTCAGTTCGCCACAGCAACGGGCGGTGGTGTTTCTGCAAGGCCGTCACCAGGGGGCGGTGCTGGCTGTGTCATTGCTCGACGGCGGCGAGCGTACTGGTACAGTTGCGGTCTCAATTGCGAAAAAAAAGTGAGAGGAATCGCCGGCTCACACGACTATTAATCAGTAGCAAAAAGTCCTCCCGGCCAACTGCTGGTTCGCCGGTTTTCGGGTGAGCGGCTTGCCTGTTCCCAACCGCAATGGTCTTCGTCGCTCACCCTTTTTTTCCTGCTCCATAAACGACCTTGCCCGGCAGGTTGCCGGTATGCCGGCCGCGATCGAGCACGATCTTGCCGTTTACAATCACATACGGAATTCCGATCGGGAATTGCTTCGGCTTTTCGAAGGTCGCCTGATCGAGCACCATGCGGTCGTTGAATAGCGTGATGTCGGCCCAGAAGCCCTCTTTCAAGCGACCGCGATCGCGGATGCCGAGTTTGTCAGCATTGAGGGCCGTCATTTTGTAGATGGCTTCGGGCAGGGTGAGGACGTGTTCTTCGCGGACGTAGCGGCCCAGCACGCGGGGGAACGTGCCGTAGTAGCGCGGATGGTGGTGGGGCACGCCGGTGGGGCCTTCGGGGTTCACGGCAGCGCCATCGGAGCCGATGGAGGTCCAGGGCTGCTTCATCGCCAGGCGCATGTCCTGTTCGGAGTGATGGAAGAAGACGGTGGGCGTTTGGCCTTTCTCCTCCAGGATGACGTCGAACATGGTCTCGACAGGATCTTTCCCTTCGGCGGCGATCAGGTCACTCATGCGCTTGCCCTGGAACTTCTTGAAGCGCTCGCTCTTCAGGGAGACCAGCAGCATGCCTCCCCAGCCGTCGCCGGTGGCGAGGTAGTGGTTGTACCAGCCGGGTAAGCCGCTCAGGACTTCTTTGTGCATGCGGGCCCGGTCGGCGGGATTGCGCAGCCGCTCCAGCAACTTCTCGCGGCCGCCTTCATGCGCCCACGGCGGAACGATCGAGACCAGGCTGTTCTGCCCGGCGGTGTACGGATAGACGTTGGCGGTGACGGTGAGCCCTTCGCCGCGGGCTTTCTCGATCACGGCGACCACTTCGTTCATGCGGCCCCACAACTTCTTGTGCGCAATCTTCAGATGGATGATGTCGACGGGCACCTTGGCCCGACGGCCAGCGTCGATCGCCTCGTTCACCGCGTCGAAGACCGTTTCGCCTTCATCGCGAATGTGTGACGAGTAGATGCCGTGTCCGGGAGCGATGGCGGACGCCAAGTCGCCGAGTTCGGGTGCATGGGCAATGTTCGGCGGGGGCAGCATCAGCATGGACGAAAGACCCATGGCGCCGTCGTTCATCGCCTCAGTGATCAGGGCCTTCATGGCTTCCATTTCTTTCGGCGTGGGCTTGCGAAAGGTGTCCTGCATCACGTAGTTCCACACTTGGCCCTGGCCGACGTACGAAGCCATGTTGGTGGCGATGCCTTGTTTCTCGAGGCGTTGGAAGTATCCGCCGAGGGTCGTCCAGTCGACGGTGACACCTTCTACTTCCTGGCCGCGCTTATCGGGGCGCACGGGTCCGGCCGAGGAGCCTTCGCCGAGAATTTGGGTGGTGACGCCCTGGCGGATCATGCTTTCGCCCTTGGGTTCGCGCAGCATGGAGAAGTCCGAATGCGAGTGAATGTCGATGAAGCCGGGGGCGACGGTGAGGCCGCGGGCATCGATGCGCTCGGGCGCGGTGGCATTGCCCAGGTCGCCCATTTTGACGATCCGGCCGTCGCGTACGCCAAGGTCCGTCTTCACGGCCGGGTGGTTCTCACCATCCAGTACGGACCCGCCGACGATGAGCAGGTCGTACTTTTCTTCGTTCTTCTGACAGGTACAGAGAAGGAGGATGGCGGCAAGAGGCAGCAGACAGCGCATGCGAGTTACGTTAGCATGCCGTTCGCGCGGGTTGAGGAAGTGTGGCAAGCTTCAGGAATGTTCTCTCTCGCGCGGACTCAGCTGGCTGTCGTCGGCCTTCTGACGCAGATGGTGGCTATGAGTCAAACTCCGAATCCGTTACTGAAGCCGAGCGGGCTGCCTTATCAGTTGCCGCCCTTCGAGCAGATCAAAGACGAGCATTTCGCTCCCGCGTTCGATCAAGGGATGCGCGAACAACTGGCCGAAGTGGAGGCGATTGCCCAGCAGACGGCCGCGCCGACGTTCGAGAATACGCTGGTGGCGCTCGAGAAGTCTGGAGACCTGATCGACCGGGCGCGCCGCATTTTTAGCATCTATGTCGGCGGTTATACGAACCCGACGCTACAGAAGCTCGAGGCGGACTACGCCGCCCGCTTTGCCGCCCATGACGATACGATCCGTCATAACCGCGCGCTGTTTGCGCGCATTCAGAAAATCTACGAGCAGCGCAAGTCGTTGGGACTGGACGCCGAAAGCATCCGGCTGGTGGAGCGTTATCACCTGGATTTTGTCCGGCGCGGTGCGAACCTTTCGGATGCCGACAAGGACAAACTGCGGAAGCTGAATGGCGAGATCGCGAACCTCTCGCGGCAATTTGCCCAGAATGTGTTGAAGGAAGTGAACGCTTCGGCCGTCATCGTGGACACCAAGGAAGAGCTGGCAGGGCTGCCTGAGCCGGCGATTCAAGCGGCCGCGGATTTGGCCAAATCCATGGGCAAGCCGGGCAAGTTCGCTGTACGCCTCACGAATACCACCATTCAGCCGCCGCTTGCCCAACTCAAGAATCGGGCCGTCCGGCAGCGTGTGATGGAGGCATCGTTGATGCGTGGGTTGCGCACGGGCGAATGGGACAACCGCGCGGTGGTGGTGAACCTCGTTCGCAAACGGGCGGAGCGCGCGCAGTTGCTCGGCTATGCGACGCACGCAGATTTCCAGCTGGCGGACCAGACGGCGAAGTCCGTGCAGGCGGTGAACCAGTTGCTGGCACAGATCACGCCGCCGGCCGTGGCCAATGCCAAGAAAGAGGCGGCGGCGTTGCAGGCGATGGTCGACGCGGAGAAGGGCGGCTTCCAGATCACCGCGGCAGATTGGCCCTATTACGAAGAGAAGGTACGCAAGGCCCGCTACTCGATTGACGATGCGCAATTGCGTCCTTACTACGAGCTGCGACGGGTGCTGGTGGACGGAGTCTTCTTCGCGGCCACCAAGCTTTACGGCATCACCTTCAAGGAACGCCAGGATCTCAAAGGCTATAGCCCGGACATGTTCGTCTTTGAGGTGTTCAACGCCGATGGGTCTGCGCTGGGCTTGTTCCTGGGTGACTTCTATGCGCGGCCGAACAAGCGTGGTGGCGCCTGGAATAGTGCCTACGTGCCGCCGTCCGGCCTGTTGAGCGTGAAGCCAGTGATGGGCAATCATCTGAATATTCCCAAGCCTCCCGCCGGCGAGCCGACGCTACTGACTCATGATGAAGTGAATACGATGTTTCACGAGTTCGGCCACGCCCTGCATGGCCTGTTCAGCACCGTGAAGTATCCGTTCTTTTCGGGCACCAGTGTGCCGCGAGACTTTGTGGAGTATCCGTCGCAGGTGAACGAGATGTGGCAGACCTGGCCGGAAGTCTTTCAGAACTACGCCAAGCATTATCAGACAGGGAAGCCGATGCCCAAGGAGTTACTGGAAAAGGTGGAGGCGGCGTCGGCATTCGGGCAGGGCTACGCCACCACGTCGCAACTGGGCGCGACGATTATCGATCAGGCGTGGTATCAGCTGAAGGCCGGCGAAGTGCCCGACGACGTCGCTGGGTTTGAGGCGGCCACCCTCAAGAAGAACGGCATCGACTTTGCTCCCGTGCCGCCGCGGTATCGCACCACTTACTTTTCGCATATCTTCGCTTCCGGCTACTCGGCGGGTTACTACTCGTATCTTTGGAGCGAAGTTCTGGACGCCGATAGCGTGGAGTGGTTCAAACAGCATGGCGGCTTGAAGCGCTCGAACGGCGATCACTTCCGGAAAACGCTGCTCTCTCGCGGTGGGAGTGTGGATGCGATGGAACTCTATCGAAACTTTCGCGGCGCTGACCCTGACCCTCAACCTTTCCTGAGAAGGCGAAACCTGAATTAACATGCTGTCACTCTCCCGCCGGGGCTTCGTCGCCTCGCTCTTACAGACGTCCACCAAGCCCAATCTGCTGGTGATTCTGGCCGACGACTTGGGCATGGATCTTTCCTGCTATGGCGCTACTGACGTGCGCACGCCCCATATCGACGCCTTGGCTAAGTCCGGTCTGCGATTCACGAATTTCTACGCGAACTGTACGGTGTGTTCGCCGACGCGCGCCTCGCTACTGACGGGTTGCTATCCAGACCGGGTCGGCGTGCCGGGCGTGATCCGAACGATGCCGGAGAATAGCTGGGGCCATCTTTCGCCGCGGGCGACTTTACTGCCGCAGATGCTGAAACCGGCGGGTTACGAGTCGACGATTGTGGGGAAGTGGCACTTAGGTTTGGCGTCGCCGAATACGCCCACCGAACGTGGCTTCGATCATTTCCAGGGCTTTTTGGGCGACATGATGGACGACTACCTCAACCATCGTCGTCACGGGAAGAACTACATGCGCCGGGATCAGGAAGAGATCGATCCGGTGGGGCATGCGACCGATCTGTTCACGCAGTGGGCTTGCGACGTTATCGATCGCAAGCGGCAGTTCTTCCTCTACCTCGCCTACAACGCGCCGCACACGCCGATCCAGCCACCGACCGAGTGGGTAAGCAAGGTGAAGACTCGGCAACCTGGCATCACGGACCAGCGGGCTAAGTTGGTGGCCTTAGTGGAGCACATGGACCACGGCATCGGGCGTTTGGTGGAGCGGCTGAAGGCGACCGGCCAACTGCAGAACACGGTGATCGTCTTTACCAGCGACAACGGTGGCCAGATTGAAGTAGGCGGTACGGCCGGAGAATGGCGCGGGGGCAAGCAGGATATGTACGAGGGCGGCCTGCGCGTGCCGATGATCGTCTGTTGGCCTGGCATGGTGAAGCCAGGAACCACGACTTCCGCGGTGGGTCTGACGATGGACATCTATGCGACTCTCAGCGAGATCGCCGGGACGAAGCCACCCGCTGACATCGACGGGCGGTCGCTGCTGTCGATTTGGCGGGGCGAGGCGACGGAGTTGCCCGCGCGGGATTTGGTGTGGATGCGTCGGGAGGGTGGCGGGCCTTATCAGGGGCGCGATTACTACGCCTTCCGGCGTGGCGACTGGAAGCTGCTGCAGAACACGCCCTTCGAGCCTTATCGCTTGTACGACTTAAGGAACGATCCCCATGAGCAGCAGGATCGGGCAGGGGCTGAGCCGGCTCGAGTGAAGGAGTTGAGCGCGGCGCTGTCGCGTCACATCCAGCGAGCGGCCGAGACGCCTTGGCAGGGGCCCGCCAAGACTTCACGTCCTTGAGCGCGGCTCCCGAGTTTCGTTCCCCGGCTGCCGCGTTGCGGATCGGGCTGGCCTCAATGTTGTTGGCGCTGCTTCTCTATGGCGTGTTCACCATCCGGCAGATCCAGAGTCTGCGGGAGTTACAGTCCGGGTTAGTCGATCGCAATCGGCGCGACTCGTTGCAGCTTCTGCGGATTCAGGACAACCTCAATTCTCTTGGGCTGACGATTCGCGACCTACTCGACCAATCCGAGCCCTACCCGCTGACGGCCTGGGCGCCGCAGTTCAATCGCATCCGGGAAGATTTGAACGACGCGCTGGCTTCCGAAGCCAAGCTGGCGCCGGCGCGCGACCGCTCGCAAGCCGAGTATCTCGAGAGCTCCGTCCGGCAGTTCTGGGCGGCCGTCGACCAAACCTTCGCGGAGAAGGACGAACAGCGGGCCCGTCTGCAGTTTCGCGATTCGCTGGAGGCGCGGCGGGCGTCGCTCTCGAACATGGTGGCGCGCTTGCTGGTGCGGAACAACGAGAGCGAACAGCAGGCGGCGGCACGGATCACGGCGATTTACACCGGCGTGGAGCGTAATGTCTATGTGTTTCTGGGCCTCATGCTGGCCACGCTTCTCGCCAGCGGGCTTTGGCTAATCGACGTGAACCGGCGGCTGTTCGCGCAATTGAGCGATCTGTCCGCTCAGCGCAGCGAGTTGGCCCGGCGACTGATTGCTACGCAGGAGGATACGCTGCGTCATGTGTCGCGCGAACTCCACGATGAGTTCGGACAGATTCTCACGGCGATCGGCATGATGCTCCAGCGCCTGGCGCGCAAGGGGCTGGCGGTGGACGATGGGCTCGTCGAGGTGCAGCAGACCACGCAGAACGCGCTGCAGACCGTGCGGACGATGTCGCAGACGCTACAACCGGTGATCCTGCAGGAGCAAGGTTTGCTGCCGACGATCGCCTGGTATCTGCCCACGGTGGCGCATCAGACGGGCTTGCGCATTCACTATGATCCGCCGATGCCGTTTACCGTGCCGCCGGAACGAGCCATCCACCTGTTTCGCATTCTGCAAGAGGCTTTGAATAATGTCGTGCGGCATGCCAAGGTCGACGAGGCGTTCGTCCGGTTGAGTGCGACCGAGAAGATGCTCACACTGGAGGTGGAAGATCGCGGCATAGGGGGCATCGGCAAGGGAGGCGGCGGAATGGGACTGGTGGGGATGCGCGAACGGGCGCAGCTCATCGACGGTAGAATTGACATTCAGCCTGGCCCCCAAGGGGGCACGCTGGTAAGACTGCAGGCTCCGCGATGATCAAAATCCTCCTTGTCGACGACCACGCCTTAGTGCGCCGCGGATTCCGCCGGCTCATTGAGGACGAGGCTGACTTACAGGTGGTGGGTGAAGCCGGCGATGGCGAAGACGCGGTGCGTCTGGCCCAGGAGCTGAAGCCCGAGGTGATTGTGATGGACTACGCGTTGCCGGGGATCAACGGCGTGTTGGCCACCCGGCAGATTCTGGCCGCGCAACCTGAGATTGCCGTCCTGATCCTGAGTATGCACTCGGAGCAGCAGTATGTGGAGAACAGCCTGGATGCCGGCGCGCGCGGTTATCTGATGAAGAATGCGCTCGATCTCGAGTTAGTGGAGACGATCCGACGGCTGGCCGCCGGCGAGTCCCTGATCGATCCCAAACTCGCGCCTACAGACGGTAAGCGCCGCGGCCTCACGACTCGCGAGCTGGAAGTGTTGCAGCACATTGTGGCGGGCCGTTCGAATAAGGAAATTGCCGCCGTGCTGGATCTCAGCGTGCATACGGTGGCGGTGCATCGCGCGCACATCATGGATCAGCTCGGCTTGCACAATGCAGCCGAACTGGTGGCTTACGCAATCCGCAACGGGCTGGTGGCGAATCTGTGACGCGGCGGCAATGGCTGCTGGCCGCCGCCGCGCCGAGTTCTTCGCCCGGCTTCACCTTCACGGAAGTCACCGCCGCCGCGGGCCTGCGTTTTCGTCATAACTCCGGCGCGTTCGGCAGTAAGTATCTGCCGGAGACGATGGGCCCCGGCTGTGCGTTTCTGGATTACGACAATGACGGCTGGCCGGACATCCTGCTGTTGAACGGCAGCGATTGGCCCGGGCATAAACGTCAACGCAGCACGCTAGCTCTCTATCGCAACAATCGCAACGGCACGTTCACGGACGTGACGCGGGCCGCGGGGCTCGACTTGGAGATGTATGCGCTGGGCGTGGCGGTGGCCGACTACGACAACGATGGCTATCCAGACCTGTACGTGACAGGGCTCGGCCAGAATCGCTTGCTGAAGAACAACGGGCGCGGCGCGTTTGTCGACGTGACAGCCAGAAGCGGCTTGGGGAATCGGCAAGCGTTCAGTACGTCGGCGCTTTGGTTCGATTACAACCGCGACGGTTTGTTGGACTTGTTCGTGTGCAATTACGTCCGCTGGACGCCGGGCACCGACGTGACTTGCAGTCTCGATGGTAAGAGCAAGGCCTATTGCACTCCGGAGGCCTATCGCGGCTCCACTTGTTGGTTGTTTCGCAACAAAGGCGACGGGACGTTCGAGGATGTGACCGCGAGCAGCGGCATCTTTGATTCGACGTCGAAGTCGCTGGGAGTGGCGCTGCTCGACTATGACGAAGACGGATGGCCGGATCTGGTGGTGGCGAACGATACCAGCCCCAACCGTCTTTACCGGAATCGCCGCAATGGCACTTTTGAGGAGATCGGCCTGCGGGCCGGCATCGCCTTCAGTGAGGACGGCAAGGCCCGGGCGGGCATGGGGATCGACGTGGGTGCGACGGACCGTTCGGGACGGCCAGGCATTGCGATCACGAATTTCGACAACGAGATGACCGCGCTCTATCGCCGCAACGGCAATCGCTACGAGGATGCGGCGGGAGCGACCGGCGTGGCGGCGATCACACGCAACACGCTGGGCTTCGGCTGCCACTTTCTGGATGCGGACCTCGACGGCGCGCTCGATCTGCTGATTGTGAACGGACATATCGACGATACGGTGCGGAACGTGCGCCGTGAAGCGTCCTACGCCCAGCCGCCGCATCTGCTGCTGAACGATGGTCAAGGGAAGTTCCGCGATGTGGCCGCGCAGCTAGGGACCGCGTTTGCCACACCGCGCGTGGGCCGGGGGCTGGCGCTGGCGGACTTCGATCGCGACGGCGACGTGGATGTGCTGATCACCACCAACGGCGGGTCGCCGGTGCTTTTCCGGAACGAGGTGCGCAACGGAAACCGTTCCATCCGGTTCCGTTTGCAGGGTAAGAAATCGAACCGGGATGCGATCGGCGCGGTGGTGAAGCTGATTGACCGTGGCGAGACGCAATGGCGAATGGTGCACAGCGGGTCCAGCTACCTGTCGCAGTCCGAACTGACGTTGACGTTCGGGGTGGGCCAGCGCGACCGGATTGCCCGGACGGTGATCCAGTGGCCCAGCGGCCGGGTGGACGAATTCGCGAATCTGGCCACCGGGCGCCTGTATGAATGCGTCGAGGAGAGCCAGCCTCAGCCGCGGTGAGCGGTATCCTAATACCTGACATCCACAAAACGGAGGCGGTTGGGCTTTGAAGGTTTTGGTTCTGGGCGGCGGCGGCCGCGAGCATGCTTTGGCTTGGCGATTGGCGCGCGGCGCTTCGGTGCGGCGCGTTTATGTCAGCCCGGGGAATCCCGGCATGGCGAATGTCGCCGAGTGCGTACCGCTCGAATCTTACACGCCTGAAGAATATCTGGGCCTGGCACAGCGTCTGGGGGTGGACCTCACCGTCGTGGGGCCGGAGGGGCCGCTCGTGGCCGGTGTCGTCGACCTGTTTCGAGAAGCGGGGAAGCCGATCGTAGGACCGAGTCAGGCCGCCGCGCAGCTCGAAGGCAGCAAGGTTTTCTCGAAAGAACTGATGAATGAGGCCGGCATTCCCACGGCCCGATTCGCGATCGCCGAGACGGAGGAGGAGGCACTCGCCGCGCTCCCCCGTTTCGAACTGCCGGTGGTGCTGAAGGCCGATGGCCTGGCGGCGGGCAAGGGTGTGATTGTCGCCAAGACGCGGTCGGAAGCCGAACTCGGCGTGCAGGCTCTCTTCTCTGGTCAATTGGCGGGTGCCGCGGGCAAACGGGTGGTGATCGAAGATTTCCTGCCGGGCCGCGAAGTGAGCTTTATCGTGCTCACCGATGGTGAGACGGTGGTGCCGCTGGCGCCGACGCAGGATCATAAGGCCGTGCACGACAACGACCAGGGTCCGAATACGGGCGGCATGGGCGCTTATTGCCTCGATTCGATTCTGACGACGGCGGAAACCCAGGAGGCTCTTGATCGGGTGATTTATCCCGCGATCCGCACCATGGCGCAGCGCGGGACGCCCTTCACCGGCTTCTTGTACGCCGGGCTGATGATCGGCGAAAAGGGGATGAACGTCCTCGAATTCAACGTGCGCCTGGGCGACCCGGAATGTCAGGCCTTAATGCACCGTCTCAACAGCGATTGGGCGGCCGTCCTTTACCGGGCGGCCACTGGCAAACTGGCCGGAACCACGCTGAATTGGGATGCTGCGCCGAGTATCTGCGTAGTGGCGGCCGCGGCCGGCTATCCGGGGCAGGTGCGCCTGGGCGACGCCATCTGCGGCGTGCGGGATGCGGAAGCGGGCGGGGCCGTGGTGTTTCAGGCCGGGACCCGGTTAGTGGACGGTGTGCTCGAGACCTCCGGTGGTCGCGTGCTGGGGGTGACGGCTTCCGGGGTGGATCTGCGGGCGGCGATCAACCGGGCCTATCTGGGCATGGAGCAGATTAAGTTCGAGGGCATGCACTTCCGCCGCGACATCGGGGCCAAGGCGCTAAAGTAGCCAGAACAGCACCGCGGCGTTGAGTAAAATCGAGCCGCTGAGCAGGATGGGAAACCAGCGCGAGTTGAGCGAAAACAGATGGGACATCGAGGACCTATTGGGTCCATGATAGCGAAATCTGCAACTGACTTGCAACTCATAAGGCTTGCGTTAGGCAAAATGCCACCACAGGTACAGAATGAAGCCGCCCACCGTGGCCGTGAAGAACACGTCGCCCGTGCGCGTGGCCACCGCGTGAGCCCGGTCAAACACCAGCCCGCGCAGACGCTCTGAGGTGAACGCCTCGCTGGCTTTGCTGGTGACGAACATGATCATCACGCAGAGCAGGAAGACGACAATGCTGTAGTTCAGGAAGCTGAACTCCACCACGGCATTGAGGGCGCCCAAGTCCATTTTGAAGGCATTATGCAGGATGTCGAGCAGGAAGCGCCCCGCGCCGAGTAGTCCGCCCACTACCAGCGTCGTGAGGGCGGCGCGCGCGGTGGCACCTTTCCAGAGAATGCCGACCAGGAATGTGGCGGTGATCGGCGCCCCGACGTACGCCTGAACGCTTTGCAGATACTGGTAAATCTCGTTGTTCAGATAGCGGATGAACGGGATCCAGAGAATGGAGAGGACCACCACCGCGCCAGTGGCCAGCCGCCCGACGTGGACCAGTTGCTTATCCGAAGCTTCCGGCCGCAGCTTCTTGTAGATGTCCATCGTGATCATCGTGGAGCAGGAGTTAAAGACGCTGCTCAGCGAGGACATGAGCGCGGCGAGCAAGGCGGCCACCATCAGGCCCATTACGCCGGTGGGCAACAGACGCAGCACCAGGAGCGGATAAGCGTTGTCGCCGGTGACTTCAGTGGGCCACAGCGCCTTAGCGATGAGGCCGGGAAGCACGAGGATGAACACGGGCAGAATCTTAAGCGCGGCGCAGAAGAAAGCGCCTTTGCGTGCGGCCTCGACGTTCTTGGCCGCCAGGGTCTTCTGCACGATCACCTGGTCGGTACACCAATACCAGATCCCGAGAATGAGAGTGCCGAGCGTGGTGCCGATCCAGGGATAGGACGGGTCGTTGGCCGGCTTGATCATGTGAAAGAAGTCGGGGGGCAGGGCCGTGCGCAGACCTTCGAAGCCGCCGACTTTATCGAGGCCGATCAGCGTGAGGATGATGGCGCCGAAGACGAGGAGTACGGCTTGGAAGAGGTCGGTGTAGATGACGGCGGCGAGTCCGCCGGCGACGGTGTAGATGCCGGTGGCGATCACCAGGAGGATGGCGGAGGTCATATAATCCCAGCCGAAGACTTCGCGGATGAGGATGCCGCCGGCGAACAGGGACACGGAGATTTTGGTGAAGACGTAAGCCAGGAGCGAGATCACCGTCAGATACCAGCGGCAGGCGGGGCTGAAACGCTGTTCCAGAAACTCGGGCATCGTATAGACGCGGCTTTGGAGATAGTGGGGGACGAAAAGCCACCCCAGGATAAAGAGGCAAAAGCTGGCGGACCATTCATAGCAGCCCACTGCGAGGCCCGTGGAGGCGCCCGAGCCCGCCAAGCCGATGAAGTGTTCGCTCGAGATATTCGTGGCGAACAGCGACGTACCGATGGCGAACCAGCCCACCTGATGACCGGCGAGGAAGTAATCGCGGCTGGAGCGTTCGCCGCGCGAATGGTACCAGCCAATGGCGAACACGATCAGGAAATAGACGACAATAATGAAGTTATCCAGGTTCATCGATCACGCTAGTATATGCGACGCCGCGAATTCCTTTTCACCTCTACCGCCGCATTGGCCCAAGCACATCGGCCGAACATCGTCCTTCTATTAGCCGATGACTTGGGCTACGGCGATGTCGGCTGTTACGGCCAGAAACAGATCGCCACGCCGAACCTCGACCGCCTGGCGCAGGAGGGTCTGCGCTTCACGCAAGCCTACGCCGGCTCCACCGTCTGTGCGCCTTCCCGCTGTTGCCTGTTCACCGGCAAGCACACGGGCCACGCGCTGATCCGCGGCAACGGCGCGACCGAGTTGAATGTGGGCCGCGGCGACACAGTCATCTCCGAAGTGTTGAAGCAGGCCGGGTATCGCAACGGCATCTTCGGCAAGTGGGCGCTGGGGCAGTTGGGCTCCGACGGCTATCCGCTGGAGAAGGGGTTCGACGAGTTCGCCGGCTTCTTCAGTCAGTTGGCCGCGCACAACTACTATCCGGAGCACATCTCCGACGGCCGCGGCGTCCGTATTCTGAAAGGCAACATGGGGACGCAGAAGACCGAGTACGCGACCGACTATTTCGCTCAGCGCGCGCTCGACTTCGTTCGCAAGGCCGCTAAGCCCTTCTTCCTCTACTGGCCCACCGTCATCCCCCACGCAAACAACGAAATGGGCCGCGACACCGGCAACGGCATGGAAGTGCCGACCGACGCGCCGTACAGCGACAAACCCTGGCCCAAGGTAGAAAAGAACTTTGCCGCCATGGTGACGCGCCTGGATGCCGATCTCGGCAGGTTGTTGGCCGTGCTGCGAGAAACCGGCCAGGACCAGAATACGCTGATCATCTTTTCGAGCGACAACGGTCCGCACCGCGAAGGCGGGCATGACCCGAATTTCTTCGACTCGAACGGACCCTTGCGCGGCATCAAGCGAGACCTTTATGAAGGGGGCATCCGCGTACCGTTCATCGC
Organism: Bryobacteraceae bacterium; assembly: GCA_044226365.1. Taxonomy (GTDB): domain Bacteria; phylum Acidobacteriota; class Terriglobia; order Bryobacterales; family Bryobacteraceae; genus JALHNI01. The sequence goes on from JBGAHE010000001.1 coordinate 85,016, forward strand.
GCGATGGCCGGGACGCATCAAGCCCGGCGTGACTGACCAGCCGATCGCGTTTTGGGATATGTTGCCGACGCTGGCGGAACTGGTGGGCCAGCCCGTGCCAGCGGGCATCGACGGGCTTTCATTCCTGCCCACTCTGCTGGGCAAAGGCGTGCAACGGCAGCACGAATACCTCTACTGGGAGTTCCATGAACGCGGCTTCGCGCAGGCGGTGCGACAGGGCAATTGGAAAGCCGTCCGCCAGTCCGGCAAGAGTCAGGTGGAACTTTACGACCTCGCCGCCGACTTGGGGGAGACGCGGGATGTCGCGGCGGCGCATCCGGAGGTGGCTAAGAAGCTGCTGGGCTACATGGGAACCGCGCGCACGGACTCCAAAGACTTTCCGGTTCGCGCATGACGCCCGTCGCGCTTACGATCGCCGGCTCAGACCCTTCGGGTGGCGCCGGCATTCAAGCCGATCTCAAGACCTTTCATCAGTTCGGTGTCTACGGCGAAGCGGCCATCACGTTGCTCACCGTACAGAACACCCGCGGCGTATCCGCAGTGGAGGTGATGGCGCCGGACTTCGTCAGCGCGCAGGTCCGCGCCGTGCTTGAGGACATTCCGCCCCACGCGATAAAGACCGGCGCGCTCGGCAGCCGCGCCGTTGTGGAGGCGGTCGCTTATCTGTTGGCTTCGGCCGGTTGCTCCGTCGTGGTGGATCCAGTGATGATTTCGAAGCACGGGGCGCCCTTGATGTCCGGCGAGGCGCAACAGGCGCTGGTGCGGATGCTGCTGCCGTTGTCCACCCTGATCACGCCCAATTTGCCCGAAGCCGAAGCCATCACGGGCCGGGCCGTGACGACGCTCGACGAGATGCGGGACGCAGCACGGGCCATGATCGATCTGGGCGCACGAGGCGTGCTGATGAAGGGCGGCCATCTGGAAGGCGCCGCGACGGACCTGCTCTGGGTCGACGGCGAATGGCTCGAACTCCCGGCGACTCGCATCGAAACCACGCACACGCACGGGACCGGCTGCACCTATTCGGCGGCGATCGCGGCAGGGCTAGCGAAAGGTCAAACGATGACGGCGGCGGTACGCGCCGCCAAGGCGTTTATCGATGCGGCTATTCGGACGAATCCTGGGCTCGGTGGCGGGTGCGGCCCGGTGAACCATTTCGCGCCGGCACACTAGCTACTGCTTCAAGCGAGTGGCTTGACGGGCTACCATGCGCCAATGTCCATCGCGATTGACCCAGACGTGGAGCACGTCCATCGGCACGTGGTCGGTGGCGCTGTGCCACAAGTCGACGCGCGTCTTCACCAAGGCGGTGCTGCCATAAACGCGAATCGTGGGCGTGCCAAACTCCAATTTCGTCGTAACAGACTTCCCGGAGACGATCGCCTCCATGAACTGCGCCTTGGTCTCGAGCGACCCCTGCGAGTGCGTGTAGATCAGGTCGTCGCTCAGCAGACGGTCGAGCGCTGCCCGATCCCGGCTCAGCATCGCCACGCGGAACGATTCCATCGCTTTCATTACCGGCGCGGGGCTGGTATCGGCGGCGTACAGCAGCAGGGCGAGAAAAGACAGGAGAAGCGCTTTCATGGCGGTTTCTGTTATATCGAGGGCTCGGGACCCCGGTCAAGGCGGCGGGGCCGGGCATGCTGCAACAGTTCCAGGTCCTCAACGGCGAAGGTCAACTGACCGCGGCGCATGCGCGAATAGTCCTCTTCGGTCCAGGAGGCCTTCATGATGCCGGAATTAGAATGCCGGTTGCAGCCCTGCAGCAGGTGCATCACCTCATGGACGATGACGTGGGCGAGCAGTTGGGCGGGCGCCAGCGAGCCGCGGCGGTCATTCAGGCGATTCCAGTAAATCCGGATCGTGCGTCCTTCGAAGACAAAGGCTTCCGCCATCGCGGCGAGGCGGAGGGACTCGGGAGCCCGGGGCAGCAGGTGGAGGCGCAGGCGGCCTTGCCAATCGCTGCAAGTGCGTTCGCGCTTGCACCAGTTAAGGGCGATGCCTGCTTGGAAGAGAATCTGCCGGGCGAGGTTCTGAGCCTGGATCACGGAGGGACTGTTCAACTCCGGGCCGCCGATCAAACTGGCCGAGAGGGAAAGGATCTCCTGTCCGTGCAGGTCCAGGTGGGCGGCGAACATCAGCGCAACGATCAGGTGGCGGGTCATGCAGGTCCTCCGCCGTACTTAGCGGAGGACCCGGCGGACAGCGGCCAGGGCGGCCGACTTTATTTCTTGGGCTTATATCCTTGCCAGATGTATTCGAGTGCCGCGGGCAAAGTCGCCGCCTTCACGGCGCGGTCCGTGTGACCGGCGTTCTTCGCGAAGACGAACTGGTAGTGATAGCGCTTCTCGGCCAGCACTTTAGCCATCCGCTCGTTCGCGAGCACCCAGTCGTGATAATCGTCCCGGGTGATCAGGTTGTCGCGATCGCTCACGTGCATCCACAGGCGGATCGGCTTGCGCGGGCTTTTGGGGATCAGATTCTCGTGGAATTCCCAGGCGCCGTGCGGGGTCTCGGGGTTGTACGGCCATTGCTGGTTCACGTAGGTGCCCGAATAGGTGAGCACGCGGTGATACCACTCCGGGTGATACCAAGCCATGATCAGCGCGGCAGAGCCGCCCGAACTGCCGCCCATGGTCGCCCGTCCGTCCGGATCCTTGGTCAGCTTCACGTTGTACTGCTTCTCCACCAGCGGCAGCACTTCCTTCTCCACGAATTCCGCATACAGGCCGGACATCGTGTCGTACTCCAAACCGCGCTGGCTGCCCTGCGCGTCGCCGGAGCCATTGCCGATCGAAATGGCGATCATCACCGGTACGCGCTTCTCGTGGATGAGATTGTCGAGCGCGTTGAACAGGCCGTTGTCGATACCGTCGGCGCCAATGATGAACGGAGCCGCCGTGCCCGGCACGTACTGCTTGGGGACGTAGACGCCCACCTTGCGGGTGTAGGGGCGCGGAAAGCTGTTGACGATCAGTTTGTTGGGATCGCTCGGGTCGGGCCGGGCGAACGTGCCGGGCTCGCGCGCGATGCCGGGGTAGATCTTGCTGTCGGTCGACTGCATCTCGAAGGTATAGCGCTCGCCGTGCGGCACGCCTTCCTTCACGGCCATCTCCGGCGCGGGCGAATAAGTGGGACCGATGATGAAGTTGCCATCCAACTTGGGCGAGGGCACCGTGTTGTCGGGCAATTCCTTCGCTTCCACATATCCCGGGGTGTGTGGGGCACGGGTCGGCGGGGGCTGCCGTTTCGGCCGGTCTACCGGCGGAGCGGCGGGCGCCGGATTCGGTGTTTGCGCCAGCGACAGACAACTCAATAAACACGCAACGGAGAGAAGACGGAACATGCGGAACCTCATTTCTACCACCGGCGCCCCTCGCAAGAGTCGGCACGGCTCGGATCGATCTTATCTCAACCAAGGCGCCTTTTCGCAGCAGCCCTTACCGGCTGCCGTGGAGCATCGGGCTACCCGCGAACCTCCGGCCGAAAAGCGGTCGCTGGGGCCAGTTCCAGGACGTTCGTGAGCCTTAGATTGAGCCACGAATTTAGCTGATATGACAATCTAATTACACTGTGAAGTGACTACGGCAAGGGGTGAAGTGCCCCATCAACTCTGGCGATCCACCCCAGCCGAAGGCGAGGTTGAATGGAATATTGTTCATTACAAAGAACTTGTTTGCCAGGCCATCGGACGGTCGCCGATCTTATCTGGGGCGAACCGCCCTGCAGATTATGTTAAGAATTGCTAGCCTAAGAGAATGTTACGTCTCGGTGCCTTAATGGCGTGTTTGTTCTCCGCGACTTTGGTGGGCCAAGTGACTGGCCGCTTAACTGGTACGGTCCAGGACCCTTCAGGTGCTCCGGTTCCGGCGGTCAAGGTCGAAGTCTTCCTCGGCGGCGGTTCTACCGCATTGCTGCAAACCGAAACCAACCAGGATGGCCTGTTCACATTTTCTGCTCTCCGCCCCGAAGCCTACGATGTGGCGATCACGGGAAGTGGCTTTGCCAAAGTGTCCTTGCGCCTGGTGAAAGTCGATGCTCTCCGCGAAACCTCGCTTGGTGTGATCAAGCTCGAACTCTCTACTGCTTCGCAAGTTGTCGAAGTCTCCGGCGAAGCCTTGGCCGTGCAACTGGGCGGCAGCGAGCTCGTCTCGACCATTCCCCGTCAGCAGGTGCAGAATCTCCCGACGTCGTCGCGCCAGTTGAGCACGCTGTTTTCCACCCAGGCGGGTGTGAGTGACGGCCGCGGTCCGATGGCCATCAACGGGATGCGCACCTCAGCCTCCAACGTGACGCTGGACGGCATCAACATCCAGGACAACTTCATTCGCACCAACGCGCTGGACTTCATGCCCATTCGCCCCACGGTGGACCAGGTTGAAGAAATGTCCATCGCCGTCGGCAACGCCGGTTCCACGGTGGGTGGCGGCGCTTCGCAGATTACCCTCATTACCCGCTCCGGTTCAAATACGCTGCACGGCTCCGGCTATTGGTTCAATCAGAACCAGGCCTACAACGCCAACGAGTTCTTTAATAACCGTTCCGGCGTGGCCAAGCCCAAGCTGAATCAGAATCAGGTGGGCGCGTCGCTGGGCGGCAAGATTATCAAGGATAAGCTCTTCTTCTTCGGCAACTTTGAGTCGCTGCGGCTGAAGCAGCAGCAGAGTCAATTGCGCACGGTGCTGACGCCAGAAGCGCGCGCCGGCAATTTCCTTTATCGCTCAGCGCCCGGGGCCCCGATTCAATCGGTGAATGTGCTGACCGCGCGCGGCGTGGCACTGGATCCCACGATCAAGGCGATGATCGATTCTCTGCCCATGCCGAACTCGACCGATGCCGGAGACGGGATTTTGACTTCCGGCTATCGTTTCAATGCCCAGGCCAATACGATTCGCGATCAGTTCGTGAACAAGTGGGACTACTATTTGAGCTCGAAGCACAGCTTCGCCGGTACCTACAATCGCACGTCCGAATATAACGACCGCCCGGACATCACGACTCGCTTTTATGGGCAGGTGCCGCCGAACAACACGGACGCCACCCGCAACTTCCTCAGCCTCGTGTGGCGGGCGACGTTGACGCCGACGCTCACCAACGAAGTCCGCGGTGGTTTCCTCCGAAGCCCCAGCATCTTCGGCCGCGCCGACGCCATCCCCGGCGCCATTGTCAATCCAACGGCGACGACGATCTTTACGCTGCCCACCAACTCCTTCCTGTCCCAGGGCCGCCGGACGCGGACTTACTCGATCCAGGACAACGCGAACTGGCTCAAAGGCAAACACGACATCTCGTTTGGCTTCCAGTCCCAGTGGATCCGTAACTTTGCCTACAATGACGCCGGTTCGATTCCGACGGCGACGCTCGGGATCAGCGCCGCGCAGACCGGTCTGACGGCCGCGCAGTTGCCGGGTATCACTGCCCAGGATCTGAGTCGCGCGCAGGACTACCTGGCCACCATGGCGGGTTTCATCACCAACGTTCAGCAGAGCTTCTACGTGAACGACGCTGCGAAGGGCTTTGATAAGGGCGTGGGCGAGCGCCGGAACTTCCGCAACAACACCCATGCCTTCTACGTGCAGGACCGCTGGAAGGTTATGCCCCGCCTGACGCTGACGCTCGGCCTGCGTTACGAATACTGGACGGTCCTGCAGGAAGAGAACAATCTCTTCTTCCTGCCCAACAGCGTCAACGACAACATCATCTCCACGGTGCTCAACCCGAACGCGACATTCAACTTCGTGGGGACCGAAGGGCGCTACCTTTACAAGCCGGACCGCAACAACTTCGCGCCGAACTTCGGTTTCGCCTTCGATCCTTTTGGCAACGGAAAGACCGCGATTCGCGGTTCCTACGGCATTGCGTTCTTCAATGACGATAGCCTGACGGCCATTCGTAACAACTTCAATACCAACGGCGGACTCAATACGACGCTTGCCCAGGTCAACCTCGCGAACACGCTGGCGAATACGCCGTCGATCACGGCCCCGAGTTTCACCGTGCCGCTGACGCTGCCTGCGCTTTACGCCGGCAATCGCCAAGTGGCTCTCGGCCGTCCCGAATTCGGTTTGGCGACGCCTTATGCTCAGATGTACTCTTTTGGCATTCAACATGAAATCAAGGGCACGATTGTGGAAGCCCGCTATGTGGGCAACCACGGCACGAAGCTCCTTCGGGCCTATGACTACAATCAGGTCGACATCAACAACGGGAATTTCCTTTCGTTGTTCCGCGGCATCCAGGCCTCGGGCGCGACTACGATTCCGGGTCTTGGACCGAATGCGAACCTTGGTTCCGCTGCCAACCAGCAGTTGATCCGCCAGGGGGAAGTCGGCACGCTGGCCGCTAACCTCCAAATCAATGGCCAGAACGGCACCTTCAACTTCTTCCGCAATCCCAACGCCCTGGCGGCCAACGTCATCGGCAACGGCGCCAACTCCACCTACAATGCGCTGCAGATCGACGTCCGCCGCCGGGTCCGTGGCTTCTTCTTCCAGTCGAACTACACCTGGTCGAAGGTTCTCTCGGACACCTCCGGCGACGACCAGAACCGCTTCGAACCGTTCCTGGACCTCGGCAACGGCGCGCTCGAACGGGCTCGTGCTCCGTTCGATCTGCGTCATGCCTTTAAGTTCAATGCGAGCTACGAACTGCCGTTCGGAGCGGGCAAGCGTTTCAGCGGCGGCCGCGTGGTGAATCAGTTCATCGGCGGCTGGATGGTCGCTGCGAACCAGAGCTGGATCTCCGGCTTCCCGTTCTCGGTGCTCTCTCAGCGCGGTACGTTGAACCGCGGTCCGCGCGCCACTTCGCGCAACACAGCGGTCAGCACGATGACCTATGAGGACATCGTGGACAAAGTGTTCAAGCTTGACAAGCGCGATGGTGTGCTCTTCGTCGATCCGAACTACACACTGGCCGGCCGCGGTGTAAATTCGGACGGTACCGCGCCCTTCGCCAACCAAGTGTTCTACAACCCCACGGCGGGCAACGTTGGTACGCTGCAACGCCGCATGTTTAGCGGTCCGCGCAGCTTCTTCCTGGATCTTTCGCTCCGCAAGAAGATCGCGCTCACCGAACGCCACTCGCTGGAATTCGGTGCGGACGCCTTCAACCTGCCGAACCACCCGTCGTTCACCATCGGCGTGGAGCAGGACATCAACAGTGTGAACTTCAACCGCATCACCGGTGTCAACGGCACCGGTGCGCGGTTCCTGCAGTTCAGCGTTTACTACCGCTTCTAGGCCCTAGCTACGAAGCTAACTGACGCGCATCCTGTCCCGGATCGATAATAGGGGCAGGATGCGCGTTTCTCTTTCTGGCGGTCCGCTACCCGGCGACTTCGACCCGTTGGTCGCCGAGTGGTTCTCGGCCCGCTTTACCCACGCCACCGAGCCTCAGCTCCAGGGTTGGCAGCAAATCGCCGCCGGGCGTGACGTCCTGATTTCCGCACCCACTGGGTCCGGCAAAACCCTCGCTGCGTTCCTCATCTGCCTCGATCGACTCGTCCGTGCGGCCCGCTCGGCGCTGGCGAGCGAGACCTCAGTCGTTTATGTTTCACCCTTGAAGGCGCTCTCAAACGACGTACGCCGCAACCTTGAAACGCCGCTGGCCGAGATCGCCGCGCTGGCCGCCGAAAAAGGAATTCCGCTCGCGCCCATTCGGACCGCCGTGCGCACCGGCGACACGACCCCCGCGCAGCGCCAGGCAATGACCCGCCAAGCGCCGCACGTGCTGGTGACCACACCTGAGTCGCTCTTTATACTGGTGACCGCGGAGAAGCCGCGCGCCATGCTGCGCACTACGCAGACCGTGATCGTCGACGAGATCCACGCCATTGCCGATGACAAACGCGGCGCGCATCTGGCCGTCACGCTCGCCCGGTTGGATGCGCTGGTGGACGCTGGCGGCTTACCCAAGCCCCAGCGCATTGGCCTTTCCGCCACGGTGAGCCCGATCGAAGTGGTGGCCGACTATCTTTCTCCGGGTGCGGCGATCGTCAACGCGGGTCATCGCCGGGATATGGCCCTGGCGGTGGAGGTGCCGAACGACGAATTGGGCGCCGTCGCCACCAGCGAGATGTGGGAGGAGATCTACGACCGCATGGCGGGCCACATCGGCGAAAATCGCACGACTCTGGTCTTCGTCAACACGCGGCGTATGTCGGAGCGCATTTCCCACGCGCTCGCGACTCGGCTGGGCGAGAACGTCGTGTTGCCGCATCACGGCAGCCTGGCCCGCAATCTGCGCTTCGACGCCGAGTCCCGGCTGAAGGCGGGGGAATTGCGCGCGGTGGTGGCGACGGCGTCGCTCGAACTGGGGATCGATATCGGCACCGTCGACCTGGTGATTCAGGTGGGTTCGCCGCGTTCCATTGCCGTGGCTCTCCAGCGTATCGGCCGATCCGGCCATTGGATCGGCGCGCGCCCGCGCGGCATCCTGCTACCGACCACGCGCGACGAACTCGTCGAGTGTGCCGCCGTCATCCATGCCATCCGCTCGGGTGACCTTGAGCGCCTGGAGATTCCGGCCAACGCCGTCGACATTCTGGCCCAGCAAGTGGTGGCCGAGTCGTCCACCGGTGACCAGGGCGAGGCCGCGCTCTATGACCTGATGCGGCGCGCCTATCCGTTTCGGGACTTACCGCTCAAGACCTTCGACCAGGTCGTCACCATGTTGTCGGAAGGCATCGCCACCTCGCGCGGGCGGAGCGGAACCTTCCTGCATCGCGATCAGGTGAACGGGCGGATTCGGGGACGGCGGGGAGCGCGCCTGGCGGCACTGACGTCGGGCGGAGCGATCCCGGAGAATGCTGCTTTCACCGTGGTCGCCGAGCCCGATGGCAAGACTGTGGGGACGCTCGACGAGGACTTCGCCATGGAGAGCCTCACCGGCGACGTCTTTCTCCTCGGCACGCACTCCTGGCGGATCCGTCATGTGGCGCAGGGTAAAGTGATGGTGGAGGACGCGCATGGCGCGCCCCCTTCGATTCCGTTTTGGTTGGGCGAAGCGCCCGGCCGTTCGGCCGAATTGTCGCCGCCTTCACGCGCGTTCGCCAACGCCTGATGGATGAGGGTGCTGAAGAGTGGCTGGAAACCGAATGTGGCTTGGATGCGGCCGGAGCGCGTCAGACCGTGGCTTACACCCGGGCCGGCGCCGCGATGTTGGGAGCATTGCCGACCATCGATACCGTGGTTGCCGAGCGCTTCTTCGACGAAGCGGGCGGCATGCAGTTAGTGATCCACGCACCCTTTGGCTCGCGCATCAATCGTGCCTGGGGCCTCGCCCTACGCAAGCGCTTCTGCCGCACTTTCGACTTCGAGTTGCAGGCGGCCGCCACCGACAACGGCATCGTCATTTCGCTCAGCGATCGGCATGCGTTCCCGCTTGAGCTGGTCTTCGAGTTTCTGCGTTCGGCCACTGTGCGCGACGTCCTCACCCAGGCATTGCTCGATGCACCGATGTTCGGCACGCGCTGGCGTTGGAATGCGACGAGGTCGCTCGCCGTGCTGCGTTTCAACGGCGGTAAGCGCGTCCCGGCGCCCATCCAGCGCATGCGCTCGGACGATTTGCTGGCTTCCGTCTTTCCCGATCAAGTGGCTTGCGCGGAGAACCTGTCGGGACCCATCCGCATTCCAGACCATCCCCTCGTCAACGAGACGATCGAGAACTGCCTGCACGAGGCCATGGACCTTAGCGGTCTCGAGGCGCTTCTGAGGCGTCTAGAGACCGGTGAGCTTCGCTCCGTCACGCTGGACACGCCCGAGCCATCCGTGCTCGGCCACGAGATTCTCGGCGCCAACTTTACGCCTACCTGGATGACGCAATCGATCGAGAGCGCCGTGCTCCGCGCCGTGCAACTGGTGGCGCGCTGCCCCGGCGCAGCCGATGGCGCGGCATGGATCCCGCGGCCGGGCTGAGGAGATCGCCGCCGGGGAAATGGCCGATGTGGGACGCCGACGAACTTCTGATGCGCTTCCGACGCTGATCGTCCTTCCCAGTCGCTGGTCGCCAGGGCTTGGTACGAGCAACTGCGCCTCGCGGGGCGCGCTTCGCTCGTGGTTCGCGGCGGCCAGCCGTGTGGTGGCGGCGACTGGTGTCTCGCGATCGCAAGGACGCGGTGCCGATCCTGCGCGGTTGGCTCGAGTGTTCCGGACCGCGCACCATCTCTTCTCTTGCCGCCCAACTCGCCTTCGCCCCCAGCGAACTGGAGACTGCCCAGATCGGCGAAGGGCAAGTGCTGCGCGGTACCTCGCCGCGGAAACTCATGGAGATCGAATGGTGCAATCGCCGCGTTCTCGCTCGAATTCACCGCCTCACGCTTGGCCGGTTGCGTCGGGATCGAGCCGGTGACGGCCCAGCAGTTCCATCCTTGACGCTGGCAGCATACCGTCCAGGGTTAAATGCGCATGGTGCCGACGGCGTGCTCGAAATCACGTTCGGCAGGCCAGGGCTACGAAGCCCCGGCCGCGGCGGGGAGTCGCAGACCTCGCGCCGCGTGGGCCGTTACCTCTGGCGCCGCTGCTCGATGAACTTTGCCTCGCCGGGGAAGTGATATGGGGCGCGTTCGCCGCATCCCGCCTTGCTCGAAGCCGATGGCCGCAAGGTGCGTCCTAATCGTCTGGCTCCCATCTCGCTGCTGCTGCGTGAGGATGCCGGCTGGCTGCTCTACGCGCAGGATCCGGCGGCTAAGTCGGCGGCGCTGGTTCCGATGCTGCAGGGACGTGCTCGCGATTCTGGAACGCGAACGCGCCGTCTTCTTTGGCGACCTGTCCCGCCTCTCACATCGCCTGCCCAGCGAGACGGAAGATGCGTTGTGGGAGCTGGTGTACGCGGCCTGAGCGGACCGCCGGGATGGCTTCCTCGGTGCAACCTGCGCGCGCCAGATCGACCCGAAGCGTCGCCGGGGAGAAGCGGGGAGAAGGGCCCGGCCCCGTCATGCGGCCGGACGCTGGGCAATCGTGCCGCGCGCGGAAGCAGACCCGGCTCGTGTGGAACGTTGGGCTCAGCAGTTGCTCAACCGCTGGGGTGTCCTGCTGCGTGACTTGTTGCAACGCGAATCCGGGCGCCGCCCTGGCGTGGACTACTCGCCGCACGTCTTGGCGTCTCGAGCGCAGAGTCCAGTCCGCGGCCGCCGTCGCCGACTTCACCGGGCAGAAACGATTCGCGCGCCCGGACGCTCTCGAACTCCTGCGCGCGTTGCGACGTGCAGGCGACCCGGAACCGCTGTTGGACATCCCTAGTGCCGATCCGCTCAACCTCACCGGCATCCTCTTGCCCGGACCAAGGGTCAGCCCGTTGCTCACCAACCTCACCGTTCTCCGCCCCGCCATCTGACGTTCGCGGTTACCCTGGGCGTCGGGGCCGGAACGCGTTCTGGCGCGCGTCCTACGAAGGCGAGCGGAGGCCGTCCAGCGCCCCTCGGTGCTGGGCGGCCCCCGTGGGGGGACGCTGCTTAGCCCAGCCGGAGAATTTCCGAAGCGATGCGCACGAAAGCTTCGTTCAACGCCGAGGTGGTTGGCGCATACACGAAGAAGCCTTCGGGCTTGCTGGCATCGTACATGGTGTTCGAAACATCGGGCACGTTCGCCGCGCGACGGAGCAGATCGAACTCGTCGCTGCCGATGCCGTCACCGAAGCCGATCGAATAGGTGATCGTGTTCAATTCGCCGGGAGCGGTGTCGTTGTTGCGGATGCGGATCGCGGCGTTCGCCACCTCGTTCATCGCCGCATTGACCTGCGTGTCGCGGCTATTGCTCACGATGCGGCCGGCGTCCGGATGACCGCTGGGCCACCGGGAGACGACTTTATAGCTGCCGCTCGAGACGCTGGTGCCGAAGGTGTCGGTTTCGGGCAGGAAGGCCAGATCCTGGTGAACGCTGCTCTCACTCGACGTGAAGCGACAGTTGGTCCCCGAGATACGGGCGCCCGTGGTGGGGTTGAAGATGCCGCCCAGGTTCGTGCCGGTGGTGTACACCAGAATCATGCCGGACTTGCCTGACGTGTTCGAACAAGGGCTGCGGCTGCTGTTCGCGTGGAAGCTGGAACTGGATGAACGCGTGTACTTCTGCGGAGCCGGAGCCGACAGATTCCAGCGGATGCCGTTATAGCCCCACGCATCGATGGGCGCCGAAAAGTCGTAGGGCACCGTGTTCGGCTGTCCGTCGGTCATCAGCAGGATCACGTTCAGCGCGCCGGGCTCATTGATGGCCTTCAACTGTTCATAGCCTTGCCAGTAGCCAGAGCCCGTCGCCGTTGCGCCCACGCAGTCAATTGCGTTGGCCTTGGCCGGGATACCGGTGGTCGCGTTCTGGAAGTCGCCGGGAGGGTTCTGCAAAGCGAAGTCCGTGGAGTAGCTGGTGGCGTAGCTTACCAGACCCACCCGATCCCGGTAATTGGCAAAGCGCGAAGCGAACGCCGTCACGGCTGACTTCATGGCCGGGCAGCCACCGTTGGTATCCATCGAACCGGGCGGTCCGCACCATCCCGCCGCGTTCACGTCGCGCCGGGAAGCCTTACCGACGGCACGAATGCCGACGGCATTCGGATTGATGTATCGCATGAAGAGAGTGGGGGCGGTGACGGCCACGTCCACCGTCACGGTGCGCGTGCGATAAGCAGTTTCGGCCACCGTCGTCGTGATTATGCGGTCCGTGTTGGTGAATGCGCCGGAAGTTGGCGTTAAAGAAACGGGTAGCCGTCAGAGGCGTTGATTCCTGCTGCGCGATGGTCTGTCCGATCGAGATTGCAGGCGGAGAATGGCGGCCGCGTCGGCTACCGCATCGTAATGCGAGCCTTGATGCCATACATGATGTTGGCGTTCACGCCCAAACCCACCACCGGAGTCGTAATGGTCAAGGCGTCGTCGTTGAATGAGCGCGAAGCCCCTCCTCACGGCCTCGGCGGAGCGGAGCGTTGCCAGCGATGTGCCGTGGCTACTGTCCTGTTCTTTTTTTGTTAGCAGATCGTGCGTGCATAAACGCCCGTGTTGGTCATCCAACCGGGCGGTCATGGTCAACCAGTACACCTTCGGTCACGTAGGCGATCTCGCTGGTGTTGAGCGTATCACGGCGCCGGGGATTGAGGTGGCGCACCAGGCCGTGTTGGTCAGGTAGTTCGACGCCTGGCGGCAGTGCCGTCAGTCACCGATCAGGTTAATGATGGCTGGCCGAAGTCGCTGGTCCGCGCACGCGTCGAAGCGGTAGCGATGCTGATCACCGGGACCTGGTTGGCGCAGGCACTGCCGGTCAAACCGGCGCCCGTCACAATCGGCATCCGACGGGATCATCACCTGCGACACGACTGCCGCGCCGCGTCCGTTGATCCAATAGTTGGCGTTCCAGTTTCATGTCTAGGTCTCGGTCAGCCAGACGATCGAGCGCTGGTTCTGCTGAATCGAAAAGTCGATCTGCCGGACATACATCAGGCCTGTACTACGGGAAACCTGCGTCACCTGCATGTTGCGGGTGAGGTTCATGCCGATCGAAAACAGGCCCAACAGCAGCGGGGTGAGAAAGCTCAGGCACAAAGCGAACTCCACCAAGGTGTTGCCGCTCTCGCCGCCTTTGCGATTCCTTCTTGCCATTCTCATCGTTGCAGCCTCCCTCTTTCCTATCGCGCGGGCACCAGGGTGCCCGGGGGCAATGTTTCCATGCGGTCCGAGGCCCGTACGCTGATCTGTAGCGGCGTACCACTGCGCATCAGCGGCGCGATCCAATACCACGTGTAGTTCTCGACGGCCACCTCCACTACATTCCCCGGCGCATTGGCATTCGTGTACGACAGCGTGGTGGGGTCGTAATAGCGGATACAAATCTTGCAGGGATTCTCGGTGCCGTTTACCGTGCTCAGGAAGCCCAGCGAGTTGTTCTTCACCACTTGCCGGATTGAGGCATCGTGGCTCATACCGGCCATGGTCTGGTAGGTAATCGCGTAGCGCAGGCCTTCCGGCGTACTGGAGCGTCCTGCGGGTCGTAGTCGCCGTGAATAGTCGAGAATGGCGACAATCATGGCCATCAACGGGACGAGGCAAAGGCTACTTCGGCGAAACCTCGACGTCCGGGGCGGTGGCGGTGTAATTTCGATGTAGCCGCTGGTCGTGGACATCCCTGTGCCGGAGTTCTGGTTCCGGGTACTTATGGGCCTGAATCTCCGCGGTCGAGCCGCAAAGAGAAAATCCCGTGCTTTCGCGATGGAATGAGTACTGCCCACGGTGGTACTTTGGTCCGGAGACGCTTAGAGCCGATTCCGCTATGATGGAGGCTCGGAATGCTTATCGGCAGGAGTCCACGTTTGCCCCTACAAATTCGCGGAGTTGCCGTATGAGCCACCGCCGGAAGAACCTGATTCTGGTTCTGCCTGTACCGTGCTGGGAGCCGGGGCGCAGGTCTTCTTCAAGCTCGCGGGTACCGCCCTCGGACCCGCACCCACCCTCCAGCAAATGATCACCTGCCTGCCGCTGATCGCCGGCTACGTTCTTTACGGCTTTAGTACCATCCTGCTGAGCTTCGCCCTTCGCCACGACGAATTGTCGAGCATGTACCCGATCATTTCGCTCACCTACGTCTGGGTGATGTTCCTTTCTGTCTGGATCTTCCGGGAAGCCCTGAATCCCTTTAAGGTGGTCGGCGTCGCCGTGATTATGGTTGGGGTGGCCGTGTTGGGGCTCAAGGAGAGCCGCAAGTCGCCTCCGGCCGAACCCTCGACCGAGGTCCCGGCGGCTGAACTCGCGCCGCTGACAAAGGGTGGTCAGTAAGCTTTGAACACTCCTCCTCTTTCGATCATGCTCGTGGTGATCGCTTCGCTGATCGGCTCGTTTGGCGCGGTGTTTTTGAAAGCTGGCTCCAAACATCTCCGCGGCGAATTGAAGTCGCTGCTCACCAACTACCGCCTCGCGATCGGCGGTCTGCTGTTTGTCATTTCCTCGCTGTTCTTCGTGCGCGCCGTCAGCCAGCCTGGCGCTGAACTGAGCGTCCTCTATCCGATGGTGTCCATGAGCTACCTGTGGGCGATGCTCTGGTCACGGATCTTCTTCGGGGAGCCCTTCACCCGTCACAAGTTCGCTGGTCTGGGCTTGATCTTGCTCGGCATCGCCATTCTCCAGTTCGGCAAGCAAGCTTAGCGCTTCGACTGTTGCGATTTTCTTCGCTTCTGGGGTTTGGTGCGTCCAGATTCTGTCGAAAAACGGAGAAAATCAGCTATTTTGGGAAAGGTTACTCTTTTCCTGTAAAAAAATTGACCAGCGCCGAAATTTACCCTACAATCCTCTTCAACGGTTGGGACGGGGTGAGTAACGGGATGGTGAATGATGCGGGGCTTCGACAAGCGAGTCGCCGTGTGCTTGGTTCTGCTGGCCTGGGTGGCCTACGGATCAACGGCGAATCTGGCACTGATATCTGACGACTACGTCTATCTGATGAAGGCGCGGGAATACGGGGCACCTTCGCAACTTGGCGCGTTGTTCGCCGACGAACTATATCGCTCGCGCGCCACCACGATCTGGATTACGCGCTTCATCGACCACTTCTTCGGCTTGGGCGCCGCTCCTTACAACTTCATTTCCATCGCCATTCACGCGCTCAACGTCCTGCTGGTGTACGCCCTCGGTCGGTGGCGCATGATCGGCTATCCGGTCGCCTTTGCCGCTGCGGCGTTCTTTGCTGTCGCCGAGCGTCCCCATGAGGCCGTCATGTGGTTCTCAGCCCTCCCGGACCTGCTCGCCTTCACTTTCTCCCTGACCGCCGTCCACGGCTATCTCGGCTGGCTGGAGGGGCGCTCGCCCTGGTCCCTCCAGTCGCTCGCCGGGGTGGTGATGAGCTTTGCGCTGGGGCTCTTGTCAAAAGAATCGGCCGCGTCGATGCTGGCGTTTTTTGTGCTGGTCCTGCTGCTGGATCCCCGCAGTCGTCGACGCCACTGGATGCCCCTCGTCCCGCTCACCGCCATCACCGTTGTTTACGCCGCGCTGATCTTCGCGGCCAGCCGCAATCATCTCCATCTCAATGACGGCACTTTTGTTCTGGGCTGGCACGTGATCCCTGTGGTGCTCAACTCTGCCGCCCGTCTGTTCTGGGTCTGGGGCCTCGCCGCCGCCGTTCTGCTCGCGATGTTGAGGCCGCGTCTGGCCGAGCTAAAGCCAGTCGTCTTCGGACTTCTTTGGATCGTGCCCGCGCTGGCTCCGTACAGCTTTCTGGCCTACCAGGGCTCGGTACCGAGCCGCCATACCTACATCGCTAATCTCGGTATCGCGCTGCTGGTGGGGAGTGCCGGCTACCTGGCGTGGCGACGCTGGCGCAAGGACCGCGTCTGGGCGGTCGGTCTTCTCGCCGCCGCCATGCTGATTCACAACACCGGCTACATCTGGCTGGTAAAGAAACCTGCTTTCATCGAGCGTGCTCAATACACCGAAAGATTGCTGGAAGAGGCCGCCCATAATCCGGCGACACCTTTGCACGTCTCCAAGCGCACCTTCCCTTTCAATGTGGAACTGGCACACGATGTCATCCTGTTGCGCACGGGACAGGATCGGGCGGTCGTTCTCGAACAGTGATCCGCTTCCGCACACTGTACGCCAACGAACACTAAATCTTTGCAAACAAAAATATTTCTCGAGGGAACAAAACGATCGCCTCCGTCGTCCGTATTAATAACAACAAAGGCAGACCGTCTCCGCGCGACCCTTTCCCCAACAACACAATCGCGCGGAGACGCCTTCTCCACTGCCATAATCGACTCTATGGATGTCATGGGCGAGCCGTCGCTTGCCAGCGCCTTAACGCGCATTCCTCACCTGCAGCTTTTCCCCTTTGAACCTCTCGCCCGCCATACGCGTTTCGCTCTCGGCGGACCGGCCCGTCTGCTGGTCGACGTGGGCACCATCCCCGCCCTTTCCGCCGCCCTCGACCTCCTCCGTGAGAGCCGCCACCCCTTCCTGCTCATCGGGGGCGGCACCAATCTAGTCGTTTCCGACAACGGCTTTGACGGCATTGTTTTGCGCTACCGGGCGGAGAATTTGGAAATAAACGGCCCCCAGGTCACTGCGGGCGCCGGACTCGACCTCGAAGCCCTGGTGGATGCCTCCGTGCACGCCGGCCTCGCCGGCATGGAAGCCCTCAAGCGCATACCCGGGTGGGTGGGCGCCGCGATCTACGGCCATGCCGGAGCCTACGGCCAGCAGATTTCGGATTGCCTCACGTCGGTGACCTTTCACGACGGCGAGTCCGTGCGTATCTTCAGCCGCGAAGCTTGCGAGTTTCGCTACCGCACCAGCCTTTTCAAGCAGCACCGCGACTGGGTCATTCTCGAGGCAAAGTTTCAAATGGCTACTGGTGACGCGGTCGCACTCGCGGCTCGGGCGGAGGAAATCCGCTCGGTTCGCGACGAGAAGTTCCCGCCCACTTTGCGCTGTGCGGGTTCCACTTTCAAGAATTGCCTCTTCGCCGAGTTGCCGGTCGCCGCCCAGGAGCGCGTGCCGGCTGGCTTGATGAAGGGCGGCAAGGTTCCTGCCGCGTGGTTCCTGGAGCAGGTCGGCGCCAAAGGCATGCGCCGCAGGGGAATTCATGTAGCGGATTACCACGCCAATCTGTTGTTCAATGATGGCCACGGTCGTGCCACGGAGTTGATCGCGCTCATTGACTATTTGAAACAGTTGGTATACCGCGAGTTTACAGTTCTCCTGGAAGAGGAAGTGCAGTACGTGGGCTTCCCGGATCGGACCAGCTATTGATCGAAGGTCAGACAAACAAAAGGCGAAATGCGACGCCCGGTTACCATTCGCGTCGATTTCTTCCCCTTTCAACCTCCGGCGATTCGCAACCACTCCCCGGCTGTGTTTCAATTGAAGCTTAGGTTTTCTATGGCGTTACGCAAATTCCGGCCAAAGCGCGCTCTCAAAGGGGCTTGGCGTTTTGCCCGTGAGCTGGGCTTAGTAGCAAAAGGCTTGGCTTCTACGGACCACGTGGTTCAGGCGCACATCATCCCGATGCGCAAGTGCAACCTCGATTGCGGCTACTGTAACGAATACGACGATGTCTCAAAGCCGGTCCCGTTGGCGACCATGCTCGAACGGGTGGATCATCTGGCCCGCCTGGGCGCCACGCTGATCACCATTTCCGGTGGCGAACCGCTCCTTCACCCCGACCTCGACGACATCATTCGCCGCATCCGTTCGCACGGCATCATCACCGGCATGATCACCAACGGTTACCTGTTGGTCCCCGCCCGCATCCAGCGCCTCAACGAGGCCGGCCTCGACCACCTCCAGATCTCCATTGACAACATTAACCCCGACGAAGTTTCGAAGAAGAGCCTCAAGGTGCTCGACAAGAAGCTGCAGATGCTGGCCGAACATGCCGACTTCCACGTGAACATCAATTCCGTCGTCGGCGGCGGCGTGCGCAACCCGGAAGACGCTTACGTCATCGCCACCCGCGCCATCGAGTACGGCCTCAGTTCCACCGTCGGCATCATCCACGACGGCCATGGTCAACTCCGCGCGCTGCCCGAACATGTCCGCGAAGTCTTCTTCCGCATTCGCAAGCTGCAGAAGCGCAGCTACGCCCGTCTGAACCATTTCCAGGAAGCCATCGCCCTCGGTCGTCCGAACAACTGGCGCTGCCGCGCCGGAGCCCGCTATCTCTACATCTGCGAGGAAGGCCTGGTGCACTTCTGCTCGCAGCAGCGCGGCCACCCCGGCGTGCCGATCGCCGAGTACACCATCAACGACATCCGCCGCGAGTACCTCACCGAGAAGGCTTGCGCGCCGAACTGCACCATTTCCTGCGTGCACCAAACGTCGCTGATGGATTTCTGGCGCGATCCACAAACCATTCCGGCTCCGCATTTTGAGAAGCCCGAGCCGTTGATCCAAATTCAAACCGCCGGCCACTAAGTTGAGCAAGCCCCGCATTGCCGTCATCGGCGCCGGTCAGTTCGGTCAACACCACGTCCGGCATCTGAAGGCTCATGCGGGCTTTGACCTGGTGGGCGTGGCGGACCCCCAATCTCCGCTGGCGACCGTTGCCGACTACCGCGAACTCATCGGCCACATTGACTGTGCCGTGGTCGCCGCTCCGTCCAGCCTCCACGCCGAGATCGGCTCCGAACTGCTCTCCGCGGGTATCGACGTCCTCATGGAAAAGCCGCTCGCCGAAGATGGCCCCGGTGCCCAACGCCTCGTTGACCTCGCCACGCAGCACGGCCGCATTCTTCAGGTGGGTCACCTCGAACGTTTCAACCCGGCCGTCGAAGCACTAATGGGCAAGATCAAGCTGCCGCTCTTCTTCGAAGTCCACCGCCTGAGCGCCTTCTCGCCTCGCAGTCTCGACATCGACGTAGTGCTGGACCTGATGGTCCACGACCTCGACCTCCTGCTCGCCTTCACCGGCCAGCTTCCCACCGCCATCCACGCCGCCGGGATTCGCGTCCTCAGCCAGAAGGTCGATATCGCTAACGTCCGCTTGGAGTTTGCTACTGGTTGCGTTGCTAATCTCACGGCCAGTCGCGTCTCGACCGAACAGGTGCGAAAGCTGCGCATGTTCCAGCCGCACGAGTATCATTCACTCGATTTTGCGAAGCAGGAGCTGTTTTCCATCCAGGCCGGCGGACCGCTCGGCTTCCAGTTCGATCACGCCGCCCTCACCAAGCGCGATGCCTTGGGCGCCGAGCTCGATGAATTCGCCGAATGTGTCACGACGCGCCGGGCTCCGCGGGCCGACGGCGCCGCGGGTTTACGTGCTTTAACGCTCGCCCTGGCGATCATTGATAAGATTGAAACACACGCCCGGCTCGTCGAGGCGACGCTGGCCGCGCAGAAGTAACAAAGCGGCATGTCCGCACGTCGAACACCTTGTTGCCGCCGTCCACGTCAGAATCCGCCCCGCCCACGGTCGACTTCCTCATCGACTGGGATCAGGAACAGGAAAGACGCCCCCTGTGGCAGCCGGCCCTTCTATCGATTCTGGCGCACCTCTTTCTGTTCATCTTTTTCCGCTCGCTTCCTGATTTACCGGTCCGCCAGTTCAATCTTCCCGGCCCGACTGTTGCCGAACTCAAGCCTCGCGTCACCCCGCTGGTCATGCCCTCGGACCTCCTCACCCAAAAGGCGCCCAACCAAAAGAAGCCCAGCAAAGAGATCGACCTCGAAGGCTTGGTGGCCCGCAAGACCGAGCAGTCCTTACAGAAGAACGGCTCCGTCCCGCGTCCCGCGCCCCGCCCGCTTTCTCTGCCCGGCCCGGAACGCGCTCAGGTTCAAGCACCGCCGAAGATCATGTCCCCCGCCCCGGAAATCGCTACCCGCACCCAGGGTGCTTTGCCACAGTTAGGCAACTCTCTCGAGGGCATCAAAGCTGCGCCCCCGCCGGTTGAGCCGGAAAAGAAGCCCAAGCTGACCTTCGAAAGCGTGGGCGCCAATGTCTCCGGTGGAAGCGGCGCCAGCAACGGCGTGAAGATCCAGGCTCCCAAATCTTCCATCGAAGAGGCCGTCCGCGCCGCGGCCCGGAATCAGGCTGCCGGCGGCGTGGTGATCTCCGATGCCGGTGACATTGGCGGCATGGCTCCCGCTCCGAACACGGCTCCGTCCTCGGGCAAGACGGGCTCGCAAATCGAACTTCTCAGCGACCCGCAAGGCGTCGACTTCCGGCCGTATCTGATTCAGGTTCTGGCCGCGGTTCGCCGCAACTGGTTCGCGGTGATTCCGGAAAGTGCCCGCCTCGGCGGTCGCCCCGGACGGGTTGCGGTCCAGTTTGCGATCAGCAAGAATGGCGCGGTCCCGAAGCTGGTGATTGCCAGCGGGTCTGGAGTCGAGTCGTTTGACCGCGCGGCCGTGGCCGGCATCAGCGCCTCGAACCCGTTCCCTCCGCTGCCCAGCGCCTTCCGCGGCGATCAGATTCGCCTGCAGTTGGTCTTCAGCTACAACACGCCGGCGCGCTGAGTCGATAGCAGTTCCAGAAAGTCCTCCGTCGTTCGAGCTTCCACGCCAGGCAGCAACGCCGTCGTCCGCACCACCGTGCTCGACGACCGCCGATGCACCAGCATTGCTCGCACCGGCTTGTTGCGCTTCTCGAGAGCCTTTCGCAACGCCACCATGCTCTCGGCCATCCGTGGTAACGGCGTCCGCGTGGCCTTCGCTTCCAACAGCCACACCTCGCCACCAGGGCGCGGCAGCAGAAAGTCTACCTCCAGCCCTTGCCGGTCCCGAAAGTAGTACAGCTCTTTCCGCCGCCCCTGATTCACCTGCCACTTGTAGATTTCGCTCGCGAGAAAGCCCTCGTACAACGCACCGAGAAACGGCGACTGATCCAGCGCCGCAGGACTCGCCACGCCCAGCAGGTAGCAAGCCATCCCCGAATCGAGCAAGTACATCTTTGGCGCCTTGATCAATCGTTTGCCCGCGTTCTCAAAATACGGTGGCACGCGGATGATCTGGTTGGTCATCTCCAGAATGCGCAGCCAGCTTTCGATCGTCGGAACGGACACTCCCAGCGGCGCCGCCAAGTCGCTACGGTTCAGCATCTGCCCGTGCCGCGTCGCCAACAGCGTCAGGAACGTGCGGAATGTCGGCAGGTCGCGCACGTCAGAAATCGATCGCACATCGCGCTCGAGGTACGTCTGCAGGTACGAGCTGAAGCGCAATTCCCGGTCCCGCGGCCGCGCCAGCACCTCCGGATAGCCGCCCAGAAACAAGCTCGTCTTCGGTGTCTCCAGTACATTCATCGGCAGCAGTTCGAGCACGGCGGCTCGCCCCGCCATCGACTCGCTCACGCCCTTCATCAGGGGCAGTTCCTGCGACCCGGTAAAAAACCACTGCCCCATCCGGCGCGGATTCTGGTCGATGATGGTCCGCACATAATTGAACAACTCTGGCGCATTCTGAATCTCATCCAGAATCACCGGCGGCTTCAACGCTTCCAGTAGCGAACGCGGATCCACCTTGATGCGCGCCTGAATGTCCGGATCCTCCAGCAGTACATACGACGCCCGGGGCAGCAACTGCCGCAGCAGCGTCGTCTTCCCGGCACGTCGGGGGCCCGTCAGCACCACCGCCGGGAACGCCCGCATCGCTTGTACCACGGTGTTCTCTAACTGGCGCCGCACGGCCTTCATGTGACAATTCTAATCTGTCACTTTAATTTTGTCACTTTTAATTTATGACAATTTTAAGTTGTCACTTTAAATTTGTCATTTTTCTATCCCCACCTCATAACCGCCTCTCGCCCGTATCTGTGCCTTCCGATACCGCGCCTTCGCCGCCCCCGTTAACTCCACCCTCAGCCTCCGAAACTGCCCCGGCCGTGCCCCTTCCGGCACCGCCACCGCCAGCGAATACCGTGCCCGCAACTTCCCCACCATCTCCCCAAACACCGCATCGGCCCGTTCCGCCCGCACTACCTCGCCCCCCGTCCGCTCCGCTACCGCCCATAAATCGGTGGGCGTGAAATCCGGATTCCCCCCCGCGACGGTCCGCCCGTTCCGCGTCTTCCCCACCACCATCGCATTCATCACGACATCTGCGCCGGCCAACGCCTTGACCACCTCATCCTCATTCACTAGATGATTCAGACCGCTGCCATCGGACAGCATCAGGACCGCGCGCCGCCCCGTCCCTTCGCTCTTCTTGAACTCCGCCGCCGCGTCCAGCAGGGCCGCATAGATCGCCGTGCCCGCGGGCAGTTTCGTCTCGAGCACCGCCACCTCCACTTCGCGCGCCGCTTCCGTGAAGCGATTCGAGAACGGGTGCAACACCTGCGTGCCCTTGCTGAAAACCATCACGCCTGCCCGATCGCGTTCGGTGAGTTGCCCCAGTGACTGCCGCGCGGTGCGTCCCAGTTGCTGCAGAAACGGACGCATGCTCCCCGATACGTCGAGCAACAGCAGCACCGTGACCGGCTCGGACTCATGGCCGAAATACACCACCGGCTGCGCCACACCTTCGTCGTAAACCACGAAGTCCGCCTTCGTCAGCCCGGTTACCGGACGCCCGTTCTCCACCACCTGCACGTCGACCCGCACCTGCGCCACGCTGGAGCGGAACACGACCTCCTCGGGCTGTTGGGCGAAGATGGTCGTAGCGATCAGAAACAGAATGCGTAATGTCATCGTTGGCACCGCGGGCCACATCGACCATGGTAAGACCACCCTTGTCGGCGCGCTCACCGGCGTCGATACGGACCGCTTGGCCGAAGAAAAGCGCCGCGGAATCTCCATCGACCTCGGTTTCGCCCATCTCCCCTTGACCCCGGACCTCAACCTCGCCTTCGTCGATGTGCCCGGCCATGAACGCTTCGTCAAGAACATGCTCGCCGGCGCCAGCGGCATCGACCTCGCCCTCCTCACCGTCGCGGCCACCGAATCCATCAAGCCCCAGACCCGGGAGCACTTCGAGATCTGCCGTCTGCTGGGCCTCGAAGGCGGAGTCATTGCCCTTACCAAAACGGACTTGGTCGACCCGGAGCTCATCGAACTCGTCAAGCTCGAGATCGCCGAACTCACGGCTGGCTCGTTCCTCGAACGCGCCGCGATCGTCCCTGTCAGCGCGACCACCGGCGCGGGCCTCGCCGCACTGAAAGAAGCGCTGCGCACGGCTGCTCTGTCGGTTCGGCCGCGCGGGACCGCGTCATGGCTCCGCCTGCCGCTCGATCGCGTCTTCACCATGAAGGGTCACGGCACGGTTGCCACCGGCACGCTGACCGCCGGAGCCATCCACCTCGAGGACGAGGTTTGCATTTATCCGGATCGCCTCTTCGCCCGCGTCCGTGGGTTGCAGGTTCACGGCCAGGCGGTCCCTCAGGCCACCGCCGGTCAACGTGCCGCCATCAACCTGGCCGGCGTGGATAAAGCCGATCTGGCTCGCGGTCAGGTCCTGGGCGCGCCGGTCTTTGAGCCCGTGGAACGCCTCGAAGCGTCGTTGACTCTCCTGCCGTCGGCTAAGCCACTCAAGCGCGGAGCGCCCGTTCATTTTCATGCCGGCACTTCCGAAATCGAAGCCACCGTCACTCCGCTCGACCAGCGCGCCAAACTCGAACCCGGCTCGCTGACGCTGGTCCGGCTCGACCTCGCCTCACCCACCCTCCTCCTCCCTGGCGATCGCTTCATCGTCCGGCTCTTCTCCCCCGTGGTGACGATCGGCGGCGGCCTCGTCGTCAGCGTTAATGCACCCAAAAGGGCCACTGCCTTCGCTTCACGCGAAGCGCGTGCCCAAGCTTATCAACGCGATCCGATAGACGCTCTGCTTCAGGAAATGCCGAGCGGCCTGCCGCTCGCAACGGCCATCGCGCGCACCGGCTGGCTGCCTGAGCAGATTCTGAAAGACCGCTTCGCCGTCGAGCAGTGGCTGGTTCATCCGCCTTGGTTCGCGGAGCGCGCTCAAGCCATCGAAGCGTTACTCCAGGACTTTCATCGGCGACACCCACTTCAGCCCGGTTGGAACAAAGAGGAGGTTCGCCTCCGACTCATGCCCACCGCCCCGCCCACGATTTTTGAAGCCCTTCTGGCGCGCACCAAAGCGATTGCCGCCGACGGTGAGCTCCTGCGCCTGGCTTCGCACCAGCGCATTTTGCAGGCCGATGAATCCGCCGCTTTAGCGAAAATCGAAGAACTCTTCGCCGCCGCCGGACTCGCCGTCCCTGCCACCAACGAAGTCCTCGTGCAAGCCGGCATCGACCCTACCCGCGCGAAAACGCTCCTGCAGACCCTGCTGCGCGAACGCAAACTCGTCCGCGTCAATGCCGACCTCGTCTATCACGCCCAAGCCCTCACCAGCCTTTATGCTCTGCTCAAAACCAAACGTGGGGCTGCCTTCTCCGTGGGCGAGTTCAAGGACTGGACCGGTGTCTCCCGCAAGTACGCCATCCCCTTGCTCGAGTTCCTCGACCGTCAACGTTTAACGCGCCGGGAAGGCGAGCGGCGTATCGTTTCCTAAGGCCTCTCGCTACAATGGCGAGTGTCTCTCTTTTTTCTGCTGATGGTGGCCGCTGATCCCCTCTGGACCGCGCGCCCACTCACCGCCGCTCATAGCTTCACCAAAGAGATCGAAGGCCCTGCCGTTGATCGAGCCGGCAACATCTACGCCGTCAGCTACGGTCGCACGCCCACCATCGGCCGGGTGAACGCCGAAGGTGACGCGACCCTCTGGCTCGAGCTGCCCGACGGCTCGTTGGGCAACGGAATCCGTTTCGATCGCGCCGGCGTCATGTACATCGCCGACTACACCAGGCACAACATTTTGCGCGTACGCCCGGGTGCCAAGAAGGTCGAAGTCTTCGCCCACGATGACTCCATGCATCAGCCCAATGACCTTGCCATGGCTCCTGATGACACCCTCTACGCCAGCGATCCCGATTGGCAGAATAGCACCGGCCAGATCTGGCACATCGATCGCGCGGGCAAGATGCGCAAAGTAGCGGAGGGCCTAGGCACCACCAACGGCATTGAAGTCAGTCCCAACGGCAAGGTCCTCTACGTAAACGAAAGCGCCCAACGGAAGATCTGGGCGTTTGACATCGCGGCTGATCACAGCCTCGCCAACAAGCGCTTGCTGATCGAGTTCCCGGACTATGGCTTCGACGGCATGCGGGCCGACGTCAAAGGCAATCTCTATGTGACGCGCTATGGCAAGGGCGTCGTGGCGATTGTTTCGCCGCAGGGCAAAGTCTTGCGGGAAGTCTCCGTGCTCGGTGCTCGTCCCAGCAATCTCTGCTTTGGTGGCCACGATGGCCGCACGGTCTACGTAACGGAAGTCGAGAACGAACGCCTCGTCTACTTCCGCACTGATACGCCCGGCCAGGAGTTTCGCCGCTGGACCCAGGCGAAGCCCGCTGCCAAAGCGGCCACCAAAGCCCCCGCCAAGTCCGGCGCGCGCAAGAAAACCCGCAAGAAACGCTAGAGTCGTGCGACGGAAGCGACTTGATATCCTAGTCGCTAACTCCCGTGCTCACTCGACGTCAGCTTTTGGAACACACCACGCTCGGCTTCGGCGGCATGGTGCTGACAGACCTGCTCCGAGCCAACGCTCCCAACGATCTCAAACCCCGGCCTGTCCATTTCCCGGCTCAAGCTACGGCCGTCATCCAACTCGTGCAGAACGGCGGACCCAGCCAGATGGATCTCTTCGACCCCAAGCCCGTTCTGCAGAAACTGGCTGGCCAACCGCTGCCCGGCGGCGTGGAAATTCATCAGCCCAACAACGTCAACACGCTTCTTCCCTCGCCGTTCACCTTTAAGAAATATGGCCAGTGCGGCATGGACATCTCCGAGATGTTGCCCCACACCGCGAAGATCGTTGACGAACTCTGCTTCATCCGCAGCATGCATACCGAGCACAACAACCACCTGGAAGCGCTCAACATGCTGCTCTCGTGCAAGATCTTCCCTGGGCGCCCGGTGATGGGTGCCTGGATCAGCTATGCCTTAGGCACAGAGAACCAGAGCCTCCCGGCTTACGTGGTTCTGAGGGATCCCACCGGCTACACCATCGGCGGCAAGCAACTCTGGGCGAACGGCTACCTGCCAGCGCTCTACTCTGGTGTGGAGTTCAGCATGAAGGGCGCCCCGGTCCATCATCTGAACCCGCCCGAAAAACTGGCCGACGGCGCCCAGCGCTCCACCCTGGACCTGCTCGCCAAAATCAACGAACATCATCTGGCCCAGCACCCCGGTGAACTCGAGCTTGAAGCGCGCATCCGCAACTTTGAGCTTGCCGCGCGCATGCAACTCGCCGCCGGTGACGTGCTCGATATCTCCCACGAAACCGAGGCCACCAAGAAGCTCTACGGCATTGACGACCCCAGGGCTGGAGCCTATGGTCTGCGCTGCCTGATGGCCCGTCGCCTCGTCGAAAAGGGCGTTCGTTTCGTCCAGGTCACCACCAGTCCCGGCCAGCCCTGGGACCATCACAACAGCATCAAAAAGGATATGCACAAGATCGCCGGCGAAGTGGACCAAGGCTCCGCCGCGCTCATCATGGACCTCAAGAGTCGCGGCTTGCTGGATAAAACCATCGTCATGTGGGCGGGTGAGTTTGGCCGACTTCCCACTACCCAGAATGGTGATGGCCGCGATCACAATCGCAACGCCTTCACCATCTGGTTCGCCGGTGGCGGCTTCAAAAAAGGACTGATTTACGGCGAAACCGATGAGTTCGGCTACAAGGCCGTCGTCAATCGCGTGCCCGTGCCGGACATGATCGCCACCGTTCTGCGCCAGCTCGGCGTGGACCATCGCAAAGTAGAATACGCCCACGGCGGACGCCTCGAGACGCCTTCGGACGTCACCGTCACCGGCGCCAAGCCCGTCCTGGATCTGGTGTCATGAAGTCGCTGCTGCTGCTCCCGCTTTTTCTCGCTGCGGCCGAACCGCCGCGCTTTGAGAAAGACGTGCTCCCCGTCTTCACGAAGTACTGCTTTACCTGCCATGGTCAAAGCTCGCCCAAGCTCGGTCTGGACCTCCGCACCGCTGCCGGCGCCTTGCGCGGCAGCCACAATGGCCCCGTCATCGTCAAAGGCCAGCCGGACGAGAGCCTCCTATGGAAAAAGGTCTCCAGCCGTCAGATGCCTCCGGCCATCTACGGGCAGAAGATTCCCGACGCCGACCTCGAAACCATCAAACACTGGATCGAAACCGGTGCCGCCTTTGATGCGCCCGTTCTGGCCAACGCTCAATTGCCCGCGGTGATCCAGGCGCGTTGCACGGGTTGCCACGGCGAGAAGAGCGCGGTGGCTGGCTTGCGGCTCCACACCGTTGCCGATCTCCTGAAAGGCAGCGCCAACGGCCCTGTTGTCGTCGAAGGCTTTTCGGACCGCAGTCTCCTGGTACGCCGCATCGCCAGCCATAACATGCCCCCCAAGAGCGCCGGTCCGCCGCTGACGGAAGCCGAAATCAACTCCGTGCGCGAATGGATTGACCGCGGCGAGTTCAGCGCCATCAACACCGCCAACACCACTGACCGGCCCTTCAGCCCCCTCGAAGCTCCGCCCATCACCGCCGAGCATCGTCAGTTCTGGGCCTTTCAAAAGCCCGTCCCCGCCCCCTTGCCGCGCGTCAAGGACCGCAAACGCGTTCGCACGCCCATTGACCAGCACGTGCTCGCCAAGCTCGAAGCGAAGACGCTGAACTTCTCGCCCGACGCTTCAAAGGAGACGCTGCTACGCCGCGCCTACCTCGACCTCCACGGCCTTCCTCCCACACCCGCCCAGGTGGATGAGTTCCTTCGCGACAAGTCACCCGACGCTTACGAGAAGCTCCTGGACCGTCTGCTGGCCTCACCCCGCTACGGTGAACGTTGGGGCCGGCAATGGCTTGACGTTGCCGGGTACGTCGACACCACCGGCAAGGACTTTGACCCCAAGAAGACCGAGTTTGCCGAAGGCATGTGGCGCTATCGCGATTACGTCATCAACTCGTTCAATCTCGATAAGCCCTGGAATCGCTTCCTCACCGAACAACTCGCTGGCGATGAGCTCATCGATTGGCGCAACACCCCGCAACGCACGCCAGCCATCAACGAACTCCTCACCGCCACCGGTTATACCCGCACCATTCTCGACATCACCGAAGAAGACATCAGCAACTTGCCCGTTGAGCGCTACGAGGCTCTCTTCAAGCTCATCGAGAAAGTGGGCAGCAGCACGCTGGGGCTCACGGTCAATTGCGCGCGCTGCCATACCCATAAGTTCGACCCCATCCCTCAAAGGGAC
The DNA here is from genome assembly GCA_044226365.1 of Bryobacteraceae bacterium. Classification (GTDB taxonomy): domain Bacteria; phylum Acidobacteriota; class Terriglobia; order Bryobacterales; family Bryobacteraceae; genus JALHNI01. The sequence continues at coordinate 113,695 of JBGAHE010000001.1, forward strand.
TACTATCGCTTCCTGGCCCTCTTCACCACGGCCTACAATCCCACCGACTGGATTCAGCCGCAGAACCACCATCTCTACACCGTGGGCAAGGCCGAACAGGAAGCCGCCGAGAAGCACAATAAGGCGCTCGACCAAGAGCGCAAGCCCATTGAGGGCAAGCTCCTCGATGAAGCTCTGAAGGCTGTTCCGGAAGCCATTCGCGCGGACGTCAAGACGGCCCTCGAAGCACCCGCAGAGAAGCGCGACGACGTCCAGAAGTATCTCGCCTCCAAGTTCGGCAACCTGCAAAAGGACCTCGCCAAGCATCCCCAAATCGTCGCCCTTGAAGCGCGCCGCAAGAAGCTCGACAAGATTCAGGCTCTCTGGGATGTGGGCGCCGTCCCCAAGATCCGCCTTCTCCAACGTGGCAGTGCCGACGCACCCGGCCCTGTGGTGACGCCTGGCTTCCTCTCCGTGCTTTCCAAGCCGGACGCCACCGACGCCCACAAGCCCGCCGCCGCTCAAGGCCCCACGGCCGGCATGAGACTGGCCTTTGCCGACTGGCTCACCAGTCCAGATCATCCGCTTACCGCCCGCGTCATCGTCAATCGCATCTGGCAAGGACACTTCGGCACGGGCATTGTCGCCACACCCGATAACTTCGGCAAAACCGGAGCCGAGCCCACCAACCAGGCTCTGCTCGACTTCCTCGCGCTCGACTTTGTCCAACATGGCTGGAGCGAAAAGCGCCTGCACAAACAGATCATGCTCTCCACCGTCTACCGCCAGTCCTCCGTGCAACAGGCTCGCGGCAAGGCGATCGACCCGGAGAATAAGCTCCTCTGGCGCATGAACCTCCGCCGCCTGGATGCTGAGTCCTTGCGGGACTCGCTGATGGCTGCGGCCGGCAAGCTCGACCTCACCATGGGCGGTCCGCCCATCCAACTCGAGATGCGCCCGGACGGCCTGCAAGTCGTCTCTTCCAAGGAGCCGGAGAATGCCAAGTGGCGCCGCAGCATCTATCTCACGCACCGCCGCACCTACCCCATGAGCTTCCTGGGCGTCTTCGACTATCCCATCATCGACACCAACTGTACCCGCCGCGTACCCTCCGCCACGCCTCTCCAGTCGCTTACGATGTTGAACGACGAGTTCGTCTGGCAAACGGCGGAAGCCCTGGCCCAACGCTCCGACCAAAGCGTGGACGCTGCCTATCTACTTGCGCTCGCGCGTAAGCCGACCCCCGCCGAGCGCGCAATGGCCCACGAGTTCCTGCAGCGCATGCCCTTCAAAGCCTTTGCCCAGGTGCTCTTGAGCTCGAACGAATTCCTCTACGTCGACTGAGCGACCCGCGCTAGCCTAAGAGCGATGCCCTTTGCAGGAACTACGCTTGTCACCGGCGGCGCCGGCATGATCGGAAGCGCGATGGTGTGGGAACTCAACCGGCTTGGCCACCGCCGCATTCTGATCGCGGATCGTCTCGATCATTCCGAAAAGTGGCGCAATCTGGTTCCGCTGCACTTCGCCGACTACCTCGATGGCGATGACCTGCGCGCCGCCGTCCGTGAGCGATCCCCGAAGCTCGCCGACATCCGCACCATCTTCCACCTCGGCGCCTGTTCCGCCACCACCGAAAAAGATTCGGCCTTCCTCATGCGGAACAACTTCGAGTTCACCAAGGAACTGGCCCTCTGGTCGCTGGAGCAGGGCGTGCGCTTCGTCTATGCCTCATCCGCCGCCACCTACGGCGCTCGCGAAGACGACTTCCGCGAAGACCTTCCCTTGCACACCCTCCGGCCGCTCAACATGTACGGCTACTCGAAGCATCTCTTCGATCAGTACGCCGAACAAGCCGGTTTCTTACCGCAGATCGTTGGCCTCAAGTACTTCAACGTTTTTGGCCCCAACGAAGACCACAAGGGCGACATGCGTAGCGTCGTTCACAAAGCCTTCCATCAGATTCAATCCACCGGCAAGCTCGAGCTCTTCCAGAGCCACCGGCCGGACTTTGCCGATGGCTGCCAACAGCGCGACTTCCTCTACGTCAAAGACGCTGTCGCCATGACCGTTCATCTCGCGCAGAACACCAGCGCCGGAGGACTCTACAACCTCGGCTCCGGCCAAGCCCACACGTGGCTGGATCTGGCGCACGCCATCTTCGCCGCGCTGGACCGGGAGCCGAACATCGAGTTCATCCCCATGCCCGAACTCCTCCGCGGCAAGTATCAGTACCGCACCTGCGCCACCATCAATCGCCTGCGTGATTCCGGCTACCAGTCCGCCATCACACCGCTCACCGATTCCGTTCGCGACTATGTCCGCCACTACCTGCTGCGCGATCGCCGCCTGGGTGATGAGAACCTACCCGCCTAACGCGCGATAGAGGTTATGCATGAAGGCCAGGTTATCGGCCTGTACGTAGTGCATCGCTCCGCCCATGCGGGAGAAGCTCTTGCAGAAGCGCAGGTAATAAGCGGCGTTGGTCTTTGGTGGCTCGCCTTGCGTCCAGTCCCAGTTTCCGCCGTCCTGCAGATCCACCACATAGATGCTCAAGTCGCGAATGATCTCGCCGCCGGCTCCCAGCCGCAGGTTGTTTACGTTGCTCAAGCTCTTCTCAAACACCTGCGGGGCCATGATGGCGGAACCTACCGAAAGCACCACGCCGCCTTCGAGCGTCGCCACAGAATCGCCGAACAGACGGAAATCCAAGCCTGCGGCCCGCCCCACCACGGCGCCGTTGAAGATCGGGTGATTTGCGATGATGTCATAGCCCACGCCTGGATGCACCGTCAGGGGGACCCCGCGCCGATACGCGCTCGCGAAGATCGAGGCCTTTTGCAGCGCGTGTTCCAGCGTCAATTGGCCTTCAGGGACAAAGCCCGCTTCCATCGCCGTCAGCAAATCCGCGCGCGCCGCCGTCAGCGGATGCCGCGGCTCGGCCGCAATCAGTTCTTCCAGTTCCCGCTGAGTCGGGAAGTCCGTGCCATCTTCGGCAATGAACCTCCCCACGGCCACGCCATAGCCCTCGCCGCGCAACGCCCCGGCCATCATCGCCAAATGCAGATATCGGCCAGTCTCATCCCAGGATCCAAACGTGCCCGTCGCCACATTCTCTTCGACGCTTTCGGTGGAACGCCCCAGCCACGCGTATTCCCAATCGTGAATACTGCCCGCGCCATTGGTCGCTAAATGCGTCAACCACCCGCGCTCCATCATGGCATCCAGAATGCGCACGGCGCCGTTGCGGAGCAGGTGCGCGCCATACATCAGAATCACTCCGGCGCCCCGCTGCCGCGCCCGCCGCACCGCCTCCGCACAGGCTTCAATCCCGGGCACCGACGTCTTCGGAGCCGACTCCGGATCCACCACGATCCCTGTCGCGGTCGTCAGGCTCTTGCGTTGAGCCAAGGGAAACACACGCAGTTTTGACCAGTCTTGTCGAGTTGCTTTCATGTTCAGGGGTGATCTTTGATCATACGAAAGCTCTGTGCCCGGTTGATAATAATCCCCATGGTGCGCTTTTTGGTGATCTTGCTGCTGGCGGAACTCTCTCTGCCTGCCGCCAACCTGCTTCTCACGCAGCCCTCCCTCTCGAAGACCCATCTCGTTTTTCAATACGCCGGCGACCTCTGGCTTGTCTCGCGCGATGGCGGCGAGGCCAGGCGCCTCACCAATGCCCCCGGCACCGAGAGTCAGCCGTTCTTCTCGCCCGATGGCCAAACGGTCCTCTTCACCGGCGAGTACGACGGCAACATCGACATTTTCACCATCCCCGTCACTGGCGGCGTGCCCACCCGCCTTACCTACCACCCGGACCCGGACCTCGCCCGTGGCTGGACCAATGACGGCAAGCGCGTCCTCTTCGTTTCTCCGCGTCAGACCCACACGCGCGTCCGTCAGCTTTATACGCTCTCCCTGACGGGTGGCCTGCCGGAGATGCTGCCGTTCCCGCAAGCCGCGGCCGGATCTTTCTCGCCCGACGATCAGCGGCTCGCCTACACTCCGAACGAGCCCGCCTGGGCCAGTTGGAAGCGCTATCGCGGCGGTCGTACCTCCCCCATCTGGATTGCCCAGCTCTCCGATTCCTCAGTCCAGCCCATTCCTCGCGACAATTCCAATGACTGGAACCCCATGTGGGTGGGCGAGAAGATCTACTTCCTTTCGGACCGCGAAGGCACTTTCACCCTCTACTGCTACGAGCCCAAAACCAACAAAGTCGTCCGCGCCCTGCCCAATCAACCGCTGGATATCAAGTGGGCTTCCGTCAACGGTGGCACCATTGCCTACGAACTCTTCGGCAGCATCCACCTGTTCGATACGAAGACCGGGAAGTCTAAGCCGGTGACGATCAACATCAATGCGGATCTCCTCGAAGTTCGCCCTCGTCTCGAAAAGGTCGGCACCCGCATCTCGAGCATTGCGCTTTCCCCCTCTGGCGTGCGCGCCGTGATTGAAGCTCGCGGCGAAATCTTCACGATTCCCGCCGAAAAAGGCGATGTCCGCAACCTCACTCGCACTCCCGGCGCCGCCGAACGCGATCCCTCCTGGTCTCCCGACGGCCGCTGGATCGCCTACTTCTCTGACGTCAACGGCGAATACGAACTCCACCTGCGCGATCAGGCCGGCAAGGACGAACCTAAAGTCTTCGCCCTTACCAAACCCCAGACCTTCTACTACGATCCTCGCTGGTCGCCAGACTCCAAAAAGATCGCCTTCCGCGACAAGACGCTCGGGATCTACTACCTCGACGTGGACTCCGGCAAAGTCGCCAAAGTCGACGCCGACCGCTATTCGGGCGGCAACCTCCCGAACGTCGTGTGGTCCCCCGACTCCAAGTGGCTCACCTACACCAAGCAACTCCGCTCGCTCCTCCGTGCCGTGTATGTTTACTCGCTCGACACCGGCAAAGTCGACCAGATCACCGACGGTATGAGCGAGACGTCGTCCCCCATCTTCGACGCGGAAGGCAAGTATCTTTATTTCCTTGCCTCCACGGATGCTGCCTTGAATCTCGGCTTCCGCGACATGTCGGCCTACTTCCGTCCTGTCACTTACTCGGCCTACGCCGTCGTCCTCCGTAAGGACCTTCCCTCGCCCATCGCACCCGAAAGCGACGACGAGAAAGTTGCCGACGATGCTCCCAAAACCGAACCCGCCAAGCCCGCCCCCAAAGCTCCCAAAGTCGAAGTGAAGATCGACCTCGCCAACATCGAGCAGCGCATCATCGCCCTCCCGATCCCTGCCCGCAACTATCGTCAGCTCTATCCCGGAAAAACGGGAATCGTGTATCTCACCGAAGCTCCGGCCAGTGGCTTCGGACCCTCCACCTTACATAAGTTCGACCTCAAGACACGCAAGACGGATAAGGTGCTCGACGGCGTGAACTACTTCGAAGTCTCGGCCAACCGTGAGAAGATGCTGCTCGGTCAGCCCGGCAATCGTTGGACCATCGCCTCCACTTCCGCCCCGCTCAAACCCGGCGAAGGCTTGCTCAAGCTCGATGGCGTCGAAACCTGGGTCGACCCGCGTCTGGAGTGGCGCCAGATGTTCAATGAAGCTTGGCGCATTCAACGTGACTTCTTCTATGACCCCAAGCTTCATGGTGTCGACATCGCGGCCATGAAGGCTCGCTACGCTCCCTACCTCGAGTCCATCGCTACCCGGTCGGAGCTCAACTACCTCTTCTCGGACATGATGGGCGAGTTTACGGCCAGCCACCTGTACATTCAGGGTGGTCAGTTGGTGGAAGTGAAGCGTGTTCGTGGTGGCCTCCTCGGGTGTGACTATGCCTTGGAGAATGGTCGCTACCGCTTCAAACGCGTCTTCAATGGCGAGAGTTGGAACCCCCAACTGCGCGCTCCGCTCACTCAGCCCGGCGTCAATGTCGTCGCCGGCGAGTACTTACTCGCCGTCAATGGGCGCAATCTTACGGACCGCGATAATGTCGACCAAGTCTTCGAAGCGACCGCGGGTAAGCAGGTCGTGCTGAAGGTCGGCCCGAACGCCGACGGTTCCGGCTCTCGTGAGGTCACGGTCGTTCCCCTCGATAGCGAAGCGGCTCTGCGGAATCTGGCGTGGATCGAAAGCAACCGCCGCAAGGTCGATCAGCTCTCCGGCGGTCGTCTGGCCTACGTTTATCTTCCGGACACCGCGCTTGGTGGTTACACCAGTTTCAACCGCTACTACTTCGCTCAGACGGGTAAAGAGGGAGTCGTCGTCGATGAGCGCTTCAATGGCGGTGGCGCCCAGCCCGACTATATCCTCGACTTACTCCGTCGTCCCTTGCTTCACTATCGCAACACTCGCGAAGGTGAAGAGTTCACTGGCCCCATGACCGGCATCTTTGGGCCGAAAGCCATGCTGATCAACGAATACGCCGGCTCCGGTGGCGACACCATGCCCTGGTACTTCCGCAAGGCCAAAGTCGGCCCGCTGGTCGGCAAGCGCACCTGGGGCGGCTTGGTGGGCGGTCTCGGTGGCTACCCCCTTCTAATGGATGGCGGCGCGGTCACCGTTCCCTCCGTCGGCTTCTGGGACCCCGACACGGGCGAATGGGTGGCGGAGAATGTCGGCATCTCTCCCGATGTCGACGTCGAAATGGATCCCCAGGCCGTTCGTCATGGGCGCGATCCGCAGCTCGAGAAAGCAGTCGAACTCCTCCTGGCTGACTTACAGAAGAATCCGCGTAAGTCGAAGCCGCGCCCGGCCTTCCCGAACTATCAACGGCCTGCCCGTTAGAACAGCCGTCGTAAGTCGGCGAACGTTTCGAGCACGACCAGCCGCGGAGCATCCTGACGCAGTTCCTGATGCTCCAGGCTCCACGTGCGCTCATGCGGAATAAACACTGCGCCCAATCCTGCCTCCAGCGCGGGATTGATGTCGCTCTTTGGCGAATTGCCGATCATCCACGCCACCTCGCGATTCATGCCGCGCTCACTCACTAGGCTGTGATATGCGAGCGCATGCTTCTCCCGCACGATCGCCGTATGCGCGAAGAAGTGTCCAATGCCGGACCTCTCCACCTTCAGTCGTTGCTCCTCAGGATCGCCCTTGGTAAATAACGTCAGCTCATGGCGATCTGCCAACTCTGCCAGCGTCTCGTGGACCCCCGGCAAGAGCTCAATTGGCGCCTCGAGGATGTGCTGCCCCAACGAGAGCACATGTTCGATGTCCTTCTCCTCGATGTCGCGCTCCACTAGGTGCCGGTAACATTGCGTCAGATTCCGTGCGAAATTCGCCGCTCCGTACCCATTTACCCGAATGTTGGCGATCTCCATCTCATCGAAGATCGCGCGAATCTGCGGCGGCTCCAAGTGCGAGTGATCCAGAAAATCCAGAAACCGCTCGAACGCCTGCTCGAAGTAGATGTTATTCTCCCAGAGCGTGTCATCGGCATCGATGATCAACTGGGAACGATCAATCACTCGTCGGATAGTGCCTTCCATGTCCGTTCGTATGTGCCACGCGCTTGATCTGCTCCGTCGCCTCGCGACGGCGGGCATGCCCCGGCAGATAATCAATTAGTTTCCGCAGGCGCACCGGTTCGGACCGAGTCGCCAGTAACTGCTGCTTGAATTCCAACTCCGGCAAGTTCTGCGCCAACTGAAAACTCAATTGCGGATGCTCGAAGTCCACCGAAAACGACGGCTCTTCGTCCGCCGCCGGAAATGTCTCCCGATACACCGCAATCGCCCGCCCTCGCAACTCACTTGTTGCCTCCGGCTCGGCATCGCTGATGTAGTTGATCTCCGCCTGCAGGAAATTCCGCTCCTGATTCAGCGAAAGCACTTCGAACCGGCTTTCCCCCAGCGTCAGAATGTTCATCCGCCCGTCAGCCGTCTTCTCGAGCAACTGCTCCACTCGGGCCGTACATCCCAGGTTCACCACGCCGCGCTCCATCGCCAGCACCACGCCAAAAACCGAGCCATCCCGAATCGCCTCGCCGATCATTTCCTTGTAGCGCTCCTCGAAAATGTGCAGCGGCAGCTGCGTGCCTGGCAGCAGCACCACGTTGAGCGGAAACAAGGGGATCAGCACTCCTGCGATCGTAACATGGCATGTTACTCTCAACCTGTGAATTGCCAGGGCAAAGTCGTGCTGGTCACCGGTGCGAGCGAGGGCATCGGATTGGCCTGCGTCCGCCTTCTTCAGGCGAAGGGTGCACGGGTGGCGGGCGTGGCTCGTCAGGCCGATAAACTCGCCGCCGTCGAAGGACTTCACCCTGTGCCCGGCGACGTCACTACGCCCGGCTTCGCCGCTTTTGCCGTCGCGCAGACCGTCGAGCGCTTCGGCCGTGTCGACATCCTAATCAACAACGCCGGCCAAGGCCTCTACGCCCCCAGTTGGCAAGCTTCGCTCGAAGAGACGCGCCGCATGTTTGAGCTCAACCTGTTCGCTCCGCTGGCGATGGTCCAGGCGGTGGTTCCCGTCATGCGCCAGCAACGCTCCGGCTTCATCGTGAACGTCAGCTCCATCGCCGGCAAAATGACCCTGCCCTGGCTCACCCTCTATTCATCCTCCAAATACGCCCTCGGCTCCTTCACGGACGGCCTCCGCATCGAGCTTGCCGGCAGCGGCATTCGCACCATGACGGTCTGCCCCAGCTACGTCAACACCGACTTTCAGCGCCACGTTCTCGGCGGCCGGCCTCCGGAACGAATCTTCCGCGCGCGCGGAATGGCGATCTCCCCCGAACAGTGCGCCGCCGCTCTCGTTTCCGGCATCGAAAAGGGAAAGCGGACCGTCGTCACCCCGCGCTTCGGCTGGGCCATGATCGCCGCCGCCCGCCTGTTTCCGCGCCTGGTGGACGAGCAATTGCGCCGTTTTAACGAAAGTCATTCTGCATGAACCTCACGCTCAAACAAACGCCCGGCCTTTATTTGGTGGGCTTCATGGGTAGCGGCAAGTCAACCGTCGGCCGCCGCCTCGCCAGTGAACTCGGTTGGCCCTTCGCCGATCTCGATGCCATCATTGAAGCCCGCGAAGGCACGACGATCACTCAGCTCTTTGCCGAGCATGGCGAACCGGAGTTTCGCCGTCGTGAATCCGCTGCGCTCCACGCCGCCACCGCCGGTGTGCCTCGCGGCCAGCCCCTCGTTCTGTCCCTCGGCGGTGGCGCTTTCGGCGTCGAGGCCAACCGCGAATACCTGCAACGCCACGGCGTCACGCTCTGGCTCGATTGCCCCCTCGAGCGCTGCCGTCAGCGCGTCGCGCAGGAACAACACCGTCCCCTCGCCCGCGATCCGCAAGCCTTCGCCGACCTCTTTGACGCGCGCCAGCCCATCTACGCCCAAGCCCACTATCGGATCGATGCCGACACCGACGACGACCGCGAAACCGTCGCCCGCATTCTGGCCCTTGGGCTAATTTCGTAGCGGTTGCTATCATGAAGGCTTCATGCCCGTACTGGATATTGACGCCATCAAAGAGATCCTGCCCCATCGCTATCCATTCCTCTTGGTGGATCGCATCGTCGAGATGGAGGAGGACCGCATCGTCGGCCTCAAGAATGTCAGCATCAACGAACCCTTCTTCATCGGCCACTACCCCAACTATCCGGTGATGCCCGGCGTCCTGATCGTCGAAGCCATGGCGCAAACCGCTGGCGTGCTCGTCCTCAGCCAAGTGCCGGATCGTCACTCTAAGGTTGTCCTCATGGCTTCCATTGAAGAGGCGAAGTTCCGCCGCCCGGTCCGCCCCGGCGACGCCTTGCGGATGGAACTTACCTACATCAAAAAGAAGTCCACCATCGCCAAGATGAAGGGCATCGCCGCCGTGGATGGCGTCCCCGTCGCCGAAGCCATCGTCATGTGCACCATTGCCGAGCGAGGATAGGCCTACGATCCACCCCACCGCCATCGTTGACCCGCGGGCTCGCGTCGATCCCACGGCCGAACTCGGGCCTTACACCGTCGTCGGCCCCCAAGTGGAAATTGGCGCCCGCACGCGTATCCTGGCCCAGGTCTATCTCGATGGGCCTCTCACCATTGGCGAGGACAACCTCTTCTATCCTTACTCCACCATTGGCGTCGCGTCCCAGGACAAGAAGTACCAAGGCGAGCGCGCTTACACTCGCATCGGCCACCGCAATACCATTCGGGAATGCGTCACCGTCAACCGTGGCACGGCCGGCGGCGGGGCACTCACCTCGATCGGCGATGACAACTTACTCATGGCTTACACCCACGTTGCCCACGACGTGCACATCGGCCATAGCACCATCATCGCCAACGGCGTCACCTTTGCCGGCCACGTCACCGTGGAGGACTTTGCTAACATCGGCGCGTTCACCGGCATCCATCAGTTCTGCCGTATCGGCCGCAACTCGATGATCGGGGGCTACAGTGTCATCCTGCAGGACGTGTTGCCGTTCTCCATCACCTCCGCCGAGCGCGTCACCAAGACTTACGGCGAGAACAAAATCGGTCTTGAGCGTCGTGGCTACTCGCCGGAGCAGATCGCTGCCCTCCATAAAGCGTTCCGTTGGCTGCGCGACAAGAAACTCAATACCACTCAAGCCGTCGAAAAGATTCGCACCGAGCTTCCCCCGGATCCGTCGATCGAACAGTTACTCGCCTTCATTCAGACCTCCGAACGTGGATTTATCAAATAGATGAAGTATGGGCTGATTGCCGGTAACGGTCGCTTCCCGATTCTCGCTCTCGAAGCGGCACACAATCTCGGTCATGAGGTGGTCGCCATTGGGATCCAGGAAGAGGCCTCGCCCGAAATCGAAAAGCTTGCCGCCAGAACCTACTGGATTTCCCTCGGAGCTCTCAGCCGTCTGATCGAGATCTGCCGCGCAGAAGGCATTGCCGAAGTGATCATGGCCGGTCAGGTGAAGCATGCGAAAATCTTCTCCGCCATCCGTCCTGACTGGCGCTTGGCCAAAGTGCTCTTCTCGCTCGAAGCGAAGAATACGGAATCGCTGATTCGCGGCGTTGCCAAAGTTCTCGAGGACGAAGGCATCGGTCTGGGCGATTCCACCCGCTTACTCAAACCACTCCTCGCCGCCGAAGGCGTCCTCACCAAGCGCAAGCCGACGGACGACGAGCGCAAAGATCTTGACTATGGCCGCCGCATCGCCAACGCCCTGGCCCAGGTCGACGTCGGTCAAAGCGTCGCCGTTGCGGAACGAGCTTGCGTCGCGCTGGAGGCAATGGAAGGTACCGATGCCATGCTCACTCGTGCTGCCTCTCTGGTCGAAGGTAAGCCCCTGCGTCTGGTGAAGGTCTCGCGTCGCCGCCGTCACTTACAGTTCGATGTCCCCGTCGCCGGCCCGCTCACCATTGCTGCCATGCAGAAGTCCGGCGCCACCGCCTTGGCTGTTGATGCCGGCCGCACGCTTCTCCTGGACCGCGAGGAGATGATCGCCGCCGCCAATGCCGCCAATATCTCTATTGTGGGTTACCCTCCCACCGAGTAACTTCCATGCCTACGATCCTCGGCGGCGCGGCTTATCACGAGTTACATCAGGAAGGGGCTAAGTTTCTCGCTGCCCATCGGGAAGCGGAAGTCCTCGTCGTCGGAAGCTCGCGTGGTGCCGCGGATGACTTTATCCGCAGCGTCGCTCCTTACGGCATCCTCGGTGTCCATACTGTCACCTTCACGCAATTGGTCACCACTCTCGCCTCGGAAGAAGTCGCCGAGCGCAGTCTCACCCCACTGAGTCAGTTGAGTCAGGAGGCGCTGGCGGCTCGCGTGGTGCACGAGAATCTCGCGAAACTCGACTATTTCGGTCCCGTCGCCGGTATGCCCGGCTTCGTCAAAGCGCTTGCTTCGACGCTCAACGAACTGCGGCTGGAGGCGGTCGATCTGTCGGCCCTCGAGCGCTGCGGGCAGCCTGGCCCGGACTTGGTTCGTCTCGCCCTCGCTTACGATGCCGAACTCACCGAGCGTGGGCTGGTCGATTGGTCGATGCTCCTCAACTTGGCGGCCTCTGCCGCTACTCGCCGTCAGCATCCCTGGACTCGCCTTCCGATGCTCTGGCTCGACCTGCCCGTCCGTCACGCCCGCCACCGCCACTTTTTGCGCGCCCTGGCTCTCGAGGACTTGCTCGTCCTCCAACTCGATCGCGACACTGAGTCGCTTCACTCTCTCGAACAGTTACTCGCCGTCTCCAGGCTCTCCTGCGCCACCGACGTTGAGCACACCGTAGGCCGCCTCCGGCGTGACCTCTTCACGCCCGCGCTCGAACTCGCCCCGCCTCCCGACAGCACGCTCGACCTCTTCTCCGCTCCCGGCGAAGGACTCGAATGTGTCGAGATCGCTCGCCGCATCCACGCCGCCGCGCGTCAGGGAGTCCCCTTCGACAACATCGCCATCGTCCTTCGCGGCGTCGATCGTTACCAGCCTCTCGTCGAAGAAGCTTTCCGTCGCGCTGGCATTCCTCTCTACACTGGCCGTGGAACTGCCCGTCCGGACCCAGCTGGACGCGCCTTTCTCGCACTCCTGGCCTGTGCCGCTGAATCCTGCTCGGCCACTCGCTTTGCCGAGTATCTTTCACTGGCGCAAGTCCCTCCGCGCGATGAGACCGGCGAACCCGTTCGCGTCCAGGCCGCTGCCGCCGGCCTTCAGGACGAAGTCCTCGCCGCCTTCGTCGACCCTGCCGTCGACCCTCCGGAGACCGACGAAGAGAATCAGCCGCTCTCCGCTCCCTCCGGCTGGGAGCGTCTCCTGGTAGACGCCGCCGTTGTCGGTGGACGCGCCCGATGGATTCGCCGGTTGGACGGGCTCAACTCGGAGCTACGCTTCCAACTCGCTCATGCCGACCCGGACGTCGCCGCCGTTCTCGAACGAAAAATAGGTCAGTTACGTCACTTACGCCAGTTTGCCTTGCCGCTTGTTGACTTACTGGATCGTTTGCCGGGGCAACGCACTTGGGCCGAATGGCTGGTGCGACTGCAGGAGCTTGCGGAAACTGCCCTCCGTAAGCCCGGGAGTGTCGTCAGTATGCTGGCGGAGCTGGGCCCCATGGCACAGGTTGGCCCGGTGGGCTTGGATGAGGTCTACTCGGTTCTCGAAAGCCGCTTACGGTTCCTTCGTCGCGAGCCTCCGCACCGTCGCGAAGGACGTGTTTTCCTGTGCACGGCGGACGAAATTCGCGGTCGCAGTTTCCAGTACGTCTTCGTTCCCGGCTTGGCCGAAGGTATCTTTCCTCAACGTGCCAACGAAGATCCGCTCCTGCTGGATGTCTACCGGGGCACGCTGGGCCGCATGGCTGTGCAGGACACCCGGGTGGAGCGCGAACGCCTGCTGCTCCATATCGCCGTCGCGGCCGCGTCGGAGCGGCTCGTGGTTTCTTACCCGCGCATGGATACGGGCAAAGGGCGCCCGCGTGTGCCCTCGTTCTATGCGCTCGAAATTGTGCGCGCCGCCGAAGGGCGTCTTCCGGACCTGACCGAGTTTGGCAAACTGACGGCCGCGGCCGCCCCCACCCGTCTGGGTTGGCCCGCGCCCACCGATCCCGCCGTCGCCATTGACGACGCCGAGTATGACTTAGCGGTGCTCGAACGCTACCGCAGCCGTCGTGAGGCGCGTGGTGCTGCCCGCTATCTGGTACAAGTCAGTGCTTCCCTGGCCCGCAGTCTCCGCTCTCGGTACTCGCGCTGGCGCACGAGTTGGAGCGAGGCCGACGGACTCGTCCGCGCGGACCTGCCCACCCTTGACTTACTCGCGGACTATCGCCCCTCCGTCCGGGACTTTGCCCCCACCGCGCTCCAGCACTTCGCCACCTGCCCCTATCGCTTCCTTCTTCACGCCATTCACGGCCTTCGTCCGCGCGAAGTCAGCGCGCCCCTCGAACAACTGGACCCGCTCACCCGCGGCGCCCTGTTTCATGCTATTCAGCAGGCGCTCGTCGACGGCCCGGCCTTCCCGCTCACTCGCGACAACCTCGCGGCGGCCTACGACGAGTCGGACCGTGTCGTCGATACCTTTGCCACTGAGTACCGTGAGCGGCTTGCTCCCGCCATTCCGCGTGTTTGGAAAGCGGAGATTGAAGAACTGCGCACCGACATCCGCGGCTGGCTGCGCCACGTCGCCTACGCCGGCGACGAGTTCCAGCCTCTCCATACCGAGTACGGCTTCGGCGTCCGTGACGCGGAAGTCCCCGCCACCCGGATCCTCGATGCCTACCAGTTGCGCGGCAGTGTCGACTTAGTCGAAATCAGTCCCACTCGTAACTTACTCCGCATCACCGACTACAAGACCGGCAAAGCCCCGGACCGTCCTCCCGTCTATGTTGGTGGCGGCGCAGTTCTCCAACCAGTGCTCTACGGACTCGCCGTGGAGCAGTTACTCAACAAGCCTGTCGAGAGCGGTCGACTCTTCTACTGCACCCAACGCGGCGGCTATCGCGAGCTTCACATTCGCGTGAATGAGCAGGCCCGCCACTACGCCGGGCGGATCCTGCACACGGTAGAGGATGCCGTCTCGCGCGGATTTCTGCCGGCTGCCCCCGCCAAGGACGCTTGCGAGCGTTGCGACTATCAATCCGTCTGCGGGCCGTATGAGTACGAGCGCTCCCGCCGTAAACAGTCCGGGTTGGAGCCGCTGTACGAAATCCGGAGGATGCCGTGAGCACGGTCTACGCCCTTCCCAGTGACGCCGAAGCCCGTGATCGCATTCGTCACAGTCTCGGCGAGAGTCTCCTGGTCGAAGCCTCCGCCGGCACGGGAAAGACCACCGAGATGGTGGCCCGCATGGTGAATGTCCTTCGTTCGGGCCGCACCACGATCGATCAGCTCGCCGCAGTCACCTTCACCCACAAGGCAGCTGGCGAAATGAAACTGCGCTTGCGGCAGGAACTCGACCGCGCCCGCAACGCCTCTACCGGCGCTGCCCGCGATCATCTCGAACACGCACTTCAGCACCTCGAAGAAGCCTCCATCGGCACCATCCACGCCTTCTGCGCGCAGATTCTCCGCGAGCGGCCCGTCGAAGCTCGTGTCGACCCCGCCTTCGCCGAAGTCACCGACTATCAGCGCGACCGTCTCTACACGCGAGCCTTCCGCGGCTGGATCCAGGAACGTCTTCAGCAGGATTCGCCCGGCGTCCGCCGCGCCCTCAGTCGTCTGGCTTGGGCAAAGCGCGGCGATCGCTCGCCCCTCGATGACCTCCGCTATGCCGCGATCCAACTCGTCGAGTGGCGCGACTTCACCGCGCCCTGGACGCGCGTCCCCTTCGATCGTCGCGATGCCATCGACCAGATCGTCGGCCACATCCTCGCTGTCGGTCCCAAAGTCAATCAGGCCTTCGCCGTCGTCCGCGAACTTGCCACCAGCATCCAGCGGGCCGACGAAATTGACCGCCGTGATTACGACGCGCTCGAGGCCCAGTTAGTCCGGCTCCATCGCGACCTGATCTATAACAAGCGCAAAGGAGTCGAAGAGCTGACCACGGCGCTCAATAACTTCAAGGTGTGCGCCGACGCCGACTTGGCGGCCGAGCTCAAAGAAGAGCTTGCTGGTTTCGTCGACCGCTACGAAGGTCTCAAGCGCCAGGCCGGCCAACTCGACTTCCTCGACCAGCTCATCCTCACCCGCGGCCTGATTCGCGATAACCTTCAAGTCCGTACTTACTTACAGCGGCGCTTCTCGCACATTTTTGTTGACGAGTTCCAGGATACGGACCCCCTCCAGGCTGAGATCCTGTTACTCCTCGCTTCCGACCGTCCCGAGGAATCCGACTGGACCCGTGCCCGTCCCGTCGACGGCAAGCTCTTCGTCGTCGGCGACCCCAAACAATCCATCTATAAGTTCCGTCGCGCCGACGTACTGCTCTATCAGAAACTCCGCCAGAAGCTGATCGACCAGGGCTCCGGCGTCGTCCAGCTCACCCGCAGCTTCCGTTCCACTCTGCCGCTCCAGCACTTCGTCAACGCCGCCTTTGCCGACGAGATGAATGGTGACGACACCACCGGCCAAGCCAGCTACGCGCCCCTCCTGCAAGGTCCGCCGCCGGACACCTTGCAACCCGCCGTGGTTGCCTTGCCAGCTCCCCGTATCTATGCCACGCGCGACATCAGCCGCCGCGTGATCGCCGAGAGTGAACCCGAGGCCGTCGTGGCCTTTGTCGACTGGCTCCTCAAGGAAAGCCAGTGGACCGTCCGCGACCCGGAACGTCCCAGCGAACGCGTCCCCATCCGCGAGCGCCACATCTGCCTTCTCTTTCGTCGGCTCACTAACTACGGCGTCGATATCTCGCGCGAGTATACGCGCCGCTTTGAGGCGCGCGGCATCTCGCACTTACTCGTTGGCTCGAAATCCTTCCATCGTCGCGAGGAGGTCGAAAGCCTCCGTGCCGCGCTCACCGCGATCGAGTGGCCCCATGACGAACTCGCCCTCTACGCGACCCTGCGCGGCAGCCTCTTCGCCATCAACGACGCTGCACTGCTCAAGTTCCTGCATCACCATAAGCGCCTCAACCCCTTCCGTCCCCGCGAAGGCCTGGCCGAAGAGTTCGCCCCCATCGCCGAAGCCCTCGATTTACTCCGCGAGTTACATCAGAAACGCAACTGGCGGCCGGTCGCCGATACTCTGAACCGTCTGCTTGAAGCGACCCGGGCTCACGCGGGCTTGGCCTTCCGGCCTGCCGGCCACCAGGTCCTGGCCAATGTTACCCGCCTGGTCGACCTCGCTCGCGGCTACGAGCTCGAAGGCGGCATCTCCTTCCGCGGTTTCGTCGAGCGTCTCGAAGAGCAGGCCGAACACAGCACCGAGGTCAGCGAAGCCTCCGTTCTCGAAGAAGGCTCGGAGGGCGTTCGCCTCATGACGACGCACGCCGCCAAGGGCCTTGAGTTTCCCATCGTCATCCTCGCTGACCTCACCGCCAATCTTTCCCGGCGTCAACCGGAACGCTTCGTCGATACTGAACGTCAACTCTGCGCTAACGAGTTACTCAATTGCATGCCGATCGAGTTGATGCAGGAGCAAGTGCGTGAGCAAGCCCGCGAACGCGCCGAGGGTGTTCGCGTCGCCTATGTCGCCGCCACCCGTGCGCGTGACTTGCTCGTTGTCCCCGTCGTCGGCGACCAGGAACTGGAAGGTTGGCTTGAGCCCTTGAACAAGGCCATGTATCCACCGCGCTCCGCTTGGCGCACCGCCCGCCGCGCCGAACAATGTCCGAAGTTCGGCTCCGCCAGCGTTCTTGAGCGCCCCCCCGAACAAACGGACGCCGAAGAGTCCTCCGTCCACCCCGGTGTGCATTCCCCCCGCGTCGGGCAACACGAAGTCGTCTGGTGGGATCCAGCCGTTCTCAACCGCGAGTTCGACTCGGACTACGGCTTACGCCAACAGCAGTTACTCGGCGAAGGTGGCATGGATAGCCTCGCCACTTACGAAGCGTGGCGCGAAGCCCGCCAGGAAACCATCACTCGGGGCGCGCGTCCTAGCGTCCGTGTCGTCACCGCCACCGGTGAGCTTGAGCCGCCCCTCGGCTTCACCGGCGTCATCGAAACGATTCTGGCCGGCGAGCGTCCGCAGCGCCCCTTCGGTCCCCGCTTCGGCAATTTGGTTCACGCTATCCTGGGTCACATCAACCTTCACGCGACGCCGGAAGAAGTGCAGTTACAGGCCAATCTCCACGCCCGTATTCTTTCGGCCGAGGATGACGAAGCTCAGGCCGCCGCACAAACCGTGTCTGCCGCTCTGGCCCATCCGCTCCTGCAGAAAGCCCGCGCCGCCTCCCGTCATCATCGTGAATGGCCCGTCAGTTGGCGCTCCGGCGAACATCTCATCGAAGGCCGCATCGACCTCGCCTTCTTTGACGATGGCCAATGGACCATCGTCGATTTCAAAACCACCGTCGACCTCACCCTCCACCTCCGCCGCTACCAAAGCCAACTCGCCTGGTACATCGCCGCCGTCGAATCCCTTACGGGTCAAAGTGCGCGCGGCATCCTGCTAGGGGTTTAACCTCCTGGCGGGAGCCCCCGGGAATCGCTACCATTAAGTTAATGGGGTTATCTCCTCAGGAGTTTGGCGGTCGGTTCTGGGCTGTCATTGCTTCCACTTTCCTCGGTTTCATCGGTATGGGCGCGGTTCTGCCCGCTTTGGCTCCCCACGTACGCCATGATCTTGGCGGTTCGGACCAAACGGTCGGCTTCGTCATTGGCATTTTCTCTTTCGTCGCTCTCATCAGCCGCTTCGCCTCCGGCCCCTTGGCGGACCGCCGCGGCCGCAAAGTCGCCTTTATCGCCGGCCTCTCCAGTTGTGCCGCCGCCGGCTTCGTCTACCTCCTGCCCCTGGGGCTGAAGGGCGCGTATCTCGGCCGCATTCTGCAAGGTTTCGGCGAGGCCTGCCTGTACACGGGTGCCGCCGCGTGGGTCATCGAACTCGCCGGCGTCCACCGCAGCGGCCAAGCCCTCGGCTATCTCAGCAGCGGCATTTGGGGCGGCATCTCTTTCGGACCCGTCGTCGGCCAGGCTCTTGGCACCTTCCCCCGCGCCGCCGCTCTCCAAGTCGTCTGCGCTCTCCTCGGCATGGCTTGCCTCTGGTTCGTGCGCGAGGACTACCGCCCCTCGCCGGACCGTCGCCGCGGCCCGTGGATCCCCCGCGGCCTCATGATGCCCGGCCTGACCATTGGCTTCGTCAACGTCCACTATCCCGTCCTCACCGGCTTCCTCGTCCTGCATCTCTCCGCGCAGGGCGGCGCCGGCCCCATGGCCTTCACCGCCTACGCGCTCGTCATCCTGTTCTCGCGCTTCTTCTTCGGCGGACTGCCGGACCGCATCCCGCCCAGCCGCACCTTCTACGGTGGCCTCGCCGCGATGTTCGTCGGCCTCCTCGGCATCACCTTCGCCACCGGACCCGTTATAGGAGTCGCCGCCACCGCCATCCTCGGCCTCGGCTTCTCCTTCCCTTGGTCCTCGGTCGCCTCCACCGTTCTGCGGCGCACTCCGGAAAGCGAACGCGGCTCCGTCGTCAGCGTGCTGAGCGCCTTTTACGACCTCTTCGTCGGCGTCAGCTCTTTCGTCGCCGGCGCCATGGCCAAACGACTGGGATATCCTGCCGCCTTCGTGATGGCCGCGGTTGCCGTCGGCATCGCGGCCATCCTCGGCCGCTATGTCTTTGCCGTCCCGGTTGAAGAAGAGGAAACGCCCGAACTCGCTGAAGTCGCCGGCTAGTTCACCGGCCGGACGGCAATCTCCGCCGAATCGCCGCGATAATCCGCCTGATCGATCACGCAGATCACCGTGCCTTTCGTCGCGGACCAGTCCGCGGGAATCGTCACGTCGATCTGATAAACGCCGATCGACCCGCCCGCCAGCCCCGCAAACGGTACCACCACCCCCGGCGCGCGCACCGGAACCCCCTGCGAACCAAACTCCACCAGATAACAACCCATGGGCGAAGTCACCCTTGCCGGAGGTTCGATGGGGCTTCGCTCACCCGTCTTCACCGTCTGGTTCACCGCGCCCATATTTCGCGCGAACAGATGAATCGTCTCCCCGGCCACCGCCGGATCCTCCTCCGTCACCAAGCCATGGAAATCCTGATGCGCCGCCTGCAGCACGCCCGTCCAACCGTCCCGTTCGAACGTAATCGTCGGCCGGTCCAGTGGCGTGAACCCAAAGCGCTGTGCAAACGGGCTGTCCTTGCCCTGCACCGTCAGCACCCGCGCGTCCGGCCGATACTCCCACGGCACCTGCACCGCTGCCCGATCCCGCTCCAGTTCCGAGAGGGGCAACCCCGTTTCGCCCAGCCGGAAGCGCGTCTCCCGCGTCATGCCCGCGCCCACCAGCCGAATCACGCTGCCCGGATAGGCGAACGTCCCCGTCGACGTGACAAACGGCGTCGTCGGAATTGCCTCCTCCACGCGACCGTCCAACAGGCTCACCCGCATAATCTGCCCCAGCCCCGTCGCCAGCCAGGCCACCTCACCGTTGCCGCTCAGCACGCCTCCCACGATATCCGTCGACATCGACGTCACTAACGTCGCTTCGCCTGTACGCCCCAATTGGTAAGCCTGAATCTTGCCCTCGGCGTTCGGCGCCAGGTACATCAGGGTTCCGTCATTGGCGAACGACGGCTGATAGCGGAAAATGCCCGCCGGATACGGCAGCGTCAGATTCCGGGCCACGCTCGCCAATACGCGCGCCGGCGCCCCGTCCAGATCCGTCAACACCAGTTCGTACGCTGTCGCCGTTTCCCGCTCGAATGCCAGCCGGCTTCCATCCGGACTCACCGCTCCCCGCTGCGCCCCCAGCGCGCCCGGCACTTCCTTCTGTGTGCCGTCCGCCGCCAACCGGAGCAGGGAACTCGTCCCCGCCGTCGGTACCAGCGCGAGCGCCATCCCACGATTGGTGACCGATTGCGGCCCGAACCATGCTGCGCCTGCCGGAAAGTCGCGCGACCGTTCGGACCCCAACTCGATCACCCGCCACCGAAACTCCGCCGTCCCTCCGAATAGATAGCGCCCGTTCCGGCTCAGCGCCGCGTTGTTATAAATCGCTTGCTCCACCTTCGCGCCGGTCAGCGTGAACGGCGCCCGCGAACCACCAATGCCGCAGCTCGGCGACAAACACGGCGGCACCGTCCCATAGCCCACGATGCCTCCATCGCCGCTCACGATCGGCCGGATGATCGACGGCGCAAATGGGCTGGAGCCCTCGGTCGTCGTCTTGTAGAGCTTCAGTCCCTCGCTGTCCAACTGAAACATCTTCAGCCGGCTGTCTTCGGCACCCGTCGATAAGCTGGTCGTGAAATAGAGCCGTCCCGCATCGGTCACGGCAAAGTCGAAATACTGGGCCGCCAGCGGCAAGCCCGCGAACATCATAAGCAGGCCAAATTGACTGCGAATCACCCCTTGAGCTTAGCTAAGCTTGCTCAGCGGCCCGCAGCCGTTCGAGGTCAGATGTTAACCCGCGCACACCCGCAAACAACAAGCCCCCGAAGTTGATAAACCGGTAACCCTGCTGATAGCACTCGAGTGAAGCATCGTAACCGCCTACCGAGATCCCCGCATACTTGCCCGCCGCGCTGACGCGCTTCGGGAACTCCGCCAGAAACCGCTTCACGTCCGGATGACCCACCTGCCCGATCACTCCCAGTGAAGCGGATAAGTCCATCGGCCCGGCAAACACCACATCGATGCCATCCACCGCCGCGATCTCCTCCACGTTCGCCATGCCTTCGGGCGATTCCACTTGCGCCACCACGCAGATCTCGTCGTTGGCGTGCGGTAGATACTCGCTCCACGGCACGTTCATGTAAAACGTCCACAACGGCGATACCCCGCGCGACCCCTGCGGCGGATACTTTGCATATTGCACCGCCAACCGCGCCTCCTCCGCATTATTCACTTGCGGAATCATCACCGCCGATGCACCCAGGTCCAGCGCCTTTTTGATCAGATTCGGATCGAGTCCCGCCACCCGAATCATCGGCATGCAGCCCGCCCGCCGCGCCTGCACCGGAATCAGCCGGATGTCGTCCAACCCGAACGTCGAATGCTCCGTATCGATCCACAGGAAGTCGACCCCCGTCCCAATCGTCAACTGGTTGGCCAACTCATCGGCCACGCCCGTTGCCGCGCCCCAGGCCGTCTTGCCCGCCGCCAGCTTCTTCTTTACCGGATTCTCAAACGACAATCTCTGCTCCCATTTGCGCCAACAGCGCCACGAACTCCGCCGTCACGTCGTAACGGGCCGCCTCGCCGCTGGCAGGCTTCGCCTCGTACACGCCTTCCGCATTCCAGGACCCGTCGCCGCACTGCAGCGCCGTCAGCCCGTCCACCACCGCCAGCACCAACCGTGCCTCTGCCGGATCGCCCGTCCGCTGATACGTCCACGCCGCGCCCCAACCCACCTTGCCGCTTTGCGGCGTCTGATAACGGTCCTCGGCCGCGTGCGCACTGGCCTGCAGATAACGCTGCGCCAGTTTCACCGCTTCTCCGTCGCGCGCCTTCCGCGCATACTCAGCGAGAAACGCCGCGCTGATGCCGTATTGGAAATACCATTGCCGCGGACGCATCGCATCCACCACGTACGCCGCCGATCCGTCCCCGCGCACCAACCCCACTCCCGGTTGCCACACATGCACCAGACCCGCCTTCAAGTTCGGCTGCTCATCGAACACGCGTCGCAGCCACCTCGTCACTCCGGCCGCGGCTTCCATCTCGCCCACCGCCAGGCAAGCCAGCCCCGCCATGCTCGTCGTCATGATCTCTTCGCGATCGTCATGCCGCGTACGGAAGCCGCCGCTTTCCGCATTGCGGCGCGTCAGCAGAAAACGCACCAGCCTCCCGGCCGTGTCCTGATCGCCTAACGCGGCCGCCCCGCACGCCAGCCACGCATGCGGATAGATTCGATAGTCCTCGAACCACCCCAGCCCCGTGCCGTCCAGGTCTCCATCAGGCTGCAGATAGCGCTGCCGCACATGCCCGAGCACTTGCTCGGCCGCCGCTGCATCGCCGCTCCACAGAAAGGCGCAAGGTGTCTTGTAATAGGCCGAAAGATCGGTCGCCCCGCGCAGTTGGCCCTCTGCGTTCAGCCGCTCGCGCAGCCATTCGGCGCCCCTCTCTGCGGCCTCGCGTGCCGGATTAGTTGCGTTCAACAAGAACGATGGTACGACGTTTCGGCCCTACTTTCGCCGCTTCCGTCCGGCCGCCTGGGCGTAGTCTTCCGGATCCTCGCCCCGCCCCACCCGTTGCGCCATCGCCTCTTCCAGAATCCGATAGCGCTCGTTCGCCCGCGTCAGGTGCTCGCGCATCGCCTGTTCGGCGCGCGCCGCGTCATGGGCCGCAATCGCCGCGAGTAGCCCTTCGTGCTCCGCTAGCGTAATGAACTCGGACCCCGGAATCCGCAGCAGGTCCCGCCGGAAGTGAAACAGCCAGTCCAGCATCGCCTCGCTCAACATCACGCACACCGAGTTCCCGCTCACCGCCGCCATCGCCGTATGGAACGCCATGTCCGCCTTCACAAACGCCGGGATGTCCTCAATCAAGGACCGCTGCCGTTCCAGCGCCTCCTCCAGCCGCGTCAGATCGGCCAGCGTCGCCCGCTCCGCCGCCTGCCGCACCATCCCCAGCTCGAACAACATCCGCGCTTCCTTCAGATGTTCCAGCGTCTGCGGCGAGGTCTGCAGCAACTGCAGCATCGTCTCTCCCACCTGCCCGAACACGCGCCGTTGATCCGGCACCGCCACGCGCGCCCGTTCGCCATGATGAATCTCGATCAGCCCCGCTGTACTCAGCCACTGCATCGCCTCCCGGACGGCGGGCCGCCCCACCTGGAAGCGCTCCATTAGCGCGCGCTCGGAAGGGAGCCGGTCGCCCGGCCGTAAGTCCTGGCTCCGGATCATCTCCAGCAGGCGTTCCCGCACCTCGTCGGCTAGTTTGCGGCGCACAATCGGTTCGATGGACATGGGCGGCTCCCCGCTTTACGAAATTTGGGAGTGGTGTAGTGATCATACCAGTTTGCCCGCCGCACAGCCGACCACTCACCGATCGAAGCGATTCAGCCGCCCCTCCTTTGCCTTACTGATCACACCACCTGTGATAGATTGTCACCTGCCAAATGAAACTGGCTACATCTTCTCCAGGGAGTCCGCCATGCGCATTTTGAGGTTGCTTGTTCTCGCCTCGCTTCCCGCGCTGCTCGCCGCGCAAGATACGCGCGGCAACATTAACGGAACCGTCACCGATACTCAAGGTGCGGCCGTTGTGGGTGCCAACGTCACCGTGACCAATACCGGCACCACCACTGTCACCAAACTGGTCACCAATCCCAGCGGCTATTACGAAGCCCCGCTGCTTCTACCCGGCAACTACTCCGTCACCGTGGAGTTCTCCGGCTTTAAAAAGTCCATCCGCTCCGGCATTACGCTCGGCATCGGCGACCAGCTCAAGATCGACGTCGCCCTCGAAGTCGGCGGCACTGCCGAATCGGTCACCGTCTCCGCCGAAGCCCCCATGCTTGATACCAGCACCGTCAGCACGGGCCGCAACATGACCAATCGCGAAGTCATGGATCTGCCCGTCATCGGCAACAACGTCATGGCGCTCAGCCGCATGGCTCCCGGCGTTCAGGTTCCGGGCACCACCCAGTTCCTGGTTCAGGGACAGGTCGGTGGCGGCTCGGCCTACAACTCGCCCGGCAACGTCGGCGGCAACGAATGGTCCATTGACGGCGCCTCCACCAACGGCACCGATCGCCGCGCCTCCATCATGCCCTCGCCCGACGTCATCGACGAATTCAAGATCGAAACGTCGAACTTCGACGCTTCCTTCGGTCATGCCACCGGTCTCGGCATCTCGATGTCCACCAAGTCCGGCAACAACCTCTTCCACGGCACCAGCACGCTCCAGTTCATCAATCAGCGCTGGAACGCCGCTTCGTTCTTCGTGAAGCAGGCCCGCGGCGTGCAGATTGCGAACCTCCGCAACGCCGGCAACATCTCCGGCGCCGATGCCCTGGCCGACACACCTCTCATGCCCTCCGGCAAGACGCTCAACTACCAGGCCACCATCAGCGGCCCCATCTACATCCCGAAGGTCTTCGACGGCCGCAACAAGCTCTTCTTCTTCCTCGGCTACTCCGAACTGAAGAATCGCCAGTCCGCCCGCCCCTCCGAAATCAACTACACCGTGCCGACCTTGGCCATGCGCAACGGCGACTACTCGGACCTTCTCCGCGTCGATGCCACCCGCTACCAGGTCTACGACCCCGTCTCCACCCGCCCCGATCCCGCGCGCCCCGGCCACTGGGTCCGCACCCCCTTCGCCGGCAACATCATTCCCCGCTCGCGGATGAACAACCCCATCTATGACTTCTACGCCAAGCGCATGCCGCTGCCCAACGTCGACACCACCGGCCGCGACCCCATCAACAACTACCTCGCCACGGCCATGCCCAACACCGTCGACTATCGCTCCTTCAACAACCGCATCGACTATCAGGCCTCCCAGAATCACCGCTTCTTCGTGCGCTGGTTCAAGAGTTCTTATCTCGAAGGCGCCCAGGACTTCACCTTTGAAACGGAAAAAGGCCTGATGAACTGGGACGAAAAGCGACCCGCCGCCAGCATCGCCGCTGACTGGACCTACACCGTCAGCCCCTCCACCATCATCAACGTCACCGTCGATACCAACTGGTTCCTCCTCCAGAACCAGCGCCTCGGCACCCGCAAGTACAAACCCTCGGACGTCGGCTTGCCCGCCTACATGGATGCCAAGTGCGCGTCCAGTTGCGTCATGCCCCGCATCCTTTTTCCCGGCATGACCCACTGGAACGGCGACATGTTCATGGGCGTCACCGTCGACCCCGGCACCAAGGGCCGTCAACAAGCCGCCAAGTTCAACCTCACCCACGTCCGCGGCGTTCATTCTTTCCGCGCCGGCTTCGATACCCGCCAGCACTTCCGCACCCAGTTGCAGAACGGCGGTTTCACCTCTGGCACCTTCAACTTTGCGAATAACTATGTCCGCAAGGACGATGACGGCGTCACCCCCGCTGCCAGCCTCGGCCTCGATTGGGCCACCTTCCAGTTGGGCATCCCCACTGCGATCTCCGTTGATACCAACGACAACTTCGCCCTGATGAGCCCATATTACGGCTGGTATGGTCAGGACACTTGGCGCGTCAGCCGCAACCTCACGCTGACGCTTGGTCTCCGCATGGAATATGAGCAAGGCCCCACCGAGCGCTACAACCGTGCCCTTACCTACTTCGATGCCGGCACGGATCTGCCGATCACCGCCGGCGCTCAAGCAGCCTACGCCCGCAACCCCGTTCCGGAACTCGCCGCTAATCAGTTCATCGTCAAAGGCGGCAACGTGTACGCGGGCGTCAACGGCGCTTCCCGCCGCCTGTGGCAGAACCAGTTGATGTGGCTCCCGCGCCTGTCCGCCGCCTGGCAGATCAACCCCAAAATGATCGTCCGCGCCGGCTACGGTAGCTACTACGACACCTTAAACGTCATGAACCAGGGCGCTGACCAATACGGTTTCGCCCGCGCCACCACCACCAACATCACCAACGACGCCGGCACCACCTGGCTCGTCGGCAACCCGGGTAACGGTGTCTCGCCTCTTTCCGATCCCTTCCCGGTTCGCTCCAACGGCACCCGCTTCGACGTTCCCCTGCGTGACGCCCTTGGCAACATGGCCCGCGTCGGTCAGGGCTTCACCTACACCGACTTCGGCCGCCAGCATCCGCGCGTCCAGCGTTGGCGCATCGGTCTTCAACGCGAAATCTCGCGCAACATGATGATCGAAGTCGCTTACTGGGGTCAGTGGGCTGACAACATCGGCGTCGGCGTTCGCATGGACTACCTGCCAGAGCAATATTGGAACAAGACCAATGTGCGCAACGACGCGGCCACCACCGCGCTCAACGCCAACGTCACCAACCCCTTTGCCATCGCCAACTTCGAATCGCTGCGGACCTCCAACCCGATCGTTTATCAGCAAATGTCGACGCTCGGTCAATTCACTAGTCCCACCATCGCGAAGAACCGTCTGCTGCGTCCCTATCCGCAGATGAACAGTCTCACCAACGCCACCACGCCCACCGGACTAGCCCGCACCCACGCGCTGGAAGTCAACTTCCAGCGCCGCTTCTCCAAGGGCTTCAATTTCAATGCCTCTTACTCGCGCACGCGCCAGGATCGTTACGACATCATCGAGAATGAGTTTGATCGTTCGCCCAGCATGTGGTGGTCCAGCGACACGGCCCGTCCGCACCGCTTCACCGCCACCGGCATCTATGAGCTCCCCTTCGGTAAAGGCCGCGCTCACTTCCAGCAGGGCATCGCCAACCACCTCCTCGGTGGCTGGCAGTTGGCCGCCACCTACGAGTTCCAGAACGGCCCGCTGCTCGCCTGGGGCAATATCCTCTACAACGGCGACATGTCGAACTTCGTCTCCGATGCTTCGCTCGGCGGCGAAAAGACGCTCAATCAGTGGTTCAACACCAGCATCCCGTTCGAACGCAATGCCGCTCGCCTGCCCAGCGGCTATCAGGTTCGCGTCTTCCCCCGCTACTTCACCGGCCTTCGCGCCGACGGCTTGAATCAGTGGAACTTCAACCTCCTCCGCGAATTCAAGTTCGCCGAACGCGTCCGCTTCCAGCTCCGCGGCGATGCCATCAACCTGATGAATCGCTCACAAATGAACGGCCCGGAACTCTCGCCCACGTCGACCAATTTCGGTCGCATCACCAGCCAGACTTCCTCGCTCAACCGCATGTATCAGGTCCAGGGCCGCATCACCTTCTAGCCCCCGATCTCCACCAAAATCAAGGGGAAGCCGCTCGCCGGCTTCCCCTTTTTTGATATGCTCCCCCTGAAGGAACTCACCCCGATGTCCAATCCCTCCACCAGAAGATTTTTTATGGGTGCTGCCGCCGCGGCTTCCGCGCTGCGTGTCTACGGCGCCAATGAGCGAGTCAACGTCGCCATTGTCGGACTCGGCGGACGTGGCACCAACCACCTCAACATCTATTCCCGCCTGCCCGAGTCCAAAGTCGTCGGTCTTTGCGACGTTAATCAGGCCGCGCGCGAGAAGTCCCAGGCCACGCTCCTCAAGAACACCGGCGAAAAGGCCAAAGAATACGAAGACATGCGGCAGGTCTTCGCCGACCCCACCGTCGACGCCGTCTCCATCGCCACTCCCAACCACTGGCACGCCCTCTCCGCCATCTGGGCTATGAAGGCCGGCAAGGACGTCTACGGCGAAAAGCCCGCCTGCTACAACATCTACGAAGGCCAGAAGATGCTGCAGGTCGCCCGCGACACCAAACGCATGCTGCAGATCGGCTCTCAGCATCGCAGCAATCCCTTCAAGATGCGCGCTATGGCCGCCGTTCAGGGCGGCCTCATCGGCAAGGTCTACCAGGCCAAAGGACTCTGCTACAAGCGCCGCGTCTCCATCGGCAAAAAGCCTGACCTCCCCACGCCGCCCCCCGGCATCAACTGGGACATGTTCCTCGGGCCCGCCCCCCTGCGCGCCTTCAACGAACTCCGCTTCCGCTACAACTGGCACTGGTTCTGGGACACCGGCAACGGCGACATCGGCAACCAGGGCGTCCATGAGCTCGGTATCGCCCGCTGGGGCATGGGCGAACCCGAATGGCCCAAAGCCGCCTATGCCCATGGCGGCAAGTTCGCCTACGACGACGACCAGGAAACGCCCAACACCCTCACCGCCAACTTCGACTTCGGCGATCGTGAACTCGTCTTCGAAGTCCGTGGCTTGCTCACCGGTGCCGAAGGTGCCGTGCCCCGTCCCAATCGGCGCCCGTCTCCCGACGGCGCCGCTCCCGCGGCCACCGCGCCGCAGGGTGCTGCCCCGCTCAACATCATGGTCGGCAATCTCTTCTATGGCTCCGAAGGTTGGGCCGCCATGAGCGACCAGGGCTTCCAGGCCTTCAAAGGCGAAAGCAACGAACTCATCATGGAAGAGCGTCCCGAACGCGGTCCCGGCAACGATCCCACCGGCCTCCACATGCAGAACTTCCTCGCCGCTGTGAAGTCCCGCAACTACAAAGACCTCCACGACGAGATCTCCATTGCCTATCTCAGCGCCTCGATGTGCCACTTGGCCAACATCAGCTACCGCGTCGGCCGCAAGCTTACCCTGCAAGCTGGCCCCAAGTTCTTGAACGACCCCGAAGCCAACAAGCTTCTCACCCGCGACTACCGCAAGCCCTACGTCGTCTAAGACCGTTCCGCGAGGCTCCGGTCGAAAGGCCGGAGCCTCAAATAAACCAGAACCCCATCATCCGGATCACGTCCAGCGTCAGCCGCGCCGCCACCACGAGCACCAGTAGTCCCATCGCTTCCTTCGGCGGCCAATCTTTCGTCAACAGTTTCCACGCCATCAGCGCAAACCCCACGATCACCACAAACGCCACCGCCGCCAGAATCAGCAACAGCGCGAACGACGGTCGCTCCCCCAACCACCCGAAAGCCACCAGTCTCGACGGACCCGGCATCGCGAATGCACCCATTGCCGCCACTCCGCCCGCCAGCCATCGATGGTCCATACCTCCCATCGTAAACTGAAGCTATTGAAGGAGGATCGAGCTTGGCTCTGATCGGCTTTGTTGCCAACTACGAAGACCTGTCCACGGACCGTGGACACCAGTTCAAATTCCGCTGCGACAAGTGCGGCAACGGCTTCATGACTCAGTTCCGCCCCTCCACGCTCGGCATGGCGCAGTCCCTGCTGAACGTCGCCGGCAGCTTTTTCGGCGGCATGGGCAACCTCGGCAACGCCGCTTATGAAGTCCAGCGCGCCGTCGGCGGCAAAGCCCACGACGCCGCTCTCGCCGAAGCCGTCGAAGAAGCTCGCCCCGCCTTCAAGCAATGCACCCGCTGCGGCAAATGGGTCTGCGGCGAAGTCTGCTGGAACGCCAAAGCCAATCAGTGCGAGGACTGCGCACCGGACTTCCACGAGCACCTCGCTTCCAACCAGGCCCAGGCCAAAGCCGACGCCGCTCGCGAACAGCTCCACTCCGCCGCCCGCCAGGTCAACTACGTTCAGGGTGTCGACCTCTCCGCCGACTCCTACGTCGCCGCTCCCCTCGCCGCCACCAATCTCCAACCGCCGAAGACCCTCTGCTCTGGTTGCGGCGCGACGCTGGCTGCCGGGGCCAAGTTCTGCGGCGAATGCGGCCAACCCGCCGCCAAAGCCGGACCCAAGCCGTGCCCCAAATGCGGCACTCTCACCGAGTCCAAGTTCTGCCCTGATTGCGGCCAGAAAATGGCCTAACTCGGCTCATGTGCCGCACACTGCAGCACTGGTAAGCGCGGGTACTTCGGATACTTCGCGTCTACCCGCGCATACCCGCACTGCAAAAACTCACTCCCGCGGTCCGAGACGATCGTCCGCGCCCACTTGCATGTTACACAGAGCCCTGCGTTCTGAGGCACACTCTTAGTCTATGGATCCGTCGCCTGAATATCTTCCCGCCAGCGACTCATCCCTCCTCATCCGCTTCGGGCACGAAATCAACCCCGCCCTCAACCGCCTCGTCATTGGTCTTTTTCGTTACCTCCATCAATCCAACCCCGCCTGGCTCATCAACCTCCATCCCGCCTATTGCACCCTCCTCATCGACTTCGACCCTCGCCTCACCACCCATGCCGACGTCGAAGCCTTCGTTCGTTCCCGCCCCGTCTCTTACTTCGCCCCCATCGGCAAGCGCGTCGACGTCCCCGTTCGCTACAACGGCCCTGACCTCGCCTTCGTCGCCGCCTTCCATCACCTCGCCATCGAGGAAGTCATCGCCTTGCACTCGAGCAACGAATACCTGGTCGCGTTCCTCGGCTTCGCTCCCGGCTTCGCCTACTTACTCGGCCTTCCGCCGCAGCTTGCCACTCCCCGTCTTGACCAGCCCCGTCCCCAAGTCCCCGCCGGCAGCGTCGGCATCGCCGGCCACCAGACCGGCATCTACCCCGCGGCTTCTCCCGGCGGCTGGCGCCTCATTGGCGAAACGGACCGCCCGCTCACTCCCGATTGGGTCCTGCCCGGCGACCGCGTGAGGTTTGTCCCCGTATGATTCAAGTCCTCCGCGCCGGCGCCAGCACCCGGCTCGTCGACGGCTGCGGCGACCGCCGTCGCGCTCACCTCGGCGTCTCCATCGGCGGCGCGGCCGACACTCTCTCGCTCGCCCATGCCAACTCCCTGGTCGGCAATCCGCTCACCGCCGCCGGCCTCGAAATGACTCTCCTTGGCCCCGCGCTCGGCTTCATCCTCCCCACCACCTTCGCCCTCTCCGGCGCTCCTTTCGCGGCCACGATGAACGGCTACCCGATTCCCCACCACCAGCCTCTCTCCGCCCATCCCGGCGATGTCCTCCGCCTCCAATCGAGCCCCACCGGTATCCGCTGCTACTGCGCCGTCCGCGGCGGCCTCGCCCTCGATATCCACCGTCCCCTCCGCTCGGACGATGTCCTCACCGGCGCCAATCTCCCTCTCGAGTCCCACGCTGCCCTGGCGCCCGTGCTCGGCGACGGCCACCTCCGTGTCACTCTCGGCCACGCTTTCACCGAACGCCTCCTCACCGCCGAGTACACCGTCTCCCGTTCCTCCAACCGTCAGGCCATCTATCTCGACGGACCGATCCTCCCGCCCGCTGGCGGCCAGATGATCACCGAAGGCGTCCCCCTCGGTGCCATCCAACTCCCACCCTCCGGCCAACCCATGATCCTCTTCGTCGACCAGCAAACCACCGGCGGCTACCCCGTCGTTGCGGTCGTCATCCGGCCCGATTGGCCCAAGCTCGGCCAACTCCGCCCTCAACAACCCGTTCGCTTCACCTACGTCACCTTCGACGAAGCCCAGCGCCTCAACCGCCCATGACTCTCGACCTCAATGCCGACCTCGGCGAATCCCGCGCCGCCCTCGACGATGGCTCCCAGGAGCAACTCCTCCGCTATCTCACCTCGGCCAACATTGCTTGCGGCGGCCATGCCGGGGATGCCGAAACCATGCGCCTCACCCTGCTCCAATGCCGCGCCCGCGGCGTCGCTCCCGGTGCCCACCCCAGCTATCCCGACCGTGAGAACTTCGGCCGCCTCACAATGAACCTCCCGCCCGATGCCCTCGCGGCCACCATCGCCGAACAGATCGATGCCCTCGCGCAACTCGCTCGCGACCTCGGCCTCGCCCTCACTCATATCAAGCCCCACGGCGCCCTCTACAACGACGCCGCACGCGACCCCGCCATCGCCCAAGCCATCCTCGCCGGCACCCGCCATTACCCGGACCTCGTCCTCTATGGCCTCCGCGGCTCCGTCATGCTTCAGGTCTTCGCTGCTGCCGGTCGCCGCACCGCCCGCGAAATCTTTGCCGACCGCGCCTATCAGCCCGATGGCTCCCTGCGCCCCCGTCACCTGCCCGGCGCTCTCCTCACCGATCCCGCCGCCGCTGTCGCCAACGTTCGCGCCCTCGCGCACGATGCCGACACCGTCTGCATCCACTCCGACACTCCGCACGCGCTCGAACTGGCCGCTGCCGTGTCCCACCTGCTCCGGCCACTATGATGAGTTCAATGCTACGGAGGGTCCTGGCAGTGGGGGGAGTGCTCCTGGCGGGCACAGTCGGTACCTTGGCTTACCTCACTGCTCAAGTCCGCACGGCGGCGCTTCGCGATGAACGTCGGCCGGTTGATGTCATCATTGTTCTCGGCGCCGCCGAGTATCGCGGGCTGCCGTCCCCCGTGTTGAAAAGGCGTCTGGATCACGCGCTCGAGCTCTACCGGCAAGGCCTCGCCCCGCGCATCCTCACTACCGGCGGCTCAGGTGGCGACCCCGATTTCACCGAAGGCGAAGTCGGCCGCAATTACCTTGTCCGCAAAGGCATCCCCAGCGAAGCCATCCTGGTCGAGCCCGAAGCCGAAACCACGTTCCAGAGCGTTCTCGCCGCGGGCGAGATCATGGCCCGCATGAATCTCCGCTCCTGCCTGCTCGTCACCGATGGCTACCATCTTCTCCGCGCCAAGCGCATGCTCGCCGAACGCGGTCTCGATGTCTATGGCTCCCCGCGACCCGGCCAGCCTTCCTCGGCCCTCCGCGAATGGTGGCTCGCCACGCGACAGGCCGTGGGCCTCATGCTCTGGTCCGCCCACCTCCGCTGGTGACCCTCTAAGGCTCCAGGTTCAAGCCTTCCGGCAGACTGGCCGGCGGCACTTCAAACACCCGCGTCCCCCCGAACACCGCGCTCAACGCCGGATTCGGATCGGCGATCTGCTGCCCGCCCGATCCCAAAAACGCCATCGCTTGCCCAATCGTCGCCATCCCTACGGCCTGCATCGCGGGCGTGCCCCACGGGATCAGAAACGTATGCGGATCGGCTGGCGAATCCGGCGCCAATCGCCGCACCAGATCATGGCGGTACAGCGACGTCTGCTCCGTCATGCTCGCTGTCCGAATCAGTCGCGACGTCGACGGATTCACCGCCGTTCGGTCGCCGAACGCCATCTGGAACAGAATCCGCTTCAACCCCACGCCCGGCAGCGTCGCCGTCTTCAGGTGCCGCGCATAAAAGATTGGCGCCCCCGTCGTCTCCAGCCACTCCACCCGGTCCCAAAAATCCTGCAGCTCTCGCGCTCCCGCCACACTCAAGATGCTCACCGGCTGATTTCGCAGCGGCATCTGGTCGACGAATCTCAGGCCGCGATTCAGCAGCACCGGCGATCTCACGCCCAAGGCCACCAGCGTCACCAACTGCAGCGTTGGCGACGGGCTCAACCGTCCCGTCTCCGTGCCCGAGCCCTCCGCTGCATTCAGCACCGCCGTGGTCACGTCCGGTTCCACCGCCATCAGCAAGGTCCCATACATCGCGCCCAGGCTCTGCCCCAGAAACTGAATCGCCCCCGGATTCAGATCGCGCGTTCCATCGCCATCCACATCCACGCCCTCACGAATCGCGTGCACCAACTGCATCATGTCGACGGCCGTTTGCCGCACACAGTCGCGCACCACGATCGGCTTGCCCGCCGCCACGATCACGCAACCCTCCACCAGATCGATTGTTCCTGCCCCGTCCAGATCCCGGCCCCGCCCCGGCGCCGGCACTTCCATCACCGTCCCATTTGCTTGCGTGAACAGATAGCTCGAGTCGGGTCCGTACCCATGCCCCACCGCACTGATCGCCACCACGGCCAACCCCGCCGAGTTCGCCGCCGCGATCGCCGTTGGCATCCCCAGCCGGCTATCGCCAATGCCGTGCCCCGCCAGCAACACCGGGTAGCCTCCCGGCGGCGCGGGCGTCGCCGGCAGCCACACGTGTCCGTGAATCTCCTCCGTCGTCGTGGGCACCGGGGCCGTCTCCCCCGTCGGCGTCGTCGGGATCACGCCGCTCGCATCGGTGAACTTCGGCGACCGGTACGCGAAAAACGCGATCCGCCCCGTCGTCGAAAGCTGCCCCGGCTGCACCGGTAAAGGCTCGTCAGTGAAACGGCTGCTCCCACTCGTCCGCACCTGCTCCCGAAACACAATCCTCTGCACTCCGCTCGTCGCAAAGCCCGGCGTCGTCCGCCGGAAGCCCGTCGGCGTCAGTTGCACGATTCGGCGCGCATCTTCAAGAAACGCCGTGCTCGACATCGCCGTGAAAAGACTCGCGCCCACCACCCGCCGGCTGCTGAACGACGCCACTCGCCCGATCGCCGCGCTCAAGTTCCGGCAATACTCGCCGCCGATCTGCCGCGCCAGGCAAGCCTCATACCCTTCATGCGCGCCCACCGCCGCGCCTGCCGCATCCCGAATCCCATCGGTCACCAGCACCACGTACTGCCGCCCGCCCTCCAGCACCTCATCCGGCTTCACGAACGCCGTGTTCGTCGCCGGGTCGTATCCATACTCGTTCACCGGCGTCAGCTTCCCCGCTGGATAAACGCCAAAGCGCCCCGGCACCGGATCCAGCCACGCCACCCAGATGTTGTCCCGCAGACTCTCCGGCTGAATCGGCCCCGTAAACCGCACCGTGATCCGCGGATTCAGCCCAAACCCGTCATACTCGTTCAGCAGCGCCACCTCGCCGCAATCGCTTGACCGCGTCGTGCAATCGGGCTGCGGCAGATTCACCCGCCTCCCCGTCTTCTGCCGTTCGTCCCCCACCGTCAGATAGTCGGTCGGGAACGGACCCGTCGCCACATCGCGCGGGTCGAACGCCACCTTCGTCTGGGCCCACAAACTCGCCGCAAGAAACAACCAACACCAACGCATGACCGCTATTATCCGCTAGCATGAAATCCAGCCATGCGTCTTGCCTTCGCTCTTCTCCCCCTGCTCTCCCTCGCGCAGGATTCGCGCAACACCCAACAGTTCCACACCGACACCCACTTCACCCCGCGGACCTACGCCACGCTCGACGCTTGGAAAGCCCACCGCGCCCATCTCCAAAAGCAGGTCCTCTCCGCTTCCGGACTCCTGCCCTTGCCCGAGCGCTGCCCGCTCAAACCCGACATCTTCGGCAAAGTCGAACGCAACGGCTATTCGATTGAGAAAGTTCTCATCCAAACCCTCCCCGGCTACTACCTCGGCGGCAACCTCTACCGCCCGCTCGGGCGCCCCGGCAAACACCCCGGCATCCTCTCGCCCCACGGCCACTGGACTTACGGCCGCCTCGAACACACCCCCAGCGGATCCATCCCGGCGCGCGCCATCAACCTCGCCCGCCAAGGCTACGTCGTCTTCACCTACGACATGGTCGGCTATAACGACACCACCCAAACGCCTCACGTCTTCGGCAGCCCGCGCGAACAACTCTGGAGCTTCGGTCCTTTGGGCCTCCAACTCTGGAACTCGATTCGCGCCCTCGACTTCCTCGCCGGCCTTCCCGATGTCGATGCCGACCGCCTCGGTGCCACCGGCGCTTCCGGCGGCGCTACCCAAACCTTCCTCCTCACCGCCGTTGACGACCGCATCAAGGTCGCCGTCCCCGTCAACATGATCTCCGCCATCATGCAAGGTGGCAGCCCCTGCGAGAACGCCCCCGGCCTCCGCTTCGATACCTTCAACGTCGAGTTCGGCGCCATGATCGCCCCGCGCCCGCTCCTGATGATCTCCGCCACCGGCGATTGGACCCGCAACAATCCCCGCGAAGAAGTCCCCGCCGTCAAAAAGATCTACGACCTCTACGATGCCGCCGCCCTCCTCGAGTGGACCCAGATCGACGCCCCCCACAACTACAACCAGGCCAGCCGCGATGCCATGTATCCGTTCTTCGCCAAGCACCTGCTCAAAGTCTCGAACCCCGAAACCTACCGGGAGAAGTCGATCAGCCCCGAAGGCCTGGCCGACATGTTGGTGCTTCACAAGCGCACCCTGCCGCCCGGCGCGCTCACCCATCCGCAGCTCTTCGAGCAGTGGGTCGCCGCCGCCAAGCGACAACTTCAGCCCTCGCGGGAACGCCTGCAACTGGTCTTTGGCTTAGATACCGCCAGCAAGGTGGAAAGCAAAATGGAAGGCGAACTCACTGTGCTCTCGCGCGTCGGCCAAGGTGACCGCGTCACCGCTCTCGCCACCGGCCCCAACCCCCACACCATCGTCGTCCACCCGCTCGGTGCCACGGAAGCGACCAAGCCCGCGGAACCCGCCCTGCTGCTCACCGTCTTTCAAACCGGCCGCAGCAAGGCTCGTCGCGGGCCTCCCAAGAAATATCATTTGACGTTCAATCGCCCCGACGATGCCAACCGCGTTCAGGACATCGTCACCGCCATCAACTATCTGCAAGCTCAGGGCTCATCCCCCATCACCCTGAAGTGCACTGAGACGGCGGCTATCTGGTGTACCTTCGCCGCTGCCCTTTCGCCGGTGAAGGTCAAGCTCGATGCCCCCCTCGGCAAGTTCCAGGGCACCGACCAACAGTTTCTCGACGAATTTTTCGTCCCCGGCATCCAGCGCGCCGGCGGACTCTCAGCCGCGTTGAGCCTGGCTCAACAGGCCCGTTAGGCTCTTACCAGAGCACCCTGAGAATCGTATCGCGCCGGCGTAAACCACTCCGCATTTCCGCGGAGAGCTTCACGGCTCGTACCGACAGCAGCGCGGCAATCCCCGTGCTTCCCAACGCAAACCACTGCAGGCGATTCAGCCCGCTGGCCCCCACGTACTCCAGACCCAGCGAAACCAGCACGACAAGGTTCAGTACTAAGACGATCAGCAAGATCAGCGGCAGTCCTTTTTCCCGAATGTCCATTCCAGTTTTCCTCTGAGTACTTGTCGGTCGCGCGTCCCTGGAACTTTAGCGAAATCAAGACCATTACGTTCCGCCGCCAAGTTCGATATGATTCCGTCGATGCGCCGAAGCCTGTGGATTCTTCTGGCGGCCCTGAGTGCTCACGCCGCCGATTTCGACCGCGACATTGCGCCCGTGCTCACGGCGCGCTGCCTGAAATGTCACGGCGCCGCCCTCCAACTCAGCGGTCTCGACCTCCGCACCCGCGAAGCCGCGCTCAAAGGCGGCACTCACGGCGCCGCTCTCATCCCCGGCGATCCCGCCAAAAGCCCGATCTTCCGCATGGTCTCCGGCGACCTGAAGCCCTCCATGCCCATGGACGGCAAACTTTCTGCGATTGAAATCGAATCGATTAGAAATTGGATCGCCGCCGGCGCCCCCTGGGGCTCTCTCGCTCCTGCCAAGGACGCCAAAGCCGAGCTCCTCGCCCTCGAAAATACCCCCGTCGCCCCCGCCGCTCGCGAATGGTGGGCCTTCCGGCCCCTCGCCAAGCCGGCCCTTCCCGCTCCCGGCCACCCGATTGATGCCTTCCTGAACGCCCGGCTCAAGGACCTCACCCCCGCCCCCCGCGCCGACCGTGCCACTCTCATCCGCCGTGCCACGCTCGACCTCACCGGCCTGCCCCCCACTCCCGCCGAAGTCCAAGCCTTCCTCGACGACCGTTCGCCCAACGCCTGGACCACCGTCCTCGACCGTCTCCTCGCCTCGCCCCACTACGGCGAACGCTGGGGCCGCCACTGGCTCGACGTCGCCCGCTACGCCGACTCCAACGGCTTCGAACATGACTTCGACCGCCCCAATGCCTTCCGCTTCCGCGACTATGTCATCCGCTCCTTCAACGCCGACAAACCCTACGACCAGTTCCTCCGCGAGCAACTCGCCGGCGACGAACTCCCCCAGGTCACCCACGAAACCCTCACCGCCACCGGCTTCCTCCGCAACCACGCCAAAGTCGGTTTCCGTGAAAAGGACAACCCCGAGTTCCGCTACGAATATCTCGACGACATGATCGCCACGCTGGGCCGCGGCATTCTCGGCCTCACCGTCCAGTGCGCCCGCTGCCACAACCACAAATTCGACCCCATTCCCCAGCGCGACTATTACCGTCTGCAAGCCACCCTCTGGGGCGTCGTCGAAGTCGATCATCCCCTCGTTCCGCCCGCTCAGGCCGCTCAGTATCAGGCCGCCACCGCCCGCATTGATGAAGAGGTCAAGCGCCTCCGCGCCGACATCGCCACCGTCGAGCAACCCTACCGCGCCCGCTTGTTGCCCGCCAAGTACGCCCGTTTCCCCAAGAACGTCCAGGAAGCGATCGCCACTCCGGAAGCACAGCGCACGCCCGGCCAGGTCCTGCTCGCCAATCAGGTGATCCGCACCGTCAACGTCTCACCCGCCGAGATTCAGAAGATCATCACGCCTGAGGACGCCGCTCGCACGGCCGCCCTCCGCGACCGCCTCAACGCCCTCGAGCAACAGCGTCCCGCGCCCATCCCGATGGCCATGGGCATCACCGACGGCGACTACCGCTATACCCCCGACGGGGCCGGCGACGAGCCCGCTCCCGGCAAAGGCATCGTCCAGGTGGCCGCCGGCGGCAGCTACCTGCACACTGGTCCCGGCCAGTACACGCCTCCTCCGTCGCACTTCCTTCACCACGGCGACCTCAACAACAAAGGCTCCGTGATGAAGCCCGGCTTCGTCACCGTCGTCTCCACCGAGCAAACGCCCATCGAACTTCCCCCGGCCAACGGCCATACCTCCGGCCGCCGCCGCGCCCTCGCGGAATGGCTCGTCTCCGAACAAAATCCGCTCACCGCCCGCGTCATCGTCAATCGCGTTTGGCACCATCACTTCGGCCGCGGACTCTTCGCCTCGCTCGACAACGTCGGCAAGATGGGCGAAACGCCTTCCCACCCCGAACTCCTCGATTACCTCGCCGCCGACTTCCGCCAAACCGGGTGGAGCTTCAAGCGCCTGCACAAGCTCATCATGACTTCGGAGGCCTATCAGCGTTCCTCCGCTGACGAGAACCCCCGGAATCTCGCCGCCGACCCCAAGAACCTCCTCCTTTGGCGTTACCGCGCCCACCGCCTCGAAGCCGAAACCGTCCGTGACCAGATGCTCGCCGTCAGCGGCGCCTTGAACCGCGAACTCTACGGCCCCGCCGTCTTCCCGCCGCTCGCTCCCGAAGTCCTCGCGCAAATGAAGCACGGCATCTGGCGCGAGCAGCCCGAAGCGGACACCTTCCGCCGCAGCATCTACGTCTATCGCAAGCGCGGCCTGCCGTTCCCCTTGTTCGAAGTCTTTGACCTGCCCGACCAGAACCTCACCTGCGCGGCCCGCAACGTCTCCACCGTACCCACGCAAGCCCTCACCCTCATGAACAACGACTTCGTTCTCGGCCAAGCCAAGCTCTTCGCCGCCCGCCTCAAAGAACAAGGCGGCGACCCGGTCGATGCCGCCTACCGTTTAGCGCTCGGCCGCGCTCCGCGTCCCGATGAGCGGCGCCTTGCGGCCGACTATCTGCGCACGGGCACCCTCGAAGGCTTCGCCCACGTCATGCTCAATTTGAATGAATTTGTCTACCTGCGTTAGAACGCCTGGCCGATGCTGAAGAAAAAGCCGCCGATCGATTCGCCCGGCTTCCGGTCCAGCTTGAACCCGTAGTCCAGCCGGATCAGGAAGTACGGCGTCCGGATGCGTAAGCCCGCGCCCGCCACCTTGCGAATGTCGCCAAAGCTCAAGTCGCTCACCTTCGTGTAGACGTTCCCGATATCGGAGAAGCCCACGCCGTCAAAGATGCTGAACAGCGGGAACCGCAGTTCGTTGTTGATCAACAGCACCGCATTGCCGCCCGCCGGATCGCCCAGGAAATCCTTCGGCCCCAGCGTATTCTGCGCAAAGCCGCGCAACGTCGTGCCGCCGCCCGCAAAGAAGCGTTCGCTCAACGTTACGTCCTGGCCGCCCAGTCCGCGCGCCAAACCCACGCGCGCCGCGCCCGCGTACACCAGCCGCGGCTTCTTCACGCCGCCGCTCCAGGGAATCTCGCTCGGCTTGCTCAGCGCGTGATACTTGAAGAACTGTCCGAAATAACGGATAAACCGCACGTCGGACCCCAACGCCTCCGGCGCCCATTCAAACGCGTTCGAGATAAACGACCCGCGCGTCGCATCTAAAACGTCATCGCGCGACTCGCGATTCATCGTGAACGTCAACGGCGCCACCACCAGCCGCACATCGAACGGCAGGAACTCATCCGGCACCTTCTCGTACGTGTGCACCCGCTCCATCCGGTAGCCGTAATTCACCAGATACAGCTTCTTGAATCGGATTTCCTGCTGCGCGCTGGCGCCGATCCGGTCGGTAATAAACGTCGGCAACAAGGAACGGTTCGCGAAGCTCGACACAATGCTCTGCACCGGGAACCGCTGCAACAACGGCTGGCTGAAGAACACGCGCGCCTCGCGGAAATCGCTGTCGTAGCGCAGCCGCCCGCCGATCGCCCGCGCCGAACCCAGCGAGTTACGATTCGTAAAGTCGATCACCGCCCCCGGCCCGCGGTCGGTGTCATAGTAAGCGCCGTAGCGGACTTCGAACGGCTGCACCTCCCGCAGCTTCGCCCGCAGCACCATCGGCCGGATGCCCGCCGTATTCACATCGCCCACCGGCACCCGCTCCAGATCCACCAGCGAATAGGCGCCCGTGCTGTAGAGGTTCCGCCGCGCTTCGGCCAGCTTGCCCGGTTCCAGCGCCTGTCCTGGCTTCAGCCCGATCTGGCTCCGCACCAGCTTCTCGCTGGTCGCGTCGTTGCCCTCCACCTCGATCTTCTCGACAACCTCTTTCGGACCCTCGGTCACGCGATAGGTCACGTCTACCTTGCCGTCGCGCCGCTCCACCTTGGCTTCCACCTGCGCATCGTGGAAACCCGCCGAAGTGTAGAGGTCGCGAATCCGGTCGATCGAGATCTGCCGCAGCGGCAGCTCGTACGGCGTATCCACCCGCAGCTCCGACGACTCCTGCAGCTTCTCCATGTCGAGCGCCGTGTTCCCGGTGAACTGCACGCTCGCCACCTGATAGCGCGTCCCCTCGCTCACCGGAATCTGCACCGTCGCCTTGCCCGTCTCGCGATCCAGCACCGGCCGCGGCGCCTGAATCTGGGCATCCAAAAAGCCCCGCTCGCGATAGTACGCCTGCAACACGGACCGTACCTTCGTCGCATCCAGATACGGCGCCACCTTCAGCTCCCGCCGGTTCAGCACCTTGCGCAGTTCGCTTTCCTTCACGCCGCTGGCGCCCGGAAACTCCAGCGACGGCTTGCCGAACTTTACGCCCGGTTGCACATCGAACGTCACCAGCTTCCGGTCCGTCGACGTCACCTTCGGCTCAATCTTCGCTTCCAGATACCCTTCGCCGATCAGCGCCGTTTGCATCGCCCGCGTTGCATCGTCCACGCGCTGCGCGTCGAACACGCCGTCACGCCAGATGTCCCGCACCTGGTTGCGCACCTTGCGGCTGGGATTCCAACCCTCATAAGCAAACGCCACGCGCGGCCCCGGCTCAATCTGCAGCGCCAGATCCACCGTCGCGTCCTTCACCTCCCGCTGCACGCGCACCCGCGCTTCCAGCAGGTTCTCGTCGCGATGCAGCTTTTCCAGCCGATCCATCCCCTTGCGGACTTCGAAGAAGTCGTACTTCTTTCCCGGCTTGTTCTTAAACTTGTCCCGCAGCTTCTGCTCCGGAATCGGACCGCCGCTCGGCATATCCACTTTGCCGATCGTCCGCTTGCTCACCGTGCTCGACGAACGCTTCGGCGCCGGAATGCCGCCAAAGCGCAGGTCATGCCGGAACTCGAAGCGATACGTGTTGTCGATCTGCTTAATGCCCCGCGTCGTGAACCGCTTCGTAATGTCGTACTCGGCCACGTAGATCTGATCGCCGCCGTTCGCCAGGTTCATCGAATAGATCAGCCGCGCTGCCGGCGACAGATCCTGCCCGATCGTCAAGCGCGCCGTCGGATTGCTCTCGTTCGCAATCAGGTCCGGCTCCACCCGCACCGTACTGATGCCCGTCGCCTTCTCCAATTGCCGCGTAAACCGGCTGCCGAAGCTGCCTGCGAAATAGGAAAGCGCCTGCCGGCCCGCCAGCGTCGCCGTATCCGTATTCTTGTAATCCTCCGGCGACTTGCCGGTAATCAGCATCGCCAGAATCGATTGCTCGTCCATCGGCGGATCGGACGTCAACGTCGTCGAAATCCGTTCCGCTCCGCCGCCCGCAATCAGCAGCGTAATGTCCGTGTTCGAAACCTTCGTCCGCGCCAGAATGTCGAACGTCGGCTCAATCTTCTGATCGTTCGTAAACGTCACATTGCCGCGCTCGATCGCATACGAGCGTTCGTTGAAGTAAAGCTCGCCGCCTTCTTCAAATGTCACCCGGCCCAGCAGCGCCGGCCGGTAATAGTTGCCCGCCAGCCGCACATCCAAATTCAAACCGGCCTTCGCCAGGTTGTTGTTGATCAACAGCGGAGACTCCGTCTTCACCGCCACGTTGAACTGCGTCTGCTCCAAATACCGGTTGCGCTCTTCCGGGAATAAATCGTCCGCCGGCTGCGAGTTCAGCATCGAAAGCAGATTGCCTTCGATCGTCACCAACTCGCGGAACGAACCTTCCTGCACGTTCACCGCGCCGCCCACGACAATCGCCGGGCCTGTCTGCTTCACCGTTAAGTTTGCATCGGACAACGTGCGCAACCCGCCCGGATAGTCCAGGTAGACACTCTTGGCATCGAGCGCCAGGTTGATGTCCTTCAAGTCGCCGCCGCTGAACTTCAACCCGCCCTTCCCGCTCAGCGTGCCGCCGTTCAATTGGCCATCCAGCCGCGTAATCGTCAACTGATCGCCCGTCAGGTTGATGCGCGCATTCACGCTCTCGGCCGCAATCCGCGGCTCCGTCAACTGAATCTGCGCATCGGTCAACTCCACAAAGCCCGCGGCCTTCAGATTCTTCGCCGGCCCATACGCCGACAACTGAATCCGCGCCGGACCCCGCATCCGCGCTGGCGCCATCAGCGTCGATAGCACTCCGGTCTCGATGTTGCCCGCCAGCCGCACGCCCACCTGATAGTCGCCCGTCAGTTGCGCCCGGCCCCGCAACGCCAAGTCCGTCCCCGGCCCCGCCAGCGTCACCTTCTCGATGCGCGCCAACCCATTTGCCACCGTCACTGACGACGTCCCCGACTGCGCGAGAATCACATCGCCCACCTTCAGCCGCATCTCGTCGATCGTCGCGCGCGCCGTCAGTGCCGTAATCTCCGCTCGCGGCGCTTCGGCTTCCAGATGCGCCGTCATCGTGCCGCTCGTGTTTGCCGGTACGCCTTCAATCGACGCTATGTCCAGGCCCTTGGCCTCGGCCGTCAACTTCGCCGCACCTTGCTTGCGCGGAAACTCCACCGGCAAACCCGTCGGCAGTAACCCCAACGGGAACTCGCCACTCGCCGTCAATTGCGCCTTCGCCCACGTGCCGCTCAACCGCTCGAGCACCACGGTCCCGTCTTTCACCTGCGCCGCCAGTTGCAGATCCGACAGCGGATTCAGACCCTTCGGAATGATCGTGCCATCCTTCAGCGCTACCGTGGCGGTCGGTTCAATCCGCTTCAGATTGCCGCGCACTTCCGCATCCAGTGTCAGCTTGCCGCTCGCGCCCACCGGCTGCTCCCACTCGGGCACATACTTGGGCGCCTCGGCCAGATCCACCTCGCCGGTCACCTTCAGCGACCCCGCCGTTGACTTCGGGTCCAGTGGTAAGCTGCCCTCCATCGCCAAATGCGACGCGCCCGTCACCACCCGCGCCTGCTTCACCGCCAGCGTCTCGTTCGCGAACTCCGCCAGAATCGGCCCGTCCGTCGTCACCGCCTGCTGATTCCACTTCAGGCCCACGGGCTCGAGCGTTAAGCTCGCCGTGCCCTTCTCCCAACGTTCGATTTCGCCTTTACCTTCGAGCGTCGC
Source organism: Bryobacteraceae bacterium (assembly GCA_044226365.1). GTDB lineage: Bacteria > Acidobacteriota > Terriglobia > Bryobacterales > Bryobacteraceae > JALHNI01. Next base: position 157,359 of record JBGAHE010000001.1, read on the forward strand.
CTTCAGCGCGCCTTCCAGCGGCAGGCCCTCGGGCAGCGGCAATTCGCTCAGCTTGGTGCCATCGGCCTTCACCGTGAACGTCGTGGCATAGGGCGCATCCACGCCCACGCGCGCCGTCGCCGTGGCTTGATACTTCGGTGCTGCCGCCGTCAGGTCCGCCTGATGGTCGCGCACCGCCGCCGTCAGCGACAGATCGCCATAGAGCGCTCCATCCACGGTGATCGCCGTGCCGTTCACCTTCGCCTCGAGCTGCGGATTCGCCACCGTCCCCGCGCCCTTCGCGCTCAGCGCCAGCGTCCCGCGCACTGCCTGCGGCACTTGCAACTGCGTCAACTCCACCTTCGGCGCTTCCACTTCGAGCGTGTAAGCCTCCGTCTTCACCTGATACGTGCCCGACGCCTGCAACGTCTTCGCCGGCACCCGCAATTCCGTGACGCGGAGCAGATTCTCGGCAAAGTCCGCTTTCGCCTCCACGCCGCCCAACGGTTCGGAGTATGCGGTCACTCCCGTCCCGGTCACTTCCACGTGCGCCGTCGGCGCGTCGGTGGTCCCTGCCGCCTGCACCTCCGCCGCGATCGCCCCGGTGGCCACCACGTCCGCACCCAGGCTCGCCAGCATCGTCTCGATCCGCACGTTCTCCGTGCGCGCCGACGCCTGCAGCGCCTTCGTATCCAGGTTCACCGAACCCTCACCCAACAGCTTCTGACCCTGCCAACGCGCCTCGAGACCGCTCGCGGTCACCACCTGCTGGGCATACGTCACCCCGACGTTCAACGCCGCGCCCTGCACCTGATTCGCGCGCAGATCTTCGCCCGTCACTGCTGCCTCTACCGTCGGCGATTTCACCGTCCCGCCAATCGTCGCGGCTACCGCCAACCGGCCGTCCACGCCCGTCAGCTTCGTCGCCTGAAACAGATTCATCTGCCGCGCGACCTCCGCCAACTGATCCGTCCCCGCCGTCAGTGTTCCGCTCAGATTCTGCCGGTTCGCCACGTACACCGTGCCCGAAGCCTCGGTCCCCAACGCCTTCACCGAACGAATCTCCGCCTTCACCTGATCCAGCCGCCCGCTCACCGCGATCTCCGCCGCGAGCGGCAACCGGTTCAGTGACGGGTCACCCTGGGTCGGCGTCGCGCGCAGCAAGCCGCTAAAGGTTGCGCGCTCCACGTCCATCGCGGGCCAATCCGCCTTCGCCGTCACGCTCACTTGCGCCGCTGGCTTCACTTCGCCCTTCAGGAATCGCTCGATCGCCACGCGATCCACCCGTGCCGACGCCGTGCTGTCGCCCTTTTCGAGCGCCACATCCGCCGTCGCGTTCACCGTCCCGTATGGCGACTGAATGGTCGACTCCGACAACTTCGCCCGCTTCGTCTCGCCGTCGTAGGCCGCCTTCGCCGCCAGGTTCACGCCGGCGAATTCTTCGAACTCCAGATTCTCGCCTGTCAGTTCGCCCGCCGCCTTCAGTTTGTCGAATGCGCCTTGCGCCGTCGCCGTCAGCTTCACCATCCCGCCCACGCGCTCCGGGCGTCCCGCGAACTGCGCCAGCGGCCCCAGATCCAGCGTCGACGTCACCCGTCCATCCGGGGTATCGAAGTTCTCCAGCCGTCCCGCCGCTTCCACGCGGGACTCGCCGCTCGCCAATACGAATTGCTCCACGGCGAACGCATTCTTCTCGAGCGTTCCGCGCAACGAAAGCGTCTCCACCGGCAGCGTCCGCCCCTGATAGATCACTTCGCTCGTCTTCGACGTCGCCACCTGAATCGCGTGATTGCGCGTCACCGGCGAACCGGTCATCGTCAGCGTCCACGGCTCCAGCGTCACCCGTACCTCGTGCTGCCGATCGTCCACCACCAGCGACGCATCGCGCGCCATTAGACTACGAATCAGGAAATCGGCCCGCGGCCCCGTGCTCTTCGGCGGATTCGGCACATTCGTTCGCCCTTCAGCGTCGATCGCCACCTGAACCTTCGCCCCCGTCAGCGAAGCCGAGTCGACATCCAGGCTCAAGGTCGAAATGGCGTGCCAGTTCAGCACCACCTCCGCCCGCTCAATCGTCGCGATCGGCGGCAACGCCGCTGGCGCGTCGCTCGCGCGCAGCACCACGTCGCTCAGGCCGGCCCGCAGACCAAAAAGGTCATAATCGAGCCGGCCTCGTTCTAAGAGAATGTTTTGTGCTTTTAACCCTTGGCGCAAACGCTCGAGCGCGGCCTCGCGCGCCCAGTCCGTCTGCAACAACCACGTCCCGAAGGCCAGCAGCAAAAAAAGCCCGCCGGCGGCGATCGCGGTATTCCGCGCGGCTCGACTACGAATGATCGCCATCTACCGGCAGTTTACCTTGCCGTCCGTAAAATCGATTGCACGCGGTCCGCCTCCGGCGCCTTGTTCGCCAGCTTCATGAACTTCTGAAAGTGCTCGATCATCTTGTCCGGACGCTTCAGCGAGTTATAGGACAAACCCGCGTAGTAATGCGCATAAGCATTGCGATCGTCCTTCGCCGTCGCCTGTTCCAGGTCCTGTACCGCGCCCTTGAAGTCGCGCTGCCCGGCCTTGATCACGCCACGCACGTAGGCAAGATTTGCACTGTCCTTGTCGATCTTTGCCGCCTCTTCCACTAACTGGCGAGCTTCGTCGAAATTCTTCTCATGCGCCGCTGCTTCCGCCAGGCCCAACGGCGGATCCACGCTGTCCGGATTCAGCGTCGCCGCTTTCCGCAGCACTTCCTGCGCTTCGCCCACCTTATTCAGGCGCAACAGCGTCATGCCTAAGGCATACTGCGTCTGCCAGTTATCGCCCTGCGCGCTAACTTCTTCCCGCAGAGCATTTTCCGCCTCCGCAAATTGATTCGCCTGATACAGGTCCGTCCCGCGCGATGCCCACATCGTCACCGCACTCGCCATCGTCAGCAGCAAGGTTTGCATTCTCATAACGTTTCTTCTGACGCTGCCGCCCGTCGGGGCGTTTCGGAAACCGCAGCGCCGTTTCACCACTGCACGTCAGGGGCCGTTGCGCTCAACCTCTTGCCCTCCGAAAGACCATTGCTATACTGAAACATCTTGATTCCGAAACTCTAAACGATGTCTGCTAATCCGCTGCCGCCGCCGTTCCGCCATTACGATTTGGATGAGGCTTACGACGAGATGTTTGCGCCGGATCAAACCGTGCGCTCGCACTACGACACGCTTCATTCGCGCTTGCTCGAGACGCCCGTCGATGAGATGCGCCGGCGCAAACAAGCCGCCGACCTCGCTTTCCTCCACCAGGGCATCACCTTCACCGTCTACGGCCGCGACGAAGGCATCGAAAAGATCTTTCCCAACGACCTGCTGCCCCGCATCATCACCCAAACCGAATGGGGCCGCATCGAACGAGGGCTCGCCCAGCGCATCGTCGCCCTCAACCTCTTTCTCAAGGACCTCTACCACGAAGGCAAAATTCTGAACGACGGCGTCGTGCCGCGGGACATGATCTACTCCTGCAAGCACTACCGCCGCCAGATGAAAGGCCTCGACATCCCCCGCGATGTCTACATCACCGTCGTCGGCACCGATCTCATCCGCCACCCCGACGGCCGTTATCTCGTCCTCGAAGACAACCTCCGCGTCCCCTCCGGCGTCAGCTACATGCTCACCGGCCGCCAGGTGATGAAGCGCGTCTTCCCTGAGCTTTTCCAGGCCTGCAGCGTCAAATCCATCGACGAATATCCGCAGGTCCTCCTCCAGACCCTGCGCACGCTCGCCCCCCACGGCCGTCAGGACCCCACCATCGTCCTGCTCACCCCCGGCGTCTTCAACTCCGCCTACTTCGAGCACACCTACCTCGCCCGCCAAATGGGCATCGAACTCGTTGAAGGCCGCGATCTCGTCGTCAACGACAACGTCCTCTACATGCGCACCACGGCCGGCCTCCGCCGTGTGGACGTCATCTACCGCCGTATCGACGATGACTTCATCGATCCCCTCGCCTTCCGCCCCGATTCCATCCTCGGCGTCCCCGGCCTCTTTAACGTCTATCGCGAAGGCAATGTCACCCTCTGCAACGCCCTCGGCAACGGCATCGCCGACGACAAGGCCGTCTACGCGTACGTGCCGGCGATCATCAAGTACTACCTCGGCGAAGATCCGATCCTCGATAACGTCGAAACTTATCTCTGCTCGAACCCCACGCACCTCGATCACGTTCTGCAGAACCTCGACAAACTCGTCGTCAAAGCCGTGGGCGAAAGCGGCGGCTACGGCATGTTGATCGGTCCCCACTCCACCCAGGAGCAGCGCGACGATTTCCGCCGTAAGATCATCGAAGATCCCCGCAACTACATCGCTCAGCCCACGCTCATGCTCTCCCGTGCTCCCTGCTACATCGATGGCCAGGTCGAAGCGCGGCACATCGATCTGCGGCCCTACATTCTCTATGACGGGAAGAAGGTCACCACTGTCCCCGGCGGCCTCACCCGTGTTGCTCTGCGCAAAGGTTCCCTCGTCGTCAACTCTTCGCAGGGTGGGGGTAGTAAAGACACCTGGGTGTTACACGACAAGGAATAACGCATGCTCTCACGCGTAGCCGACGGCCTGTACTGGATGGCGCGATATCTCGAACGCGCCGAACATACCGCGCGGTTGATCGAAGTCCAACTCAACCTGATGCTCGATCAGTCCGCTTACTCGGCCGACGAACGCTGGCGTCGTATCCTCACTTCGCTCGGCGAGCCCAAGCTCCCCACCGACCAGCGCGACGCGCAAAGCCTCACCTACGCCCTCATCTTCGATCGCACCTGCCGCTCCTCGATCGTCGCCGCCGTCGTTGCCGCGCGCGAGAACGCCCGCCAGGTCCGCCAGCAGATCAGCTCGGAAATGTGGGAGCAGTTGAACCGCCTCTTCCATCAGGTCCGCCGCGCCGACCTCGAGGAAGACTGGGATCCCCAACCTCACGACTTCCTCCTCAACGTCTACGAAGGCTGCCATCTCTTCCAGGGCATCACCGACTCCACCATGAGCCACAACGAAGGCTGGCAGTTCATCCAAATCGGCCGCCACATGGAACGCGTCATGTCCACCGCCAAGCTGATCGACACCCACTACCGCGAGTTTGAGAACGACGAACTCGCCCACCTCGAGTGGATCGGACTCCTGCGCTGCTGCACCGCCTTCGAAGCTTATTGCAAGTACTACACGGCCGACGTCCGGCCCGATCGCGTCGCCGAGTTTCTCCTCTTGAACGAAGAGTTCCCCCACACCATCCGCTTCGCGGTCGACCATCTCCAGGCCGCCCTCCTCGCCCTGCCCGAAAGCGATGGCCGCTGCGCCAAGGTCAGCCGGCTCGCCGGCCGCCTCAAAGCGAACCTCACCTTCGCCCAAACCGACGAAATCATGACCCAGGGCATGCACAGTTATCTCTTTGACATCCAGCAGCAATGCGGTCAGATTGATACTGCCCTGCGCCAGGCCTATATCGATTACCCTGTGGAGTCCGCCCTGACGGCGTAAACATGTACTACTCCATCCGCCACCAAACCCGCTTCCGTTACAGCTCTCCCGTCAGCGAGAGCATCATGGAGATGCGCCTTCAGCCGCGCACCGAGTGGACCCAGCATTGCCTCTCCTTCGACATTGAGCTCGAACCCCGCACCCGCGTCTTCCACTACCGCGATTACCTCGGCAACACCGTTCACCACTTCAACGTCCCCGGCGAACACCAGCAGCTCGACATCGTCTCCACCTCGCTCGTCGAAGTCACCCCCTTCCGCGATTGGCCCATCAGCCTCGACGCTGGCGCCTGGGAGGAAATCGACGCCCAGGTCAACAACGGCGACTACTACGAAATGCTCATGCCGAGCGACTTCGCTCAGCCCACCCCCGCCCTCATGGAACTCGCCGTCGCCCTCCAGATCGCCCGCCGCGACGACCCCATGACCATGGTCCGCGAACTCAACACGGCCATCTACCGCCACTTCGACTACACCCCCAAATCCACCCGCGTCGACTCCCCCATTGACGACGCCCTCCGTACCCGCAAAGGCGTCTGCCAGGACTTCGCCCACGTCATGATTGCTCTCGTGCGGCTCCTCAAAATCCCCTGCCGCTACGTCTCCGGTTACGTCGCCCCCGGCGAACTCTCCCGCGAGCGTCTGGTCGCCGGTTCCGCCTCCCACGCCTGGGTCGAGGCCTGGATGCCCGGTTGGGGCTGGGTCGGCTTCGACCCCACCAACAACCGCCTCGTCTCCGAACGCCACATCCGCACCGCCGTCGGCCGCGACTACGCCGACGTCCCCCCCACCAAAGGCCTCTATAAGGGTGAAAGCAAAGGAGAACTCGCCGTCCAGGTCATCGTCCTCCCCACCGACAAGCCCGCCAACCCCGAAATCGAACTCGTCCTCCCCTCGCAGGACGACGAATGGACCGAGGCGCCCCACGACGAGCGGAACGCCGCCCGTATTCATCACGCCTCCCAGCAGCAACAACAGCAGCAGCAATAGCCTGCACGCTTCCTCCACGCCGCGCGTCATCTCTCAGAGATGGCGCAGTTCGTCCTGAAATATGCCGATGCCCGCGGTCAGATCCACCAACAGGTGGAGGACGGTCGCTCCGAGCATGAGGTCCGCGAAAAGTACGCCTCTCAGGGCTTCCTCATCTATTCCGTTAAGGCCAAAGGGCTGGCTCAGCTCACCGGCAGCGTTGGCGGCAAACGCACGAAGATCGACACCGAAAAGTTCCTGATCTTCAACCAGCAGTTCGTCACCCTCATCAAAGCCGGCCTGCCCATCCTCAAGTCCCTCGACCTTCTGGCGGACCGTCTCACCGACGCCAAGTTCCGCCCCATCGTCGACGCCATCCGCATCGAAGTCAAAAACGGCACCCTCCTCTCGGAGGCGTTCCACAAACAGGGCGTTTTCCCGCCCATGTACGTCACCAGCGTCATGGCCGGCGAAAAATCCGGCTCGCTCACCGAAGTTCTTGAGCGCTACGTCACCTACCAGCGCCTCGCCCTCGCCGTCCGCAAAAAGCTCCTCGTCTCCCTGATTTACCCGGCCCTGCTCCTGTCGCTTGTCCTGCTGCTGATCGTCTTCCTCGTCACCTACGTCGTGCCGAACTTCGCCGTGCTCTATTCCGGCATGGGCACCGAACTCCCCTGGGCCACTCGCATCCTCGTCGCCGTCGGCACCACCGCCCGCAACTACATCCTGCTCGGCGTCGCCGGCCTTGTTATGGCCTATTTCGGCTTCAAAGTCTGGGCCCGCGGAGTGAAGGCCCAGGAACTCATTGACCGCACCAAACTCCGTACCCCCGTCTTCGGCGAAATCTGGATCAAGTTCCAGGTCGCCCAATTCTCCCGCGTCCTCGGCACCCTGCTCATCGGCGGCATCCCGCTCATCCAGGCCCTCGAAACTGCCGCCGACTCGGTCGGCTCCCGCCTCCTCAAGAAAACCCTCGAAGGCGTTCGCCAGATGGTCCGCGAAGGTCAACCCCTCTCGAGCTCTCTCCAGCGCACCGGCGTCTTTCCACCCCTCTCCATCGACATGATCGAAGTCGGCGAATCCACCGGCGCCCTCCCCACCATGCTCCAAAGCGTCGCCGAGTTTTACGAAGACGACGTCACCACGCGCCTCACCGCCGCGCTCAGCCTCATCGAGCCTTTCATCATGATCTTCATGGGCGGCTTCGTGGCCTTCGTCCTCATCGCCCTCTATCTCCCGATCTTCTCGCTCGCTGACACCCTCCGCTAGCTACAATAGGGCTGATCTGCGCTGGTGCGACAACGCGCGTCCTTGGCGCTACGGAGGTAGTAGTTCAGGCTTGCTCACTCGGCTCAAAGTTGCGGGATTTAAGAATCTCGTCGATGTCGATCTTCGCTTCGGCTCCTTCACCTGCATTGCTGGTGGCAACGGCGTCGGTAAGTCTAACCTTTTGGATGCAATCGCGTTCTTAAGCTCGTTGGCCGACCAAACTCTCATCGAAGCCGCCATGTCTGTCCGTTCTGATTCGACCTGGGCTGGTGACATTGCCGCTCTTTTCACCCGTTACGGGGATCAGCACCGCACCACGATGCGCTTCGAGGCGGAGATGGTCGTCCCGCGTTCCGGTCTGGACGAACTTGGACAAACGGCCAAGGCGACCACGACCTTCCTGCGCTACACGCTCGAACTCCGTTTGCGAGATACCTCTCGACTTTCCGCTGCCGGTCCTTTGGAGATCGTTCGCGAAGAGTTGGTCCATATCAAGTATTCGGATGCGAAGCGCAATTTGCCGTTTCCTCACAAGTCGGAGTGGCGAGAATCCGTGATTCCGACAACCCGCCGTGCGGCGCGGTATATCTCCACTGAAGCCGATGGTGTGGCCGGTCGGCGTGTTCTCATTCATCTCGATGGCGGTGGGAGTGGGAAGCCGCGACCCTACGTCGCGGATATCTTCGACCAACTGAGAAGCCCGGCTAGCGAGACTTCCGTAAATCGCGTCCGGATCACCGCCTGAACGATTCGCGAGGTAGTACAGCGCCGAAGCCAGATGCGCACCGTCGGAACTGAGGTGAACCGG
>JBGAHE010000127.1:0-19351 GCA_044226365.1 Bryobacteraceae bacterium
GAACGACATCGCCGAGCAATTGAACCTCGGGCAGCAGGGGCGCTTCATTCAGGGCTTCCGCCGCGACAACATTGCGATCGAAGTGGTGGAGGCGAGCCCCAGCGAACGCGCGGATTTGGCGCGCGAATATCTGCGCGATGCTTCCCGGCGTCCGGCGATCGTCTACGCGCCGACGCGAGCGAAAACGGATGAGTTGGCCGCGGAGTTGAAGCGGCACTATCCGGCGGCCGCTTATCATGCGGGCCTCAATACGGCGGTGCGGCAGAAGGTGCAGTCGGCGTTCATCGAAGGCAAGCTCGACGTGATTGTGGCGACGATTGCTTTCGGGATGGGCATCGATAAGGCCGATGTGCGCACGGTGATTCATACGGCGCTGCCCTCGAGCGTGGAAGGCTACTACCAGGAGATCGGGCGCGCGGGCCGCGACGGGAAGCCGTCGCGCGCGGTGCTGATGCACTCCTACGCGGACCGCCATACGCACGACTATTTCCATGAGCGCGACTATCCGGATGTGAAGCTGCTGGACCGCATCTTCAATGCGTTGACCGAGACAGCGCAGCCGAAGGAAGAGCTTCAGAAGCGGCTGAAGATCGATGCCGAGGCTTTCGACAAGGCGCTGGAAAAGCTCTGGATCCATGGCGGCGCGGTGGTGGACTTTGCCGAAAACGTGACGCGCGGCGGCGATGACTGGCGGGCGCCGTATCAGGTGCAGATCGATCAGCGGCTGACGCAGTTGCAGAGCATGCTGCGCTTCACGGACGCGAGCCGCTGCCGGATGAGCTCGCTGGTGGCGCACTTCGGCGACCATGCCGGCGCGAAAGAGCCTTGCGGCGTATGTGACTTCTGTGCGCCGGAGAACTGCGAGACGCAGGTGTTCCGCACGCCAACGCCGACGGAAGAGGCGGCGGCGCAGCAGGTGCTGATGGCGTTGCGGCGGTCCGATGGACGGTCTACTGGCAAGTTGCATGCGGAGTTCGGCGGATCGCTCGATCGGGATGCGTTCGAACAATTGCTGGCCGCCATGGCCCGGGCCGGGTTGATCGAGGTGCGCGAAGCAACGTTCCAGGCTGAAGGCCGCGAGATCGCATTTCGCAAGGTGATCCTGACGTCGGAGCCGGATGCCGAATACGAGTTGCTGATCAAGGAGCGGCCGGAGAAGAAGGGCCGCAGCAAGTCGAAGGTGAAGGCCAAGACGGCGACCAAGACGAAGAAGAAGGCTCCCGAGTCGAGTCCGCAGATTCAGGCCTTGAAGGCGTGGCGGCTGGCGGAAGCGAAGAAGCAGGGCGTGCCCGCGTTCCGTATCTTTCCGGACAAGGTGCTGGAAGCGATCGTGGACGCCGAGCCGTACGACGAGAACGATCTCGCGACGGTGGCGGGGGTGAGCCCGCGCATCGCCAGCCGTTACGGCATGGCGATTCTGCAGGCTCTTTCCAGCAACTAAGCGATGATGTCCTTCACGACGTTGCCATGGACGTCCGTGAGGCGGAAGTCGCGGCCGGCGTAGCGATAGGTGAGCTTGTGATGATCCATGCCGAGCAGGTGCAAGATCGTGGCATGGAGGTCGTGGAAGTGCGCCGGCCATCCACATGGTGAAGGCTTCGGGGTTATGGTCGCGGCCGTCGGAGCCTTGCGCGGTGGGGGTGCGGCCGAACTCGCCGCCCCACAGGACGAGCGTATCTTCGAGCAGACCACGGGCCTTGAGGTCTTGCAGCAAGGCCGCGATCGGCTTATCGACTTCGGCGGCATTCGATTCGTGGTCGCGCTTCAAGCGCTCGTGCTGGTCCCACTTGTAGGTGTGGCTCACCTGGACGAAGCGCACGCCCTTTTCCGAGAAGCGGCGGGCCATCAGACACTGGCGGCCGAAGTCCTCCGTGACGGGATTATCGAGCCCGTACATTTTCTTGGTGATTTCGCTTTCCTGGCTGAGGTCCTGCAAATCGGGCGCCTCGGCTTGCATGCGGAAGGCGAGTTCAAAGGATTCGATGCGGCCTTCGAGGGCACGGTCATGGCCGGTGAGTTCGAGTTGACGGCGGTTGAGATCCTGCGAGTAGTCAATCTCCATGCGCTGAATGGGGCGCGGAGTTTCGGTGTTGCGGATGAACGGAATGCGGGCGTCGCGCGCCGCGATGCCCACCGAGCCGATGGCCGTGCCCGCGTAGGGCGCGGGCAGGAACGCGGAGCCGAAGTTGTTGGCGCCGCCGTGGCTCTGCGTGGGGCAGATGGTGAGGTAGCCGGGCATCGACGAATTCTCCGTGCCCAGCCCATAGGTGATCCAGGAGCCCATGCTGGGGCGGACGAAGGTGTCCGAACCGGTGTGCAGTTCAAGCAACGCGCCGCCGTGACGGCTGTTGGAGCCGTACATGGACTTGATGAAGCAGATGTCGTCGACGTGCTTGGCGATCTCGGGGAACAGGTCGCTGACCCAGGCGCCGCTTTGGCCGTACTGCTTAAAGCCCCAGGGCGATTGGAGCAGGTTGAAGGTTTCGCTGGATACGACCTTGGGGCGCGCGAAGGGCAGGGGCTTGCCATGGTCACGCTTCAGGAGCGGCTTGTAATCGAAGGTGTCCACTTGCGACGGTCCGCCGTGCATGAAGAGGAAGATGACGCGCTTGGCGCGGGCGGGGAAGTGCGGCTGGCGCACGTCGAGTGGGCCGAGCTCTTTGGCTCCGACGCTCGCGGCGCGGGCCTGTTCCTGTCCTAACAGACCGGCCAGGGCCAGGCTGCCGAAACCGGCGCTCGAGACCTGCAGGAGGTCACGGCGGGAGAGGGTGCGATTCAGATAGCTGTTCCAGTGGCGGTTCATGTTAGTTCAGGTAGACGAATTCGTTGGAGGCTAGCAGAGACTTGCAATAGCTCTGCCAGGCGTTGACTTTGTTGCCGTTCCATTCCTTCTCCATCCGGGCGATGAAGGTGAGGGCGGAATCGACTTCCTGGGCGGTGGCCGGACGGCCGAGAGCACGAAGGTAGGCCTGCTGAATGCGGCCCGCGTCATCGACGGAGGCTTGATTGAGGAGGCTTTCGGCCATCTGCTTACTGTGCTTGAGGATGACCGAGCTGTTCATCATGAACAGCGCCTGCGGCGCGACGACGGTAGAGTCGCGGTCGCCGTTGGAGGTGGTGGGGTCCGGCAGGTCAAAGGCCTGGAAGACCTCATAGAGCGAGCTGCGGAGGACCGGGATGTAAACGGCGCGGATGGGGCGGTCGTAGTCGACGGAGCTGCCCTTGGACGTGTTGGCGACGTACTGACGATCCTTGTAGCTGAGGATGGTGCCATGGCCATCGAAGGTGAGGCCGCCGGAGGCGCTCATGATGCCATCGCGGATCTCTTCAGCTTCGAGGCGCTGACGGTTGGAGCGCCACAGGAGCGTGTTTTCGGGATCCACTTCGGCGGACTTGGCGTCCAGATCGGTGGCGAGCTGGTAGACGCTCGAGAGCATGATTTGGCGGTGCATGGCCTTGATGGACCAGCCTTGTTTGACGAACTCGACGGCCAGCCAATCGAGCAGCGGCTGGTTGGTGGGTTTCTCACCGAGGCGGCCGAAATTATCGACGCTGGGGACGATGCCTTTGCCGAAGTGCCAGCGCCAAAGGCGATTGGCCATTACACGGCTGGTGAGCGGATGTTCCTTGGCGGTCATCCATTGGGCGAGTTGCAGCCGACCGCTGGTGGTGTTATCGACGGGCGTTTGCTGATCGCCGGAGATAACGCGCAGGAAGCGGCGGGGAACTTCCGCGCCTAAGGTCCAGTGGCTGCCGCGCGTATGGATCTTGGTGTTGGCGATGGTGCCTTCGGTGACGCCCATGGCCTTCGGATAGTCGGGCGTAGCGTCTTCCATCTTCTTGGCTTCCGCTTCCATGTCCGTGAGTTGCGTGCGGACGTTCGCCGCGTAGTAGCGGCGGGCATTGCCGGGAGCGCGGAAGGGGCCGAACTTCTCGGTGAGGAAGTCATGCAGAGCCTTGATGCCGGGGTCCGTGGCGGCCTTGCCTTCTTTCAGGGCTTGCTGGAAGAGCGTTTCGTATTTGGCGGCGAGCGCGTCCGGCTCGGTGACGCCGTCAAAGAGCTTGGCCACCGGCGAGACCCACGCGCTGCGCGGGGCATCGGTGCCGAGGATTTCCCAGGCATAGAGCACCGAGGCGGTGGCGCCGTTGCTGCGCTTCAGGTAGTCCACCATTTGCTCGAGGAAGCTGGGGTTGACGTCGTACTTGGTGGCGATCTGAATCGGGGTGAGGGGGACGTTGGGAAGCGTGTTCCTGGAGATCAGCAGCTTTTCGAAATAGGGGAAGCGCGAGGCATGCTCGAGGCGCACGATGTTGGCGCCCTTTTTGAGCGGGACGATGGCGAGGTAGGTCCAGCCGCCGGCTTCGGGAGACGCTTCGCGGTTCTGCACGGGGTCCGCGCCGCGCTTCATCCACACGCCGTTGATCCAAAGGTCGGCCGTGCCAGCGCCTTTTTCCTGCTCCTGCACGTCGATTTGATACAAGCCTTCTTCAGGGATCTCGATCTTGTATTCGGCGAAGTGCGGGCCGGTGGTGTCTTTGACGGTGTTCGGTTTCTTCTTCTCCAGCTTGCGCGGCACGTTGCCGTTGTCGAAGGAGCCGGCTTCGCGGACGAGGCCGCCGGTCTCCACGGGGGCCACCTGAATCTGTTCGTCACGTTGAATGTGCGCGGCGGCCTTGAGATAGGCGCCGACACGATTCATGGCGACGGCGGCGAGAGCATCATTTTCGCGCTTGACGATTTTGTTGATCTCTTTGCGCTTGGCTTCGATGGCAGCCTCATGGGCGGCGAGACCGTCGCGATCGGCCTTGGGAGCGAGCACGTATTCATGCCACTTGGCGACGACCTTGAAGTTCTCCATGGTGCGTGAGCTTTTGAAGATGCCGGCGAGCGAATAGTAGTCGGCGGTCGGGATGGGGTCGAACTTGTGATCGTGGCAGCGCGCGCAGCCGACGGTGAGGCCGTTGAAGGCGCGCATCGTGGTGTCGAGTTGCTCGTCGACGATGTCCATCTCCATTTTTTTCGGGTCGTCTTCGGCGAGCATTTTCGCGCCGAGGGAGAGGAAGCCGGTGGCGGTCCAGCGTTCGTACATGGTGTCGAGGTCGTTGGACTCAGGCAGCAGGTCGCCGGCGAGTTGTTCGGTGAGGAACTGGTCGTAGGGCTTGTCTTTATTGAACGCGGCGATCACGTAGTCGCGGTAACGATGAGCGTTCTTATAGACGAGGTTTTCGTCGAGGCCGTTGGAATCGGCGTAACGAGCGACGTCGAGCCAGTGGCGGCCCCAGCGTTCGCCGTAGCGAGGCGAGGCGAGAAGACGGTCGACGACTTTGGCAAAGGCGTCCGGCGACTGGTCGTTCAGGAAGTTCTGAATCTCCGCGGGCGTGGGCGGGAGGCCGGTGAGGTCGTAGGTGGCGCGGCGGAGAAGCGTGCGCTTGTCGGCGAATTTCACCGGCTTGAGCTTTTTGGCTTCGAGAGCCGAAAGGATGAAGCGATCGATCGGCGTGCGCACCCAAGCCTGGTCATTGACGGCGGGCAGCGGCGGCGCGGTCGGCGGAACGAAGGCCCAATACTTTTGAGCGGGGGCGGCTTGCGAAACATTGGTGGAGCCCCAGGGCGCGCCCATCTGGACCCATTGGGTGAGAACGGCGACGTCGGCGTCCTTCATCTTGGGGCCGGGCGGCATCTTCAAGGCGCCGGCAGTGTGGCGCACCACTTTGAGCAAGAGGCTATTGGCGGGGTCGCCGGGGACGATCGACGGACCGCGGGTGCCGCCTTTGAGGGCCATCGCCCGATCGTCGAGGCGGAGGCCGCCCATGATGGGTTGCGAAGTCGCGGAGTGACATCCCAAGCACTGTTGAACCAGCAAGGGACGGACGTTCTTTTCGAAGAAAGCCAGACCATCTTCCTGCGCCAAAAGCGGAAGGACGGCGAGCATGGGCGGGAGTATACGCAGGCCGAACATTACGAAAATCCTATCAAAGCTTAAGACGTTGATTTTTCAGGTGTTGTTACGGCGTTCCGGAGCGAACCCAATTTCAAGTTAAATTCTCTGCTTTGTAGGAGTTGCGAATAAATCAGCCGACCGACATTTTGTTTTGGCCAAAATCTCCCTGATTCAGGGTAGCAGCGGCGCACAAATTTCCGCCCTGCGGCAAGAGAGAAGGCCTTGCCGCGTCAACGAGTTACGCGACAGCAAAATCGCGGGACCGCGAGGGCATGGCATCATGAAGGGACATGAGGTTGTGGTGCGTTTTGCTGTTTTCTTGGGCTGCCTGGGCGCAGTCGCCGCTGGGAACTGTGACCGGCATCGTGGTGGATGCGACGGGTTCGGCGGTGCCGCTGGCGCAGCTTCGACTGCACGATGAACAGACGGGGCTTGATCGCGAGGCGGTCTCGAACGACGCCGGCGTCTATTTGTTTCCGAATCTCGCGCCCGGCCGCTACAAGCTAAGCGCTTCGGCCAAAGGCTTTAACAATTACGAAACGGTGCCGTTCCGCGTGGATGCTTATGCGACGGCGCGCCAGGACATTCGCTTTGCGGTGGCGTCGGCGAATACGGAAGTGACGGTAAACTCGGCGGCCGACTCGCAACTGCAATTCGACTCGCCGGCGATCACGCAGCGGCTATCGGCGAAGCAACTGGCGGAGTTGCCGACGAACCTGCGTTCGGTGTTCAACAACTCGGGCGACTCCGGCCTGATCTTCCAGATGATGCCGCTGACGATACCGGGTGTGGTGCAGGTGGGCGCGGGCGCGACGTGGCTGACGCCGGGCGCCACGGCCAACGGGATGAAGCTGAAGGTGGATGGCATCGATACGAACTTCGGCAACTTCGGCACGCCGGATCCGGTGTCGCAGCCGTCGTTCGAGTCAGTGGAGGAGTTCACGGCGAACGTGCTTTCGAACAAGGCCGAGTTCGGCGGGCTGGGCGCGGTGACGACGGTGACCAAGTCCGGGCAGAGCCGCTACCACGGGGGCGTGTTCTGGTTTCCGCGCAACAGCGCGTTCGACGCGCGCAATGCGTTTGCGACTACCCGACCGTTTCAGAACATTCACAATTTCGGCGGCAATGTGAGTGGTCCGCTGGTGCGGAACAAGACGTTCTTCTTCTTCAACTACGACACGACGCGGGGCTCGCGCGCGTATCTGTTCTCGCCGTCAGTGCCGACGGTCGATATGCGGCAAGGGGACTTTAGCGCGTTGGCGGCGGGATCGGTGCGCGATCCTTACACGAACCAGCCGTATCCGAATAACCGCATTCCGGCGAGCCAGATCAGTCCGGTGGCGCTGAAGGCGCAGCAGCAGTTCTTCCCGACACCGAACTTTGGGGCGGCGTCGCTGACGGCGGCGAACTATCGCGCGGCGTTCAATGGTCCGGAGACGCATAACATCTACGAAGTGCGTCTGGATCAGAACTGGTCGGCACGGCATGCGTCGTTCGGACGTTTCCAGCACAAGAAGAGCGACTACGAGATTCCGGGCGTCCGCAGCGCGTTGCCGCCGCAGGCGACCGGCACGTCGGAGAACATCCGGCGGATGAACATGGTGACGGTGGGCGATACGCTCACCATTACGCCGACGATGTTCAACGAGTTCCGTGCGGGGTTGGTGGTGCTGGTGTCGCAATCGGAAGGCGACATCAAAGGGCAGACGCTGCTCGATCAGTTCGGGATTACGGGACTACCGTCGCGCGGCACGTTGAACGGCCTGCCGAACATTGCGGTGGCGGGGTTTACGCCGGTGACGATTCTCTTGCTCAATCCGGTGAACGACGGGCACTACCAACTGTCGGACAACCTGACGTGGGTGAAGGGCCGCCATACGGTGAAGGCCGGGGCCGAGTACATCGACTGGTTTGTGAATCGCTACTATCCGCTGCAGACGGGAACGTTCGGCAACTTCAACTTCAGTGGCCGCTTTACGGGCAACGCTTATGCGGACTTCCTGACGGGCCTGCCCAATACGGTGCAGCGCATCGATCCGTGGCCGACGCAATACTTCCGCTGGAAGGATTTTTCGTGGTTCGCGCAGGACGACTGGAAGGTGACGCCGCGGCTGACCTTGAGCCTGGGTTTGCGCTACGAGTACAACCAGCCGCTGAAGACGCGCGACGGCAACATCTACAGCTTCGACCCGGCGTCCGGAGCGATCGTAGTGCCGAACAATGATTCGCGGCGTGCCTTCAGCCCCTACTTCCCGGCGAATATTCCGGTGAAGACAGCGAGCGAAGTGGGCTTTCCGGAGACGCTGCGGCGGGCCGATCGCAATAACTTTGCGCCGCGTTTCGGCTTCAGCTATCAGCCGGGGGCGAGTGCGAAGACGGTGATCCGCGGCGGAGGGGGCGTTTACTACAACCACTACTCGGCGGCCGTGGGTGGGGCGTTGGCGGCGGGTCCGTTTGCGGTTTCGACGACGGCGAACAACAACATCGTGAATGGGCAGCCGCTGTTTACTTTTGCGAGTCCGTTTGCGGCGGCGGGTTCGCCTTCGGCGCTGGCGTTGACGGCGATCGACGCGGGCTTGAAGAACGCTTACACGATGCAGTATTCGGTGACGGTGGAGCAGCAGTTGAGCCAGAACCTGGCGGCGCGGGTGAGCTATATCGGCTCGCGCGGCGTGAATCAGGTTTATCAGCGCAACATCAATCAGCCGGCCGCGAGCACGCAGGTGTTCAACAACAACCGGCGGCCGTATCCGCTCTACAACACCATCACGATGACGGAGAACGGCGCCTACAACTCGTACAACGGTCTGCAGGCGCAGCTCACGAAGCGCTTTTCGCGCGGGCTGCAGTTCAGCACGGCGTATACGCTGGCGCGGCAGGTGTCCGAGGTGGACGATACGGGCAACGGGGATCTGAATACGGCGATCGAAGACGCCTACAACCGGCGGCGCGATCGCGGCGATGTGTACGCCGTGCCACGGCATTTGTGGCAGAGCCAGGCGCTGTACGAGTTGCCGCTGGGGAGACATGCGGTGTTGAAGGGCTGGCAGTTGAACGCGCTGTTGAATGTGAGCTCCGGGCACTTCCTGAATCCGCAGTTCGCCGGAGCGGATCCGGCCGGGATCGGCGCGACGGGCGGGCGGCCGGACCTCACCGGCGCGATCAGCTATCCGGAGACTTTGACGAACTGGTATGACCGGTCGGCGTTTGCAGTGCCGCCCGCGGGGCGGTTCGGGAACGCGCCGCGCAACAGCATTGTGGGACCTGGGTATACGATTTTTAATCTGGGTGTAGCCAAGACGACGCGGTTCGAAAAATTCGGCACGCTGCAGCTTTCGGCGACGTTTCAGAATGCGCTCAATCACCTGAATTACGGCCAGCCGAACGTGACGGTGAACAATGCCAACGGCGGCACGATCACTTCGTCGCATATCTTTCCGGCGGCGGGCAGCGCGCGGACGGGTCTGCTGGGGCTGCGCTGGTTCTTTTAGGGCTTGCTATTCTGAGGTCAAACCATTTCGCGCTCGGATGCGTCGAAATGATGACACCGCTCATGCGTACCCTTACCCTTGTCCTCGCCCTCACTTCTGCGCTTTTCGGCCAGACGGCTGTTGAAGTATTCCGCAAGGCGCCACCGGCGACCGACGCGGCGTTGCGAGAGCGTGTCTCGAAGTTCTACCAGTCCTACGTGGATAAGAAGTGGCGGCTGTCGGACGCGCTGGTGGCGGAGGACTCGAAGGACCGTTATTATGCGGCCCCCAAGCCCCCGTATTACAGCTACCTGATCAGCGAGATCAAGTACGAGGAGAACTTCACCAAGGCCATTGTGCTGGCGCTGGCGGAGCAGGACCGGATGATCGCCATGGGCGGCGTGATCCGCATGAAAGTGCCGATGCAGAGCTATTGGAAGATCGTCGACGGGCAATGGATGTGGTACCTGCCGGAGCGCAATTGCGTGGCGACGCCGATGGGTTGCGGGGCGCTGCCGGCGAGCGAGCAGCAGACCGAAGTGACCGAGAAGCAACGCAAGGAGATCGAAGACCGCATCAAGAATCCGCCGATGGCGGAAGTGATGTCCTCGTTCGGCTTTGTCGAAGTGCCCGGCCGTCCCACGCTGACGCCGGCGTCGCCGAGGATGGAGCGCGTTTTCGAGAACAAGCTGAACGGCTACCTGGTGCCGAAAGTCCGCTCGGTGCGCGATCCTGACGTGGAAGCGTCGTTCGAGCCGGAGAAGCTGGCGCCGATGTCGACGGGCAAATTGATCATCAAAATGAAGCCCGGGGCGAGCTTCAAGCCGCGCGTGGTGCTGGTGGAAGTGGAGGTCTTTACGAAGATCATCCCGGTCCGTGTGCCCATTGAAGAAGGCAAGTAACCGCGGCAACCTCCTATAATGGAGGTTTGGAACTGGAAAAGATCCTGCTGCGGAAGGTCGGCGAAGCAGTAACGCGGTTCAAGATGATCCGTGAAGGCGATCGCGTGGCCGTGGCTCTTTCCGGCGGTAAGGACTCCGTCACGCTGCTCGAAGCGTTGTTGCTGTTGCAAAAACGCGCACCCATCGATTTTTCCGTCTGCGCTTTCACCATCGAGCAGGGCAAGTTTCTGCGGCCGATTCAGCCGTTGGGCGACTGGCTGGTGTCGCGCGGCATCGAGTGGCATTACATTGTCGACAATCCGTCGTTGAAGCTGTTGGACGATGAGCCGGACCATGGCTGCGACCTCTGTAGTCGCTTTCGCCGGCGCGCGGTTTATGACGTGGGGCGGCAGTTAGGCGCGAACGTGATTGCGCTCGGACACACGGCGGACGACTTCTGCGAGTCGCTGCTGCGGAACACGATGTTCACGGGCCGCATCAGCGCGCTGCCGCCCGTAACCTACTCTAAAAATAAGGACTTTCGACTCATTCGGCCCCTGGTGTATGTCCAGGAGACGATTACCAAAGCGTATGCCGGCGGCCTTACCGATTCGGTGGTGCCGTGCGGTTGTTCGCAAAAGACGGGTACCGTGCGGAGTGCGCTCCGGGAGTTTATTGACCAGATGGAGCACGAGCACCCCAGGATGAAAGACACGATGCTGGCGGCGATGGGGAATTTGTACCCCGAGCGGCTGCTGGATCCCCGATTTTTCGACCCCGATGCGGCCGAGGAGCCGGCGAGAGCGGAGCTTTTCCCCATCCTGACGGGGGACTAGTCATTCATCGGACTGTAACCAAGTCAGGTTGACCCGTTCACACCCCTTTGAGACGATAGAGGTTCGCCATCGCGCCTATGCGGTTTCTCCCCAAAGAAGAAAAGTTTTACCAGAGTTTCCTGGAGCAGACGACGCTCAGCCAACGGGCGGCGGTGTTGCTCCACGAAGCCTGCAAGAATAACTCGCTGACGGCGGAGATCGCCGCTCAGCTTTCCGAGATCGAGGGGCAGGCGGATCGCGTGCTTCACTCGATCCACATCAAGCTGAATCAGACGTTCATCACTCCGATCGATCCGGAAGACATTCATTCGCTGGCCTCGCATTTGGACGACGTGCTCGACTATCTGGAGGACGCGGCTCATTGCCTGGTGGCCTATAAAGTGAACCCCATTCCGAAGCCGGTGACCGATATTACGGCTTGCCTGGTGCGGTGCACGGCGGAGATGACCAAGGCGTTCGAGGCCCTGCGGGACGGTCGGTCGTTCGATGAATACTGTGTGCAGATCAACCACATCGAAGCCGAGGTGGATGCGATCGAGCGCAACGCCGTCGCCGAACTGTTTGAACGGGAAGTGAATGCGATTCAGGTGATGAAGCTGCGCGAAATCTATGACCTGCTCGAGCGCACCACCGACGCCTGTGAAGACGTGGCCGACGTTCTGCAAAACGTCGCCGTGAAGAACGGCTAGCGTCATGTCCGCTCTGTTGGTGCTGGTGATCGTCATCGTCCTGGTGGCGCTCATTTTTGACTACATCAATGGGTTCCACGACGCCGCCAACTCGGTGGCGACCATCGTGGCCACCCGGGTTCTCACGCCGTTTCAGGCGGTACTGTGGGCCGCGGTCTTCAACTTCGCTGCCGCGTTGCCGTTACTCTTCCGGGCTGAGGCCGGGGTGGCGCAAACGGTGGGCGCGAACCTCGTCAATCTGAACTACGTCACGCCGATTGTGATTCTGGCCGGCTTGCTGGGCGCGATTGCCTGGAATCTGTTCACCTGGTTCTACGGCATTCCGTCGAGTTCGTCGCATGCGCTAATCGGCGGTTATGCCGGCGCGGTGATGTGCAAAGTGGCAATGCTCGAGGGGCCGGCGAACGCGCTGAAAGGCATCAAGATCGATGGCTGGATCGAGACGACCAAGTTCATTGTGCTGGCGCCGTTGATGGGGCTAGTGCTGGGCTACGTGCTGATGGGCGTGGTGTATTGGATGTTCCAGCGGTCGACACCGAGCAAGATGGACCGTTGGTTCCGGCGTCTGCAGTTGCTCTCGTCGGCGCTGTTCAGCTACGCGCACGGTTCAAACGATGCGCAGAAGACGGTGGGCATCATCACCGGCGTGCTGGTGTCGGCGGGCTATCTGAAAGAGTTTCACGTGCAGGGTTGGGTGATCCTCTCGGCGTTCGGCGCGATCGCGCTGGGCACGATGACCGGCGGCTGGCGCATTGTGCATACGATGGGCAGCAAACTGACTCGCCTGAAGCCGCGGGGCGGCTTCTGCGCGGAAACGGCGGGCGCCATTGCCATTCTGTTTCCCACTTATCTGAAGATTCCCGTCTCAACGACGCATGTCATCACCGGCGCGATTGCGGGCGTGGGCTCGATCAATCGCGTGAAGAGCGTGCGGTGGGGCTTGGCGCGGCGGCTGTTGTGGGCGTGGGTGCTGACGCTGCCGGCTTCGGCACTGGTGGCGGGGATCTGCTACTACTTCGTGGCGCTGATGGCCAAAGTGGCCGGGTGGCCGGGGGCTCACCCGAACTAAGCAGCGGGGCGGGTGGCGGAGGAACTAGCTAACGGGGACGGGGACGTCGTCGGGAGCGAGCTTCAGGGCTTCGAGATCCAACCAGTCATTGGCGTCCGTGTTCTGGACGAAAACCAAATCATTCACCAGGAAGCTGCGTGGGCCGGAATAATCTCGCCAGCGCTGCCGCGCGAGATCAGCGGCAGCTTCCACCTCCTCGGGCGGTACGCCCTGCGCGAGCGTGACGTGCGGATGATAGGGGAAGGCTTCCGGGTTGTCGAGCACGCCTTGAGAGAGACGGGTGTGCGCGGCCAGTAATTTGGACCAGCCTTCGGCGATGGCCAGATAAATGACGTTGGTGCCGGGAAACACTTCGACTTCCCCCAAGGTCACGGGAAACGGAGCGAGGCTCTCGCGAGCGGCGGTGATGGCGGCCCAAGCCGCTTCGGTGGACGCCTGGATGGCGCGAGGCGGCAAGAGGGTCACGTGGGACTGTGCATGACAGCCTTTGACCAACACGCCTCGAAGCTCATTCAGAAACTCACCCAGTTCGCCGGGAAGGTAATTCACCAACGCGAAGCAGTTCACCGGGGTACCGCCCGCGGCTTTACAACCCATGCCTTTATTTTACGCTGTCGCGGGCGCCATTGCGACCGGACCGCCCGCCGCGGCGTCACCAAACTCAATGCCGGTTTTTACCTCAGGCAGGACCCACTTGGCATCTTCGAAGCCGATGTACTTGTAGATTCGCAATTCCTGGTTCGGGAGCTCGAGCACGTCGCCGACATCGAGCGGCTGCGCCGACTCGCGCAGTTCAGCCCAGAGCCGATACGGCGTCGGCGCTTCATGGACTTGTTCGACCAATTCGTAATCTTTTGGCTTGATAGGGGTTACACCGCTCGTATGCGGTGCCCAGCGAAACTGTTGGCGCTTCTCATCGCGCATCCGGAAGATCCGGTAGCAAGGCATCTTCAGAACATATCACAGATGATTTGTTTCTTTGAAAGCGCGTCGGCGCGGCCCAATTGGCGCCAGTCCTCAATGTGTTGGCGGTTCCAGAACATGCTGTCGCGCATGCGCCCCAGCGACTGAGCCGGTTCTATCAGCACTAGCCGTTGTGGAGACGGATTGGGTGAGGCAACGGCGGCCGCTTCCCGCCGTCGACGCGCCGCCACCCAGCCCACGGGCTTATCGATGATCCAGGGCTGTTGGGGTTTCCAGCAGTTGAGGACCACGACGACGTCGGCGCCCATTTCGTGGGCGGCCCAGACGTTGAGCGAGTCGAACAAGCCGCCGTCGGCGTAGGTGGCGCCGTTCAACTGCGGCTGGCGTAGGAAGAACGGGACGGCGCAGGAGGCAGCGAGATGCTCCCAGGTGATCTCGCGATCGCGGAACAGACGCGGCCGGAGGCGCGGGTAGGCGTTGGCAACGATGCCGATGGAGCGTTGGGGGACGTAGGCGGAGTGAAGCTGCTCGATGCGGTGCTCGAGACGGCGGGTGTCAAGGATGCCTTGGCGAAGGCCGCGGGGGAAGCGCCAGGCGATGGCTTGTTCGAGCGACGGGTCCTGCCAGAGAGGCGCGAGGTCCTGGGCGCGGGCGCCGCCGGCGATGGCCCAGGCGTGGAGGCTGCCGATGGAGGTGCCGATGACCAGGTCCGGTTGCAGGACGTCCTCGAGCGCCTCCCAGGCACCCCATTGGTAGGCGCCAAACAGGCCCCCCGCGGAAAGAACTAACGCCACGCGCATCTCTTCTTCGATAATAGAGGGGTGGACGCGAACTCAGGGATTCTGACCCATTGCGAGGAGTGCCATGTGGGGCTCGAACGCCGCGTGATTCTGCATCAGCAGATGGTGGACGGCGAGATGTTCGAGATTGAGAATGTGCCGGCGCTGGTGTGCCCGCGCTGTGAAGCCACGTGGATCGAGCAGGAGGCGCGCGAGGTGATCGAGCAGATCCTTTCGGCCAATCGGGCCGGGGGGCTGCAGTGAGCCTGGCGAGCGCGCTGCTCGAGGCCGCGCCCGGGCGGGTGCCGAAGCTGGTGCGGCGCGGACACGATCATGGCGACGCGCAGGTGATCCAGATTTTGTCCGGACATTCAGCCCAGGAATTGTTTCCGGGCGCGCGCGCGCCGCAGGGCGCCCTGGCCGGGCTCTACTTCTACTTCGGCTGCTGGGAACAAGCTCACGAAGCGGCGCAGGAAGACGGGAGCGCCGAAGGCAGCTACTGGCACGCCATCATCCATCGGCAGGAGCCGGACGCCGGCAATGCCGGTTATTGGTTTCGGCGGACGGGCGCTCATCCGGTGCAGCAGGCGCTGGCGGCGCAGTACGGCCGCTGGGACCCGATCGAATTTGTGAACGAGTGCGGCCGGGTGCAGCCGGGTAGCGACGAAGAGAAGCGGGCGCTCGAAAGACAACTCGCCGAATGGCGCCTGTTGTTTGACTATTGCAAGGAGCCAGCTTGAAGCGCATTGTTTGGGGATTGGCGCTGGCGCTCGTGCTGGCCGGCGGCTGGTGGTGGTACTCCGCGGCGAACGCGCTGCCGGAGGTGACGTTGACCGGCGCCAAGCGTCAGCGGCTCGAAAGCGTGCTCTCCACCAACGGCAAGGCCGAGCCGGTGGAGTGGGCCATGGCGCGCGCCGAGCGCGAAGGGCTGGTGGCCAATCTGCGGGTGAAGGCCGGGCAGGCGGTGCAAAAAGGCGAGGTGCTGGTCAGCCTGGATGCGCGCGACGCACAAGCGGAACTGACTTCGGCCGAGGCGCGGATCGAGCAGGCGCGCGCGGAGATTGCCGGGCTGGAGCAGGGCGGCCGGGGCGTGGAGTTAGCCGAGATCGAAAGCGGTTTGCGCCGGGCGCGCGAGGATGCGTCGGAGGCGAGGCGCGAGATCGCGACGCTCGAGCGGCTGATCAAAGCGAATGCCGTGCCGCGGCAGGAACTGATTCCGCAGCAACAGAAGCTGACTCAGGCGGAACTGCAGATCCGGTCGCTCGAAGAGCGGCGGGGGCGGCTGGTGGATGCGTCGTCGGTGCGGTCCGCACGGGCGCGCTTGAGCGAAGCGCAAGCGGTGGCGGAGCAGGCGAAGCGCAAGATCGAGTTGGCCGTGGTGCGCGCGCCGATGGCTGGAGTGGCGTATCAGGTGGACGCGCGGCAGGGCGCGTGGCTGAGTCCGGGAGCGGACGTGGCGGCGATCGGGCAGATCGCGCGGCTGAAGGTGGTGGTGTACGTGGATGAGCCGGAGTTGGGTCGCGTGAAGGTGGGGCTGCCGGTGCGCATCACGTGGGATGCGCATCCGGACGAGAACTGGACGGGCGTGGTGGATCAACTGCCGACGCGGATTGTGGCGCTCAACACGCGGCAGGTGGGCGAAGTGGTCTGCATCATCGAGAATCCGGGGCTGGTGTTGCTGCCGGGAACCAACGTCAACGCGTTCATTCAGACGAAGGTCGTGGAGTCCGCCTTGACGCTGCCGAAGGAAGCCGTGCGGCGCGAGGGTAATCAGATGGGCGTGTATGTGCTCGAAGGCGAACTGCTGCGGTGGCGTCCGATTCGCACGGGTGTTTCGAGCGTGACCCACATCGAAGTGCTGGAGGGAATCACTGACGGTGCGCGCGTGGTCCTGCCTTCGGAACTGGTGCTCCGGGATGGCATGCGCGTGCGGGCTCTCTAAACATTTCTGCGGAAACAGCCGAATTTCGTGCAGTTCGGTTCTTCGTGCGGAAATTGCCGTGTCCCATCAGCGAAACCATGAACGAACTCCCATTACCGGCGTCGTGCGGTTGTATTGGGAGGACGACAACAAGGTCGCCCACTTTGTGCGAGCCGAGGCACGCGACGTCTCCGACTCGGGACTGAGTGTGACGATCCGCGAGCGGGTGCCGTTGCGAGCGCTGGTGCAGGTGGAGTGCGTGGCGAACGGCGTGAAGGGCTCAGCGAATGTCCGCCGGTGCGAGCAACGCGGGCTGAACTTCATCGTGGGGCTCGAGTTCATGGGCGGTCTGCGGCAGCAGACCAAGATGCGTTATACGTAGCGTCTGAAGCGGGTGATACCATCAGCTTGCCTGCATGGTTACCCGACGTACTTTTCTGGCGGCCACGGCGGCAGCCGGCGCCCGACCCCGTCCCAACATTCTGTTCATCATGACCGACGATCACGCCGCGGCCCATTTGGGCTGCTACGGCAATCGTCTGGTGAAGACGCCGAATCTGGACCGGCTGGCGCGCGAGGGCACGCGCTTCACCAATGCGTTCGTCACCAACTCGCTGTGCGCTCCCAGCCGCGCGACCATTCTGACGGGGTGCTACTCGCATCTGCATGGCATTCGCGGCAACTCGGAACTGAAGGGCCACGAAGAGCACATCAATCCGAAGCTCGTGACGTATCCGCAACTCTTGCAGGCGGCGGGTTATCGGACGGGGATGGTCGGTAAGTGGCACTTGTCGCATGATCCGGTGGGTTTCGACACGTGGCGGATTCTGCCGGGCCAAGGCCTCTACTTCAATCCGGAGTTCATCGAGCAGGGAAAGCGCAAGAAGTACGAAGGCTATGCCACGGATCTGACCACGGACTTTGCGCTCGAGTTTCTGAAGCAGCCGTCGGAGAAGCCGTTCTGCCTCGTGTATCAGCACAAGGCGCCGCATCGTCCGTTCCAGCCGCCACCGCGGTTCGCTCGCCTCTATGACGACGTGGAGATCCCGACGCCGCCGACGTACGATGACGACTACGCGACGCGCAAGATGGCGCGCGAAGCGGAAGACATGCGCTTCGATCTGTCGCTGGCACCCGACTATCCAGATTTGCCGAAAGGCTTGGAGGCGAAGGCGCAGAAGAAGTGGCTCTATCAGCGCTTCGTGAAGGATTACTATGGGGCCATCGCGGCGGTGGATGACAATCTGGGGCGGGTGTTTGCGCACTTGGAGCAGACCGGCCAGATGGACAACACGCTGATTATCTACACGTCGGACAACGGCTTCTTCGTGGGCGACCACGGCTGGTACGACAAGCGGTTCATGTATGAGCCGTCACTGCGGGTGCCTTTGCTGGTGCGGGCGCCTGGCGGGCGTAGCGGCGCGGTGAACGACGCGATGACAGTGAACATCGATTTCGCGCCGACGATGCTGGACTATGCCGGAGTGCCCGTGGCGCCGTCCATGCAGGGCCGGTCGTTGCGGCCGCTACTCGAGGGGAAGACGCCGCGGGATTGGCGGCAGTCGGTTTACTACGCCTACTACGAGAACTCCTGGGCGGAGTTGCAGGGGAAGGGCAAAGAGGCGCATGCGGATCCGACGTTCCAATACTTGACGCCGCATCGGGTGCCGCCGCATCGAGGCGTGCGGACGCGCACGCACAAGCTGATTCACTATTACGGCGATCAGCCGCCGTCGTGGGAGCTCTTCGATCTGCGGCAGGATCCCGACGAGCGGCGGAATCTTTACGGGCAGCCGGGCATGGCGGGGGTGACGCGGCAACTGGAGCGGGAACTGGCGCGGCTGAAGACGCAGTATCGGGACGAGGGATAAAAGCGAACCGGCCCGCGCGAACGACGTCACGCGGGCCGGTTTCGTGTTGGAGCGAAGGGTTAGCGGCGGCCGTGGAAGCCGCGGCCATAGGGGGCGCGATAGGCCGGGCCCCGGACGTAGCCACCGCCTCGGGGGCCAGCCCAGAAGCCGGCGAAGAAGCGGCCACCGCTATAACGCGGCGCTACCCAATATCCGCCGGCGTAAGGGGGCTGCCGCCAGTATCCGCGCGTCCAGGCATACCGGCCGCCGTAGAAGCCCCAATAGCCGTCGACCCAGAGGTAGCCCGGGCCGGGCATCGGCGGGCGGGAGTAGGCGTAAGCCGGGGGAGGCGGGGGCGGCGGCGCCTGGTAGCCATAGTTGGGGTCGTAGTTCGGGCCATAGTTGGGCCCATAGCTGCTGCCGTAGTTCGGGTCGTAATTGGGGTCGTAGCCCTGGTTGTAGGCCGGATTACGGCCGTACTGACCGTCGTAAGGGCTGTTGGGGGCCGTGCTGTACTGCCGTTGGTCGTCCGGGTAATAGTTGGGGTCCTGGGGCGGGTAGGCTTGAGCCCACATCGCCGCTTGCGCTCCCAGCGCGACGACGGCCATCTTGATCCAATTGCTTTTCATGTCTATCTCCTTCCGCTTACGGACTGCACATAATGCAATTGGGTGGCCATGTTTAACTGCTTGAAAACACTGGTCGGTAGTGCGGGCCTGGCAGGTGGACAACCACCAAAGCGGTGGTAATCCACCAATTGCCGCGGTGCTTCCTCACCCGTGGATCGCACGCAGTTCACCATTGGCTTTCCTTTTGCCCGTCCGGACTATGTCACACCGCGCGCGGCCATTCCGTCTCATTGGTGGAGACAGTAAATTACGCCATGATCAAATGGGTTTTGCGAAAAGCGATTGCGAAGTTCGAACGCGATTGGGACTACGATGCGAGCTACTTGCGCGAGATCAACGAAGTGAGTCCGAAGGCGGCCTG